>CAYTBI010000019.1:0-68731 GCA_964435975.1 uncultured bacterium
GGTTTCCAAAGGCGGTTCGTCGCTGTAGGGTTCGCCGCTTGGAAAGATAACATCTACGGTCGCTGGCGAAGACGCGGATTTAGTCTCTCGGGTTACGGTCATGGGCTCTTCTTGACCTGTAGTGTCTCCATCATAAAGGGTGCCTTGTCGGTGGCATTCAGGGCTATGCCCGCACGCCCATCCCAAGCTCTTTTTTAGATTCGGATGCAATAACGGCAATACCCTCGGAGCTCGTCAGCAAGGATCGCCAACCCGCCAATGACAGTGGCGTTTGATACTAACCGATCGCAACTGAACCTAGGGATTAAAAATTGACTTCCCGACACTGCCCGGTAACTGATGCCAATATGTCAAATGAATGGTCATTTGACACGTAACAACGGCCTTCTGCGCGCGCAGACGAAAGCTATATTTCATCGGGATCGACACCCAGAGCCCGCAGGCGCTCGGCTAGGCGAGCAGCTTTCTGTCCGGACTGGGCTTCTCGTTTTTCGGCCTGCTCGGCCCTCTGTTGCTGCTGCTCGGCCCGTTCGCTCTCCTGCAAAGCCACCTCTTCTGTTGTTGGCACCAATTTGCCCTCGGGGCTGAAAAACCGCAGTTTTTGCTCGCGAGTGCCCAGCAATAGCTGTAGCTGTTCGCTCCACAGTCGGCCCTCGGCATTGGGCTCCAAAGGTTGGTACTTGCCATCGACCAGATGAAACCCCTCCAACTCCTGGCTATCTGGGTCGAACCAGAAATAATCGGGCGTACGGAAAATGTTTTGGTAAATGTCTTTTTTCAAATTGCGGTCGGTATTAGCCGTGCTCTCTGAGAGGATTTCGACAATGATGTTGGGATACTTACCGCCCTCTTCCCAAACCGTCCAACTGCGACGAGGCCGCCGCTCTGCTCCTAGAACGACGAAGAAATCCGGCCCGCGCACGTCCTCCGATTTGCGCTGCTGGGGGCTGTAGTAGATGGAGAGATTGCCACCCGCGAAGTAATCGTCGCGATCGCGCCACAACCACTTCAGACAGTTCAACAGCAGGATCATCTGCTGCAGGTGGCGTTCGGTTTCCAAAGGCGGTTCGTCGCTGTAGGGTTCGCCGCTTGGAAAGATAACATCTGCGGTCGCTGGCGAAGGCGCGGATTTAGTCTCTCGGGTTACGGTCATGGGATGTTCCCTGCATGCACTCCATTCTAGAGGGCGTTGGCCGCGCTCGGAGCCGCACCTGCAAGCCACAGAAAACTTGGCGATCGCTAGGGGTCGGAAATTCAAGCATTATCGCAAGTTGCAAGCCGGCTGCAACCCATTTCTTTGCCATCCAAGAGCTTCCCAACCCGCTCGGCCGAGAGAGCCTTGGCGAAGTAAAATCCCTGTCCGAGTTCGCACCCAAGCTCGGAGAGCAGCTCGAGCTGCTGCTGCGTCTCAATGCCTTCGGCAATCGCCTCGATACCCAAACTATTGCTAAGGGCGATGACGGTCTCAATAATCTTGCAGGAGCGCCGATCGCTTGGCACCCTACTCACAAAAGAGCGATCGATTTTCAAGTTGTTCGCAGGCAGTTGGTGTAGGTAGGCAAGCGAAGAGTAGCCCGTACCAAAGTCATCCAAACTGATGCGAACTCCCAGTGCTTTGAGTCGATCGAGCAACGCGGTCGTGCGCTCGATATCGGCCAGGAGCATGCTCTCGGTAATTTCGAGCGTCAAATACTGACCGGGCAAGCCAGACTCTTCGAGAACGCGCTCGATTTCGGCCGAGAAATTGGGGGAGTGCAAATCGCGAGCGCACAAATTGACGCCGACTTTAACGGTCGCAGCTCGAGGGTAGCGCTGGTGCCACATTGCAAGATCCTGGCAGGCTGTTTTTAAAACCCAACGGTCGATCGAGACAATCGCGCCAGTTTCTTCAGCAATGGGCACGAACTCCTCGGGGGTAATGCGCCCTCGCTCGGGATGCTGCCAGCGAATCAAGGCTTCGAAGCTGACAATTTGGCTGGTTGTCAGCGATACGATCGGCTGGTATTCGACAACAAACTCATCTTGTTGCAGTGCCTGGCGCAGGTCGTTCTCCAGGTGCAGCCGCTTGAGGGCTCGGGCGTGCAAGACATTATCGAAGACTTCTATCTTATTGGTGCTGCTACCCCGCGACTTAGCGCGATACATGGCCAAATCCGCATCGCGCAGGATGTCTTCTGCACGCTCGTAGCTGGGTTTACCTAGAGCGACGCCAATGCTGGCACCCAGAACGATTTCGCGACCGTCGAGATCGATTGGGGCGCTTAGGTCTGCTGCCACGCGTTCTGCGACGCGCACGGCCGCCTCGATGCCCGTCACCGCCGAGAGTAACAGAACAAACTCGTCGCCCCCCAAGCGGGCGGCTAAATCGCTGCTGCGGATAAAGCAGTGCAGCCGAGCGGCGATCGCCGCCAGTACCCGGTCGCCCACCAGGTGACCGAGGCTGTCGTTAACGACCTTGAAGCGATCGAGGTCTAAAAACAACAGTGCAAATTGCCGTTGTGGTTTGCGCTTGAGTAGCTGCAGCGCCAGCTCTAGTCGCTCGATTAAAAATGCGCGATTGGGAAGGCCCGTCAGGCGATCGTGACGGGCTTCGTACACGAGTAGCTCTTGGGCTTTAATGCGCTCGGTGATATCTCGGGAGGTTGTCTGCAGGCGCGCGACGCGGCCGCACTCGTCGAGGATAGGCTTTGTGAGGGTTTCAAACCAAATGTAGGCCCCCGACTTGGTGCGCATGCGGTAGGTTACCGGGACCGAGAAGAAGCCCGCCACCGCTTGCTCGCGAGCTTCTCTTTGGATGCGATCGCGATCTTCAGGGTGGAGAAACTCGTAAGGGTCGCGGCCGACCATTTCGGTGTAGTGATAGCCCAGGAGGGGCTGCGAGGACTGACTAACATACAAGTAGCGCCCGTCAGGCTCGTGCAAGCACACCAGATCGTTAGAGTTTTCGGCCAGCAGGCGGTAGCGATTCTCGCTCTCCCGCAGGGCCGCTTCGGTAACCTTGCGATCGGTAATATCGCGAATCACGCCCAGCGAGTAGGCTGGCCCGCCCGTGCCATCTTTCACGACGGAGACGCCCGTACTCGACCAAAACTCACTGCCGTCTTTGCGAAGGTAGCGCTTTTCTTGGAAGAAACAGGAGATTTCTCCGGTAAAGAGTTTATCGAGCTCTAGCTTGGTGCGCGGACGATCCTCGGGATGGGTAACTTCGGAAACGGTTTTTTGGAGGAGTTCTGCGCGCGTGTAGCCCAGCATTTCGCAAAAACGCGAGTTGACATCCAGAAGTCGGCCGTCAAAGCTCGAGCTGGCCAAGCCAACAGCCACTCGATCGTAAACGGCGCGATAGCGCGCTTCGCTATATTTGCGCTCGGTCACATCGACAGCCATGGAAATGACTGCCCGACGGCCATCAGGCAGCTCCCCTAACGGAGCAGAACTAAATTGCCAAATGCGCCGGGTGCCCTCGCGAGTCGCGACGATAAACTCCCCTTCATCCCATCGGGAGTCGAGATCGTATTTCTTGGCAATGACAGTTTTCAAGATGTCATCCGCCCGCTCGCCGTAGGCGCGCTCGGCCCAGTCTCGCATGGTGGGAATATCTCGGTGCGTGTAGCCCGTCAGCTCGGTCCAAACGTCATTAATTTTGAGGACTTCGCCATCTTCAGCGTGGAGCACGATCGGAAAAGGCGCGGTGTCTATAGCCTGGCGGAAGCGCTCTTCACTCTGGCGCAGGGCTTGCTCGGCCTGCTTGCGATCGCTGACATCTAGAATGACGGAGAGCACCGATTGCAAGACGCCAGACTCATCGCGCAAGCAAGAGCTATGCCATTCGCAATAAATGACGCGCCCGTCTCGAGTGAGATTGCGATGTTTGGAGGTGTTGCGCGGCGCGCACTCCTGTTGCAAGCACCTGACGGTTTCGGCGACCGTAGCAGCATCTTCGGGATACACGAGAGCTAGCTCGTCAAAGTGCTTGCCTAGCACCTCTTCGGCTGCCCAACCAAAGATCTCCTCAGCGCGGCGCGACCAACCCTGCACGCGAGACTCTCGGTCCCACTCGATGACGCCTGCAGGAGAATTATTAATATGAAAATCTAGCTTCTGCAGTGCCTGCTGCAGGGACTCTTCCATGCGCCGGCGCTCTAGCTCGGCGGCGGCCCGCGCCGCGAAAACCTGCAAAATCTGCTCCGCCCGTTGCGGCTGGCGAATCGGTCCCTTATTGCAGATGCAGAGCGTCCCGACGGCGGCACCGCGCCGGTCTCGCAAAGCGACACCCAGATAGCTCTCGGCTTCGAGAGCAACCAAACTTGAGTCGTCAGGAAACTCCCGCTGCGCGTGACTGCTGCAGAAGACGCGACCCTCGCGTAGGGTTTTGGCCCCAGGTGTCTGCGTGTCGTCGGGATAAGAGAAGCGTGGCAGCAGAACGCCATCATGCCAGCAGGCAACCGACCAAAGGCCAGCGTCAGTCACTTCTGACACGAGGGCGCAAGAAACCTGCAGTGCAGCTGCCAGGTGCTTCACCAGCGTGGGAAAAAAATCTTCGCCCGCCACAGCAGCAGTGCCTGCAACCAGGTTTTGCAGCGCGACCTCATCGGCCCCCTCGCGATCGGCTGGCAGTTTTTGGCCCGCAAGCTGCAGCAGTTCCTTGAGGGGTTCGCTGGCGGCCTCTGCTTCTCGGGCGAGCCCACGTGGGTCTGGCGTCATGGAGCCTCCGACCTGCTAGCCTGGCGTTGACAGAGGATTCGAAAACTCGACCCGGCTGCATTGATTAACACTAGCGCAGAAAAACGCCCCAGATGGCCGACTGGGCCTAAAGTCAGCCCCAGCCCGAGAGGGCATCTAAAAAAATAACGCAACCCTATCGCTCGGAGCCGCGAAGCTGTGGGGTAATCCGTTGCAAACAAATGCCCAAACAAGCCACCAGCGCCAAGACATAGCCTGGCAAGACAGACAAGCCAACTGCATCGCTTGCTAAGCCCCCCACCCACGGTAAGAGCCCCTTGCCCAAACTACCCAGACAAGCCGCCAGCGACATCCCACTCAGCAGGGCGCCCTCGGTGGTGTTTTTTGCCAGGAGCGCGAGCGACAAGGGCAAAACCGGTCCCAATCCCAACCCAGCTACAAACAAGCCAGCCGCCCCTGCTACCGGTTGGGGAAACCACCCGAACAGGCTGACGCCTGCAACGACGCATCCCAAACAACCGAACAGAACCCTTCGTTCGCCATAGGGCACGCCAACAACGGCTAAAATCAGGCGCCCGCTGGTGATGCCCAGCCAATACCCGCTCCCCATACTGCTGGCAACGGTAGCTCCCAAGCCTCGCTCTGCCACCAAGAAGCTAAAGTTCCAATCCCCCAGGGCAAACTCCGATCCCATGAAGAAGAAAATCGCCAGTGCCACGGTAACGGCAGGGCGGGCGATCGCGGCAGCCGGCCAGCGACCGGAGCGACCCTCACCGCTAGCGACCCGGGGCAATCCCCACCAGGAGGCAACGGCAACCGCAGCCCCCAGCGCTGCTAGCAAGCGATAGATGCCCGGCCATGCCCAGCCCCCAGACAACAGCAATCCCGTCACCAGCGGTCCGGCCAGGGCTCCAATCCCAAAGCTGGCATGCAGGGCATTGAGGGCCGCGCCAGGCTCCGGCCTGCTGCTAGCAATGCGCTCGTTCCAGCCCAGCTCCGAGGCCCCCGCCCCAAATCCGATCGCCAAGGGCGCTACGCCCAGGGCCGCCAGGGGGAGCTGGGCGCTCATTGCCAGGGTCCCCAGGCAAAAGCACCCGCTGCCAACCCACAAAAAAGACTTGCGCCCGAGGCGATTGACGAGCCAGCTCCCAAGCAGGCAAGCCAAAATGTAGCCCAGAGCGGCCCCAATGTAGGGAAAGCTTATCTCTGCCCGTCCGACTCCGTAGGTTGCGGCCATCTGCGGCAGGAGCGTGCCGAGGGAACCATCGTGGGCACCCAGCACGAAGAATACCCCGCAAGCGCAAGCCAGGGGAGCGAGTGCCGAGCCAGAGGCGGTGGAAGCAGCCACAAAGCTGGGAGCGTGGTGACGTCTCCCGCATCGTAGCGCTCCAGGGAAGCCTGGGATTTTCAATATTCGCTATCGCCTAAATCGTAGTCTTCGTCTAGGGGCTCATAGCTGGTGTAGGTTGCTGTTGCCGAGCGGTCGACTGGTGGGGCGGGTGGCTCGGTCGGCCGCGATCGCTTCGGCTGGCGGGCAACTTGGGGGATGGGGGGGCGCTCTTCTGGAGGGGGCGATATCGGCACGTCGCGGTCGCGGCGGGCGGGCGGCCGCTGCCAGTCGTCTGCGGGCGGGCGGCCATCGCGGCGTCTGGAAGGGGGCTCGCGATCTTCGTCGGGCCAATCGCGATCCTCGGGCCCGAAGTCGATCTCGGGCTCTTGGCGATAGCGTCCCCGGCGAGCTTGTGGCGGTGCGTCATCGCGATCGGCATCTCGATAGGAGTAGCCGTCGTCCCAGGCATCGCGGCGGTCGTCGCGCTGGGCGGGCGCGCGGCGGCGGTCGTCGCGAGTGTCGCGATCTGGACGCGGGCGAGACGACCGCCGCGACCGTGCGACCGGTCGGGCATCCGGTCGGGCATCTTGCCAATCTTCCTCAGGTGCGCCGGAGTCATCGTTGTAGCCGTCGTCGAAATACTCGTCGCGACTCGGCCTGGCGGCGGCCGTTCCTTTCAAGCGGCGGCGATTGACGCGCGGTGCGGCTTCTTCTTCTTCGTAGTCATAGGGCTCGATTTCATCGAGTTCGGCCCGGTAGACGCGACTGGTGCGGCGCTTGCGATCGACGGTGGGGGCGCGCCGCTTGGCTTGCTCGACGGTTGCCGCGCGCAGGCGAATGGTCTCCACGGCCAGGGCGACGGCCACGCCCGTTAGCAAAAACTGGTTGAACTCGTGGATCTGGTTGAGTTCCCAACCCTTGAAGATCAAAATCAAGCCGCACAGCAGCGCAATAGCGGCAATGACGATATCCTGCTCGCGGGAGAGTTCTGGGCGCAGCGATCGCAGGGCGAAGAAGCCGCCCCCCCCAGAAGCCAGCAGGATGCCTAAGATGGCAGCCGCATCAACTCCAAAGTTGACTTGGCCGAGTACGTAACCCGACGACGATAACGACTCGAACCACCAACTCATCACGATTGCTTTCCCCTCGCTGCTTCGTACAGAGTAACGCAAGCCCCCCAACCCACGAGCGTTAGGGAGCTTGCCGTTGCGGCCTAGCCGCGACGAACGATGCGATCTTTGTAGCTAATGAAGATTAACGCGATCGTCGCTGGGATAACGACAACGGCCACGCCGATGCCGAGGCTGATTAGAAAGTTGGCTAAAGAGGGGGTCATTGATGCACTCCTTCATTAAGGTTTTTGTTTCTTCATTTATTTTATGGGTCTGGCTGCGAGAAGTTGAGACTCTTTGCGCCATTGCCACAATCATCTTTAGAATATCTCCAACGACCGCATCCGCCTGCCCCATGGATACTCTCTTGCTTTTGCGACTCACCAGCTGGAGCCTCGGGCTCTTCCTAGGCCTGATGGCGATCGCATTCATCTTTCGCATCGTCTTGAGCTGGTATCCCCAGGCCGACCTCGGGCGCTTGCCCTTCCGTCCAATTGCTTGGCTGACGGAACCTCTGCTGGTGCCGGTGCGCCGCCTGGTCCCGCCGATTGGCGGGGTAGATATCGCGCCCATTATCTGGGTCGGGATTATCACCCTTCTGCGAGAATTACTCCTCGGCCAGCAAGGTCTCGTGACGCTGGCGCTCTATGCGGCATAGGCCGCCTCGCTCGGCTGCAGGTATCAGCTGGCGCGCAGTTCATTTGCTTGTTGCCAGGAGCGGAACATGACCGATCGCACGCATGCCTACGACCTCGTCGTCTTCGGTGCCACGGGCTACGTCGGCAAGATCCTCTGCGAATACCTAGCCGAACACCTCGGCGATCGAGAAGAAGTTCGTTGGGCCATTGCCGGTCGCAATGCCACAAAGTTAGCCCAGCTTGCCAATGCCCTCGGCCACAACGCCGGTCGCCGCTTGGGCCAGATCGTTGCCGATGCTACCGACGAAGCTTCCCTAAGAGCCCTCTGCGCCCAAACGCGGGTTGTTATTTCCACTGTCGGGCCCTATGCCCTCTATGGCGACCTCCTTGTCAAGAGCTGCGCGCAAACGGGGACGGACTATTGCGATCTGACCGGGGAGATCCAGTGGATTCGCCGCACGATAAAGCAGTACGAAGCACTAGCCCGAGAAACAGGCGCGCGGATCGTGCATTGTTGCGGCTTTGATTCGGTGCCATCGGACCTGGGAGTGTATTTTCTGCAGCAGCAGGCTCGCCAGCGTTTCGGGCAACCTTGCTCGCAAGTAAAGATGCGCGTGATGGGCGCGCAGGGAGGATTTTCTGGCGGCACGGTTGCCAGCGGCCTGCAATTGGTCAAAGAAGCCGCCGCTAGCCCCGAAATTCGCCAGGAACTCTCGGATCTTTACTCCCTGTGCCCGGAGACTGCAGGGACCTCCCACCCCCAACCGAACGGTGCCACCGCCCGGCACGACGAGATCTTCGGCGGTTGGGTCGGGCCTTTCGTGATGGCTCCGGTGAATGCGCGGATCGTGCTGCGATCGCAGGCGCTACTCGACCCGGCCTACGGCCCCGCCTTCGAGTATGAAGAAGCGGTTTGGATGGGAGACGGCATTGCGGGCTGGTCGGCCGCCTGGGGCATGACTCTGGCTTTGGGAGCTTTTGCCGCTGCGGCAGCCGTCGGGCCGCTGCGCTGGGCGCTGGCCAACACGTTGGTGCCCGCACCGGGAGAAGGACCCACACCCGAAGAGCGCGAGCGGGGGTTCTACCACCTGCGCTTCTGGGGTCGGACCCCGGCGGGCGAAACGCTCGGTGTCGATCTCAAAGGCGATCGCGACCCGGGATATGGCTCGACGGCAAAAATTTTGGGCCAGGCCGGGCTCTCGCTCGCCTGCGATTTCCCCAAATCCGCCAAGCCAGGAGGCTTTTGGACCCCGGCGAGCCTGTTTGGTGATGTCCTAATCGAGCGACTCATGGCCCATGCAGGATTGACGTTTGTCGCGGCGGAAGCCATCTGTAACCCGCCCGACCGTAACTGAGAGTCGCCGCCGACTGTCTGCTGGCGCGCGATCGGACGTCAGAGTGTGTCGGTTCCGTCCTCTGTTAGGATCGAAGAAGTTCCAAAAAAATTATTAAGGCCGAAGTTATGCCCTACATCTTGTTGCAAGAAGCCGCTGAGGCAACGGGTCGCCAGTTTCCCGTCTACTTTACGGTCGTTTATGTGGTAGGCTTCATTGCGGCGATCGCCATTGGCTCGATCGCCTGGTACAACTCCAAGCGTCCCCCCGGTTGGGAGCAAGCGAACCGCCCCGATTGGGTCCCTGATGTCGAGGGGCAAAAATCCGACGAAATCAAAGACGCCGAGTAGTGCCGTCACGAGGCCGAGCGATCGCACTCGCACGGTCTGCGGGGAGCCAGATTTGGGTCGGCTCCCCGCAGACACAATTGGGCTTTCGATCTCGGCGCGCTAGACTGGTCGCACGGCCAGAAGGCCGCCGTATTATAAAAACTCTTCAGTTGAGGGATTACCGATGGTCGCTACGCCATCGCGGGTCAGTCAGAGAGTTCTTCTTGAAGGTGTAAGCTGGGAGACCTATCAATGTTTACTTCACGATTGGGAGAACAGACCAGGCGAGCGTCTGACCTACGATAATGGCGTCCTGGAGATCGTGTCCCCCCTTCCGAAGCATGAAAAACTCGGCGTCACCCTGAGCCGCTTGGTAGAAGCTACAACGCGAGCGCTTGGGGTCGAAGTTCTCAGCTTGAAATCGACGACGTGGAGCCGAGAAGACCTGAAAAAGGGTGTGGAGGGCGATGAGTCCTTCTACATCCAAAACGAAGCAGTGGTGCGGAACAAAGATCGAATCGACCTTTCCGCCGATCCTCCCCCCGATCTAATTATCGAGACAGACATTACGAGTGGTTCCCTTGACAAGATTGCTATCTATCAGGCTTTGGGCGTTCGCGAACTCTGGCGATTCGATGGCGATCGGCTGACTATTTATTGTCTCGCGGAGGGCGAGTACAAAACCTCAGATACTTCGCGCGCTCTCCCCATTCTCAGCGTGGCAGATATCGAGAGTCTTCTTGCCCAGCGCCAGGGTTTCGGGCAAAACGCTTTCTCGGCCCACATGGAGGAATGGCTGCGGGAGAAGCTGGAGTTGGCGGCGGTAGATGGCGAGACAGAAGATGAGTAGAGAGGCTGCCAAAGCTGCTACGCCCACCAGTGCCATACTCTCTGACTGCTTCGGGTCCGTTATCCGGCGGCTGGAAAGCGGCTCATACAGGGATTACGAGCCGGTCGGCGATGGCGTTTTCGAGCTGAGGCTGATGTTCGGTCCCGGCTGCCGCGTTTATTTTGGGGAAGATTCGGGGCAATATCGTGCTCTTGCTATGTGGTGGAGATAAGAGCGCCAGCCGCAAGATATCAAAACGGCTAAGAGGCTGTTTGGCATGCCTTAGAGGGGAGTCATACGTCATCGAAGCCTATAACATGACGTATGAGGGTGCCATACGCCTCCGAGCCATCTGGGGATCTCTACATCGCCAAGCCGTTGAATAGTAGTTAGCAACAATGTCACATACATCTAAACCATCTGCTGAGCCCTGCGTAACGACCTTCGATGAATTTGTGCGATTGGCGGATTATTCTCTGATGGACACCTTAAATGCCGATCCTGATGCCACCGGGGATGGTGACGATCGCCGTGCCCGCCAGGTTTTTTCCGGTCATTTCGTACCCGTGAAACCCACGCCGCTTGCAGAACCAGAATATGTAACCCACAGCCGCACTTTTTTTAATGAACTTGGATTGAGCGACGAGCTGGTGCTTAATGAAAAATTTCGCCAGGTATTTTCTGGCGATATCTCTGCTGCACGCGAGCCCATGCGTCAGGTTGGCTGGGCGACAGGTTATGCACTGTCGATTTATGGCACCGAATATACCCAACAATGTCCATTTGGTACGGGTAATGGTTATGGCGATGGTCGGGCGATATCTGTATTTGAAGGAATAATCAATGGTCAGCGCTGGGAAATGCAATTGAAAGGTGGCGGCCCAACGCCTTATTGCCGTGGTGCCGACGGTCGCGCAGTGCTACGTTCGAGTGTGCGTGAGTTTCTGGCGCAAGAATATATGCAGGCTTTAGGTGTGCCAACATCGCGCTCTCTGACACTGTATGTTTCTAAATCTGAGACTGTTACCCGGCCTTGGTATTCTCAAGACTCTCACTCCACCGATCCTGATATTTTGGTGGACGATCCTGTGGCTATTTCAACTCGCGTCGCACCATCCTTTTTGCGTGTTGGTCAGCTAGAGTTATTCGCCCGCCGCGCTCGCAGCAATGCTCATCCAAGAGCATTAGAAGAGCTGCGCATGATAGTATCGCATTTAATTGAGCGAGAATACAAAAGCGACATCGATCGAAACCTTGCTTTTGCAGATCGATTGGTTGAGTTGGCTAAGCTATTTTGCCAGCGTCTTACTTCACTGGTGGCTAATTGGCAACGTGTCGGTTACTGCCAGGGTAATTTTAATAGTGATAACTGCGCCGCTGGTGGCTTTACCCTAGACTATGGACCATTTGGGTTTTGTGAAATTTTTGACCCTGAGTTTCAACCGTGGACTGGCGGCGGCGAACACTTTTCATTCTTCAATCAGCCAATTGCAGCGGAAGCGAATTTTCATATGTTTTGGATGGCTGTGAGACCGCTACTCGAAGAAGGTTCTGAAGCTTTAGAACATTTCGACCGAGTACGTCATGGCTTTGCAGAGGCAATGCAAAAACAAACCCAAAAAATGTGGGCGGCCAAACTTGGCTTGACTGAATATAATCCAAAGCTACTTAAGAAATTGCTGCAGTTAACGATCCACTCAGCAGTAGATTACACCATTTTCTTCCGCGAGTTATCCCACATACCAGAGAATGTCTCAGCATTAAAAAAGAGCTTCTACGTTAAAACTTCACAACAACTCGACGAGCAATGGCAATCTTGGCTAAAAAGCTGGCGCGACCTTGTCATCAAAGACGGCAATCTGACTGAGATATCAGCAAACATGAAACAGACCAACCCAAAATACACATGGCGAGAGTGGTCGATCGTCCCCGCCTACCAACAAGCCGCACGGGGCGACTACACATTAATTAAAGAGTTGCAAGAAGTACTCAGCTATCCATACGATGAGCAATCACAAGAAGTAGAAGATAAATACTATCGCCTAAGGCCTAGGGCGTTTTTTAACGCTGGTGGCGTGTCGCACTATAGCTGTTCATCTTGATTTCGAACAAAAACTGAAAAGGAGGCCACTCAACGCAAATCGGGGTACCACCGCCGCAGCACCCCAGCAGGCACCCCCACCAACCATCCCAAGCCGATCGCCCAATAGCGCAGCGACGCGCGCCAACTCCCCCACCGGGCTACCCTGCGATCGGAAGAGAGCACCACCCGATCGACGAGCCGCAGCCGCCCGTACCGCACGAGCCTCAAACACAGATCGGTCTCTTCCATGATGGGCAGCTCGGGATCGAAACCCCCACAAGCCTCAAAGGCCTGGCGACGACAAAACAGAGTCTGGTCGCCAAAAATAACCCGCAGCCCGCGCCAGAACAAATGCGGCCGAAAAACTAGCGGCGTCCAGTAGGTTTTAAGGTAGTTTTGCCAAGAAATCGCCCAGCACGTCGTCGCGCGACCGCACATCAGCGAAATAAACCCGCCGCCGACAACCCGCCCGTCGGCCAATGCCGCCCCAACCAGCGCTACCGTATCGTCAGGGACGAGAGTATCGGCGTGGAGAAAACATAAAATATCCCCCGTGGCCGCAGCAGCACCAGCATTCAACTGCCGAGATCGCCCCCGATCGCAGTCAGTCAGGATCTTGAGCTCGGCTGCCGTCAAATAATCTTTGGCCGCGAAAGCAATTTCTACCGTGCGATCGGTGCTGCCACCATCGACAATAATAACTTCGTCAGGAGGCGGCATCAGAATTTGGAGGTGCCGCAGGGTCCGCTCTAGATAATCTTCTTCCTGAAGGGTTGGGACGATAATTGAAACCCGTACCACTGCTCCCAAACCCATCTAGACCGTCGGTCCTAATTCTACAAGGCCCACGATCGAAACATGATCAAAAACGATCTCGCCTACTACGACCGCCAAGCCGAGAACTGGTGGCAGCCCGATGCCAAAATCCGGGCCCTCGAGCGCCTCAATCCCGCCCGCTTTGGCTTCTTCGAGCGCGCGATCTCGTCGTGGTCCGGCCAGCGGGCGCTCGATATCGGGTGCGGTGGCGGCTATAGCTGCGAGTTTCTCGCCCAGCGCGGCGCGCGGGTTTGGGGCCTCGATCGCTCCGAGGCCTGCATCGAGGCTGCCCGCCGCCACGCCCGCACCCAGAATCTCGAAATTGACTACCGCACTGGCACGGCAGAGTGCTTGCCCTACGACGATGCCACCTTCGATATTGTCACCTGCCTGGATGTCTTGGAGCATGTCGATTCGCCCCAAGGCGCGATCGCCGAGGCCGCTCGCGTGCTGCGGCCGGGCGGGTACTTTTGCTTCGACACGGTCAATCGGACCGGACTCTCGTATTTTGTGATGATTTTTTTGCTCGAGACCCTGACGGGATTGATTCCCAAAGGCATCCACGATTGGGAAAAATTCCTGCGCCCAGAAGAAGTCGCGCGCTGGCTGGGTGAGTGCGGCTTCGCAGCACCAGAGATTGCTGGGTTCAATCCCTTCGGTCGGCCCTTCATCGATTATCCGGGGGCGATTTTGTACTACCTGCGCACCAAGCAGCTGCGCGTCCGCATCGATAATAATACGAGCGTCATGTACGTCGGCCTGGCACAAAAAACGTGCGATCGGTTAGCTGTTTGATGGAGCCTGCTACTCCCTTTTTTTGCCTGCGTGCGGGTGAAAAAGAAGTCTTTGCTTGTGCCACCAGCAAGTACGTGCGCCAACATCTGCCTCGGTTGGTTCCGACTTGGTCGGATGCCTCGGCGTGGGCAATTTTGCTGCTGCAGCAGGCGACGGTTTCCCTATCTGAGACTACCGCCACCGTCGAAGCTGAAAAACAACGCCTGCGCGGCGAATTCATTGCCTTTAGCTTTGCGCTGGCTTTCGCTTTGCGCGGGCGAGGTTACACCGCCGAAGTCTTCGACCCGCGCTCGGCAGGGCCGCTGCTCTCTCCCCCTGGCGACCTGCGACATAACGACGTGCGTGCGGCAGCATGTTTGCCTGCCATGGAGGTTTTGCCGGGCATCTGCCCCATGCTGGTGCATCCTGCCTGGGGTACGGCGGTGTATCCCGCTACGATCTTGGCTTCGGCTCGCCCGGATATTTGCCTGCCGCTGGTGCGGGCCACGGCGCGCGCGCGCGGCTGGCGCGATGTTCGCGTTGATGGGGTGAGTCCCTAGATTGCTGTATTCCTGCCTACAATGTCAGGCGTCAGCCAACTCAGTCAGTTGCCATGCGTCGCCGCCACCTCCTGCGTAACCTCGCCCTCGGTAGTACGGGCACGATCGCCGCTAGTGCCTGCCAAGCCAACGGCGATCGCGCCGCAACGGATGGCACGAGTAGCTCGGCCGCTCGCCCGCGCGTCAAGTGGCGCATGGTGACCAGTTGGCCCCCCGCCCTCGACACCATTTACGGCGGTGCCGAAGCCATTGGCGATCGCGTCAGCGCTATGACTGACGGCCGCTTCACCATTTCTGCCTACGCCGCCGGAGAAATCGTCCCGGCCCTGAGTGTCCTCGATGCCGTGCAAGCGGGGACCGTCGAATGCGGCCACACCTCTAGCTACTATTACATCGGTAAAAATCCGGCACTGGCCTTTGGCACGGCCATTCCCTTCGGGCTCAACGCCCAGCAGCAGAATGCCTGGTTTTATCACGGGGGTGGCCTCGAGACCATGCACCGCCTTTACGCTGACTTCGGCATCATCTCTTTTCCTGCTGGGAATACCGGCGTGCAAATGGGCGGCTGGTTCAAGCGCGAAATTCAATCCCTTGCCGATCTGCGAGGCTTGAAAATGCGCATCCCCGGCTTGGGCGGAGAAGTGATGGCCGCGTTGGGGGTTAACGTTCAAGTTATCGGTGCGGGCGAAGTCTTCTTAGCGCTGGATCTGGGCACCCTCGATGCGGCAGAGTTTGTCGGCCCTCACGATGACGAAAAGCTCGGCCTCCAGGCCGCCGCTCGCTATTACTATTACCCCGGCTGGTGGGAGCCCGGCCCCACCCTAGAAGCTTTGGTGGGCCGCAGCGCCTGGGACAAGCTCCCCCAAGAGTATCGCGAGATCTTCATCGCAGCCACCAAAGAAGTCAACCAAAATATGCTCGCGCGCTACGACGCACTGAACCTAGCTGCTCTAGAGCGCCTACAGGCGAGCGGCACCCAACTGCGGCCCTACAGTGCCGAGATTCTCCAGGCAGCCCGGCGCGTTGCTAGCGAGCTGTTTGCCGAGAGTGCCGCTGGCGATCGGACCTTTCGGGAAGTTTACGAAAGCTGGCAGCAGTTTCGAAATCGCATCACCCAATGGCACGAAATCTCGGAGCTAGGCTACGCGCGCCTGAGTGGGCTCTAGAGCCGTTCTTCTTCTTTGAAAAGGAGCCCGTTGAGGAGCCAGGACACGAGCGCCAGCACGACGGAGCCGAAAAAAGCAGGGAAAAACCCATCGACTTCGAATCCGGGGGTGAAGTATCCCACCAGTCCAAACGAAACTGCGTTGATGACCACTAGGAATAATCCAAAGGTCAAGATTGTTAGTGGGAGGGTCAGGATTAATAAAATCGGTTTGACGATGGCGTTAACGAAGCCCATCACGGCAGAGCCAACGAGGGAAGCAGCGAAGCTATCGATTGTGAGCCCCGGCACGAGCCTTGCCGTGATCACCAAAGAAACTGCTGCAACCAACCAAGTCAATAAAAACTGAATCATAAAGGCTTCTACTCTCGCAGGAGAGTAACGTTGCTTTTATGACAATTTTAGTCGCCCCGACTGCCGGGGGTAGGCTTCTAGGGGGTCGAGGCCCGACTGAGCCCGCATTTGGCCGCTTGGCCGGAATTTAAGTTGACAGGGCTCTAAGCGACTGCTAACGTCGTTGGTATGGTGTTGCTCAACAAAAATGTTGGTTGAATGCCCGAACAAAACCAAGAGGCTCGCGAGCGCGTTTTGCAGGCAGCAGAGTCTTTGTTTGTCAGTTGCGGCTACCAGGCTGTCAAGATCAAAGACATTGCCAAGGCTGCGGGCATCCACCACGCTTCGATTTATCACCACATCCCAGGAGGAAAATCTGACTTATTCGTAGAAGTGATGACCCGCTATCTGCAGCGCCATCAGACGGGGCTCAGAAGCGCGATCGCTAACGCCGATACGGATCTGCAATCGCAACTAAGTGCGATCGCCGCCTGGCTGCTGTCTCAGCCGCCACTCGACGCGATCCGTTTGACGAATTCGGACCTGCCCGCCATCGACCCCGAAGCTGCAAAAGCCATTGACAATCTTGCCTTTGAGGCAGTTCTCCTGCCGATCGTGTTCGTTCTTGAGAGTGCTCGGGCCCAGGGGAGTATCGAACATCCCAACCTCGGCAACGTGGCAGGCGCGATCCTATCTTCGGTCGAAGGACTGCACGCGCTGCCTGACGAGCACGTTCGCGGGAGCCGTCTGGTCATGGCGGAGGAGTTGATGGCCATCTTCATTCGTGGGCTAGCTCGCTAGTTTTTTTTACTCTCAAACCAACAAGAATGTTAGTGGGCTCGGAGCCCAGGAGTACGCATGATTGTGAAACGTCTGCTCGGCATCACCCTGTCAGTCATCGGGGCTACTGCGATCGCCCTACGCGTGGCAAGCAGTCAATCGAACGAACTTTCGATCGTGAGGGCCGTACCCCACTTCCCGGAGGTCGCCGGACGAGACGTCAACTCGAAGCCATACGCCCTTCCAGATGGCTTCGAGGGCCGGTATAACCTCGTGTTGATGGCCTTCGAGCGGCGGCACCAAACAGCGGTGAATACCTGGCTCGGGCCTCTCGGAGAGCTTGCAAGGCAGGAAGCTGACCTACGCGTGTACGAGGTGCCCACGCTGCGGGAGTTCTCCCCGGCCAAGCAACAGCAGATTGACAACTGGATGTCAGCAGGTATCGCGGACCCCAAAGCCCGAGAAGCAACCATCACCGTGTATACCGACATCAACGAGATAGGCGAGGCGCTACAAATCTCCAGCACCTCGAGAATCCAGCTATTTCTCGTAGATCGAAACGGCAAGGTCTATTGGCGAGGGGACGGGGCCTACTCCGAAGAGCAATTTCGAGATCTGCGCTCTGTTGTAGGTAATTTGAGTCAAGATGCGAGCCCGCAGATATAAATCGCCCGTCAACTGCAGACCCAGCACCCCGCGGGTGCAGAAGCCTTTCTCCAATCGGCAGTGTCTCCGACCGATTCGAGCAACCTGCGGAAAGTAAGCTTGAGCCCGCCGCCATTAAACCCTCTCGTCAAGGCGTCTGTCGATACCAATTGCTCGCGGCTCTCGAGTGACATAGTTTTTTTGCGACTTGGGAAGCTGTTCGGATGCGGCCATCGCCTGCTAGCATTTGTGAGTGAGATTCTTAAGAAAGGTTAACAACCTGGAGGCCCCGTGACTCGCTTGTCTTCGAAGCCCGACATTGCTCCAGGAGAAACGCCCTCTCCAACCCCACCTCAATCCAGTAGCCCGGACGACCGCCAGGCGCGCGGTTTGCGCCCAGCTGCCATTGGCTTTGGCCTGGGCGCGCTGGCAGCGGCCATCGCCCTGCAGTTGCTGCCCGCGCGCAGCTCTAGGCCGGCGGCCCCCAGCACGGTGGCCCCCGAGCAGGTTGCCCCGAGTGTTGCCGTGACGGCCACCGCTGCTGTCGAAACCACCGTTGCCCGCCGCCTCGACGCCACTGGGAGCGTTGCTGCCCGCGAGCTGCTGCCAGTTGCCACGCAGGCCAGCGGCTTGCAAATTCGCGAAGTTCTGGTTGAAGAGGGCGACCTAGTCAAAGCAGGCCAGCTTTTGGCGCGCTTGGATGGCACCCAATTGCAAGCCGAGCTGACCCGTGCCGAGGCCGACGCCGCCGAGCAGGCCGCTCGCTTGGCAGAGCTGCGCGCTGGGGCCCGGGCTGAAGAAGTGGCCCGCGCCCGCGAAGAAGTCAACAGCGCGGCTGCCGATGTCCGCCGGGCCGAGTCGAACGTTGCCCTCGCCCGCCAGCGCGCTGAGAGCAACCGCACCTTGGCAGACGAGGGTGCGGTTACCCGCGATCGCCTCAACGAATTGCTCGACAGTCTCAAAAGCGAAGAAGCCGAACTCGAGAGTGCCGAGGCCCAGCTGCGCGAAGACCGCCAGTCCCTGCAAGAGTTGCTGGCCGGCACGCGCCCGGAGGTCCTGCGCCAAGCCGAAGCTCAGCTTGAGAGCGCCCGAGCCGAAGTCCGCATCGCGCGCGCGCGCCTGGCCGACACGCGCATCACAGCTCCTGCCGCCGGGCGCATCCTCGAGCGCCAGGCCCGCATCGGTGATGTTGTCAGCAGTGCCGATACGCTATTTACCCTCATCGAAGGCGATCGCCTCGAGCTGCGGCTGCAGGTACCAGAAACCCAGCTCGCAGCCGTGCGGCCCGGTCAAACTATCCTGGCCACAGCCAGCAGCAACCCCGCGCAAACCCTGGAGGCTACCGTTCGCGAGATCCAACCTGCCATTGATGAGTCTTCGCGCTTGGCCACAGTCGAGGTTGACTTGCCACCCAATCCCGACCTGCGTCCGGGCATGTTTTTACGCGCTCGCGTGACGACCTCGCTGCTGCCGGGGGTTGCCCTGCCGAGCCAGGCCGTTCTGCCCCAGCCCGATGGCAGCGGCATCGTCTATCGCATCCAGGCCGACGATACCGTCACCCCCGTTGCCGTCGAACTCGGAGAGCTGCTGCCCCAGGGGCAAATCGAAATCCTGGCAGGCATCGCCTCCGGCGATCGCGTGGCCGTTGAAGGAGTCGCCTATCTCAAGCCGGGCGATCGCGTGGCGATCGTCTCGGATGTAAGACCGTAATTTGAGAGCCCTAAGGCCCTACACGTTATTCAGTCCTCGCGCAGGAGGCCCAGCCCTTGTCCTTCCACGTTTCGATTTGGTCGATTAAAAATCCCGTTCCCACCATCGTTTTATTTTTGGTGCTGGGACTTTTTGGGTTTTCTGCTTTCACCAATCTCGGCATCGACCAAAACCCCAACATCGATGTCCCCATTGTCAGCGTCACGGTCACCCAGACAGGGGCGGGCCCGGCCGAGCTCGAAACCCAGGTAACGCGGCCGGTCGAAGATGCCGTTGCGGGTTTGGGAAATATCGACCACGTTCGCTCTACTGTGGTTGAGGGCCGCTCGACCACGACGATTGAGTACGTTCTCGGCACCGATATCGACCGCGCCACCAACGACGTGCGCAATGCCGTCTCGAGCATTCGTCAGGACTTGCCCCAAGACATCGACGAGCCTACCGTCGAGCGGGTGGAGTTTTCCGGTGGTTCGGTGGTGGCCTACGCGATCTCTTCTGCCGATCGCTCGGTCGAAGAACTCAGCGAACTCGTCGATCGCCGCATCGGCCGAGCGATCTTGGGGGTTCCGGGCGTTGCCGAGGTCGAGCGCTGGGGCGGTGTCGATCGCGAAATTCGCGTCGATCTCGAGCCCGCTCGCCTGCAGGCCTTAGGCATCACCGCCACTGAAATCAACGACCAAATTCGTAACTTCAACATCAACCTGCCCGGCGGCCGCGCCGAAGTTGGCGGTGGCGAGCAAAATATCCGCACCCTAGGTAGCGCTCCCACCGTGCGCGAGCTGCAGCGCTACCAGATTTCTCTGCCCGATGGCAGCGCCGTGCCCCTCGAGAGCCTCGGTAGCGTTCGCGATGGCTTTGCCGAGCAGCGCCAATTTGCCCGCCTCGACGGCCAACCCGTGGTGGCTTTTTCGGTACTGCGCAGCACGGGCAGTACCCTCGTTACCGTCGAAGAAGGCGTCCGCGCCACCATCGCGCGCCTGGAGACCGAGCTGCCTGGGGATTTAGCCTTTGCGCAGATCTTCACCCGTGCCGATGCCATTCGCGAATCCTACCGCGCCACCACCGACGCCCTCATCCTCGGCTGCGTCCTCACGGCACTGACCGTCGGCATCTTTTTGCGCGATTGGCGCGTAACGGTCATCACCTCCATTGCCTTGCCACTGTCGATCGTGCCGACGTTTTTGGTGATGAAGGCCCTCGACTACACCCTCAACGGCATGACTTTGCTAGCGCTGGCGCTGGCCGTTGGCAACCTCGTCGACGATGCCATCTGCACCATCGAGAACATCGACCGCCACCGCCAGATGGGTAAAACCCCCTACGTAGCAGCAATGGACGGCGCCCGCGAAATTGGCTTGGCGGTGGTGGCAACTACCGCGACAATTGTCGGCGTTTTTATTCCCGTTGCCTTCATGGGCGGCATTCCGGGGCAGTTTTTCCAGCCTTTTGGGGTAACCGTTGCGGTGTCTACCATGTTTTCGACCTTGGTGGCCACGACGGTAACCCCCTTGCTGAGTGCCTACTGGCTCAAACCCGGGGCCAGCGACGGCAGCTGCTGCCTCAGTGAAGACCCGACCGTTTTAATTTCCGGCCATCGCGGCCCCTATCAGCGCCTGCTGCGCTGGGCTCTGGGCCACCGCATCGCCACGCTCCTCGCGGCTTTGGTCTTGTTTGTTGGCAGTTTGCAGCTGGTGCAGTACATTCCCAAGGGCTTATTTACCAACCCTGACAATGGCTTGAGCATTGTCTCGGTGGAGCTGCCGCCCGGATCGACTATCGACGACACCACAGCTGTTATGGATCGCCTCAGTCGCGAGGTCGCCCAGCGCCCGGAGGTTGAGAGCATCTTGACTCGCGCCGATAGCGTCAATAGCGGCAGCGCTTACATTAATTTGATCCCCAGAAAAGACCGGCCCGGCAACCTGCACATCCGGGATTTCGAGCGCCAAACCCGCGAGACTCTGCAGGCGATTCCCGGCGCTCGCTTGAGCTTCCAGAGCCAAGGGGCTGGTGGCACCAACAAAGATGTTTCTCTCATTCTCAAAAGCGAGAATCCCACACTACTGGCCGACACGGCCGAAGCCATCCTGCAGGAGATGCGCCAGCTTCCGGGCCTGGTGGAGGTCACCTCCAGCGCCAGCCTCGTGCGCCCAGAGATTATCGTCGAGCCCGACATCGAGCGCGCCGGAGACCTTGGCGTATCGGTGCGCTCGATCGCCCGGACGGCTTCGCTAGCGTCCATTGGCGATATCGAGTCAAATTTGGCTAAATTTGACCTTCCCGACCGCCAAATCCCCATTCGCGTCCAACTGGTTCCCGAGGCTCGCGATGACATCGAGACGCTTAAAAATCTGCGCGTGCCCGCTCAAAACGGCGAATTGGTGCCCCTGTCGGCGGTAGCGCGCCTGCGCCTGGGGAGCGGCCCGGCTCAAATCGATCGCTTCGACCGCAACCGCCAGATCTCGCTGGAGGCCAACTTGCAGGGCATCTCCCTAGGCAAGGCCCTAACAGACATTCGAGCCTTGCCCGCCATACAAAACCTGCCACCTGGGGTCAGCGAGCAACCCGACGGCGACGCCGATATTATGCGCGAGGTCTTTGGGCGCTTCTTCGGAGCGCTCTCTCTGGCGATTTTGTCGATTTATGCGGTGTTGGTGCTGCTCTACAACAACTTTTTGTATCCCCTGGCCATTCTCTCGGCCTTGCCCCTCTCGATTGCGGGCGTTTTGGTGGCTCTGCTGGCAACCCAAAAGGAATTGGGCCTGTTTGCCCTCATCGGCATCGTGCTGCTGATGGGCCTGGTGACCAAAAATGCCATTTTGCTGGTGGATTTCGCCCTGGCAAACCAGCAACAGGGCGTGCCCCAGCGTTACGCTCTAATTGCAGCCGGGATCTCGCGTTTGCGGCCGATTTTGATGACTTCTGTTTCGACGGTGGCGGGCATGCTGCCCATCGCGCTGGAGCTAGGAGCCGCCGGCGAGACCCGCAGCCCAATGGCGATCGCCGTCATTGGCGGCTTCTCGACCTCGACTCTGCTGACGCTGGTGGTCGTGCCGGTACTGTTTACATTCATTGACGACTTTAACCAACGCGTGACTGGGGTTTTTGCGCCCCAGCAAAGCCCCCAAACAAGCGTAGAGGCTCGCGAGAAGCTACCGTCGCTCTGAATCTGCAATCTCCGCGCGCACGAGCAGGCCCGCTTGGCGCACCCACTCCTGTACCTGGCTGACGGGCGGGCAGAGATCCCGCCGCCTGAGGGTAGCCACCTGCAAGCGCAGGATGTGATCCTGCAGGCGCGGTGGCGAGCTGCGACTGAGCTGCTCCACCGTGGCGATTCCGGCGTGGAGCAAGACGCCGCAGTATTTGCAGCCGACTCCCGGCACCCGGGCCAGCTCGGCTAGGGCCAGCCAGCGGCGCAGCAGTCGTTCGGGCACGCCCAAACGCGGCCCCAAGTCCACACCAGACTCGATGAGGGCCAGGGTTGTCGACACGCCCGCGCGCACCAGTAGCCGCTGATGCTGTGGTGACAGCCCGGGTAGCTGCAGGATCGACCAGTTCTCTCCCCGCACGCCCCGCTACCTATAGTTCGGGAGCGTTACCGTCACATCGAGATCGTCTTCTGTTAGCTCGCTACCAATCATCTCGTTCGCCACCGGCCTGTCGCCGTAGGGTTCTCGGTGCGGCTTGTATCGCATTAAAAGCGCGAGCAGCGTCTGGGTGTTGCAGGCTTCGTTGCCGCAAAGCAGTGCCGTCGCCCCTGCCTGCAGGAGCTGCTGCTGGCACTCTGGCTCCGAGGGGCCGCTGCCGTAGAGAATCAGTGGCACGCCCGCCAAGCTGGGCAAGTGCCGCAGCAGCCGACAAAATTCCTCTCCCGACAGGGGCAAGCGATCGGCTGCCACGAACAGCACGGTTGGTGGGGTCGCCGTCCAGCATTTGAGTTGATGGATTGCTTCGTAAGGATGGAGGATATTGACAAATTGGTAACCGGCCTCCATCGAGGCCAGCTCGACCCGATCGCAAGTGTGCCGGTCGCGGTCGATGCAAATCGCCAGAGGCCGGTCGGAGTCCTTCGTGCCCGACTCTAGCAAGTCTTCTGTCCGTTCCAAGGCAATGGCCCCGGAGCGGATGTAGGGCGCTAGCCCGCGCGCGGCCTTGTAGAGGTCTCTGCGGACATCCTTGAAGCGTAGGGAAATGTCTCGTAGCGTCCGCGTGCCATCGAGCAGTTGACACAAATTGTTGTAAGCCAGCGGGCTGGCGTGCTGCTGCAGGCTCCGGGCATCGCGAATTGTGGGGGCGAGGTTGGGGGAGCATTCGGCTAGGCCCCACTGCACCCACTGCTCCCATCGCGACTGCACCTGGCGGCGCAGAGACTCGAGGGTCGGGCTCCAATCCGGGGGCAATCGCATCGATCCGAGCGTATCCCCCGGATGGGGGATCGGGGACAGATTATCGCCAACTTCGGCCAGAATGCTGATATCCATTAGGCTCTCGTAGCCATTGACCCGGGCTAAGGGCAACTGCTCGAAGGCCTGGACGATGTCAAACAATACCTCCGCCAAGATGCCGCAAAGGACGGCACGCGCCAGGTCGCTGGCGATCGCCGCCTGCCGGTAGAGGCGGCAAAGCTCCTGGTAATCCCCACAGGGATCGGCTCCCATCTCAGGAATGCGGGGCTTCTTCCCGGTTACGGCGCGGAGTTGCCGACACCAGCGTCGCCGGGGATGCTCGCCGCCTGTCGCCCAAACAACGCGCCCCCAAATCAGGTAGATGCTCCATGAGAGCGTCGTCTCCGACAGGCAGCCAATCTCCACGCGCCCCGTGAAGCCGCGGTCGACATACACGGCTAGGTGCCGGAAGATACGGTTGCAGGTCAGACGCTCCACGCTGGTAATTCGATTCGCAGCCATCGCTCACCTCGCTGAAGTAGCTTCACGAAAACGGAGTCGCCACCCCTACAGTTTTACGAAGGAACATAACACGACCGTGCCAGCTCTCTCCGGATCCAGGCCGCTGCTGAAAAGCGATCGAAACCCTACGCGATTGCGTATTCCGGTGACAATCTCGCCGCTTTATAGTCAGAGTATCAGTAATGTCAGTGCAAGGAGATTAATAATCTATGTCGGCCTCCACATTCTTGTCTGCAGGTTTGCTTGTCGCTTTCTCCTTCGGCTCGATCGCACCTACCGCTTTGGCGGGTGCCTCTCGCCCCTTCCCTGGGGCAGGGCGATCGACGGCAGAGCCTTTCCCCAGCAGCCAGCCGCCGATTCTGGTTCAGAATGCCCCGGCGATCATCCCGGCTGGCACGACCTTGCCAGTTCGTTATGACGAGGCCGAGCGCATCCTGGTAACCCCCGAAGAGACTATTCCCTTGACGCTGCAAGTCGCCGCCAACATCCGCGACCGCAACGGCCTGCTCCTCATTCCTTTCGGCTCTGAGATTGTCGGCGAGATTCGCCCGGTCGAGAGCGGCGCGCAGTTTATCGCGCGCACGATCGTCATCAACGGCCGCAGCCAGCCCCTGCGCGCCTCTTCCGACATCGTCACTCGCACCGAGACCGTCCGCAGGGGCGCTTCGACCGGTGACGTTCTCGAGGGCGCGGCCATTGGTGCGGCTGCAGCCACCGTTTTGGCTGAGGTGACTGGTGGTATCCAAGCCATTGAGGTTCTCGGCGGTGCGGGCTTGGGGGCCCTCGGCGGCTTCTTGCTCAACCGGGGCGACTCTGTCGAGCTGATTGTTATCGAGCCGAACACCGACCTTGCTGTTTTCATCGACGCACCCCTGACCGTGCAACCCTAGACTCTGCGGGCGCGGGCTTGGCCTCGCGCCCGTAGCAAGCCGGTTACAATACAGCAACGATCTCCTCTCGAGCAACCGGCGCTGGGTCGTCGGCTGCAAACTATGCCAAGAAAGCTCAAGGTTCTCCTAGTCGTCGAGCAATGTAACCCCGAGCGGGCATCGGTGCCCTTGGTTGCCTATCGGTTTTACGAGGGCATCAGTGCTTTTGTCGACGCGACCTTGGCCACCCACGGACGCAACGAACCTGCTCTGTGCAAGTTGCCCTTGGCGGGAGAGGTTACCTACATCCGCGAGAGCACCCTGGCAGGACGCTACTACCGGGCCGTTACCCGGCTGACAAAGCGCGGCCGCATCAATTGGCCCCTGCAGAATGCTCTGGCCTATCCAATCTACGCCGAGTTCGATCGGCAGGTTTACAAGCGGTTCGGGGCGGCTGTGGCAGCGGGTGAGTACGATCTAGTCCACGCCCTGACCCCCATGCTGCCGCGCTACCCGGTCGGGATTCATCGCGCTTGCAGGCAGCAGACGCCTTTTTTACTCGGTCCGGTTAATGGTGGCGTCCCCTTTCCGCCGGGCTTCCAGAAAGTCGCGCGCCAAGAATCAGCACAGTTTAATTTCCTGCGAGCGGTCGGACGCTACCTCATTCCAGGCTATCGGGAAACCTACAGGCGAGCCGATCGCATCTTGGCCGGTTCGACCTATACCCTCAACTTGATCCGGGATCTCTTCAACTTCCCAGACTCGCGCCTGGAGCTATTCTACGAAAACGGCATCTCTGGCGAGTTTCTAGACGCTGCGACCGCCGAGGCGGGGAATGCTCGCACCGATACCGGCACCGAGGCTGCTGCCGATTCCATACGGTTGCTCTTCGTCGGACGCTTGGTTCCCTACAAGGGAGCGGATATGCTCGTCGAGGCCATCGGCAAGCTGGCTCCAGACGTTCGCGCGCGCGCCGTGCTAACCATCGTGGGCGATGGTTCCGAGCGCGGGGCTCTTGAAGCACGGGTTGCCGAGCTCGGGCTGCAGGCGGCCGTCCGCTTCACGGGTTGGATTCCCCAGGAAAAAACCCTGGAGTACTATCGCAGCTCCGATATTTTCTGCTTCCCATCAGTGCGCGAATTTGGTGGTGCAGTTGTCTTGGAGGCCATGGCCTGCGGCCTGCCTTGCATCGTTGTCAACAATGGTGGCATTGGCGAGTATGTCACTGACGAGACGGGTTTCCGCATCGACCCAGTCTCCCCCGATTTTGTCACCCAGGCCTTGGCCGAAAAGATTGCCCTACTCGCTGGCGATCGCGAGCTGAGGGCGCGCTTGGCCCGCAATGCAATTTCCCGCGCCCGGGACTTCGTCTGGGAAACTAAAGCCGAGAGGATGGCAGCCGTTTACGAAGAACTAGTCGCCCAGAAATCTTTCCGCGACAGAACACCTGGAGGTTAGCGACCGTGACGCAGGCAACAGCAGCCCGGAGAAAAATTGGCTACTTGATTCCCACATTTCCCCGGCAGACGCATATTTTCTTCTGGCGCGAGCGGGAGGCGCTCGAAGCGCTGGGGGCCGACCTCGATATCGTCTCGACCCGCCGCCCGACCCAAGCCGATATGGTCCACCTTTGGTCTCAGCAAGCCTGCGCGCGGACGACTTACCTGCTACCCCTCTGGGTGGATCTGCTAGCAACCTTGGCCGAGCTTTGGCGGGCGGGTTGGGGTGGGTGGCACCGCATTCTTACAGCCCTCTTCACTGCCAAAGGCATCTCAGGCCCGAGCGGCAAGCTCCGCTTGTCGGCTCTGGCGCTAGTTGGAGCAAAACTTGCTGCCCTGGCTCGTCGAGGCGACTGGCAGCACGTGCACGTGCACTCTTGCGGCGATGCCGCCCACATTGCCATGTTTGCAGCCCTGTGGTCGGGGCTGCCCTACAGCTTGACCCTACACGGCCCCCTGGCGGACTACGGCCCCAACCAAGCCCAAAAATGGCAGTTTGCCCGCTTCGGCATCGTCATCACCCAAAAAATTTGCCGGGAGCTACAGCAAGAGCTGGGCGCGCTCTTGCCACCTGTCGAAATTGCCCCGATGGGCGTAGATCTCTCTACCTTTGCCCGCGCGCAGCCCTACAGCCCTTGGCAAGCTGACGATGGCACCGGCAGCTGCCGCCTCTTTAGCTGCGGGCGCCTGAACCCTTGCAAGGGCCATGCCGATCTGATCGAGGCCGTCGCGCTGCTGCGCGATCGCGGTTTGCCGGTGGAACTGGAGATTGCGGGTGGCGAGGAAGCCAACGCCCCCGGCCACCGTCAAAAACTCGAGGCGCTCATTCGAGAGCGAGACCTGGGAGCTTGCGTTCGCCTCCTCGGGGCGGTTACCGAAGAGACTGTCCGCGAAAGCTTGGAGCGCGCCCATATTTTTTTGCTGGCCAGCTGGAGCGAGCCTTTGGGCGTGGCCACGATGGAGGCGATGGCAATGGAAGTTCCGGCAATCGTCACGGGCTCGGGGGGCGTCAAAGAATTGATCCGATCGGATGAAAGCGGCATCTTAGTGGATGCCAAGAGCCCCGATCGGCTAGCCGCCGCAGTTGCCGCACTGATGGCCGATCCGGAGAAAGCCCGCCGACTGGGAGCCTGCGGGCGGGCGGTGGTGGTGGAAAACTTCAGCAGCCGCCGCAGCGCCGAGACGATCCTGCAGGCTCTCGAGGCCGCTGCCTCCTCGGAACAAATTTCTAGTTTCGAGAAAGCCGACCGAGAACGCGAGTCGGTCGCTCGCTAGGCCCGGGGCGAGGTCTGGGAAGCCAGATTCCGAGAGCAAGGTAATTGATGGACGCGCAGGTTAAGCTCCCGAGCATCGGTTGGCGAGAATGGATCGCGCTCCCGGATCTGGGCATCCCCATTGTCAAAGCCAAGATCGACACTGGCGCTCGCTCTTCGGCACTCCATGCTTTTGCCATCGAGCCTTACGAGCGCGAGGGCGCGACCTGGCTGCGCTTTGAGATTCATCCCCATCAGCGCGACGATCGCACGGTCGTACGGACCGCAGCGCCCCTGCTCGATCGCCGGGAAGTGCGCAGCTCGAACGGCCAGGTCCAGCTGCGCTACGCCATCTCGACGGCTGTGATGCTAGGAGATTGCTCCTGGCCCATCGAGCTGACCCTAACTAACCGAGACGCGATGGGCTTTCGGCTGCTTCTGGGGCGACAGGCCCTGCGCGACCGGTTTTTGGTGCATTCCGGGCAATCGTTCTTGCACGGCAAGCCCCTAAGCAGTGCGATCGCACCACTCAAGACGCTGCCGTAGTTGCCTGCTGCTGCAGAATTTCGGGGCCGCGCGAGGTCCCCAAGCGTGTCGCCCCAGCCTCAATCAGGGCGAGGGCGGCCTCTGCCGTGCCGATGCCACCAGAGGCTTTGATGCCAATGCGCCCTTGGGTCACCTCCTGGAGCAAGCGCACGTCGGCAATCGTGGCCCCGCCGCGCCAGCCGGTGCTGGTCTTGACAAAAGCTGCCCCGGCATCCATGGCAATCTCGGTGGCGAGGCGCTTTTCCCCGTCGCTCAAGACACTAGTCTCGAGAATCGCCTTGACCGTTGCCCCGGTCTCCTCGCAGATGCAGGCCAATTCGCGATAGACTCCCTCGATGTCGCCAGCCCTGAGCCAGCCCATATTGAGTGCAACATCCAGCTCGACCGCCCCAAGATCGCGCGCCTCGCGCGCTTCGAAGAGCTTGGTCGCTTCCGTTTGCGCCCCGGTGGGAAATCCAACTACCGCACACACGTTTATTTTGCTGCCGTGCAGGCACTCAACGGCCAAAGGCACCCAACAGGGCAGGACGCAGACCGCCGGAAACTTGTAACGATCGGCTTGGGCGCACAGGGTGCGAATTTGTTCCGGCCCGGCCAGCGGATCGAGCCAAGAATGGTCGATGTAAGCTGCCAAATCAATCGCTGTATCCCTTGCCACAGAAGCCTCCTGTCGATTGCACCGGGCTTGCCCGCCATTGTAGAAAAATCCACCCCCACCAGGGGGCTAGCGATCGCCGCAGGCAAGCCTTAATATTGTTTTAACAAAACCACGCTCACCACCGCGCGGCTCCTAGGAGGGAGTCATGGAACTACTGGAACTTTTCATTGGGGTTAGTGCCGCGCTTTATTGTCTGGGAGTCATGCTCGATTGCTGCGCGCGCCATCAACGCTGGCGAGCAGCCTTAGGGCTTGGGTATCGCAAGATTCTCAAAGAGACCGCTCGCAACTTGCAGGATCCGCTCGACCTGGCTTGTAAAGTACGCTATGGCAGGGCCTTTAGCACCTGCGACCTGCAGGTGCCGATGGCCAGTATGGCCGACTGCTTGCACCACAGCAAAGAAACCTGGCAAGAGCTTGCAACGGTCGCCTATAGCCTCCTGCATAGTTGGGGCTAGCACGTTAATCCCGCGATCGAAAAATGGAGCTGCTGCTGCTGCGCTCGGTCTGGTCGGGACCCCATCGCGACCTGCCAACCCTCATCGCTCAGACGATTGCTGGTGGCTTTGGTGGCCTAGAAGGCCCGCTACCCGCCGACTCGGCCGCGCGGCACGAGCTGCGCGATCGCCTGCGGGACGATAACCTTGCCTGGATTGCCGAGGTGGCTACCGGTAGCGATCCCGACGGCCCCGGAGATTGGTGGCTCCCGCAGCCGGAGCGCACCGTGACAGACCACCTCGCAGATCTCGAGGCTGCCCTGGAGCGCGCGTGCGACCTCGGGGCCCTGTTTGTTTCCACGATGTGTGGCTCCGATGCTTGGTCTTGGGAACAACATGTCGAGTTTTTCGGTCGCGCTCTTGAAATGGAGCGAGCGGCCGGGCTTGCTGTTGGTTTTGAGACCCATCGCGGCCGCTCGCTTTTCAACCCCTGGTTGACGCGGGACTTGCTGCGAGAATTTCCTGAGATGAAGTTGACTTGTGATTTTAGCCATTGGTGCGTAGTGTGCGAGCGCCTCATCGATACCGAAGCGGAAGTTCTGGCTCTCTGCTTCGAGCGGGCTCTGCACGTCCACGGACGAGTGGGTTACGCCCAGCACGCTCAAGTCTCAGACCCGCGCGCGCCAGAATATGCCCCCGCTCTGGAAGCTCACGAGCGCTGGTGGAGCGCAATCTGGGCCGACCAAGCTCGCCGAGGGTGGCGACAAACGACCCTGACGCCAGAGTTTCTTTGGGACGGCTATCTGCAGGTCTTACCCTATACCCAAGCCCCTGTCGCCGACCTCTGGGAAATTACCTGTTGGATGGGCCGGCGCCAGCAAGAACGCTTTGCCGAGTTTCAGTAATTACCCAGAATTCCAACATGTCGGCAGTGTTTTTGATATTTTTTCATGGTTTTGATGATGGTAACGAGCAAGACTTCGGTCATACTAAGCTGTGAGATTTGCAAAGTCTGAAGACAATCCTGCAGTAGGAACGTGATGCTCCGCTAGCACGAGTTGACCGCTATTTTGTGTTGGCAGATGCCAGACCCTCCCGCTCGAGAAAAACCGTTTACCAATCAAGATGCCAGACCCACAGGCGGCGTTGGCAGCCGAGGCGCGCGCGCCAGCGACCGGCAAGCGGCTGGTGCCGATTGCGACCGACATGCCCTCGAAGGCTCGGGCGACGGTGTTTGGGATTGGGATCTGCGCACCAATCGGGTTTATTACTCCCAGCGCTGGCAAGAGATTCTGGGATACTACTCCCCAGACGAAATCGGCACGGGGCCGGAAGAATGGCAAAATCGCATCCACCCCGACGATCGCGCCGAGTGCCAAGCCAATTTAAATCTCCATCTCTCCGGTAGTAGAGCGGTATATTGCTGCGAACACCGCCTCCGCTGCCAGGATGGCCACTACAGATGGGTTCTCGGACGCGGTAAGGTAGCCGAGCGCGCCCCCGACGGGCACCCCGAGCGCATTGTCGGCACTCTGAGCGACATTCACGAGCGCAAAAGAGCAGAAATTGCCCTGAAAAACTTGATTGCTGCGACGGCCGCCACGACAGGCCGAGATTTTTTCCCCGCTCTGGTCAGGTACATTGCCGAAGCACTAGAAGTCAGCCACACATTCGTCACCGAACTCGTCGGCGATCGGCTGCAAACCCTAGCCTTCTGGGCTGACGGTGCCTTGCAGCCCGATTTTGCCTACAAAATCATCAAAACGCCCTGCGAGCAAAGCCTACTCGACGGCAACTACCACTGCGAGCGTTCGGTGCAGCAGGAGTTTCCTGAGGACTTGGATCTCGTCGGGCTTCAGGTAGAAAGCTACATGGGGGTTGCCCTCTACGACAGCAACGGTCGGACTATTGGTAACCTCTGTATCCTCGATCGCAAGCCCTTGCAAGATTCGCCCCAAACCGCGCAACTCTTGGTTGCCTTCGCCATGCGAGCGGCCACCGAACTCGAGCGCCAGCACATAGAGGCCGCCCAGCAGCAACAGCTAGCTGCGATCGAGGCCGCCAGTGACGGAATTGGCATCCTCAAAGGAGATGCCTTCACCTATTTGAACCGTGCCTTTTTGCAGCTCTTCGGTTGCGAGCGCCCCGATGAGCTAGCGTCTTGGCAGATGATGTACGCCCCCGAAGAAGCCGCGCGTCTCGAGCGGGAGGCCTTTGCTTGCCTCGATCGCAAGCGGTCTTGGCAGGGGGAAGCAACCGCCACGCGCCGAGATGGCTCGACCTTCGCTCAAGAAATCTCTCTGACGCTTGACACCGACGGACTCGTCATTTGCGTTTGTCGGGATGTGAGCGGTCGCAAGCAAGCCGAAGCCGAGTTGCGCGACAGCGAAGCGCGCTATCGCTTGCTCGCCGAAAATACCAACGATCTCGTGTGCTTGCACGAACCTGACGGGCGCTACCTGTTTGTGAGCCCCTCCTGCCAGAACTTGCTGGGTTACCACTACAGCGAAATGGTCGGACGCTATCCCCACGAATTCTTCCATCCCGACGATCGCGCTCGCTGCCAGTCTCTAGAATCCGTTCTGGAATCCGCTACCGCGGAGAAGCCCGCACCGGAGATCCGCCGCCTGCGCGCCAAGTCTGGAGACTATATTTGGTTTGAGACGCTGACCAAGCCCATCTCGTCGGGCAGCCGCGAGCGCCCCACTCGCCTGCAGACCACCTCGCGGGACATCACCGAGCGCGTCAAAGCTCAAGAGCAGCTTCTCTATGAGGCGCGCCACGATGCCTTAACCGGTCTTCCCAACCGAATGTTGTTGCTCGAGCGCCTCCAACAATGCCTGCAGCAGTTGCGCCGCAACCCCCAGCGGCAGTTTGCCCTCCTGTTTCTCGATCTCGACCGCTTTAAGGTCATCAACGACAGTCTCGGCCATGCCTGTGGCGATCGCGTGCTCGTTGCTGTGGCTCGCACGCTGCAGGCGATGACGCGTGGTGCCGATCTAGCCGTGCGCCTAGGTGGCGATGAATTTGTTGTCTTGCTCGTGGATGCCCGCGATGTTGGTGATGCTGTGGCTGCCGCCGAGCGCATCTCGCAGCAGCTGCAGGCCCCAATCGATCTCGACGGACGCGAGGTTGCTATCGGCGCGAGCATTGGGGTCTTGATGGGCAGCGATTGCTACGAGAATCCGGATGACCTACTCCGCGATGCCGACCTCGCCATGTACCGAGCGAAAGGCCAGCGGGGGGTGGCAGGCCATAAAATCACGACCTTCAATGCCGACATGCACGCTCGCGCCCTGCAACGGCTACATCTTGAGAGCGACCTCCGGCAAGCCTTGCAGCGAAAGGAGTTTTGCCTGTATTACCAACCTATATTTAGCCTGTCAGACAGAAAGCTCATCAGTCTAGAAGCCCTGATTCGCTGGCAACACCCGACGCGCGGGCGTATTGCCCCCGCCGAGTTTATTCCAATCGCCGAGGAAATTGGGACGGTCGTCGCCCTCGACCGCTGGGTTATAGAAATGGCTTGCCGCCACCTCTCGATCTGGCGTGAATATGCTCCCTACGCAGCCGCTCTCAGAATTAGTGTCAACCTCTGTGCGAGCGACCTGCAGTCGCCCGAACTCCTCAAAGATATCGATCGCCTGCTCGCCCAGGGTGTTGCCGGGCGCTGCATCACCCTAGAAATCACAGAAAGCATGCTAATCGAACATCCATCTGAGGCAGCACGCTTGCTCGAGCGGCTCAGAACTCGCGATATTCGGGTGAGCATCGATGACTTTGGCACGGGGTATTCATCCTTGGCTTACCTACACAAGCTCCCAGTCGACAGCTTGAAAATCGACCGCTCCTTTGTCAGCCAGATGCTGCAGGATCGGCGCTCCTACGAAATTGTCGAGACCATCATCACCCTCAGCAACCGCCTGGGCATCAAAGCCATTGCCGAGGGCGTCGAAACTGAGGCGCAGCACGATCTCCTCACCCAGCTCGGGTGCGAGTTCGGGCAAGGCTATTATTTTGCCAGGCCAATGCCTGCTGCGGCAGTCGAAGACTTCTTGCAACGACACTGGGAGTCGCGCCAGGTTATCTAACTGGTAAAGCACACTTTGCAACGGGCATGGCAGCTACAGATGCGGTGATTATAAAATGAGGCATCGTCGAGCTGCCATGCCCTCGTCTGCTGCTAAATCTGCCCCATGACCCCATCCCCATTTTCTCCAGAAGAGATTGCTGCTGAGGGCATCAAACCCGACGAGTACGCCGAGATCTGCGCGCGCCTGGGCCGCCACCCCAACAAAGCAGAATTGGGCATGTTTGGTGTAATGTGGTCCGAGCACTGCTGCTACAAAAACTCCAAACCCCTGCTCGGACAGTTTCCCACCAGCGGCGATCGCGTCTTGGTTGGGCCTGGCGAGAATGCAGGTGTCATCGATCTAGGCGATGGCTTGCGCCTGGCCTTTAAAATTGAATCCCACAATCATCCCTCGGCGATCGAGCCCTATCAGGGGGCGGCCACTGGGGTTGGCGGCATTCTGCGAGATATTTTCACCATGGGGGCGCGCCCCATCGCCTGCCTCAATTCCTTGCGCTTCGGATCCCTCGACGACGATCCGCGCACTTGCCAGCTCTTCGAGGGTGTCGTGGCCGGTATTGCGGGCTACGGCAACTCCGTCGGCGTGCCAACGATTGGGGGCGAGGTAACGTTCGATCCGGCCTTTGCGGGCAACCCCCTAGTTAATGTAATGGCCCTGGGTTTGATGGAAACTGCCGAAATCGTCAAAGCTGGGGCCGCCGGTATCGGCAACCCGGTGTTGTATGTCGGCTCGACGACCGGCCGCGACGGCATGGGGGGAGCGAGCTTTGCGAGTGCCGAGCTAAGTGCCGAGTCCATCGACGATCGCCCGGCCGTCCAAGTCGGCGATCCGTTCCTTGAGAAATCTCTCATCGAGGCCTGTCTGGAAGCCTTCAAAACCGGTGCGGTCGTTGCTGCCCAAGATATGGGGGCTGCCGGTCTGACCTGCTCGACTTCGGAGATGGCCGCCAAAGGCGGGGTAGGCGTCACTCTAGATCTCGATAAGGTTCCCGCCCGCGAAACTGGCATGGTGCCCTACGAGTATCTCCTTTCTGAGTCCCAGGAGCGCATGCTGCTCGTGGCAGCCAAGGGCCGCGCGGCCGAACTCATCGAAATTTTCCAGCGCTGGGGCCTCCAAGCGGTCGTGGTGGGCGAAGTGATTGCCGATCCGGTGGTGCGGGTCTTTTTTAAAGGCGAAGTCGCCGCCGAAATTCCGGCGACGGCCCTGGCGGATAATACGCCGGTCTATCACCGCGATTTGCTCGCCGAGCCGCCCGCGTACGCCCGGACTTGCTGGGACTGGGACGCTGCTGCTGCTTTGCCGCCTTGCGATAGCAAAGGCATTTATTTGGGTGATGGGACTCACCTGACGAGTTGGAGCGACGTGCTGCTGCGCCTGCTCGATCGCCCCACGATCGCCTCCAAGCGCTGGGTTTACCGGCAGTACGACCACCAAGTCCAGAACAACACCGTCGTTTTTCCCGGCCAGGCCGACGCGGCAATCGTGCGCATTCGCCCGATCGATGGCCCCGCCACCAATATTGGCGTTGCCGCCACTACCGATTGCAATCCTCGCTACGTTTACCTAGACCCCGAAGAAGGAGCCAAAGCTGCCGTTGCCGAGGCCGCGCGCAATCTCAGCTGCGTCGGGGCCGACCCCATTGCCGTCACCGACAATCTCAACTTCGGCAGCCCGGAAACCCCCACCGGCTACTGGCAGCTTGCGATGGCTTGCCGCGGAATTGCCGAGGCTTGCCGCCAGCTCGATACGCCCGTCACAGGGGGCAATGTCTCTCTCTATAATGAGACTCGCGACGATCGCGGCAACCCCCAGCCGATTTATCCCACGCCCACAATCGGCATGGTAGGCCTCATCGAGGATCTGCAAGCAAGCTGTCAGTTGGGTTGGCAGACCGAAGGCGACCTCATTTATTGTCTCGGTTGCCTCGACCGCACCACCTTAGGTGGCTCGGAATATCTAGCCGCCCTTCACGGTCTCGTGACTGGCGCGCCGCCGCGTGTCGACTTCGATCTCGAGCGCCAGGTACAAGCCGCTTGCCGCCACGGCATTCGCCAAGGCTGGGTGCGCTCGGCACACGATTGTGCTGAGGGCGGCTTGGCCGTTGCTCTGGCTGAAGCTTGTCTCGGGAATGGCTTGGGGGCTGCCGTTACTTTGCCAGATAGCTCCACCCAGCGCTGGGACGAGCGTCTCTTCGGCGAAGTCACCGCCTGCATCCTGGTATCGGTCGCCCCAGGCAATCGCCCAGCTTGGGAAACTCATTTAGAAGAGGCCCTGGCAAATCGCTGGCGATATCTGGGCACCGTCGGTGCGGTTGGTGCGTCTCTGGAAGTAACAACGGGAACGACACCGCTTTTGGCTGTCTCGCTTGCTGATGCGGCCGCCCGCTACGAGCGCGCCCTCGCGCGTCGCTTGCAACAAGCAGCCGCAATTGTTGCCGGGTCTTGATAAAGAGATCCTACAAAATCCCTACATAAAGTTCGGCTCGAAGGGATTTTGAAGCGAATCGATAACTTACTTAATACCAACCCCACTCATTACATCTGGTCGATATAATCCCACTATGAATTCCCATCGGACAAACGCTGCGGCGATCGCAATTTATCCGGGTAGTTTCGATCCGATAACCTTGGGTCACCTCGATATTATCGAACGCGCCAATCGTTTATTCGAGCGAATTATTGTAGTGGTTTCTCGCAACCCAGACAAAGCACCTTTATTCTCGGTGGAGCAGCGCATCGCCCAGATCCACTGCTGTACCGAGCACTTGGCCCGGGTCGAAGTAGATAGCTTTTCGGGGCTAACAGTAGATTGCGCCCGCCAACGCGGGGCAAGCGTTTTAATTCGCGGTCTGAGAGTCCTTTCTGATTTTGAGAAAGAACTTCAGATGGCTCACACGAATAAATCCCTGTGGGCCGGTATTGAAACTGTATTTCTTGCTACAGCTACCGAGCATTCTTTTTTAAGCAGTAGCGTAGTTAAGGAAATTGCTAAATTCGGCGGCAAAGTCGACCACCTGACCCCTCCCAACGTCGCTCTAGACTTGTACGATATTTACCAATGTCACGACAAAACTCCTCTCCCAGCCAAATCGAAGACGCCCGCATCCAGCAGCTCCCAGCCCTCGCTGATGAGGGCTTCGCCCTCCAGCGAGAACTCGACGAAGTCGAGCGACTAGTGCTCCAGAGCTATCACATTCCGCTGACCAGCATCACGATCGTCAACGAGGCGCGGTTGCTCGCCCAACTCGATCGCGTCTTCGAGAGCCTGCCAGAGGCGGTTCGCCAATCCAAAGCCATCGTGCGCGAGCGCCAAGAGATTTTGCAGCACGCCCAGACCTATGCTCGCGAACTCGTCGAGCGCGCCGAGCAGCAGGCCGCCCAAATCCTCGATGAAACCGGGATCGTACAGCGCGCCCAACAAGATGCCCGTCAATTGCACGAGCGCGCCCGCATCGAATGCGATAAGCTGCGCCAGCAGACGCTGCAAGACATCCGGCAGATGCGCCAGCAGGCCCTAGATGAGTGCCAGGGCCTCCAGGCTGAGGCCCAAGATTATGCGGCTGCCGTGCTGACCGACCTAGAAGGTCGCTTGTGCGGTATGCTGCAAGTCATGCGCAACGGCCGCAATTCCCTGAAGCCGCAGCAGCAGCCTCAGGCCGAGTCTTAGCCTTCGTACCGTACTAATTTGTTCCTTCGAACCCGGTCTTTAGAGCCGGGTTTTTCTTGTAGCTCAAGACACATGGCTAAGAAGATTGTGGCTCGGCGTTCGCTGGGCATCCAACCGGTTTATGACATCGGCCTCGCGCGCGATCACAACTTTTTGCTGGCTAATGGGGTTGTGGCCGCTAACTGTTTCAACAAGTCCCACGCCACGGCCTATGCTTACGTTACCTACCAAACTGCCTACTTAAAAGCTAATTTTCCCGTCGAATATATGGCGGCACTGCTGTCAGCCAACAGCAGCAATAACGACAAAGTCGAGAAGTACATCGACACCTGCCGTCGCATGCACATCGAAGTCGAGCCGCCAGATATCAATCGTTCGGGCGTCGATTTTACGCCCCAGGGCGATCGCATTTTGTTCGGTCTCTCCGCCGTTCGCAATCTCGGTCTCGGGGCTATCGAAGCCATTCTGGCCGCTCGGGGCGGTGGGGTATTTTCCACTTTGGCCGATCTCTGTACGCGCGTGGACTTGCATGCGGTCAACCGCCGCGCCCTCGAGGCCTTAATCTACTGCGGGGCTTTCGACACGCTGCAAGGCAACCGCCACCAACTCATCAAAGATCTCGATCCAGTTCTGGCCTGGGCCCAGAGTCGCGCCCGCGACCGCGACAGCGGCCAAACCAACCTCTTCGACCTCATTGGCAACGGCGATGCTGCCACCGATATTGCCGGCAGTAGCCTAGATGCCCCTACCGCCGCTCCCGTCGCGGATTTTCCCCCCGCAGAAAAGCTCAAGCTCGAAAAAGAACTCTTGGGCTTTTACGTCTCCAATCACCCGTTGAAGATGGCCGAAACCGCAACGGCGGTCTACGCGCCAGTGGACCTAGCAGATCTGGGGGCGCGGGCGGGCAAGCGCTCTGCTATCAGTGCGATCGTCCTGGTGAGCGAGGTCAAGAAAATCGTCACCAAAAAAGGCGATCGCATGGCCTTTCTGCAGCTCGAAGACACGAGCGCCCAAGTCGAGGGCGTGGTCTTCCCGCGCGACTACGCTCGCCTGCAGCAGCATTTGCAAAAAGACGCGCGCCTGATTGTCTGGGGCAAAGTCGAACGGCGCGACGACATGGCCCAGCTCATCGTTAATGATGCCGAACCTATCGAGTCGGCTCGCATGCTCGTGGTCGAACTCACGCCCGCTCAAGCAGCCGATGCCACCCTTCGCCGCCGCCTGCAGGGCTTGCTGCAATCCCAGGCAGGCGAAGATCGCTACGCCCTCAAGGCTCCCGTTATCGGCGCCATCTGCTACGAGGGCCAGCAGCAATTCGTGCGTTTTGGCCCTCGGTACTGGGTGCAGGATGGGCGAGCCGCTCTGGCCGCTCTCGATCGCGACGGCTTCCCCGCCCGCATTCTGCCTCTACTGTGAGCTAGCCGCCGTCACCACCATTCGAGAGGAGCGCGGCGACAGAGGGAACGATAACCAATGTTGCCTTCAAAAATAGGGGTGCGAATACAAGGCAAAGGATCGCGCAGAGCGCGGCCGCGCCTACCGCCGCAACCTTAATCATCTCTTCTTTGGCCCGCATCCCCAATACACCAGATGCGATGGCCCCAAAGCAAGCAAACACAAGCGGTCCAATCGATGCAAGCATTTCTGTGACCGTTCGAACTCAAATTGACTCAGCGCTACTTTAGTAGCAAGCCTCTGTATTGTTGCAATTTGATACGGACCCGTCAATCTTTCTCACGAAAGAGCGAGCGGTCGCTCCTGACTCAAACTTGCCTAGTTTGCGGATTTGGATGTTAGGGTGGCCGCATCGTTCTGGTACCAGAGCGTCAGAACGTCGCCATCGATCACTAGCAGGATGTAGACCAACCCCTGGCGCTCGGCAAAATCTTGGCGGCTCTGTTCGATTGCCGCTTGTTTCTGAGCGAGGGGAAACTCGGGTCCTTTGACAAAAAGCCTGTTCCGGTAAGCAATACCCGGTCGCACCTCTACCTTGTCATCCACCTTGCAGGTAACCTGACAGTACTCCACTTGGTTTGCGTAGAGGATTAGCATCTTCTGACAAAGTGAAAGTACGAGGCGGGTGCAACACCTAAGTATACTGCACTCACCTTCCAACGCGCCCCGCTTCACCATCAGGTAAGGGTGCTGTCACTAACGCTTACAAGCGACTACCCGACAAGGCTCCCAGACAATTGCAGTCCCATTAGGGTGCCCGGTTCAGCCAGCTTGCAGAAATGGCCGGACGATCTCTGCGACCGCCTCGCCATATTCTTCAGCCAGGCCCAGCGTCCCGGTAGCGCGCGCCACACTTACGTTCGGCAGCGCGGCAATCGCTTCCATCTCAGCTCTCGAGGCTGGCGGAGCTTGCTCGGCGATGACCGCCAAAATCGGAACGGCAAGCTTTTCAATATCGGCCAGCAGTTGCTCGCGGGCCTCGACTGGATCTAAGCCGCCCGTCACGAAGGCGGCTGGGGCATAGCGGGCGTTGGGGTGCTGGGTGGTTCGATAGCGACGGGCGATGTAGTCCGGTGTCAGCAAGGCACTATCGACAAAAACGTGCCGCCGGTACATCCACTTCAAGAAGGCCGGACGGGTGTTGAGACCATAGAGCATCGGGCCGATTCCGGGCGATCGCACCAAGGCCCTCACGCTAGCACGCACCGCAGGCGGCACCCCCATCACCGCCAAAGGGCCGCGCCAAGTGGGGGCCAGCAGTGCCACGCGAGACCAGCACCCTGCGGTGGCTCCTAGCTCGATGGCATAGCCAGCCCCATGGCCGGCAGCCACGACTGCGGGTGGCTCGGCAAACGTAGCCCGAACGAAATCCTGCAGGAATTGTCGGTAGAGTGCGGGGCAGTATGCCAGGGGCGATCGCTCGGATTCGCCAAACCCCGGCCAATCGATGGCGCTTACCTGGAAGTGCCGGGCGAGGCTCGCGGCCAATTGGCTCAACTCGGCCCGGCACGAGACCGTGCTGAGGGCCGGCAGGAGCAAAACGGGCCGCCCTGCTCCTAGGGTTTCGCAGGCAACAGCTCGCGGCCGCCCCTGCCACTGCCAGGTGTAAGTCCTTGCCTCGCCGCCAAACTGCGGCGAGACGGTTGGTGCGATGGTTTTGGGCATCTCGCAAGCAAAATCCAGATTAAATTGAAATTTTATGCTTGGCGTCGTCTTTGACCATTTGGGTCCAGCCGAGGGCCTGCAGGCCCTGGTTGCGGCGCAGCGGGCGCGTCACCAGCTCCAGCAAGTCTCGCGTGTTGGCAAAGCCTTGGATTTGGGCGAAGGTAAACTCGACAGACCACTTGGTGCTGACGCCCCGAGCCTCCAAAGGGTTGGCGTGGGCCATGCCCGTAATTACCAGGTCGGGCTGCAGGGCCATGATGCGCTCGAGCTGGTGGTGGTTGTCTGGCTTCTCGACGATCTTGGGTAGGGGGACGCCCATCTCGCTACAGGATTTCTCCAAGAAGGCCAGCTCCGCGCCCTGGTAGCGCTTGTCCATGTAGGGGATGCCAATTTCGTGGACCCGCATGCCGCAGTTGACCAAAAAGCGCGCCAGGGAAATTTCGAGTAAGTTATCCCCCATAAAGAAGACGCTCTTGCCTTTGACCAGCTCGAGATATTCGGTCACGCTCTCCCAGACTTGGGCCTCGCGCTCTGCTAGGCCCTTGGGCTCGACTTCTAAAATCGAGCAAATTTTCTCCAGCCATGCCCGGGTCCCATCCGGACCGATGGGAAAGGGCGCGCCGATGAGCTTGCACTTGCGGCGGCGCATGAGGGTCATGGCCGTCCGGCTCAAAAACGGGTTGACACCGCAGGCATAAGACCCCGGCTCGATTGTCGGCAGCTCGGTGAAGCGCTTCGAGGGCAGCCAACCGGAGACATCGATGCCGAGTTTGTTCAGCTCCAGGGTCAGTTGGGTCACTACCGGATCGGGCAGGGACCCAAAGAGCGTCAGCGACGGCCGCTCGGCGCCTTCTGTAGCCGCTTCTTCTTCGGATTTGCGGCCGAGGCCACCCAACAGGCGCGAAAAGGCATTGCTGCTGCCTGCTTCGGTGGTGGCGGTGGTTTCTTTGGCGGCCGTCTTTTTGGGGGGCTCGCTCGGGCAGCGGTTGGCCATCGCTGCTAGGACCGTATCTTCGCCTTGGGTAAAGGCATAGTCGAGACCATTAGCGCGGGCCACGACAATCGGCACGCCAAGCTCGCTTTCGAGTTTGGGCGCCATACCTTCGAGATCCATCTTGATAATCTCGGTGGTGCAGGTCCCGATAAAAACAATCACGCTGGGGTTGCGATCGCGCTTGACCTGCAGGCACAGACGCTTGAGTTCTTCGTAGTCGTTGAGCTGTGCCGAGACGTCTCCTTCTTCGAGCTCTGCCATGGCGTAGCGCGGCTCGGCAAAAATCATTACCCCCATGGCATTTTGCAGAAAATAACCACAGGTTTTGGTGCCAATTACCAGAAAAAAGCTGTCTTCAATTTTCTGATAGAGCCAAGCCACGCAGCTAATCGGGCAAAAAGTGTGATAGTTCCCCGTTTCACAATCGAAACTGAGGGCTTGGGACGGCTGGGCAACGGTCATCGATCTTCTCCTGGTTGTAAGCAAGAATTCAAAAAATGGACGCGGACTTTTTAAGTTTGCTCGCGGACCCAAGCAAGCTTAAGGCAAGCCTACAAGCTGCTCGCTGAGATCCCACAGGCGAGCGGCCTTGGCATTATCGCCGGCTTCATCGGAGACCTCCTGAATGTAGGCGCCTCGGCCTTGCTTTTGGCGGTTGCCCCAACTGTAGTAGGCCCCGGACTCATCAAATCCAGGATCGGCCACCACCGCAGCCAGGCGATCGCCAGCCAGCTCTTCAGAAACAAAACCCCCGGTAATATTTTTTTGGAACCAGGGAAAGAGCTTCTGAAACAGAGGATAGTGGTTGCGGAATAGGGCCGTCGTGGCCACACAGCCGGGGTAAAACGAAGTGAAGGTGATGCGGGTGAGCGCATGGTAGCGTCGGTGCAACTCGCGCATGGTCAGAATGTTGCAAACCTTACTATCTTTGTAGGCTTTCACCGGCTCGAATTTTTTGCCATCAATCATGACGGTATCCGCGCTCCCCTTGAAGCCATTAGCAAAACCATCGAGATTGCCTAAGTTGGGTTGGGGCGGAATCTTGCCGCCGAGCTCTTTAGGATTGTGGGTGACGGTACCCAAAATGACCAACCGACGAGGTCGGGGCGATGGAGTTTTTTTTAAATCCTCGAGCATTAAATTGCACAGCAAGAAATGTCCGAGATGATTGGTGGCCATCGTCAATTCGTAGCCATCTTCACTAAATAGCGGCTCTTTTAAAAGGGGCATGTAAATTGCCGCGTTGCAAACGAGCGCGTCGAGGGCGCGACCGGTGGCGCGAAACGCTTCGACAAAGTGGCGCACGCTTGCCAAGCTGGCCAGATCGAGGGGCAAGATCGTGTAGTTGTTGGGGTCTATGCCCAGCTCGCGCGCCACCGCTTGGGTTTTCTCGAGGTTGCGGCACGCCATAACAACGTGCCAGCCTTTCTGGGCTAGGGCACGCGCGCCCTGCAGCCCAACACCCGAAGAGGCACCCGTGACGATCGCCGTCGGTTGGCGGTTTTCTTCTCCCATGATTTTTTAAAACTCCGATCTGCAGAATCTTTATGACCCAATCTACGGTCTTTGGAACCGATCGCTTGTTTATTTTGTGATTTGTTTGTAGTTTTTGGCCGCGACCGGTAAGCCGCGGCACTTTTAAAAAAAGAACGGCCGTGAATTACAAAACCTAGACCATCATCAAGGCTTCGGCTTCTTCGCTGGGGGCTTTCTCGCGATCGGCTGGTGGATTGAGATAGAAGTCCGAGAGCAGGCCAAACAGCTCGCGATCGGGCGCGTCGTTAGGAACGACGCCTTCGGGCAGGGCCAAGATTTGGTCGGCGATGTTGAGGTAGAACTGACTGATGTAGTTCAAGCTCGGGTCGCTCTCGGCCATCTCGAAGATGGTCTTGCCTTTGACGCGGGAGACGCGAATATCTTCGATGAGCGGCAGCACCTGCAGGACCGGCATGGGCACGGCTTCGGTGTATTTGTCGATGAGGTCGCGCTTGGAGGTGCGATTGCCGATGAGCCCGGCCAGGCGCAGGGGGTGGGTGCGTGCCTTCTCGCGGATGGAGGCGGCGATGCGGTTAGCGGCAAACAGGGCATCGAAGCCGTTATCGGTCACGATCGCGCAGTAGTCGGAGTAGTTGAGCGGGGCGGCGAACCCACCACAGACGACATCTCCGAGCACGTCAAAGAGAATGACATCGTACTCATCGAAGGCGTTGAGTTCTTTGAGGAGCTTGACGGTTTCGCCGACGACATAGCCGCCGCAACCCGCTCCAGCCGGCGGGCCACCGGCTTCAACGCAATCGACACCGGCATAGCCTTTGTAGATAACGTCTTCCGGCCAAATGTCCTCGTAGTGGAAGTCCCGCTCTTGCAGCGTGTCGATAATCGTGGGAATCAAAAAGCCCGTCAGGGTAAACGTACTATCGTGCTTGGGGTCGCAGCCAATTTGGAGGACCTTTTTGCCACGCTTGGCCAGGGCAACCGAAATGTTGCAGCTCGTTGTCGATTTCCCAATTCCGCCTTTGCCGTATACAGACAGCTTCACACGCAAACCTCTCTTTAAAGTCTTCTCGGTCAGACCGGGGCTCGCAAAGATGGCGCTCCCGGCTCGATCGATCGTGTCTGCAATTATGGCCGAATGCCTTTGGAAGGAGAACTGCCGTTTAATCTAAATTGACGCGCAATTCGCCTCTAGAAGTTTCTGGAGAGACTTTTGGGGGACGCCTCGGGGCTTAAGAAATTCTGAATCTCATTTAAGCTCGTTTTTGGCTATTTGGGCCTTGAAAAAATATAATTAAGAACGAAAAGCAAAAAATACTCTCGCCGCCACAAATTCGGACGCACCGCGCGCTCGGGCGAGGTCGCGAAATTCGCCACGCACTCTCATGGGGATCGCCCCCGAAAGCTGGGGCTGTTTCCCGCTGGAAACAAGACTTTTGTAAAAAATATTTAACTACCCGCATTTTGTTACGGAGCGAAGGCAATTGTAACGATCTCGCAAAAAAAATCGCTACGGCTGCCGGAGATTCATTTTGCCCGTGAGACAGCCGGATACTGCCGGTAACTCAGGGGCCAAGTCGCTCCTTGCCCGAGGGCGAGGGCGGCAATGCCATCGACCTCTGCTCCTAGATCGAGATCGCAGAGCGACCAACCGACCGGCCGATCGCCACCAATTGCCAGAATCTCAGGCGGGGCTGCCACACTCACTTCAATCGCTCCCAAACCTGGAATGCCTTCCCCCGTTGCCTTGAGGTAGGCTTCCTTGCGGGTCCAAACGCGGAAAAACCCTCGAGATCGCTCTGCCTCGGGCAACGCGGCGATGGCTTCGGCCTCTGCAGCACTAAAAAACCGGGCAGCCAACCGTGCTGCCTCGGGCACCGGGCGCAGAATCTCGAGATCGACTCCCAAATCCACCTCCCAAGCGAAGGCATATATTGCTACTCCTTGGGAATGGGACAGGTTAAACGCCAAAGGCACGCCACCGGCCAGGTAGGGCTTGCCCCGGGGCGTGTGGGTTAGGGGTACGGCCCCAGGGGCCAGCCCCAGGTAGCCCCCCAACAGCGATCGCAAGATCCCTCGGCCGACCGTAAAGCGATGGCGATCTTGCAGGAAGCGAAACCGCTCGGCCCGCTCTCGCTCGCTCGGGGCCAACGCCACCTGGTAAGATGCAAGCCGCTCCGGAGAGACATCCAAAGCGGCTTGCCAAATATGAACTTGTCGGGGGTCGAGAGCAAATTCTTCAGCTTGGGAGAATTGCAAACCAGTCACGACCCCCAGCCAATCTAGCCGCCAACGCTCAAAAGCTCGACATCGAAGATCAAGGTCGCGTCGGGCGGAATGACGCCGCCAGCCCCGCGAGAGCCATAACCGAGCTCGGGGGGAATGATTAGCTTGCGGCGCTCGCCAACTTTCATGTCGAGCACGCCTTCGTCCCAGCCCTTGATAACCTGGCCGACACCAATTTTGAACTGGAAAGGACGGCCGCGATCGCGGGAGCTGTCGAATTTCGAACCGTCCTCCAGGGTACCGGTGTAGTGAACGGTTACCTGTTGGCCCGCTTGGGGCGAGGCACCGGATCCCTCAGCGAGGACGACATATTGCAGCCCGGAGGGGGTCGTTACGGTTTCTTGGGGTGTTTCAGCCACGAGAGAGGGGACATCTTCTACTATTTGGGCGGGTTCGTTCGGGCTGGTGATGGCATCTGGGCGCCGAGAAACCGCGACGGACTCGTTGCCATCGCCGAGAAATTGAGCGGCGACCAGGGCTACAAGGGCGACTGCCAGAGCAGCCAGGCTAATTAGGATTGGTTTCATGGGAAGATCGTTTGCGCCAAAGTTTATCTTCTAGTTCGCGGACCTGTCGCTCGAGTCGGTCGACGCGGCCGCGAAGCTCGTCCACTTCAGTTTGCCGCGCGACGCCAAAATCCTGCAGGAGATTTCGCATCTGCCGCTCCACCTGCTCCTCAAAACCGGCAGTATCGGAGCGCAGGCGCACCATCAGGTCGTCTGCAAGGTCGCGGGCGCGATCCGGGTCGATCTTACCGTCTCTGACCCATTGAGCGCTGACCTCGCGCAGTGTCTCGGCAACAATGGTGGTCGTTCCAATCCCCATAACGAGCATCTGCCGCAACCAATTATTACTATCCATGGCCAACGTCACTTGCTAGGTGTTGTGTGTCGAGCGCCTGCAGGCGATTGTTTGCTAGAGAACCCAACAAGACCGCCAGGCTCGGTTCCATGATGGCATACTTGACAGACTGCGCCGCTCCGTGCCTCAGAACTTACCTCAGAACTGCCGAGCCGATGGCTCTTGGAAAAAGCCATCGGCTCGGAAAACGACAATCTCAGTCCTAAGGGGAAGCAGCAATGCTGTATTGCTGCGACTCTGTCTAGCGCACGACGCTTTGGACGACCCCGACCAGAGAAGGAGACGTAGGGGTAGCCCCGGTGGATGCAGTAGCCGGAGCGGTCGCGGCTCCCGGCGCGGCTGCGGGGGTAACTGCTGCGGGTGCCTGGTTGCTTTGCGCGGCTCCAGTTGCAGGGGCAGCAGCAGGGGCAGCAGCAGGGGCAGGAGCTGCAGGAGTAGCAGCAGCTGCAGGAGCAGCAGCAGGAGCTGCGGCAGTTGCAGGGGCTGCAGGGGCAGCTTGAGGCGACGAGGTTACGGGCACATTCAAAGGTGCGACCGTCGCGGTCGCGCCGCCGTCAGTGACACCGGGAATGAAGGGAATGAAAATTGGAGGCGGCGCGGCGTTAGAGTTGATTGGAGGCGGCGGCGTAACATTGGTGATGATGGGAGTTTGCGCGCTGGCAGACAGGGCACCTAGTGCGACTGCAGCAAGGGGCATAACGAACCCGACTCTCTTGACGTACTTTGCAGAAATCTTCATTTCATCTAGCTCCAAACAATAGCTTCACTCTGTGACAGAGCGACCGGAAACCCCTGCAAGATAGAATGATTTCCCACAGAAAAGCCGCCCAAGGTGAGTATACCGCAGGGCAGGATCGGGCCGCGAGGTTTTTTGGCGCATTGTGCCTTACTTCATACCCGAGCCATAGATCGAGGCCTCTCGCCAGCGCTGGAGGGCGTATTGCTGTTTTGGGGGCAAGCCTGTTGCCAGAGCGCCGAGGGGTTGCTCCCAGCCAGCCAGGCCACTGTAAATCCCCAGTTGCAAAAAATGCCCCGTCCAATCGAGCAGGGCTGGCACGCCCACCTGCGAAATAACGGGCGCGACGCGTTGGGGCGCCAGCAGCGCTGTTAGCGCGAGCGTTTGAGCGAGAGCGGGAAATTGCACCACATCTTGCAGAAATGGCCGCAGGGCCCGATCGCCCAGGCGCGACATTGCCCCAAACACGCTCCCCAAAAGCCCGTTGATGCGGTCTGGCGGAAACTCGGCCGCGCGACCGGCCGGCACGCGCATCGCGGCTTGAAACAGCCAAGTAACCGCAATATTGGGTTGGTAGGGCTGCAGTAGGGCCAGATCTGCTTGCTGGAGGGCGTCGGCGCTCAGGGCAGCCTCAATGCCCGTAGCAAGGCGCGCGAGATGGCGCACCATAAACCCAAAACCACCAAAGCTGACGGGAGATTGGGCGCCGCTGCTGTCGCCAACGGGTAACACCCGGTCCCAGGGCACGCGCAGGGGGCTCGCTCGGTAAGCGGGGAAAAATCCAAAGAGCGATCGCACCGGGGCGATCGCGGCCAAATCGATGTTTTGGTACGCCGGCAGGGCGCGTTCGTAGGCCTCCCAAAGGGACTCCAGGGTGAGGGGGCTCTCGGGGCCGACATAGGTAAAGGCATAGGTCGTGCGCCCATCGCGAGCCGGGAAAGCCTCCCAGAAGGGTTGATAGCCCGCCGTTGCCGGTCCGCAGGTCACCAATAGATCGCCGGTGTCGCAAGGGGCATAGCCGCGAGCGCAACTGCCCACCACCAAGCACAAACTATCGGGTCGCGCGCCTTGGCGCGCCTGCCGGACGATGGGCGAGAAGTTGCCCATCGCATCGACGAGCAAGCGGGCCTCCAGGCGAGGAGCGCCATCGGCAAAAACGGTAACGCCATCGGGCCGGACGATCGCTTTTTGGAAGGCGGCCCGCTCGAGTAAGGTACCGCCCGCGGTGAGGAACTTCGCTTTTAGGGTCGCCAGCAGGGCAACCGGATCGACACCGAGATTGAGAATGTCGCGCACCCACAGCTCGGGCCCACCGGCGAAAGCCACGCGGCCCGGATTGTATTCTGTGGCGACAGCAGCTGCCAGCTCGGCGGGGGAGAGCAGCTCTAGCTCGAGAAAAACCTGCAGCTCCTGGCGGGAGATATTCCATTCTTGGTCGCGGCCGCGCAGGGTGCCCTTTTCGAGGAGGGCCACGCGTCGGCCGCTTTTTTGGAGGGCTGCGGCCAGGAGAATGCCCAGGGTGCCGCCGCAGACGACGACATCAAACTCCTGCTGCCCTGAGGGCTCGGAGACTGCCTCGACAACGGTCGGTATCTCGCTCCCACCAGCGAGCAACTGCTGGCGCAGCTTGTCGATGGCCTCTAGGCGACGGCGATCGGGTGGAGACAAGAAAGACATACAAAATTTTAGGCGGGCCGACACAGAAAGCCAGGCGGGCTCGCGCTACCTGGCTTGAAGAAGTCCTTGGGGATGTCAACCTCAGTTGATGATCTTGTCAACCGTACCAAAAGAGGCCGTCTGAACTTGCACGCTCGGTAGCGGTGTGGGCCCTTGCGGGTTGAATCGGAAGCCCTCGCGGCCGTCGGGATTGCCCCGGATATAGAAAACCGTATCTTGGCTACCGTCTTCAGTGAAGGGATTCACGTCGCGCACGCAGGCGAAAAAGCTCGTTATCTGTACGGGAGCAGATTGAGCGACATCGGGAGTCCTGATGTAATCACCACCGAAATCTTGGAAAGCTTGGAAGTCTGGGCTCCCACCCGCGACATCAGCATCCATGCAGATTGGCAAGTTCGCGTTATTGATGTTGGGGTTAGTGAAGTCGTCAATGTAGTCTACCAGCACCGGGGCACCCGTGACATCTGCACTGGGTATTGGCATGGCTTGCAAAGACATCCCATTAATGTCGTAGGGCCAGGCGATAAAAGATCGAGACTCCTTCAAGGGATCGACATAGCCTGGCTCGCGAGTCAAACTTGACGGATCTGAATACTTGCGCAGCTGATATCGCCGAATCCGAGCCGGACCCTCAAAAGTTTCACTGTCACGGTTATCCAGAATGTATGCCACCAGAGTGTAGGAGCGCCGCTCGGCTCTCAGTTCTATGCACTCGTTACGCTGTGCGGTGGTGAGGCTGCCATCAGCACAGAAATCTGCGGTGGGAACGTCCGGGCCGGTGCCGTCGTAAGGAATGGTCTCCGACTTCCAGAAGACCAAGATTGGCTCCAGATTGTCGTTTAAATTGTCAGCAATTCCCAAAATCGACTCGATGCCTGGCAGATCGGTGCCACCAACCTGGATGGTGGCGAGTTCGTCAGCAGTGTAAATGTTGACTGCTTCTCTGAGTTCGTCAGAGATAAACGTTGCGGCGGCCTCAATTTCGCTCTGAGTTTGGGCAAGGATGCGCTCGTCGCGAGTGGACTGGCCCAAATTAACAACGGCAGCTAGCAGGCCGGATACGACCAGTGCCGACATGATGATGGCGGCTAGCAGCTCTAGGAGCGTGACACCTGCGGGCCGATTGAGGTGAGATTGCCGAGCATACCGAAGAAAGAGGCGGACCCAGTAAGATTTCATCGATTTCTATACCCTCTACGCTTTAGTGACCTTCTCGGAATCTGCTGCCAAACCCGCAAGCTACGGACAATTATTGGGCGTCCCGCCAGTCTGGAGCTGGCAAATAGCTACTCCCAGGTTTTGTAGATTGAGGCTGGCATCAGCCTGGGTGACGACCGAAGTGACCACTGCCAGGGGCCTGAGTCGCCCCTGGTCGAGGGTATTAGTCAGGCGGCCGTTTACCGGCGCGGTTTGCAAACTACCAAGGTTGCCGATGGCGGCAACACCATAAACGCGCACCACCATCAAAAAAGATCCCAACTGACCGACATTGCCGCCCGCATTCAGGCGCACGCCCTCGTTGCGAAAAGACTGGATGAAATAGTCATCACTGCCATCTCCATCAACATCAACAAGCAATGCCCTCTGTGCGTCGTTCAGGTTAATACGATCTGCGACCAGGTCGCTCATCTGCATGGGAGGCTCGGTGTTGCCAAGCCCGGCTGTCGGCTCATCGCTCTGAGGCGGTAGTAGCCCCATGTTCTCAAAATCTGCAGGAACGCCTCGCGTCCGCAAGAACAAACCCCGCACCCGGTCGACCTCCCGCAGTGCTAGAGCATTCGCCTGAGCGAGGCGGCGGGCTTGAATGCGGGTTGCAACCGAAAGAATGAGCGTTGGGGCGGTAGCCGCAACGGCAAAACCCAGCATTAAGATAGCAGCGATGACCTCTATGAGTGTGAAGCCTCGCTGTTCGGCTGGGCGCTGCTGCAATAACTTCTGGGGAAGGGGCTTAGGCATCTTCTTAACCAAGGAGAGTATAGAGGGAACGGCAACTTCAGTGCGATCTTAATTATTAGTAAAGAGGAGGTGCGTGCCGAGGCCAACAATGAGGCTCCAGCACGCAGGATCGGCAGTGGGAGCAAGCCGCCAGCCATTTACGGGCAGGCTTGCGGGGCCGTGCCAGCAGGGAAGGCCGGGCACAGCGCCTGAATGTAAGGGTCGGAGAAATCCACACGCTGGAAGACCTCGCTGCGGGGCGAGCCGGTAACGAGCAAGCGCTCGACGACCGGTGCGGCCGGAACGTACTGCAGGGCCGGATCGTAACCCCAGAGGCGATTGGGCGGAGCGTAGAACGGGAAGTTAGCACCATCGGTCGCTACAACACCGTCGGCGTTATCGATATCGAAGGTGTCGCGCTGGTCGAGATTCGCTGTGTCGTAAGTGCTGAAGTTGAGTTGGATAAGCGAACCGTCAATATTCAGCGCCACCGAGTCACCCCATATCTCGTTGAATCGAGGGAAGTTGTGCAAGCCGCCATAGGTTTCGTTGATGCGTGTGGGTGAGAGGCCGCTGACAATGACGGAGGAAACGCGCGTTGGAGTGGCATTGTTGAGTGGACGACCCTGCGTGAAGTTGGTGTAGTCTCCGTTGTTATTGAGGTTGTCATCGTTGCGCGAGCCATAATTCACTAGGGAAAAGACCGCATCATCCGTACCATCACCATCGCTGTCATTGAGGTCATAGCGCATGACGCCGTTGCGGTCGACCGCGATTGGGGCAGCAGAAGGCACGTTGTTCGTATTGGCTTCGCTTTGGGTTCCGTCCTCTAGAAGGAATGTTGCATTGTTGCTGGGCCGACCTTGGATATTCGTGTTCCGGAAGGAGTTGTCGTTGCAGGTCTCGCCATCGATCGCATTAGCGTTGGTCTGCCGCAGGCCCGCTTCAATCGTGCCATCGCAGTAGCTAACCGATAGGATAGTGATGGCATCGGAGAGCACTTCTGTCGGACGCCACCGGTCGAGGGTGTCAGGGCTGTCGATATCGGCGCGAGCGAAGTCGAGAGCCAGGGTAGGCCGGTCATAGAAATTGGTGTAGTCGCCGCTGCCATTGGTATTCAGCGTGTCGGTAAACTCTTCGATGCCGTGGTCGTTGAAATTTCCTAGTATGTAGACTGGATTGTCGCTAATGAAGGAGAGACCCGCTACCGTTTCTTCTCGACCTAGCTGAGTGCCGTTGGCTAACCGGAAACCATGAGGTCGGCGGTCGGGATCGGCGAGGTAATCCACTGGCTTGGGGCTGATGCCGGTAACGTTGTCGATTGGCGGGTCTCTCGGTACGCGCGGGTCCATGCGGCAGAGATTTGTGTCGTCTTGGCCGCCGCTCACCAAGTCGCTTTCTTCCCTGCAGTTCTCAAAAATTTCTGCAGCGGGGCGAGCGATCGCATCCTCGCGTATGGCATCTTCGCGGAAGGCGTAGATGAGGCCCGAATTGGGCAGCCAGCTCTCGCCATCGTTGCCAGGTGATGAATTGGTGGGTTCGGTGGTGCCACCGGTGTAGTTATCCCGCAGAATATCGAGGTCGATATTGGTGACGCGCACGGCCATCAGCTGGCGGCCGTTCATCATGCCCTTGTCGAGGAATACCGGGAAAAGGGATGCGCCATCGAACATAATCTGGTTATCCGCACTGACGCTCGTCCCACCGGTAAGACCCAGAGGTCCTGGAGGTACGGGGGACGCCACAAACGCATTTCGGTAGGGCAGGCACCACCCCGTACCCGAGGCACAAGTGCTACTAGGGGTGCGGGGCTCCAGACGAAGCGCCGCAAAGCTGCTCTCACCGAGATCCTCGAAGCCGTCGTTGTCGCCACCAGCAGCGGTGGCGTCACCCGCAACTTGATAGGTGACGGCAGCATTCCCACTAAGAACGATCGGATCGGTAGCATAAGGGTCGCTGGTCTGCAGCGCCTCTGTGCCACCAGCTGTCACTACCGCTGGTGCCAGCGCTCCGTTCTGAGCGTGGGCTGCCTTCGGGAAAACGTAGTAGAGCGCGGGATAGCTCGGATTGGTGCTACCACCCCGACAGAAGAGCACGGCCAGACCAGCACGGCTGCGATTCCGGTTTCCAGCCATAGGGCCTGCGGTTTGCGCTTGTCCGAAGATGTCTGGGTCGCAGGCGCTGTAGAGATTGACATTGAAGTCACCACTTAGGCCATTGGGCGCTGCAAACAAGCCATCAGCCACGTTATTGAAGACGATATCAGTAGCACCATCGCTGTTAGCGGCAGCATTTAGTAAGGTCAAGTCTAGAGACTCAACACCACGCTCGAATCCAAACGTTCGGTCTCGCTCGACTTGAGAAACGTCCTGAATCAAGGTAGCGATCGCGTCAATTTCTGCAGGCGTGTCGAGAGAGGCCGGTATGGCAGCACCCACATTGCCAAGGACGGTCAAGATGCCCTGGGTAGTTATCGCCGTCCTAATCACGTCAGGCTCATCACAAAACGGGGTGAAGCCGGGGCCGTCTACTCCTCCATTAGTGCAAGGGCTGGTGGTATCCGTATCCACAAACACTGCCGCATCAGCTGGGGTGAACACGGACCGCCCTGCAGCACAGGGGGCAGCGCCATAAAGCGCTGGGTCGAATAGCAAGCCAGAGCCACAGCCATTATTCACCAGGTTGCGGAGCCCGGTTGCAAGGGTCTGAATGTCGGCGCTGATGGTGCTATTGTTGCCATCTAGGTTGAGGATGTTATCGAAAGATTGCTCCTTTTCGTCGAGGCCGTATGCCAACATGCCTAGCAGACAAGATGCCGTGTGAATCGTCGACTGGTCGGCGATGCTGAGATCTTGAAGGCCAGTCGTATTGTCTATGACACCCAACGCGCGCCGCAAGTTGGAGAAATTACCCCAAATCGTCCCTTCTGGGTAGGGATGTACCAGTGCATTTGGGCCAGCCGCGTCCTGCGTTGGCGGAAAGGCACCGAGTGGATCGCCGGAGAAGGACGCCAGGTTATCTAGGGCAATCCGCAGGGGATTGTTGGCGTTTTCTACCAAATTGGCCAGAGCAGCCTGGTTGGTGACATTCCCAGGTGGCGCGAACTCCCAACCATTGGTCCCCACGCCCGCGAGAAAGTCAACGTCAATGTAGGTATTACCCGCTCCAGCTCCGCCAGGAGTGATGGTGTTGAAAGTCGTACTGTTATTGACGGTGGTTAGAGTGCCGGGGTGAGCGGTCATTGCCAGACAGGCAACCGGAAAGTCGCGATCGGGACCACCCGAGCCGTCGGTGTCGTAGCTGAGGTGATAGAAGACGGCTGCTTGGGCCGCTGCCAGGTTATCCCGTAGGGTCCGCTGCTGGCGATACTCATTGGGGCGCATGTCCATCCCATCATCGCTTGGCGGCGTAAAGGTGCTTTGAGGAGGATTGAGAGGATCGTCACCATAGTTGCGATCGGGCGCGGAGCCAGAGGCGATGTTGCTAACACCACCTACTTGGTTATCAAAGTCTCCGTCCCCGTCACCATCGAAGAGCCAACCAAATCTGTTTCCTAGCTCCAAACGCTGGCCGACAATGAGGCGCGCGCCCTGAGAAAAAGAGCGCCGCTCCCAATAGCCATCGAGGCCGACCTCTTCCGGGTCGCCGACGGGCGCGTCAATAATTAGAAGCTCGCCAATATCAGCATCGCCAGGCACGTTGTCAACCGTAATTAACGCACCGCCTTCCCCATCTGGAACCTGGATGTTGCCGTTCCGGCCGTAGGTCGGCTGTGGACCCCAGCGATCGTCAGCACGGTACGTGTCGTCCACGAAGGGACGGATCTCGACGTCGTTGGTGATTCGAGAGGACACGGCACCGCTGTCGTCAAAGTTGGGATCGCGGACGCTAGTATCGTAAGCTCGAATGGGTTCGCCACCCTCGAGAGGGGTCAGAAGCTCTTCGGTTTCAGGATTGTTACCCCGCGACACCAGCTGGTTGCGCGTGTACAGGCGAACCGGATCGAGCAAAAAGTTGAAGGCCGTCATATCGATATTGTTGGCCGCAATTTCGACATTGACCGAGTCAGTATCTTCGGTCAGGGCAATATTCTCGGTCTCCCCGGTGGGAGCGCCACCATCTTGAGGGAAAACGTCGAGACGCTCGCCCGGGCTGCCGCTATTCAGGGTGATGAACTGCCCTTGGAAAGTAGGCACTTCCTGGCCGGCAGCGTTCAGACCGTTGGTCTCCGCCAAGGTGATGACGTTTGCTTCGCTGGTGTAGATGCAGGAATTGGGCGCGCTCACCAGGTAGAAGCGTACGTCATCGTTCCAGGTCACCAAGTTGCCATCCGTGTGTACCGCACCATTGAGGTTGAATTGTGGGCCGGGGTGAATTAGTAGGTCGTAGCGGAACCAAACACCAAAGGCATTACCTTGGGTGACCTCGCGGTCTTGCTGAAATTCAAATGCACTGACTGTCGGGTTAGTGAGGCTACCATTCTCCACTAAGACATTGACCTGAAAGTTCTTGCGGAACCGCCCCGTCCCAAGGGGCACCCAGCCCTGGGCAGGAGCCAAGGTGGGCACGGGGCAATTAGCCGCTGCTGCCCCAGCTGCCGCAAAACCGGCAGCATTTGCTGGGCCCGTGCGCGTGACGAAGTTAGCAACTCTCTCGCCAACCAAAGAGTCTGAAGCCAGACTGACGGAACCATCTAGGTTCTGGCTGAGAAGGTTGATGCTGTAGACAATTGTTTCATTGTTGCCATCGTTGTCGAGGTCGCTCTGGAAAACCCAAACATTATCGGGAGGCGTGTCATCACCATCGAGATTGACACGAGTCTCATCCGGCAATGTGAACGGATCGTTGCCGTTAGCATCCTCCAAGACCAGAACATCATCGCCATCACCATCACCGTCAACATCAATATCAACAAAGTTGGCCGGATCTTCTTCATCCGTATTCTCCAGCATGGCGAACAAGAAGCGCTCGGAAGGAATGCCATTGGGGAGGCGTGGATCTCGGAATAGGGCTTCTAGCTTCGCCCGGGCGCGATCCACCGCTGGCAAGGCAATGCTGTCGATGCGAGCCTTCTCGCGAACGCCAACAACCTCTGCCGTGCGCTCAAAAGACTGGAAGAGCAGCGCGCCAGAAAAAATACCAATGATGACAACCAGCAGGGCTGCTGTCGGCAAAACGAAGCCCAGTGGCTGGCGCCCGCGCTGACCGGAGTCAAACAGCCAGCGCACGAACGCCCGTGCCGCTTGCTTGGGAAGATCGCGCAGCGATCGCAACACAGAGCCGATTAACTGTTTGTTGATGCGACGAAACATTGGGTTCACCGGGAGAGAGAAGAAGAGTACCTGGATTGCTTGAAGGCAACGTAGCTGGGGCTTGAAATTGCCCTCAAGCAATCCAGCCGCGCAAATTTTCTATAGAAAGATCGATTGCCAATCTTATTTTTAGCACGCACCAAACTCAAGTCATAAGGGTATTACCACGGAATTGGCCTACCTGCTTGCTTCCAACTAAACCCAAACAACTGCAGGAGTATCAATCTCTCTGCTGGCAAGGGATGCAACGAAATTTTCCAGACGAACACTAGGTGAGTTGGTTCTTGAGTAAGTTGTATCAAACCTGGAGGCGACAAGCAATACTAGAATTTGCGATCGCGATCGCTGACAGCATGATTTCGGCAGCAAGCCTGGGTGGATTCAGGGAAGTTCCTACTGGTTTGTCAAGCGATCGCTGCCTCCCGCTGCTGAGATGGGGAAGTGAAGATTTTATACTGATGGGGAGAGTCGGTGAGGTGGTTGCAGGAAAGTCCGCGACCGCAGGGTCGTGCTTTCGTGAGGAAAGTCCGGGCTCCCGAAAGACCAAACTTGCTGGGTAATTCCCAGTGCGGGCGACCGTGAGGAGAGTGCCACAGAAACATACCGCCGATGGTGCCACTAGGCATACAGGTAAGGGTGCAAGGGTGCGGTAAGAGCGCACCAGCAGCATCGAGAGGTGCTGGCTCGGTAAACCCCGGTTGGGAGCAAGGCCGGAGGAGCAAGGGTTGGTCTTTTTCCCGCTCCGCATTTGATGTGTGCCGCTTGAGGTTGCTGGTAACAGCAACCCTAGATAGATAACTGCCCCAGTAGCACGAGCTACTGCGAACAGAACCCGGCTTACGTCCGACTCTCGATTTTTTTCTCCTGCGTGCCCGTTGCTATGAACGATAGTGCCGACAATACTGGGGCCAATGGGCGCCGCTTGCAAGAGCTGAAGCGCCTCGCGAGCAAGCTGGGCCTCGCCACAGCCGACCTCGAGGCGATCGACTGGCCGCTATTCGATCGGGCCCTTATCCATCCGAGCGCCTCGGCCGACAATAACTACGAGCATCTAGAGTTCGTTGGTGATGCCGTCCTGCGGCTGGTGGCGGCCGAGGTCTTGCTAGAAACCTACCCCCAGGCTCCAGTCGGCGAGCACGCCGCGCTGCGCTCGATTGTCACGAGCGATCGCGTGCTCGCCCAACTCGGCGCGAACCTGGGCCTCGACCGCTATCTGGTCGTCTCGGCAGCAGCAGCAACCAACGCGGCTGGCGAACAATCGCGCCTGGCCGATGCCTTTGAAGCAATTCTGGGGGCACTCTATCTCAGTACGGGGACTGCCATTTTAGTCAGACCCTGGCTCGATTCGCTCTTGCAGGCCCAAGCTGAGATCGTTCGCCGCGACCCCGCGCGGCTCAACTACAAAGATGCCCTCCAGGAATGGACTCAAGCCGAGCACAAATGCTTGCCAACTTACCACATCGCAGAAGCAGCCGAGAGCTTCTACAACGATCCCGAGCGCTTTACAGCCGAGGTTTGGCTGGGCGATCGCTGCTTGGGCACCGGGAAAGGACGCTCGAAAAAGCTGGCCGAGCAAACCGCCGCCCGCGAAGCCTATCTGGGACTCCCGCCAGCAACAAAAAAGTAGGCTCTAGAAGAAATCGTCGTCGGCTGAAGCAGCCAGCGATCGCGGATCGGGGGCAAAGGCCATCCACAAGGGGAACTGTAGGAGGGCGATATCTACCTTGTCAGAGGTTTCGTCAGCGATCACGAAGGGGGTGCGATCTTGTTTTTGGAGGCGGTCGGCCTTGATGGCGGCTGCTTCGGATTCTTCAAACAAAACGATGCCGCGCTCGGGACCAAAATCGCTGCGCGAGATGCCCAAGCAATCTTGGAGGCCGCGCCGCCACTCGCCCAAGCGCTCGGGAGTATTGGCCAAAATGAGCACCCGCAACCGCTCGCGGTAGATTTCGCGGGCGACTGCGATCGCCGCTGAGGCGAGCAAAATGTTCTGGAGGCGGCTGCCCAGGGTGCGAATGGCTCCTCGCCCGCCCAGCTCGAAGAACCAGCGCTGCAGTCGCTCGGCGTGAACGGGCTCGAAGGTACGGCGCAGTTGCCAGGGCGGGCCGTAGTAGTCCGGGCTGGTGCGATACTGCTCGAGGCGATCGCGCACCAATTGCATCTGCTTGGCAAAGGTTTGCTGGCTTAAGTTTGGCGCGCCAACCGCTTCCTCGCGTCCCCGGCTGGCAGGCCGCGAGGAGCCCAAAATATCGGTGGCAGGGGCCTTCGGCGCGCCCATCTCGAGCTGGTCGGCGGCGGCGGCTAGGTCTTGCAAGCTGCCAACCAGGTAGTCTTTGAAGCCCTGCACGCGCACGGCTAGGTCTTGAGAGACGCCTGCAAAGGTGGTTCGCATTTCCTCGCGCATGCGCTCGCGACGGCGCTCGAGCTGCTCGATTGAAACCCGCAATTCCTGTTGGCGCTTCTCTAGCTCCCGCACGCCCTCTTGCACGAGCTGCGAGAGGGAAGTGCGAATTTGCTCTTGCTCTTCGAGCAAACGCGCTTTGCGAGCCCGGAGCGTTTCGATGTCGCGCTCTAGGGCTTCGCTCTCGGGACGATCTCTCTCAGAGCGACCGGAGCGCGGGGGCAAATTTAGCTCGTTATCGAAGGACATTGCCGGGAGTCTCAGTTTTACTGCTCGGGAAATTCAGCCGCCGTCGGGCTCGTTTGCGGGCACCCGTGCCGCACCAGCGCGGCTCGTAGCTCGGCCGGATCGAAAAGTACGGGAAGAAAGTGAATGCTCTCTACCTCCCGAAAGTAGAACAAGATAGGCGATCGCGACCAAAAGATTTCCCAATTAAGCCAGTCTTCGTAGGGGAAGTGGCGGATAACTCGATTGCCGCGCAACACATCCAGCGCGCTGGCACCGAACTGCAAGCGCAAGGTTGCCGCCTGCACCCACAGGAAAATGCCGAAGAGGCCGCAGGCAACCCCGGCCCACCGCTGCAGAAGTGCGACAGGCAGCGCCAGTGCCAGAAAAGCAACCGGCAGAACGTATCTGGGTGTCAGAGTCGAAGCAGCAGCACTCACCAGGGGCACTCCTATTTTTAGTAAGGAATATCAGGCCACTCTAGGGTAACCGAAGCGATCGCAATTGGCTTCACAGGCAGCCGCCAGCAGGCCAGTGCGTCCAATGAGTATTGGGAGCCAGAGTCGGCCGGTAGAAGCCGGCAATTCCGGTAGCAAGCACCCGAGCGAGTTGCTGAAATGTTTCGCTCTTGCTGGGGCAATCTCCCCGGGCGAGGTCGGGATGATGCCACGCGTCGAGCTGCAAAATGGGTTGCATCCCGGCAGGCAGCATCAGAGACCGCTCTTCTGGGGTTGCCAAGACAAATTCTCGGTGGGTCGCGGCGATCGCGCGGCAGCATTCGAATACTTGCAGTTGCGGCGAGCTTTGGGGTTCGATGCCGAGGCGGCGACAGTCGGCCAGGGTCGGGACGGGGATGGACTTGCCGCGCAGCAAGAGGCGGCGATCGCCCTTGTTGACGAACTCGGTGTCATCGGGATCTTGCCAGTCTCCGGCCTCAATTGGGTAAACGGAGCGCTCGCCGTTGTGAGGATTCTGGCGCAGGTAGTTAGCGTAGGCTTCTGGGGTGACAAACTCACGGGCTGGCCGCCGGTTGATGACGCTGCTGCCGAAGGTGTGGATACAGGTGTCGGGGAAGCCCGCGTGGGGCGAGAAGCCGAACACTTCGATTGTCAGGCCCCAATCTGCCGCCGAGCAGTAGGCAACCAGCCGCGTTGCTGCCAGGTAAACGTAGCCGTTGTCCAACATGGGGAACGCGAAGACACCAGCGCAGCGGTCGAATATAGCGAGAATTCCTTCGGGCGATCGGTCCAACAGTTTGCTCCTCAGGGTTACAGTTGGCGTCCCCGATTTTAACTGGGATGCGCGGGTCGGGCAGGCTCGTGCGGAGAACGCCACCCCAAGCAAACACCGCTACAATACTTGCCTGGTAGAAAACCCCTACAATTCGCTATGCCTGCTGCCGCCAGTTTGACATTTCCTCTCGTTGCCATCGTCGGCCAGGATGCCATCAAGTTAGCACTGCTGCTGGCGGCAGTCGATCCGGGACTAGGAGGCGTCGCGATCGCCGGTCGGCGCGGTACGGCAAAGTCCGTGATGGCACGAGCGCTCCATGCCCTGTTGCCCCCCATCGAAGTCGTTGCAGATTCTGTGGCCAATTGCGAGCCCGAAGCCCCAGAAACCTGGGATGATGACACCTGGGCGCGCTTCGGCAATTGTGTGGGCAATGCAGGGGTTCCCACCCAGGTGATTCCTGCCCCCTTTGTGCAAGTGCCCCTCGGGGTGACCGAAGATCGCCTCTTGGGTGCGGTTGATGTGGAGCAATCGGTCAAGCAAGGCGAGCCCATATTTCAACCCGGCTTGCTCGCCCGAGCCCATCGGGGGGTGCTCTATGTCGACGACATTAACCTCTTCGACGCTCAAATTGCCAATCAATTGCTGGCGGTACTTTCTGACGGGCGCAACCGCGTCGAGCGCGAGGGCCTGAGCTTCCAACATCCTTGCCAGCCACTGCTCGTTGCCACCTACAACCCCGAAGAACAAGACCTCCGAGAGCACCTCCTCGATCGCATTGCCATCACCCTCTCAGCCGATGGCGTGTTGGGTCTTGACGAACGGGTGCAGGCTGTCGAGCAAGTTATCCAATATGCCGCCTCACCCCGAGAATTCATTGCCCAGTACGACGAAGACCTAGAAAGCCTGCGCACCCAAATTTTGCTCGCGCGCGAGTGGCTCAAGACCGTCGCAATTGACTCGGAGCAGATCGAGTATTTAGTCGAAGAAGCCCTCCGCGGCGGCGTCCAAGGTCACCGTGCCGAGCTATACGCCGTGCGAGTTGCTAAGGCAGCCGCCGCTCTCGAGGGGCGCGATCGCGTCAACGCCGAAGACCTCCGCAAAGCGGTGGAGCTGGTTATCATTCCGAGGGCAACAGTGGTGCAAACTCCGCCTGACGAGCAAGAGCCGCCCCCACCGCCACCCCAGCAACCCGACGAGCCGGACGAGCCAGAAGATAACCTCGATCGCGACGACAATAACGAAGACGATCGCGACGATGACAGCTCCGAAGAACCAGAGCAAGAGCCGCCGGGAATTCCAGAAGAGTTCGTCTTCGACCCGGAAGGCGTGGTGCTCGACCCGAAGCTGATGTATTTCACGCAGATGGCCCAAAACCGCGGCAGCTCCGGCAACCGGGGCATTGTTTTCTCTGAAGATCGCGGGCGCTACGTCAAGCCCATGCTCCCGAGAGGTCCGGTGCGCCGCATCGCAGTCGATGCCACCTTGCGAGCGGCGGCCCCCTACCAAAAGGCTCGCCGCCAGCGCTACCCAGACCGCAAAGTCATCGTCGAGCGCAGCGATCTGCGGGCCAAGCGCCTGGCTCGGCGGGCGGGAGCGCTAACCATCTTTCTGGTGGATGCTTCGGGCTCAATGGCCCTCAATCGTATGCAGTCGGCTAAAGGTGCGGTGTTGCGCCTGCTCGCCGAAGCTTACGAAAACCGCGACCAAGTATCGCTGATCCCCTTCCGGGGCGAGCGCGCCGAAGTGTTGTTGCCCCCGACGCGCTCGATCGCCATGGCCCGCCGCCGCCTCGAAAAAATGCCCTGCGGTGGCGGCTCGCCACTGGCTCACGGGCTCTCCCAGGCCATCCGCGTGGGGCTCAACGCCCGCAAATCCGGCGATGTGGGCCAGGTCACGATCGTGGCTATCACCGACGGTCGGGGCAACATTCCGCTGGCGCGATCGTTGGGCGAACCCCTGCCCGAGGGCGAAAAGCCCGATATCAAAGCCGAATTACTCGCTATTGCCGCTCAGATGCGGGCGTTTGGCTTGAATTTCTTGGCAATTGACACCGAGAAAAAGTTTGTTTCTACCGGCTTCGGCAAAGAATTGGCCAAACAAGCGGGCGGGAAATACTATCAATTACCGAAAGCAACCGACCGAGCCATTGCCGGTTTGGCCAAGCAGGCAATCGCCGACATGAAGGGTTGAGAAGACCCATAAATGTCCCGGTCGAAGGCCGGCAATCCCGTGGCGGCCGAGCTTTGCTGATAACTGTAAGACACGATATTAAAAACTCCCTTTCCAGGCCCGAATGCAAGCTGTAAATTCAGAAGTGTCGAAAGCTTTTGAGCAGAACCAGCAGTTGGCAGGAGGTCCGGCCGTGAGAATCTTTAGACGCAGCGAGAGAGGAACAAAAGGGCTTGTCATGGCAATCGAGAGAGCCCAAACCATCGAAAGACTAATCGGAGTTCTTAACGGTGAAGACGGAGACAAGCGACTCGATGCAGCAAGAGCATTGCGAGAGGTTAGAAGCCCTCTAGCTGTAAAAGAATTACTCGGTAGCGGATTGGTAACGGGATAAGAAATACCCCAGCTCTTATAGGCATCAACAGCCATCAATAAGCTGTCAATAATTGGAGGATGAGGTGCAAATGCAGAGATGGGTGACAATCGCTGCTCTGACGGTAACCTTGGTGGGGCTTCCCGCTATCCCACGGGAGGCGACTGGTTCGGGAGTTGCTCGCAGCCAGGGGCGGGTTTACAACCTGCGGCCATTTTTTGGCGGCGGCGCCGCACCACGGACGCCAGGAGATTTATCCTTGAATTCTGCATCCTTGCGCTCCCTCGAGGCGGCAGTGCGAGCACAAGTTAATGACTATCGTGCCAGCCAAGGTCTGCCGCCGCTGGCTGCAAATGCGCGTATGGATGCTGTCGCGCGGGAGCACAGCGAGGCTATGGCAGCCGGGCGAGTGCAATTTTCCCACGACGGCTTCGAGCAGCGAGCGGCAACCCTACGGCGGTCGCTGCCCTACCGGAGCGTAGCGGAAAATCTTGCCTTCAATCGAGGCTCGGCCGAGCCGGTAGCCGTGGCCGTGCGGGGCTGGTTGGAGAGCCCCGGCCACCAGCGCAATATTGTTGGTGACTTTAATGTGACTGGCGTCGGTGTCGCGCGGGCCAGAGACGGCAGCTACTATTTCACGCAGCTATTTTTGCAGCAGCGCTAGGGCAATTTGCCCATCAAAAGTTTGCCAATCGGGCTTACTGGTAGCGCGTTAGCTCCACGCGGTAGCGCTCCTTTTTGGTGACGGAAATTTCTCCGACCTGCAGGCGACCCTTTCCCTGCATCGAGATGAGATCCCCAGGGCTAAGCGTGTAGCTGGGCTGGGCTACGGCCTTCCAGTTGACCCGCACGTCGCCAGCCCCGATGGCGGCCGACATTTTGCTGCGCGACATGCCAAACCCAGCCGAGGCGATCGCATCGAGGCGCAACGAGGCCTCGACGGTGGTCATTGCTTTGGTTTTTGGCGGGCGAATTCTCAGTTCTGCAAAGGCGATCGCGCGAGTTTTTACGGGCACCGAGCGCACCTGCACCAGGCTCGTCTCCAAAAAGGCTGCTAGCTCTGGCACCACCACCGCCTGAGCGCCGCGCTCCCCCAGCACGATGATGTCGCCGACTTTTTCGCGGACGATGCCCGTGCCGAGCATGGCCCCCAGAAAATCCCGGTGGGTGGCGGTATCGAAAAGAAAATTACCGGCAATTTCTAGAGCGGCCAGCTCGACGGTCTCGGGTTCGAGGGGAATTTCCACGCGAGCAACGGCCAAGCGCTGCCGCTCGGCTTGGGGATAGCCTCCCGAGCCGACGAGATGGACTTCGGCCAAGCGGGCAAACTTGTCGCGGACCTCCGCCAAGACCGGCGGCGAGAGGAAATCCGTGACGGCAGGCTCCCAAGTGGCAATAGCGCGATCGGCTAAGTCGATAACTCGCGCGACCTCCTCGCGATTTTCCACGCCCTGGAGCAGTTGGTCTCTCGGTAGCATCTGCGGGCCTCAGACTTGCTCGACGTATCCTTGGAGGATCTCGGGCTTGAAGTCGGTCAAAATATTCTTGGCTTGGGCCTCCTGGAAAGTCGTGCCACCTTTCAAGACGACTAGGTAGCCCCCGGCATTGAGGCGATTGCGGTAGATTAAGGCGTCGCCACTGCCGAAGGCGATGCCCGTCCCGCCACCCACAAAAAAGGCCCCCATCGCACCGCCGATGGCCCCGAACAAGCCCCCAAGAAGGTGATTGCCGATATCTCCGGCCCAGGGAAACACGTTGTAGCCCGTGGCCACGTTAAACCCGACGCCAGCCACAAAACCGAACGGCACCAACCAACCCCCCATCAAGAGCACTTGACGCCTGGCAGCCTTGTTGGGATCGATAAAGCCGAATTCGTCGGCCGTTTTGTAGCCGCGCCCGAGAATGACGATCTGCTCGGTGGGGATGTCTTTTTTCTCTAGGGCCACTGCCGCGGCTTCAGCCTGGATGCGATCGGGCAGGACCGCAATCAAGTAATTCATTGCTGCTACGCTTGAAGTCCTTCTCACACCATAGCAATGCCTACAGGCGATTGCGACGCGATATCTCTCGAGCTGCGTGCCGAATGGTCTAGTCGCTCCACCGCCTTCGGGCTGCTACAGACTCGGGCCGTGCGGCTGCCAGGCAGTCGCAGACTTCGGCATCGCTAACTTGGGAGAAGTCTTCATACCAGGCGCCAATGGCGTAGAGTAGCTCGGGCTCGATCGCGCAGGTGAGATCGCTGACGTTGCCTTGGAGTTGCGAGCGCGCCGAACTAGCAGCAACCGGTGCCGCTGCGATAATTCGGGCCGCGCCTTGGTGCTGTAGGGCCGTGGCGGCTGCAAGCAGGGAGGCACCCGTGGCAATGCCATCATCGACCAAGATTGCCGTGCGCCCGCGCAGATCGAGTGGCGGGCGATCGCCGCGATAAACGCGCTCGCGACGGCGCAGCTCGCGTTGCTCGCGCGCGGTAATGCTTTCGAGAAGGGCATCGGAGATTTTTGAGCGCTTGAGAATATCGCGATTGAGAATGCGGACCCCGCCGCCAGCAATGGCTCCCACGGCTAGCTCTTCATGCCCGGGAACGCCGAGCTTGCGCGCCAGACAAATATCTAGGGGTAGCTCCAGCAGGCGAGCGACCTCATAGGCAACGGGAACGCCCCCTCTGGGGATCCCTAAGACGATGGCATTGCGATCGCCTGCGAAGGCCATGAGTTTTTGCCCCAATACCCGGCCGGCAACCGAGCGATTAGCAAACTTGCCACTCATGGCTTCATGTCACCCGCGAGAGTTCTTGCCAAGCAGCCCTCAGGGCAGCTCGGACCCGACTGGAGAAGCTACGGAGGCGGCGACCAATTTGCTTGAGGATAGGCTGCTCCGGAATCGACCGGATCGCTCGCTCGGCGGTCTCCTCCAACTCAACATCAATGACATCGATATCGTCGGCAGTCACGGAGCGTGCCGGCGGGACGCCATCGCGCCAGAGGTCGTACCAGAGCAACTCAGAGGCCCCCGCCGCCTGCGGCCATCTCCAAAGTATTGCAGCGGTTGCCTCAAGCGTTGTCTCTAGGGTCGGGTCGCTAGCAGACGCAATTCCCAGTGGGTTGTTGCAGAACCCAGGGTTGTTGTAAAACCCATAGGTCACCCTACCGCGGTCGCCGATCCACACCTCTTTTCGGCCCCACGCGTGGGGAGAAGCGATGCGGCCGCCCGAAACCCGAGTATAGTACCGGTAGCGGACGGACCCTCGTTTGTCATCTTGGCGTTGCATTACATCACCTTCCTTCGCCATCGGCACTTCACACGTTGCTGGCGATCGGCTCGTGCGGACATTTGCAGTTAGCTCGCTCCCCCCCAGGATGTCCAGCGGTGCGAGACACCCGTGCTCGACTGTAAATGACAGGACTTCAGATTGTCGAAGTTCGTCCCTTGGCAGTCAACGCCTGCGAGGTCGGTTTCTTCGAGGCAGGCCCCCTCGAGGCTAACCTGCCGAAAGTTTGCGCCGCTCAGAGCGATGCCCGTTAGGGTGGCTCCTGAAAGGTCGGAGCCTTCCAGGTTGGCCGCTCGGAAGTCTGCGTGAGTTAGGTTTGCCCCCACCAAACTCGCGCGACGGACTTCTGCTGCAATGCCATTGGCATGGCTGAGATTTGCCCCGCTCAGGTCGGCACCAGATAAGTCTGCGTTCGTTAAATTGGCATGGCTTAAGTTGGCACGACTGAGATCGGTATTACAAAGCAGCGCGCCGCTGAGATCTGTGCCGCCAAAATCAATGCCGCTGAGTTTGAGACCGCTGAGATTGATACCGTGGAGTGCCATTTCAGAATAGTCTCGGTAGCCCTGGTTGTATTCGTGCAAAAACTCTTGAATGTCCATTACGAGCATGCCTCCGGCAGTAACTTTTCGGGAGTGTTTCTTGAGAGTTGCCTCATCAAAGCACTCCGATATGAGGGAGATGCGTAAAGACCTCTGCGCGCGCAAGCAGTCGTGTGCCTTCTGTTTCCCTGACATCAATCGTGTCAGCGATGGAACCCGGCTTTGTCTTTATTTCTACTTTTTAAGTATCGATCTTTTCTTTTCGATTTAGAAAACTGGTTAACGAATTGCAACCTTATCATCTAAGATTGCTCCGAAGAACTCTCACAAGAGATCGGTGGTATGGCCGTCAGGCACAAACTGCGGCAGCTACTGAAATGTGCCTGGCCCCGCCAGGGAGCTGTTTTCCCGGGCGCCCATAGCCTCACAGAGGCTATCTACTTATTGCCTTAAAAGAGTCGCTTGGGGGATTTTAAAAACGTGATTCCTATTGAGTTTCTCGCACTGGTTGCTACAGCTGCATACCAAGCCATTGCCAGTTGGAACGAAGATCGAGGTCAGCCGCCAGGCCAATTCATTGACGTTGGTGGCCGTAAATTGCATCTCTGCGCTTTAGGAGAAGGCAGCCCGACTGTAGTTTTGGATTGCAGCTTGGGAGGGGTCGAAGGTTATTTGCTCGTCGAAGCGCTTGCCAAGCTAACACGAGTCTGTATTTACGATCGCGCCGGATATGGTTGGAGCGATCGTGGCCCTAGGCGGCGCACCAGCGAGCAAATCGTATCAGAACTAGATAGCCTTCTAAGTAGAGCAGGAATCGACCCACCATACCTTTTGGTGGGAGATTCTTTCGGTAGCTATAATATGCGGCTGTACGCCCACCGCTTTCCTGAAAAAGTAGTGGGTATGGTCCTCACCGACGGGCTCCACGAGGCTGCCATGCTCGAGATGCCAGTGCAACTACAGGCTTTGAAGCTTTTCTTCATGTCTGGCTTTGTAATGTCAGCGCTAGGGTCGGCTCTTGGCATAATCCGGCTGCTCGGAGGAATCGGAATGTTCGAGCTGCTTAAGCCAGAATTGCGCCAGTTTCGTGCTGGTGCCCTTAATTCGGTCAAGCGCTCATTTTACCGTCCCAAACACTGGCTAACGATGCTTGGAGAAATGCTTGACTTGGATGCAAGCGGACGGCAGCTTCAGGTTGCCAATAATTTTGATGGGCTGCCAACAGCTCTGGTTACTGCCAGCTCTTTTTCTAGACCTTCGTTGTGGAGTCTTATCGTGCCGGTGCGGGCGGCCGACCGGCTGCGGAAGACAATGCACGGTGAGATTCTCAAATTATCTACAGAATGCCTGCAAATCCAGGCCGATAGAAGCGGTCATTTCGTCTGGGTAGACCAACCTGAGGTCATCGTAGAAGCCGTTCGGATTGTTTTGGATAAGGTCAACTCCAGCGGAAAGACTTTTTCAGAGAGCTAGCCTGGCGCCGGAGCCGATGCTTGGCGATTCGCGGCCTACAACTGGTGCTGCTTGCGGGTTTTTTCTGTAGTCTGGGCGCTCGTTCGCACCGCTTTGAGCTGGGATGGCGGGGCTCGCAAGCTCGAGCTTCAGTCGCAGCCCAAAAATTACACGGATCCGCGCTCCAGAGCCCGGGCGTGCTGGAAGTGAGATATCTACTAGGGCCAGGCTGACTCTGACGATGTCACTTCATCATGAAGGCGCGCCCCTCGTCGGCAGCGCGCCTTTGTCGTAACTGATTTATCGATCTCTACTGTCTTGCTAGAAAGACTTATCTGAAGCCGACAGCCGCTTGCCACACGAACGCGAGTGCCAAGAAAAAGACGGGAATGATGGGCAGTACGTCCACGATGGGAGCGTAGGCAGCATAGGCTTCGGGGAGCTTCGCGAGTAGGAGTGCAACTTCCATGGCTTTCTTAAGTTGGGTATTCGAAAACAATTGACATAGATTTTAACATGGCCTGCCCCACACAAAAGCTAGAGCCAACCCCGCAAGCGATAGACAACCAGCCCGACATATTCTTTCAAGGCTCGGGTCGTGCGTGCCATGTTGCCTGCGTCGGGGAGTAGGTTGTTGGTGAAGCCGAGCAAGCGCGCGCGCGGCGGCCGGGCGGCAGTATTTTGCGAGATCGCAATCTGATAGTCAGTCGGTGCGGCGATCGCATCGATGCCTTGCTTGCGGAAAATTAACATCGAGCGCGGCATGTGGACCGCTGAGGTTACCAGCAAGACTTTCTTGATGCCCAGGCGCTCGAGAATGGTCTTGGTGTAGAGGGCGTTTTCGTAGGTGTTGAGCGACCTCGCTTCGAGCACCAGCGCGCTGCGGGGAACGCCCAAGCGCCCGATTAAAACAGCAGCCATATCCGTTGCCTCAGCCGGTGGCAGATTGTCCCAACTGCCGCCAGAAACGAGCAACAGGGGCGCCTTGCCGGCTTTGTAAAGTTCGGCTGCATAGAGGACGCGATCGCCTTCCTCGCCAAGATCGACCCCCGGCCGGGGCGGGTCTGCCCGCTTGGTCGCACCTCCCAACAGTACGATAGCTTCGGCCTCTGGCACCGGATCGAGGGGCAAATACTGCCACTCCAGCGATCGCATCAACCGGTCGCTAACGACACCGTTACTAGCCAGCAGCAAAACCACCAGCGCCAGCCCAACTGGTAGCGGCGTCCAACGCGAGCGACGCCAGGCCAGAATGAGCCCGATACCCAAGGCCAGGCAAGCAAAGCCGAGGGGATAAATAAACAATGGCAAGACTTTGGAGAGCGCGAAAAACACCTCAGCGACCCCTACAGGCGACCGCTCTACGGTACCGCGTTGGTGAATTCCGAGCCAGCACCCAGCTTTGAGGCGACGCTGACGATGGTTGCAGCAGTCGCCTCAGCCGAGTGCTGGCGAGGAGGTTCTCGTTTCTTTAATCCCCGGCCAAGCCGGCTGCCACGAAGCCCGAGCCACACAACCGCTGGCGAGAGTCTCATATTCATGCTCGGGCACTACAAAGCGAGCCAGAACTCGGGTAGACTCTGGCCTACAAGTTACGAGGTGCTCTG
>CAYTBI010000020.1:0-65944 GCA_964435975.1 uncultured bacterium
GCTGCCAAGAACAGCAAGCCAGACAAAACGATGTGGGCGATCGCAACGCCCTCGAAAGACCAAAACCCCGTATTGATGGCAGACTCGCCCGTGACGGACCAGCCCTGCCAAGAATCGGTGACACCCAGGCGCGCCATGAAGGGCAGGACGAACATGCCCTGACGCCACATGGGGTTGAAAACAGGGTCGCTCGGGTCGAACGTGGCCAGCTCGAATAGGGCCATCGACCCGGCCCAACCTGCAACAAGGGCCGTGTGCATCAAGTGCACGGCGATCAGGCGGCCCGGGTCGTTAATCACGACGGTGTGGACTCGATACCAAGGTAGTCCCATCGACTACGCTCCTCCTAGATTGAATTATTGCCAGCAGGCAACCTGCAACGGTTGTATATCCCAATTTATACCGATCCTCGCGCCTTCCCAGAGCCGTCGCCGGACTAGTAGCTAGGCTACCATGACTGGGTTGGTAGATTAGCGTATCTCAAAGATCGTTTTACAGAGTGTAACTTTTGAGCGATCGCCCTGGCAAGGAAACTCGATTTTGCGGGCCTTTTGCCCGGCACGTAAAAAATGAGAATGCGACTTGGCTCCTGGGTAAACAGAAGACGCTCCAGTACGCTAGCCGCGCGCGGGTTGCTTGCGACCCCGGCATTAGAATATTGAGAAACAATTTCCCCAATTTCGGCCGCAGTTTTTAAGGGATAAGGAGTCGTCGTGGAATCTCGGTACAACCCCGCCAGCATCGAAGCAAAGTGGCAGCAGCACTGGTCCGAGAGCAATCTGTACCGCACCGAAGAGGGCGGCAAACCCAAGTACTACGCCCTCTCCATGTTTCCTTACCCTTCTGGCAAGCTGCACATGGGGCACGTTCGCAACTACACCATCACCGATGCCATCGCTCGCCACAAGCGCATGCAAGGCTACCGGGTGCTGCACCCGATGGGGTGGGATGCCTTCGGACTGCCTGCTGAAAATGCCGCGATCGATCGCGGCATTCATCCAGCCGAGTGGACCTACCAAAATATAGAGCAGATGCGCGGCCAGCTCCAGGTGCTGGGACTTTCAATTGATTGGGAGCGCGAAGTTGCCACCTGCTCGCCAGACTACTACCGATGGACCCAGTGGCTGTTTTTACAGTTTTTCAGCGCTGGCCTCGCCTACCAAAAAGAAGCTGCCGTCAACTGGGATCCGATCGACCAAACCGTGCTTGCCAACGAACAAGTCGATAGCGAAGGTCGCTCTTGGCGCAGCGGTGCGATTGTCGAGCGCAAGCTTCTGCGGCAGTGGTTCCTCAAGATTGTTGATTATGCCGACGAACTCTTGGCCGACCTCGACAAGCTGACAGGCTGGCCCGAGCGCGTCAAAACCATGCAGGCCAATTGGATTGGTAAGTCCGTTGGGGCCTATCTGGAGTTTCCCATCGTCGGTCTCGACGAAAAGGTGGCCGTCTTTACCACCCGCCCCGACACGGTATTTGGCGTAAGCTACTTGGTTTTGGCCCCGGAGCACCCCCTCGTGGCAGCCGTGACGACCCCCGATCGGCAAGCAGCCGTCGAGGCCTTCGTAGCTGAGGTTGCCCAAGCCAGCGAGCAAGATCGCACCGCCGAAGATAAGCCCAAGCGCGGCGTGCCAACCGGTGGCAAAGTCATCAATCCCTTTACGGGCATGGCGGTGCCGATTTGGATTGCTGACTATGTTTTGTATGAGTACGGCACGGGGGCAGTGATGGGCGTGCCGGCCCACGACGAGCGCGACTTCAAGTTCGCACAGCAGTACGACTTGGCCGTGCATTACGTCATCTTGCCAGAAGACTTCGATGACTCGGCCGACACTGCCCAAGAAGAGACCGCCTACACCGGCCCGGGCACTTTGTTTAATTCCGGGCAGTTCGACGGTATGGCCTCAGCTGAGGCTAAGGCGGCCATTATCGAATTTGCCGAAGCCCGAGGTTATGGTAGAGCGCGGGTGCAATTTCGCCTGCGCGATTGGTTGATTTCGCGCCAGCGCTACTGGGGGGTGCCCATCCCCATCGTGCATTGCCCCAGCTGTGGGGCCGTGCCCGTACCCGAAGGCGAGCTGCCGGTAGAACTCCCACAGGATGTGGAATTCTCCGGTCGCGGCCCCTCGCCCCTCAAACAGCATGACGCTTGGCGTAACGTTCCTTGCCCGAGCTGTGGCGAGCCAGCCGAGCGGGAGACCGATACGATGGATACCTTCATCGATTCCTCGTGGTACTTCCTGCGCTACACCGACGCTCGCAACAGCGCGCGGCCTTTTGCTACCGAAAAAGTCAACGACTGGATGGGGGTAGACCAGTACGTTGGCGGTATCGAACATGCCATCTTGCACCTGCTCTATTCGCGCTTTTTTACCAAAGTCGTGCGCGATCGCGGCCTGGTGAGCGTGACCGAACCCTTCGAGCGCTTGCTCACCCAAGGCATGGTTCAAGGGGTCACCTACCAAAATCCCACAACCCACAAGTACGTTCCGCCAGCAGCAGTGGCCGACCCCGAAAACCCCGTCGATCCCGAAACGGGAGAACCCTTGCGAGTCTTCTTTGAGAAGATGTCCAAATCCAAGCTTAATGGCGTCGATCCCAAAGAAGTCCTCGATCGCTACGGGGCCGACACCGCGCGCATGTTCATTTTGTTTAAGGCGCCGCCGGAGAAAGACCTCGAATGGAGCGATGCCGACGTCGAGGGCCAGTACCGTTTCTTGAATCGCGTCTGGCGATCGGTGACGGAATTTATCGCGGCCGGTGCGATTCCAGCAGCAGATGTGGGCGAACTCACTAAGCCCGAAAAAGACCTGCGCCGCGCCATTCACGGGGCTATTAAATCTGTTACCGAAGATCTCACCGGTACCTACCAATTTAATACGGCAATTTCCGAGCTGATGAAGCTCAACAATGCCCTCGCCGATGCTGAGTGCAAAGCATCGCCGGTTTATGCCGAGGGCATCGAAGCCCTCGTGCAGCTCTTGGCCCCCTTTGCCCCTCACATTGCCGAAGAACTTTGGCAGCGCTTGGGCCGCGACGGCTCGGTGCATGTCTCGAGCTGGCCGACGGCAGATGAAGCAGCCCTAGCCGTTGACGAGGTTACCCTGGTCATCCAAATCAAAGGCAAAGTGCGCGGAACCATTCAGGTCCCAGCGCGGGCCACCAAGGACGAACTCGAAACCCTCGCCCGCAACTCCGAAGTTGCCCGGCGCTATCTCGAGGGTGCCGAGATTCGCAAAGTCATCGTCGTCCCCGGCAAGCTCGTCAATTTTGTGGTCTAGCGCGCCACGTTCCACCAGATCTCGCCAGCTTTGGCGTGGCGGCGAATGAACTGCCAGAGCTTCGCATCGTAGAACGAATTGGCAGGAATCGACGGCGGTTGGCGGACCGACTCGGAGAAAACCTCCGGTGTCTCGTACATGACAACATTCGGGCGCTCGGCCAACTGCTGCAGGCGGGTATCGGCTCTCTTGAGGATTCTGACGTTGACGCAGTTGAGTACAACGGTCTCTGGCAGCAGATCTCGGAATACATTTCCGAGAGTCCCGCTGCCTACGGGCAACCAAAAAGCGGTCGGCAGGCGTCCTAGCGTCGAGAAAATATTATCTAACTGCACTGCAAGAGCGGCACTCAATTGTTGTTTGTATTCTTGGCAATCAAACCCCAGCGGTACCTCAAGACTATTCGGCTCCTTGCGGCAATATTCTCCGGCTAGAGTATGGGCTTGCTGAAAATCAGTAGTGAGATACACATCGGCCCCAAAAGAGGCAGCAAGCTTAGAAAACTCGTGTAAATCTCTCACATCATTCGTTCTATCTGGCTCGCAGAACAAAGTACATTGATACCCCAACCGAGCGCAGGCTGCAGCCAGAGCGACTTGGGCAAAGCCAGAAAAGGGACTGGCATAGACAAAATCGCGATGTCCTCGGTTGTATTTTTCTTGCAAAAAGGGGATTATTGCCCTTTGCTTGGTTCCACCTTGCAAACGATCGTCGCGAACGACATAAATGTATCCGCTATCTGTTGCCAGCGTGTCGATCTCAACTTGAGGTGATGCTTGAGGCAGTGATATAGCAGTCATTGTTCGCTTCCTCTGTGAGTGCTAATAGCTAAACCGCGACCGATCTGCGGAAACACGCGATCGCACGGCAATAAGCTTTCCCTACAAATGCACGGTTATTACAACAGTTGCCTTTGGCAACCGCTTGCAGCTTGCAAATGTATTGAAATAAACGAATCTTGGAGAAAGATTAGAATATTGCAGTGTCAGAGGAAATCGAACAAATACTGCACTTTAGTGAAAGCCGTTTTGTAAGTTAGCGAACTAAAATGCACATTTTAAAGTTGCTTCAAAACCAGCGATCCGATCTTTGGGCGTGGCAGTGGATCTGTAATAGAAAAATAGAAACTTCAACCGCACACTTCGGTTAATAGGTCGCCGCTGCATTCTTAAGGGTGCAACTTAACTTGCATGTAAGCGGCTGCCTACCTTCTCGCCCAGAGTTTTCTGGCTTGGCTGTCAATCCGCGACCGACACTGCGGATGTACTCGACCTGGGGCTCCAAAAATGATTCCCAGGCTCTGCTCCGGGAAATTGTCGCCAACACGCGAAAAGCTGCTACCGCCCACTTGGGGTGGGGAATCAAGATGTGGTTCGACCGCAGGTGTCATATCGACTCCGCCACGGCTTGGGGCAAATCGCGCTGCACTTCGGCGGCAACTAAGCCGATTCTGGCTCGAGTGAGGGATTGCCGCCAGACGCATCGAGCGCATCCGGTGTCGAGATGTCAACCATCAAAGACTTTTTGTTGGGGGCAGCAGCTGAGGATTTGCTCCTCTAGTCAGCACTCCCCCAATCGGCTGGGTTCGGACGTTTCCCCCGCACTATTGCCGTGCGGGGGAACATTGTTGTTATGGGACGAGGGCGTGACCGCGCAGCAAGCTGCCGACGGTTTTGGCCGTGATTTTCATTTGGACCAGCGGATTGGCCGGAACCACAGTTTTATACAAGTAGCTATCGAAAGTGAGGCGCTGGACGTCGATGTCGGAGCACATTTCGACAAATGCCTCGCGGGTGGCATCGCTACGGTAGAAAACGCGCTGCAAAATGTCGAGCACCAAGTAAGTCGAACCGTACTGCTTGTCCCAACGCTTGAGGTAGAGTTTCAGATCGGCCTCGGTAGGAATGCGCTTGCCTCGATTTGAGGTTTCAACGATGGTCTCAGCGCACATGCGTGCGGATTTAGCGGCGAAGTAGATACCCTCACCGGAGGATTTGGTGACCGTGCCGGCGGCATCACCAACGAGCGCGACGCGACCGCGCACGCGGTGGGGGCGAGGATGCTCGGGAATGGGGTGGGCCTCGACCTTGATAATCTTGCCTCCCGCAATTTTTTCGGCGGCGCGGGCGCGAATGCCTGCTTGCAGGGCCTTGATCTGGGACTTGTGGCCGCGCATGGTGCCGGTGCCGACGGCGACGTGGTCGTATTTGGGGAACACCCAAGCATAGAAGTCTGGGGAGACATCGTCGCCGACGTACATCTCTGCTAGTTCTTCGTAGTAGGCCATCTTGTCTTCGGGGAGGCGGATGCGCTCCTGGAAGGCGATCGCGTAGTTGTAGTCGCCTGCGGCGATGGCCTTGGCGACGCGAGAGTTCGCACCGTCAGCACCGATGACGAGATCTACCTCTAGAACGCGCGACGGGCCGACTGCCTCGCCGTTGGAGTGGTCGGCGTAATGAATCTTATAGGTACCGCTTTCCGTTTGCGGCAGCTCTAATTGATACACGGTGCCGTTGATGAGCGTCGCGCCCAGGCGCGCGGCCCGGTCGCGCATGAAGCCGTCCATCACCTCGCGGCGGCACATGCCGATGTACTCGTCGTCCTTGAGGGTAGAGCCAATATTGACCTCGCGATCGGAGGGCGAGATCATCTTCATTTTGCGGACGCGGCGGTCGATTATTTCGGGGGGCAGCTCGAATTCATCGACCATGCACAGGGGAATGGCCCCGCCACAAGGCTTGGCGTTGTCGAGCTTGCGCTCGAACAAATATGTTTCGATGCCCGCTTTTACGAGCGTTTCTGCGGCCGAAGACCCAGCAGGCCCCGATCCAACTACAGCAACCCTTAACACCAGAGATCGTCTCCCACTTACAGTTCCTCTATCCAAGGGATTATCCCGGCTCATAATCGTTGCCCCGTCCGAGGCAGGCGAAGTTGAAACAGTCTTTAATACTGTTCGTAACATTTGTTTTCCTTTGAGCCGAGATTTGTCCCGGAGGCTGCGACGACTCCCCGTAGCCAGGGCGGCGTTGCGATCCTCGCGCCACAATGGGAAAAACTCAACGCTGGCACTCGTCCATGAGATTTCTGAGTGATGCGATCGTCGCGCTCTCGTTTGCGGCTTGGCTTGTCACGATCGCCACAGTGTCCATTCAAAATATCGACCCCGTTTCCTTGCAGCTGCTGGGCTTTCGCACGGCACCGCTGCCCTTTGGGGTGCTACTTGCCTTTAGCGTTGGCAGCGGCGCGATCGCCTCGGTCGTACTGCTGCGGTCGTTCTTACCTCGCCGTCGATGATGCCAGCTTCCGGACGCCTCTATCTTTTGATTGCGGTCACAATTTTTGGTGCGGCCAACGCGGTGACTCGCCGCCTCACCGAGCTGGGTGCCCAAAACCCGATTGCGGAGCGCAACCCGATTTCGTTTTGCAACGTTCTTTTTGTCGGCAATCTGTGTGCTTTTTTGTTGTTGGCGCTGCTCTACTACCAGCAGTGGCGGCCGACCCTGCTGCGTGATATCGCTTGGAAACAGTGGCTGACCATGGGTGCGGTGGCAATATTCGGTGCGGCTGTGACGCCCGCTTTGATCTTCACAGCCTTGTCGGTGACCTCAACCAATAATGTCATTCTCATCAGTCAGCTCGACACGCCCTTATCGCTGGCGCTGTCGGTGCTGATTCTGAAAGAGCGCACGAATATTTGGGTCATCGTTGGGGCCGCTGTTTCGCTGGTGGGCGTGGCCCTAACGGTTCTTTTGCAGCCGCCAGATGGCAGCACGATCTCGATGATGGACCTCGAAATCGGCTTGGGAGAGGCACTCGTCGTTTTAGCGGCGATTTTTAAAGCCATCTCCAATCTCATTAGCAAGGTCAGCCTCAAGGCAATTCCCCTAGGGATCTTCAGCAGCTTTCGCACCCTCGTCGGGACGATCGCATTTTTCATCGCGGGAATTGTCTTGTATGGTCCAGAACACTTTGCCGATGCGGCTTCGCCGTTTTTGTGGCGGTGGATGCTCGTTTACAGCGCCGTTATCGTTGTGGGCGGTCAACTGCTGTGGTTTAGCGGCCTCAAGCGCAGCAGTGCTAGCGAAGTCTCCCTGGTAGCGGCCTTCAATCCGTTGGCGGGGGTGCTGGCGGCCTTCTTGATTTTGGGCGAAGCGCCGACAGCCGCTCAATACCTCGGCGGTGGTGTCATCATCGGCGGCATCATTCTCAATCAAATCGGGGTCGCGCGCCTTCAGGCCGCGACGGCCGAGCCGGCGAAGCCCTCCGCGCCTGAGATGGAGACGACCGTTAGCTTTAAAGGAATCTAAGCTCCTACAGAGCGGCTGCAGGAATTGGAGCGCAAGAAACTGATATCGCCGCTCGAGATATGGAGTCTATAGTTTTCTGGATATCGGGCCCGCGCGGTGCGGGTAAAATCCTGCGAACGACTTTAGGAGGCATGCCTCGAGCGCCATCGGTAACACGCCATCGATCCAGAATTCCGACGTGTCGCTCCTACCCGATCTCGCTTTTTCATGCAGAGGTTGTGCCGTGCGGGTTGCCATTAGCTAGAGAGGTTGACTTTATGCCCCCCAATCCTGCATTCCTCTTGCCGTCAGAGCGGTGGGAAGCCCTCATCGAGCGCAATCCAAACGCGCGAGATCGGTTTGTCTACGCAGTCATCACGACGGGAATTTACTGTCGCCCTACCTGTGCGTCACGTCGTCCGAAGCGCACTAATGTTGTTTTCTTTGACAACTGGCAACAAGCTGAAGCAGGGGGCTTTCGTCCCTGCAAGCGCTGCAGTCCTCAGCGACCCGAGCCGGGTAATGCCGCTGCCGAGATAGTCGCGCGGTCCTGTGCGATTATCGAAGCCTCAGAGCGCGAACCCTCTCTCGTGCAGCTAGCTGAGGTGGTGGGTTTGAGTCCGTCCTACTTCCAGCGCCTGTTTAAAAGCGTTTTGGGTGTCACGCCCAAGCAGTATGGGATGGCGCAAAGAGCGAGTCGCGCCCGCAAAAATCTACAAGGAGGCATGACGGTGACACAAGCTGCCTACGAGGCTGGCTACGAATCGATCGGCCAGTTTTACGGGATGGCGGCCCAATCGTTAGGGATGCCGCCCTCGACATACCAAAAAAGAGGCCGGGGCAAGTACATTCGTTATGCGATCGCACCTTGCTGTTTGGGGTGGGTGTTGGTTGCCACAACCGACCGGGGAATTTGCAAAATAGACCTCGACCGCGCGCCAAACCCCCTACGCGATCGGCTGCGGGCCGACTTTTCAGAAGCCGAGCTGTGTGAAGATGCCGTCGAGCTTCAAGCCACAGTCGCCAAGGTTCTGGCACTGCTGGCAACCCCTGCCGCTGCCTGCGATCTCCCTCTGGATATCCAGGGTACGGCTTTTCAGCAGCGGGTGTGGGCAGCCCTGCGCGCGATTGCGCCAGGTACGACTGCTAGCTACGCCGAAATTGCCAATAATATAGGCAACCCTAAAGCATCGCGAGCTGTTGCTCGAGCTTGTGGGGCCAATCGCATTGCTGTTGTGATTCCCTGCCATCGCGTCGTGCGCGGCGATGGCAGCTTGGGTGGATATCGCTGGGGCACCGATCGCAAGCAGGCCCTCCTCAAAAAAGAGTCAGCCAAAGCTCAGAAGGATGAAGATCTTTCTAATAAAAGGTAATCCCGGTCGAGGACTGACCTTTAGGCTGACCCTGGGCGGCGATCGCCTACTCCCTGGTTTGGGACGATCGGCAGCATTGACAACTTAATAATTGGGATGCGGTCATTTACTGAGAATCATTTGGAGCGGCGTGACGGAAGAATAACCATTCCAGCTCCCGCAGATCCGAGAATTTTCTCAATAAGCTGCCCGATCTCAGTTAAGTTGTCAATGCCCTTCCAGCCAATCCCCCGCAGCTGTTACTTAGGAGGATGCCACTCATGGACAGGCGCATAGACCGAATCGAAACACTGACCGAAGTGCGGCGCGGTGAGGCCATCGATGTACTGGCGATCGCGTTCCGCGACCATCCAATGTTGCCGCCCGATCCCACCGGTCGACGATCCCATTTGATGGCCGTCGCGTTCTTCGACGCGTTCGCTGGCGCGCCCGATGCGACCCTGTTTGGCATCTCACGCGATGGTAAATTGGCGTCTGTGGCATTCGTGTTCGCTGACGGATACGAGCCGGGCGGCCTGACCTTGGCATTGTTCCTGTGGCGTATGGTGAGAGTTGTCGGCTTGCGGATGTGTCTTACGATGATGCGCGCGATGTCTGAGAAGCGCGGTGGCGATGAGCGACGGCTAGAGCTGATGTTGTTGGGCACGCGCAGCGACTACCAGGGTCAGGGCTTGGGACGCACGATGCTGCGCCACCTCATCAGCTTTGCCCGCGAACGGGGTTACGCATCTGTGGTGCTCGAAGCCGCCAAGCAGACCCCAGCCTTTGGGTTCTACCTGCGCGAGGGCTTTGAGGTGGAAAAAGAGATCTCGTTGCCGATGATGCCGCTATGCATGATGCGCCGGCCGTTAGATTAAGCCAGCCGCAGGGCTGTGTTGCTGGGTGCCGGGGTCGCAAGCCGGATGCGCTTTAGTCGGTGGCGAGGGCGCGCTACTGCTGTCTCTGTGGGGAGGAGTTGCGCGATCGCTGCGGTGGCTGCAGCCATGCAATCGAAAATTGGCACCATAAGTTTTGTCCGGAATGCAGCCAACCTTATGGTGTCTATTCACAATGAAGGAGTGAGAGTTCGAAATGATGACCGCCCTTTGCCAGGCCAACCCAGATGCGGTCTCCCTCCGATAGTGCTCATATGGATCGTTCCGCCAGCACCCCAGAAACGTTGGGCGCTCCCCAGAAAAAGTACCTCGGGCATCACGCGATCGTGATTGGGGCCAGCATCGGCGGTCTATTGGCAGCCCGCGTCCTGAGCGATCGCTTCGAACGCGTTACGGTGGTCGAGCGAGATTACCTGGCTGGAAACACCGATCCCCGTCCGGGGGTTCCTCAAGGAGGGCACCTGCACGTGCTCCTTTCATCTGGCGAGCACGTCCTTCTAGAGCTTTTTTCCGGCCTCTCTACCGAACTCCTCCACGCAGGGGCAGTCCCCTTAGACCTGCCCGATGAAGTCCTCTGGTATCAGGACGGGGGATATAAAGTTCGCTTCCAGAGCAGCATCGTGCTGCTTTTCATGAGCCGTCCCCTGCTAGAAGAGTCCATTCGTCGTCGGGTTCTGGCGCTACCCAACGTGACTTGTATCGACAGCGCTGAGGTCTGCAGTCTCGTCGGGAATAAATATGACCGGCGCGTGACAGGAGTGACGCTGCGGCGACGGGCAGAGGGCTCGTCGGTGGAAACGCTAGCGGCAGATTTTGTGGTCGATGCGACGGGGCGGAATTCGCGCTCTCCCCACTGGCTGGAAGCACTGGGTTATTCAAAACCAAGGGAGACCGCTATCAAAGTTGATATCTGCTACACCACGCGCATTTATCAAGAACATTCTCCCTCTCTTCCCAACGCTCGCGGGATCTTCATCGCTCCTTCCCCTCCAGAGGGGAAGCGTGCCGGGGCGCTATTTCCCATTGAGGGAGGCCGGTGGATTGTGACTTTGGTTGGCTGGCTGGGCGATCGCCCACCGGTTGAGGAAGATGGATTTTTGGAATACGCCAAAACTCTCCCTGCTCCCGACCTGCACGACGCCATCTGCCGTGCGACGCCACTGGGGGATTTTGCAACCCATACCCTACCAACAAGTCTTCGCCGTCACTATGATGAAATGCCTCGTTTCCCCGAGGGTTATCTGGTTATGGGCGATGCCTTTTGCAGTTTCAATCCCTTCTACGGGCAGGGCATGTCGGTGTGCGCGCTGGAGGCTCGGGCATTGGCAGACTGCCTTCAGGAAGCGGATGATGGCCAATATTTATCTGGCTTGGCTCGGAATTTCTTTGGCCGGGTCGCTCGGATCGTTGCGACACCCTGGAAAATGACCGCAGTCGAAGACTTTCGCTTTCCGAGCGTGGAAGGGGTCAAACCGGTGGGAACGGCGGCCTTATCTCAATACCTTACCCTGCTTCATCGGGCCAGTCTTCAGGACAGTGAGGTTGCTCGGGCTTTCTATCACGTCATGATGCTGACCCATCCCCCCGAGACATTGCTTGGGCCGCGGGTGGCTCTGGGGACGCTATCCCAGATTGGCTTATCGACAGCCCGCCAGGGGTAGTCCTGCTTGCGGCATTGACACCTTAACTGAGATCTAGCAGCTTATTGAGAAAATTCTCGGATCTACGGGGGCGGGAATGGTTTTTCTTTCGTCACGCCGCTCCAAATGATTCTTAGTAAATGACCGCATCCCAATTATTAAGTTGCCGACACCTTCTGAAAGGATGGCAAGACCTTCGTTGACCCTGGCGTGAATGCCTACGAGGAACGGTACCGAGACCGACTGCTCGAGAATTTGCAGCGTAAGGCCCAAACCCGTGGCCTCACTTTGGTTCCGCAAGCTGCAGCCAAAAGTGTTTCTTGATAGCAAAGGCGACTGAGGTTTGCAGAGCGCCCACCAAAGCCTGCAGCGCGAGCGAGGGTCTGGAAAAATGTTCCAGACCCTCGACAGGCAGGTTACCTAACGATTCACACAGAGGTTGAGGCAAACTCGGGGCTCGGCTACTCTGCTGCCTGGGGTAGCAGTTGCTGCTCCGGGTCGCTGCCTGGCAGGGCACGATCGCCTGGCAGAACCACAACCTGACCGTCTTCGCCAATGTCGACAGTTGCTCTCATGCCGTCGGCCAGGCGGCCGGAGAGAATCTCTTCAGCCAAGACATCTTCGAGCAAGCGCATGATGGCGCGGCGCAAGGGACGCGCGCCGTAGCTGGGATTGAACCCTTCTTCGACCAGGCGCTCCTTGAACTTCTCGGTGACCTCTAGGGCAATCTCCTTCTCGACCAAGCGCGAGAAGACATCCCGCAGCATGATTTCGGCAATCTCTTTGACTTCGTCTTTGTTGAGCTGGCGGAAAACGATAATCTCGTCGAGGCGATTCAAGAACTCGGGACGGAAGTACTGCTTGAGTTCTTCGTTGACCAGCGAACGAATGCGATTGTACTGAGACTCGGCATGCTCGTCGGCAAACTCGAAGCCCAAACCGCCGCCGCCCTTTTCAATGACCTTCGAGCCAATGTTGGAGGTCATGATCAGCAGGGTGTTTTTGAAGTCTACCGTGCGGCCCTTAGCATCGGTGAGGCGGCCGTCTTCGAGAATTTGCAGCAGCATGTTGAAGACGTCGGGGTGCGCTTTTTCAATTTCGTCAAAGAGCACCACGGTGTAGGGACGGCGGCGAACGGCCTCGGTCAGTTGGCCGCCTTCGTTGTAGCCGACGTAGCCTGGCGGCGAGCCGATGAGCTTGGAGACCGTGTGGCGCTCCATAAACTCAGACATATCCAGCCGGATCATGGCTTCTTCGGAGCCGAAGAAGTAGGCGGCCAAGGCCTTGGTCAGCTCGGTTTTACCCACACCTGTCGGACCGGAGAAAACAAAGCTCGCAATCGGACGGTTGGGATTCTTCAGGCCGACGCGGGCGCGTCGAATGGCCCGGGAGACAGCCTTGACGGCGTCTTCTTGGCCGATGAGACGCTGGTGTAGGGTGTCTTCCATGTGCAGCAGCTTCTCGGACTCGGACTCGGTGATTTTGACCACCGGCACGCCCGTCCAGGAAGAGACAATGTGGGCGATGTCCTCGGAATCGACAACTGGCGAGTCATCGTTGCTGGAGGTCTCGGATTTTTTGGCCGAGGCGATCGCCCGAATCTCGGCTTTAATTTCCATTTCGCGATCGCGCAGCTCGCCAGCTTTGTCGAAGTCTTGGGAGCGAACGGAATCGTCTTTTTCCTTGAGGACCTGGCGCAGCTCGCGGTCGAGTTCTTTAGCTGCAGGCGGCAGTTGGGAGTTGATCAAGCGCACCCGCGACCCCGCCTCGTCAATCAGGTCGATAGCCTTATCGGGCAAGTAGCGATCGCTGATGTAGCGGCTCGAGAGCTTGGCGGCTGCTTCGAGGGCATCGTCGGTAATCTTGAGCTTGTGGTGTTGCTCGTAGCGATCGCGCAGGCCGTGGAGAATCTCGATGGTCTCTTCTACAGAAGGCTCGCCCACCATCACCGGCTGGAAGCGGCGCTCGAGGGCGGCATCTCGCTCGATGTGCTTGCGATACTCGTCGAGCGTCGTCGCGCCGATGCACTGCAGCTCGCCGCGCGCCAGGGCGGGCTTCAGAATGTTGGCTGCGTCGATGGCACCTTCGGCCGCGCCCGCGCCAATGAGGGTATGCACCTCGTCAATGACCAAAACGACATTACCGGCCTGGCGAATCTCGTCCATGATCTTTTTGAGGCGCTCTTCAAATTCGCCCCGGTACTTGGTGCCGGCAACGAGCAAGCCGATATCGAGGGTGACGACGCGCTTCTCTTCGAGAATATCGGGAACGTCGTTGTTAGCGATGCGCTGGGCGAGGCCTTCGGCGATCGCGGTCTTGCCCACGCCCGGTTCGCCAATCATGACCGGATTGTTTTTGGTGCGGCGCCCCAGAATTTGGATGACGCGCTCGATCTCTTTCTGGCGTCCGACAACTGGGTCGAGCTTGCCTTCGCCAGCCAGCTGGGTCAAGTTCGATCCGAATTCGTCGAGTGTGGGGGTCTTGGTGCGCTTGCTGGTGGTGCCCGGTTGGACATCTGCTGTTTCGCCCAGCATGCGGATGACCTGGGTGCGAACCTTAGCGAGATCGACGCCCAAATTCTCCAGAACGCGGGCGGCAACCCCTTCGCCTTCTCGGATTAAACCTAGTAGCAGATGCTCGGTGCCGATGTAGTTGTGGCCGAGCTGCCGGGCTTCTTCCAAGGAAAGTTCGAGGACGCGCTTGGCACGAGGGGTAAAGGGAATCTCAACAGCAACGAATCCCGAGCCCCGGCCGATAATCTTCTCAACTTCGATGCGGGCATCTTTCAGATTCACCCCCATAGACTTGAGAACTTTGGCCGCAACACCCGTTCCCTCACCAATTAGGCCGAGCAGAATTTGCTCGGTTCCGACAAAGTTATGACCCAGGCGGCGTGCCTCCTCCTGAGCAAGCATAATGACCTTGATAGCTTTCTCTGTGAAGCGTTCAAACATAGCCTCAGTTCCACCTGTGCGTGCCCGTCGTGTACGGAGATTCTAGCACAGGGGATGCGGCCGACTTTAACGCTAAAGTCAGCGGTAAGCCGCGCTCTCAGGGTGGGGAATCGCTACCCTGGCCAGCCGCACGCGGCCTCGTTTTTAATGCCCAGTACCGACTTGGCTTCGAGTTGTCTTAACTTCGAGTTGCAAGTAGAACCCACACATTTCTACCACAAATCGCCGGAAACTGTACAGAGGAAACAGAAAAAATATGGGCAGATCTCCTAGCGATCGCAGCTAGATAGTCTTGAACTCATGGGTCTAGAACGTATGAAGTGACAGCAAAGTAGTTGCAAAACGGGTCAGAGCCGATATTGCCGAGAGACATCCAAGGCCGAACGGTGAAGCTGCGAATGGCGCTCCACCAGAGCGTTCAGGTCGCTAGCATAACCGCCGCCGATAACTCCGGCTACAGGATAGCCGCCAGCAATGCAGGTACTCATCACCAGACGATCGCGACGGTAGAGGCCGCGATCGCTGAGGGCGAGCTTGCCGAGGCGATCGCCTGCATGAACGTCCGCGCCCGCATCAAAAAGAACGATATCGGGGTCGGCGCGCTCGAGCAGCTCGGGTAGGGTGCGGGCCAGAATCTGCAGGTAGCCGTCGTCGTCGAGACCTTGGGGCAAGGCGATATCGAGATCGCTATTTTGCTTGCGGCTGGGGAAGTTGTCGGCACAGTGCATCGAGAAGGTGAAGACAGCCGGGTCGTCTCGAAAAATAAACGCCGTGCCATCGCCTTGATGAACGTCGAGATCGACAATCAGAACGCGGCCCACAAGCCGAGCATCCAGCAAAAAGCGGGCGGCAATCGCGAGATCGTTAAAGATACAGAATCCCGAGCCATAGCTGGGGAACGCATGATGGGTGCCACCTGCGGTGTTGCAGGCAATGCCGTACTTGAGGGCAAGCTGGGTTGTGAGTATGGTGCCGCCGACGGCGATGCGGGTGCGATAGGCCAAGGCCGGGCTCCAGGGAAGTCCGATGCGTCGCTGGGCTTTGGCTGCAAGCGTCCCCTGAGAGTAGGCATCAATGTAGGCTCGCTCGTGAACGCGCTCGAGCCAGGATTGGCGCGGTAGCTCCGGGGTGAAGACGCGCTCGGGAGCCGTAATGCGATCGCGCAGCAGCCGCTCGCAAAGCAGGCGAAATTTCGCCATGGGAAACCGGTGGGTATCGGGGAGCGGCGCGACGTAACCGGGATGGTAAACGACTGGCAGCACGGGGAATCTCAAGCAGCAGTAGCAGCAAAGTCATCGCGCACGCGGGCCAAGGCTGCCAGGGCCCGGTCGCACTCAGTTTTCAGCTCCTCTATCTGGGTTGCAGAGGGCACTTTGCCCAGAAATTCTAGAACGCTGCAGCACTCAGACAACTTAGGGGCTCCCAGGGTCGCGCTGCTGGACTTGAGCGAATGACAGATGCGCAGAGCCCAGACTTCGTCCCCAGCGGCAATGGCCTTGCCTAGATCTCGGAGTAGGCGGGGTGTTTCTTCTAGGAAGATATCAATGGTTGCTGCGACTAGGGTGCGGCCCTCTGGTCCGTACATTTCGGCTAGGGCTTCGAGACTGGCGAGATCGAGTACGTCAGAACCTAGCATGCTGTCAGTATCGCCCAGACTACTGGCAGTTGTTGCCGCCGTCATGGGGTCGATTTCGGGTGTGGCAGTCGGTTGCGGCCGTGCGAGCAGGCAGTCTTCTGGGGGGTGGGGGCAGCGCTCCAGCGCGGCAGCCAGACTCTCTAGCGTCAGCGGTTTGCTCGCATAGTCATCCATCCCAGCAGCCAAGCACTCCTCCCGGTCTTGGCGGGTTGCATTAGCGGTAACAGCCACCAACCACGGACTCGCCTCGGGCCAGCGGGCTTTGATGGTTCGCGCGGTTTCTATCCCGTCCATTTCGGGCATCTGGACGTCGAGCAAGACCACATCATAGGGCTGCCGCTCCAGTGCCGCGAGCGTCTCGAGCCCGTTACCGGCAATGTCTGCCCGGTAGCCCAAGCGCTCTAGCAGTCGCAAGATCACCTTTTGATTGACGGCATTATCCTCAGCGACGAGTAGGCGCAGGAATTTCCTCTCGCTCAAGGGCACCTGGGCTTCAAACTGCGGTAAAAGCTGGGGTTGGGCCGCGCCGCGATCGAGGATGGCTGCCATAATTTGCTGGAGCTGCCGTTGCCTGATGGGTTTGTGCAGCCCGGAGATGCCCTGCAGGCTGTTGCGCTCGGCAACCATCGCCAAATCGGCATCAGACGTGCCCCAAGGATACAGCAGCAGCAGAGGCAGGCGGTCGTCTCCAAGCAGGCACCGTAGCTTGGCAGCCAATGCCACCCCATCGGTAACCGTTCCCCGAATGTCGAGAACGCCCAAGTCGAAGGCCGTACCGCCATCGGCCGCCGCCTCAACTGTCGCAACCACTGTCGCAACTGTCTGCCAGCGCTCGCAACAATCTACCAAAAGGTTGCGTTGGATGGCGTTATGGCTGACAACGAGTACCCGCTTGCCCACTTGCGCTTGTGGCAGCGGCTCCTGGGGCACTCGGATAGAGAAACCCCCAATGGTCACGAAAAAAGTCGTTCCCTTGTCAAAAGACTCGGATGGCGGTCGCCAATCGGCTGGAGGCTCGCCGGCGATCGCCTCCCCCGACATGACCCAGATCTGCCCGCCCATCGCCTGGGCTAAGCGCTGGCAAATGGCCAGACCTAAGCCCGTCCCCATATTGCGGCGCGTCCTGCTCGAGTCGACCTGGGAGAAAGACTTGAATAAGCGATGCATGCGTTCGGGGGGAATGCCGATGCCGGTATCGCGCACGGAAATGAGCAAGTGGTGATAGTCGCTCGCATCGGCCATCCGAGCCAAGCCGATCTCGATAACAATTTCACCCGCTTCGGTGAACTTGATGGCGTTTCCGACAAGATTGACCAAAATCTGGCGCAGGCGCGTCTCATCGGCCAGGATATGCTCGGGTACCTCGGGTCGCACCCAACCGACCACCTCTAGAGGCTTGTCTTTGGCACGATGGGCCAACAAATCGAGAACGCTCTCGAGGCAAGCACGCACCTCGAAGGGATGCTCCTCAAGTTCGAGATTGCCGGTTTCAATTTTTGAAAAGTCTAGGATGTCGTTGACGATCGCCAGGAGCACATCGCCACCATCACGAATTGCCTCGGCAAACTCCCGCTGCCGGGGCGTCAGGGGCGTGTCGAGTAGGAGACCGCTCATGCCGATCACCGCATTCATGGGCGTGCGAATCTCGTGGCTCATCGTCGCCAGAAATTCCCCCTTGGCACGGCTGGCAATTTCTGCAGCCTCGCGAGCGACGGCAAGCTCGGCATTTTGAGCGGTCAATTTGGCTAAAAGTGCTGCCTGCTCGAGGGCAACACCGACATGATCGACGACATCGACAAGCAATCTGATTTCGTTCTCGGTCCACTGGCGCGGGGTGTCGCAATGGTGCAGCACCAACAGACCATTGGCACGGCCTCCGAAGGTCGTCCGGGCCGCGAGCATAGACCGAATACCCAGCTCTTCAACCAGATCGCGCTCGTCGCTCAGCAGGGGGTCGGCTGGGGCGTCGGTAACAGCTACAGTCCCTTCTCGAGACATGACGTGGCGCACGAAGTGATTGTCACCTAGCAATTCGGGCCTAGCTTGAACGGATTCGCGCCCACTTTCGAGAAATTCCGCCACAAAAGCCAAGTCGCCCTCATCTTCAAATTCGTCGTCGCGCATGTCATCGCGCATACAGGTGTAAACAATACAGCGATCGACTCTGAAAGCCGCACCGACCTGAGTCGCGGTTGTTTGAAAAATATCCTCCGGGCGCATGCAAGACCGAATTTCCCGCACCAGGGTCTTCAGCAGGAGCGAGCGCATTAGTTCTTGGCGCAAAGACTCTTGGGCTTGCTGATATTCCAGTTGGGTGCCAATCCACTGGGCCATCAGTTTGATGAGTTCTAGCTCGTCGGCACGGAAACCGCGATCGCGAGGCATGCGATCGCCGAAGACGAGTATGCCCTGAGGTGCGCGCGCGACGCAAATTCGCGCGGCCAAATAAGCAGAAAACTCCAGCGTCCCGCAAGCAGCACAGGCACCGCTGCCCAGGACGTTACAAGAGAGCGGCTCTCGCGATTGCAAAACATCTAGGAACACTACTTCGTCCGCGTCGATTTGACCGCCAGGGGCAAAGCTTGTTTCTTTACCGAGCGTGCAGGCAGCCACAATCTCGCACGGATCGCTCGAGCGCAGGACCAGACCGTGCTCGAGGCCAAAACGACGGCAGCCCATGGCTAGCAGTCGCTCGAAGCGCTCGGTAACAGTCAGCAAAGAAGCTGCCGTGATTTGGGAGAACTCCTGCAGGGCCGATTCGCTCTCGCGTAGGTTGCGCTCGGCTTGCTTGAGTCGCTCGAGGCTCCTGAGGGTGAGGGCCAGGCCGTCGCCGAGTTTGACTGCAGTCAGCTCGATCCAGGCAGGAGTAGCGGTCTCGCCGCGAAAGACTTCGCGTTCGACAGATTCATCGCGCGCGATCGCGCGCGCGTACCCTTCTAGAAGATCGCCTCGTTCTAGCTCGGGAAAATTTCCCCGCAGGCTCTGGCCGCTCAGAAGGCGTCTACCCAGGATGACTTCAGCGGCACGATTGGCAAACAAAAACTCGTAGTCAACGATTGTGCCTGCAGCGTCGCGAACGCTCGTCAGAGCGGCAATGCCATCAGTCGAGGCGTCGAGAAGGCGCAGCAACAGCTGCGGATCGGCGGTTGCTAGAGTGGCCGGAGGCGAGGTGACCTCGAGGGTGAAACTCAGGCGGCGAGCGGCAAGCAAAGGGGAAAGGGTAGCGGCCAACCAAAGGACGCTCTCATCGGAGACGGTCGCGTGGGGATAGTCGAAGCGGACGGGAGCGTTGATGCGCAGACAAAGCTGGACATAGGTCAGCCACTGGGTATGAGCTGCGCTTCCCATACCAAAGTCGGAGGGGCTACAACCGCGTACCTGCTGGGGCGATCGCCCCCATAGAGCAGCAGCAGCAGCGTTCGTCTCTACGAGGAGAATAGAGTCCCCCGAAGCTGAGAGCTCGAGGACGCCGATCGCGAGACCATCAACACTTGTGGAGTTGCTAGGGAGAGTCATTTGCGAGTGCCGCATGCCTGCGACCAGGATATAAGCATTTGTAGGATGCTTCTTCAGTGTCGTCCTCAGGCAAGAGAACAGACGACCGGTCACACGAGGGATTTTACCTCTGTGGTCGTATCTTCTTCTATGGCGGGATCTGGCGTCTCAAGCCTAAGGGAGGCCATCGCTCCCCACAGCAAGAAGCCTCCTCCCAAAATAGTGGCCCATAAGTGATTGTTTCCCAAAAAAGTTCGGAGCACCCAGCCCATACCGAGCGATACAAGGAGCTGGGGTACGGTGACAAAACAGTTGAAGATCCCCATGAATAATCCCAAATTCTCCACAGGCACGGCGGCAGCAAGCAGGGCATAGGGCACCGTCAGCACGCTCGACCAAGCCACCCCAAAGCCCGAGACAGGAATCAAAAACCAGTAGCGATCGCGCACGACAGTGAGCGACAAGAGGCCGAGGCCGCCAATGGCCAGGCAAAGCGCGTGGGTCTTGCCCGCTCCAAGAACGCGCACCAGCCGCGGAATCAGAAGCGAAGCGACCATGCAAGCTAAGTTGTAAGTTGCGACGGCGACCCCCGCCCAAGCCACCCCAGCAATGTACTCCGGCGAGCGCTCGCTGACACCGCCAAAAATTTGATGGCCCACGGCCGGAGTAAAAAAGAGAAAGAAGCAGAAAATCCCAACCCAACTCGGCAGTTGCACCCAGAGCAGTTTCTTGCCAATTGCCGGCAGATGGCTCCAGGCCCAGACAATTTCCCGTAGCGCTCCCGACCAGTTCGGTTGAGTGGGATGGCGGTCGGTTGGGGGCAACTCCTGGGTGTTGGCGATCGTCCAGCCGATACAAGCTAAGAAAACGACGGCCCCCAGATAGAAGGAAATTTTGACGTTGGCAGGAACGACGACATCTGCAGTCACACCCAGGGTCTGGGGCCAGAGATGCCCCACCAGCCAGGGCAGAGCCGCCGAGACAATTGCACCCAGGCCAATCAAGAAGCTTTGCAGAGCGTATCCCCGCGCCCACTGCACCGGCGGCAGCATATCGGCAATGAAAGCCCGATAGGGCTCGGTCGAGACATTAATCGACGCATCTAGAACCCACAGGGTTCCGGCAGCCATCCAAAGACTGGCCGCGTTGGGCATGGCAACCAACGCCAGCGAGCAGGCAATAGCGCCGCCAAGGAAGTAGGGCCGCCGCCGCCCCAGACCCGGCACCCAAGTGCGATCGCTCCAGTAGCCCACGACCGGCTGCACGATCAAGCCGCTGACCGGTCCTGCCAACCAGAGCAACGGCAGCAGATCGGGGCTCGCACCTAAAAATTCGTAGATGGCGCTGACGTTGGTCGCTTGTAGAGCCCAGCCAAACTGGATGCCGAAGCTGCCGAAGCAAATGTTGAGGAGCTGCCAGGGCGAGCGGAGTGCGGGAGCGCTCATGTAATGTTTTGTTAAATTTCGCTCGCTCCAGTCTAACAAATGCCACCCTACCCAAAGTTAACCCATCACTTGCAGATCGCCTGGCTCCTGGCATTCGCTCCCGCGACGAGCGAGAATCTTGATACCCTGGTGGATGCGATCTAATACCTAGCCCGAGAATCCATGGACTTCGCCGATAGCTTCGCCGCTCAACTCAATGCTGGCGTCATTCTCCCGGAGGGCATCGTCCTCGCAACCCTGACAGTTGTCTTGGTCGGAGACCTCATCCTGGGGCGTACGCGCGCCAGTCGCTCGATGCCTTATGTCGCGATCGCCGGACTGCTCGGTGCTTGCGCTGCCTTAGCTTGGCGCTGGGACGCCCCCGAGCCCTTGAGCATGCTCGGCAGTTTTAGTGGCGACGACTTGAGCATTATTTTCCGCGGCATCGTTGCCCTCTCGACGGCCGGGACTGTTTTGGTTTCGATTCGCTACGTCGAGCAAGCCGGTTGCGCCCTGCCGGAGTTTGTGGCCATGCTGCTCTCGGCGACCCTGGGCGGCATGTTTTTGGCCGGTGCCAACGATCTCGTCACTATATTCATTGCCCTAGAGACACTGAGTATCTCTTCGTATCTGATGACGGGCTACATGAAGCGCGACTCGCGCTCCAATGAAGCGGCCCTAAAGTATCTACTCATCGGGGCAGCTAGCTCGGCGGTCTTTCTCTACGGCAGCTCGCTACTCTACGGTTTGGCTGGCGGGGAAACCAACCTCAGCGCCATCGGCACGGCAATGGTGACGGCTCAAGACACCAACGGCCTCGCCAGCGCGATCGCTCTGGTGTTCCTGATTGCTGGCATTGCCTTCAAAATTTCTGCCGTGCCCTTCCACCAGTGGACGCCCGACGTTTACGAAGGGTCGCCCACACCGGTGGTGGCTTTCTTGTCGATTGGCTCGAAAGCGGCAGGTTTTGCCCTGGCCGCTCGCTTGCTCGTGGTAGCTTTTCCCAGTGGCGAGGCCCAGTGGCACCTAATTTTCACGGCCCTCGGCGTGCTGAGCATGATTTTGGGGAATGCCGTCGCCCTGGCTCAAACCAGCATGAAACGCCTACTGGCTTACTCTTCTATTGGCCAGGCTGGCTTCATTATCATTGGCTTTGTTGCCGGTACGCAGGCGGGTTACGCCAGTACGTTGTTTTACTTGCTGGTTTACTTATTTATGAATCTGGGGGCTTTCGCTGGGGTCATTTTATTCTCGCTGCGCACGGGCACCGATCGCATCAGCGAGTATGCGGGCCTCTACCAAAAAGATCCCCTGCTGACGCTTGTTTTGAGCGTTTGCTTGCTCTCTCTTGGCGGTATTCCCCCCTTGGCCGGATTCTTTGGCAAGATTTATCTCTTCTGGGCGGGCTGGCAGGCGGGCCTGTATGGCTTAGTCTTACTGGGCTTGGTCACGAGTGTCGTCTCCATCTACTACTACATCCGCGTGGTCAAAATGATGGTGGTCAAGGAGCCTCACGAAATGTCCGATGCAGTCAAAAACTATCCCGAGGTCCGCTGGCAATCTTTCGGGATGCGGCCCCTGCAAGTGAGCTTGCTCGTCGCCCTGACAACCACTTCTTTGGCAGGTGTTCTATCCAACCCTCTGTTTGCCCTGGCCAATACGTCCGTGAGCAACACGCCGATTCTCCAGGCTCGCCTGGGCGAGCCAGCCACTGAGAAGGCCGTCCCTGCAGTCGCACCCGAACGGGGTGACAATGTTGAGGTTTCTCTGGTGGCAACCCCAGAGAATTAGAGGGCGCGGCGGCGGCGGCCCTTGGGTTTACCGCGAGGGTTTCAATTGCCGTCGTACAGCACGATTGAATCGCTCAAAGGCTGCAGGCGAGCGCCAGGATAATAGAAAGCCAAGATTCTTTCGGCGCTCCATCCGAGGCGGGCGAGGTTGTAGGAGCCGTATTGGCTGAGGCCGACGCCGTGGCCGAGCCCACCGCCAATAAATTGGTAGCCCTTCAAGACGCCAGCACCGTCGCGTACGGGCTCGATGTAGAATAGCGTGCTCCGAGGCGGCCCGAGGGCGCTACGGACCTCCGTTTTGTAAAGCGAAAACTCTCCTAAATCGGTGCGGACATCCATCTGCAGGATGCGGCCCGAAGGCGATCGCTCGACGATCTCGAGACCTTGCAAGCGCTCGAAATCGGCTAGCGGGTGGCGCACGCGCTCTAGATACTTTTGCAAATCGGCCTCAAGCTCTTGCAGCGTGCTCGCCTTGCGCCAGCGAAAGGCGGGCGTTCCGGTTTCGTTGAATCCCTGCTGCAAGTCAATAAAGCGTCGAAACGTTGCTTCATCGGCCAGCGATCGCGCCCCCAAATCCCAAGGTCGGTCGGCAGAATCGATTGCTGCTTGTAAGTAGGGGCGTGCCTGCCCGTCCCAAATGTCTTCAAAAAAAGCCGTTACCCCCCCCGCAGTCGAAGAATAGAGGGCATCGACCAACTCGTTGTCGTAGACGAGTACCTGGCCCTTCGTCGCCGCAATGGCTCGATCCACGTGGGGCTTAGAGCCACTGAGGCCTTTGTAAACTTGGCAGTGAACTGTGGCACAAAGCTCGTAGCCATCGGCCGCAAACCGGCGCAGATTGCGCAGTGCATAAGTACGGGCGATGATACTTTGAGCTTCGATCGCGCGCTGGGGGGCCTGGGGTGCGATTTCATAGGGCACCACCCCCCGTAAGTAGTCCTCAATGTTGAGGCGATTGACAAGCGTGTAGTCGCCGTAGGCATTGGGCTGCAGGCGCAGGTGGCCGGCATAGAGCCGCGTTGACGCGCCGTTCTCGGTCACGCGCACGCGATCGCCCGCTCCTATCAGCGTGGCCGCTTGCAAGGGAACGCGCTTGGCACCAACGCTTAGCAGCGCCTGAGGGACAGTCTCGAGGATTTCGCTCTCCAAACGGGGCTCCTCGAAACCTTCTTTCTGCAAATCTGCCAGGAGTAAGCGCCTCAGCAACGGCGTGTTGTAGGTGTCGCGGGCGGCCCACACTTGCCAGCGGCCGGGTTGCACGATCTCCGCAGCGATACCGCGAGCTTGCCATTCTTTAGCAGCAGCCTCTGCCGTCTCAAAGGTGGCTACGTCGGCAAGGATCAGGCGCTCGCGTACTTGGGGGACCTCCAAGGGCTCCAGAGCGATAGCGAGTGTCGCGGTAGGGGCCTCTAGGGTAACAGTGCGGCCTGCTTCTGGCTCGAACTCAATCGTCAGCGGCTGCCCCTCGACCCCAGAGATTGCTAGGGTTTCCGTCGAGTCGTCGCCGAAGCGTTGAACGATGCCGACATCAATATCGCGGGCATTGGCTGCTGCCCCTACGGCAAGCAAAAGTCCCCAGCAGCACAAACTGTTGCCCATAGCTTGCAAAGCACGCAAAGCAATCCCTCCCATGTTCTCAGATCGCAGACGCTAGCACACTACCTTGGCCGAGACGCCGCGGGTCGCGCGCAGTTCCGTTAAGTAGTTTCAAAGACCTCTAAATTAGGACCTCGCCCTCGCGCAGGCGGTTCGCTGCATCGAGCAGAACCTCTTCCAAGTAGGGTTTGGTAAAGTAGGCCTTGGCTCCAAATTTGGCTGCCATCTGGCGGTGGCGGTCGGCACCCCGGGAGGTAAGCATGCTCATGGGAATTTGGGAGAGCGCATCGTCTTGGCTAATGCGCGAGAGCAACTCCAGGCCATCCATGCGGGGCATGTCGATGTCGCAGAAGATCAGATCCGTCTGCAAGCCCCCTCGAAGTTTGTCCCAAGCTTCCTGACCGTCGCGAGCTTGCTCGACGCGGTAGCCCGCTTTCTTGAAACTCATTGAGAGCAGCTCGCGCACCGTAATCGAGTCGTCCACGATCAGCACGCGCGGCTCTGTCGTTTCTTCTTCGACGATAGCGTCCACATCGGGCAATAGCGTGCTGCCAATGGCATTCTTGCGGACGCGACCGTAGAAAAGGTCGATAATCTCCAAGACGTCGGCAATGGCCATGACGCTACCATCACCCAAAACCGTCGCGCCGGCAACGCCGATGGGCTTGAGCACCGGTCCGGTGAGCTGCTTGATTACAATTTCTTGCTCGCCTAAGACGCCATCGACTTGGACGGCCACCAGGCTGCCCGTACCGCGCAAGAGCACGACAGAGACGGTGCCGTCTTCTTCGGTGGGGGGGACGATCGCGTAGGAGCTGCGACTGCGCTTGCGGTTGTGAGAGAGCAGCTCGCTAAGGGGCTTGAAGGGAACGGCCATGCGAGCGCGAGTCTTCTTATTCTGCCAGTAGATGTAGGTCTCACCGTCAGTGTCGGTGTAAGCATCGCCAGGCTTGATGTCGAACATATCTTCGACACCATCCATCGGGAATGCCAGGGGAGACTGCTCGTGCAGGCAGCACAGTGCCTTACCGATACTCAGCGTCAGGGGCAGACCCACCGTGAAGGTCGTGCCCTTGCCGAGCTTGGAGTCAATGTTAATCGAGCCTCGCAGCTTGCTGAGGGTACTGCGAACGACGTCCATGCCAACACCGCGACCCGCGTAATTGTCGGCGCGATCGCGCGTGCTAAAGCCGGGGTGGAAGATAAAATCGTAAACCTCCAGCTCGGAGAGGGCTTCGACTTCGCCGGCCGCAATTAGGCCTTTTTCAACCGCTTTGCGCTTGATCCGCTCGGGGTCGATACCCGCGCCATCATCAGAAATCGCAATGATGGTCTGATTGCCCTGGTGCTGGGCGCGAATCACGATCCGTCCGGAAGGATCCTTACCCAGAGCGACCCGAGTCTCGGGCGATTCGACACCGTGGGTCATGGCATTGTTGAGCAGGTGCGTGAGGGGATCGTAGAGCTGCTCGAGGATCATCTTATCGACCAGAGTGTCGCGGCCTTCGACGTGGAGCTTGGCCTGCTTGTTCATTTTGCTGGCGATATCGCGCACCGCTCGGGGCAGACTGTCTGCAATCTGCGAGAAGGGCACCATGCGAGTGCTGGTGACGTTGTCCTGGAGTTCTCCAGTGATCTGCCGCAAGTTACGCGCGCCGTTGTCGACCTTGTCAACCAGAAATTCAATATCGGAAGAAGACTCCCGCACGCGAACGATCATCTCCATGATTTCCTGGGAGATGAGGTGGAAGCCGGTAAATCGGTCGATGTCGAGGGGATCGATTTCGCCACCGCCGCCGGTGCCACCACTGACCCCAACCGGGCTGCTGCTATTGCCACCGCCGCCGGTGCCCATGACGCGATCTCGGCTGGCCAGCAAGGCTGACTCGAGCAAAGATCGCTCGTAAAGGTCTTGAATGCGGCCGCCGAGGTCGTTGAGGTTCTGGACCTGATCGAGAAGATTGTCGAGGAAGCGACGCAAGCGCTCCTGATCTTGCTCGAGGCTATTGCGGTTGACCACCAGCTCTCCGATGAGATTGCTGAGGTTGTCCATCTGGCGCACGGAGACTTTCAGGGTCTGGTCGAAGCTACGACTGACCGGGGGACGAATGTTTGCCCCCGCACCGACAACGGATCGCACCGTGGGCGTCTTGGGTAAGACTGCTGGCCTTGGTGCCACGCTGTCACTAGCCGGGCGTTCGATGAATACTTCGAGCTCTGCCAAGTCGAAGGGCAAGCCAGCGAAATTCTTGGTGTCCTGGCGGACGGCCTCGGCATCGGCTGCGCGCGCCAGGATGCCATCGAGGCTTTCTAAATCTGGAAAATACTCCAAGACAAGTCTGGTACCGACCTCAGGCCGGCGGGCCGATGGCAACTCGGAAGACCACGTCTGTCCCTCGGAATCTCCAGAGGAGGAAGTGACGGCCCAAGCAGGAATATCTGTCAAGGTCTCCAGCTCGGAGAAGACATCTTCCTCTGAGCCAGCAAATCCGTCTCGACCGTCGTTCTCCTCAGAAAACAACGCTTCGAGGTCTTCAAGGGGCTCGAAGGGCTCGAAAGCACCGCCCTCTTCGAGATCGTCGGCTCCGCCACTCTCAGCAGCTAGATCGTTCTCTAGTTCGCTCAGGAGGTCGAGATCGCCAGTGCTCTTGATAGCCGCCTCACCTCCCCCATTAGCAGGAGGCTCAAGCTCGGGATCGAGCTCGTCCTCGTTGCTGCTACTAAACAGGTCCTCGAGGTCGGCCAGGTTGTTCTCAGACAGGCTACCTTCGCCAAAATCGAAGTCTCCGCGACCGTTGGCTTCGGGGCCGAACGGTAGGGCATCCAAAGAGGAGAGACCGTTTCCGGATTCCTCTTTCCAGAGGTCCTCGGCGCCGAGTTCTGCCGCGGTCTGCTCGAAGGGCGCTCTATCATGAGGCACTGCTTGCTCCGATGAGGGATCGGGCAGGTCGGCGAAGCCGGTCAAGCTACAAGTTTGCTCGCGCAACTGCGCGAGCACCGGCCTCAGGGCAGACATCACTTCCCGCTCTACGTCATCGGCAAGAACGCTCGCATCGGCTGTCTCTTGCATCTCGACCATGCCTTGCAAGGTGTCGTAAGAGCGCCACAGCAAAGGCTCGATGCGCGCGCAAGCGCTCTCCGGGTCGATAGCATTGCGGGCCCGTTCGAAGGCTGTAAAGACGCCTGCCAGCTCTCGGGCAAGAATGTGTAGGTTATCAAGATTGAGAGCGGCTGCATCGCGGCCGATCTGACTGGTAGCAACTGTCAGGGGCTCCAGTCTCTGGGGCTCCGAGACGAGCGCGACAAGCTCTAGCATGCCCTGTTTGAGAACCTGAAGCTGCTCCCGGGCCTGGTTGGCAAACCGGACTCTCTCAGACTGGTGCTGTTTCGACTGCATCTGGTCTTGGTTCCTCTCTAAAAGCTCCGCTACTGCTAACGATCGCCCCGGCACTCGAGCGCGAGCTTAACTTCTCGACAATCCCGGGCGGGCAACTCAGCGAACGGCCGACTTCGAAAACCGCCCAGCAGCAGCAACAATTGCCACCTTACGGTGACTACTACTTTACCGAAGATCGTAGCCGTTCACGCCATATTTCCTAAATCTTCCCTAGGGAACATTTGAGCCACTCAGATATCGTCAAGGCCGTAGCCAAATTCTGCGACTCGAGCGCGTGACTGGCGCCACTTCGCTTGCACGCGCACGTACAGCTCCAAATAAACCTTGCCCGCAATGAGCTTTTGAATCTGCTCGCGTGCTGCAGATCCGATGGTTTTGAGCATTGCCCCCTTTTTGCCGATGAGGATTCCTTTTTGAGAAGAGCGCTCGACATGAATTGTGGCAAGAATGCGGGTAATTTCTGGGCTCTCAACAACTCGATCGATGGCAATCGCGACTGAGTGAGGGACTTCTTGACGGGTGTGAAGCAGAATTTGTTCGCGAATCAATTCCCCCATGATGAAGCGTTCGGGGCGATCGCTAACGAGATCTGGCGGGTAGTAGTACGGGCCGACGGGCAGTGCTGCTATCAGGGCCGCCTGCAGGGTGGCTAGCCCATCGCCTGTAAGTGCCGAGAACCGGTAGGCAGGGCAGTCCGATCCTAGGAGTTGGCTGTAGACAACAGCAGCATCAAAATCGGCCGGGCAGAGATCGCATTTATTGAGGCCCAAGTAGACGGGCGCGTCGGCGCGCTGCAAAAGTTCGGCAATGTAGCGGTCGCCACCACCAGGCGGTTGGCTGGCATCCACGACAAACAGAATCGCATCGACACTATCGACAGCAGCAAGGGCGGTCTTGACAATCGCGCGGCCGAGTTCGTGGTGCGGTTTGTGGATGCCTGGGGTGTCGACGAAAATAAGTTGAGCTGAGTCCGTTGTCAAAATACCCCGCAGGCGATTGCGGGTAGTCTGAGCGATGGGAGAAACAATCGCCACCTTCTGCCCCAGAAGGGCATTCATCAATGTTGATTTGCCGACGTTGGGCCGGCCGACGATACCAATGAAGCCAGAGCGAAAATCGGGAGCTGCGATGGGCAGGAGGTTGCCTCCCAAAGCATCGGCAAGCATCGCATCAAGACTGGCGTCATCATCAATCATCGCTGGGAGTTGCTGGGAGTTACTGCGTGCCGAGCTGCCCTCGACAGAGCTGCCCGGTCGGGGAATTAGTGGGAAATGCTAAAGATCCTCGATAATCGAGAGCACGTACTCCCCCTGGTTGGCCGCTTGATTGGCTGCAAGGTCGAAGACCAGGCCATCCCGCTCGGCGCAGACATCGAGTGCTTGGGGCTCCCGGGCGCTGCGGCGAAAAGTTAGTAGCCGGTAGAGGCGATCACCCGCGGCGATGAATTTGCCTAGGGGGGGCAGGTCGACGGTCGTACCGCCTGCAGGCGCGTAGTACTTGCGCAGTTGCTGGCGCTTGAAGAGGCGCACTGCCGGAAAGCCCCGGCTACCGGGAGATTCGGGAAGCTGGATGAGACCCTTGACCCCGAGATAATTTTGGATGCCGCGCACGCCCCTCTCGACAGAGGCGGGCATAGCTTTCATGCCGTGGCCGAGTTCGAGCGTCCACGCTTCTACATCGAATTGTAACGACCTGCCACAACGCTCGAAGGCGCGCTCTAAAGCCAGCCAGGGCTTGAGAAAAGCTTCGTCGAAGGCATCGCCGTCATAGGAGGTCATGCACAGCCCCAAATCGATTTCAAAGGGAGGCGCGCTCTCCTCGCGACCGGCAAAGCAGTAAAGATAGTCCAGGCAAGTATTACTAGAACTATGGATGTCGATGACATAGTCCGCGTCCAAGGAAAGGGACTGCAAGCGCTGGCGGTAGTGCTGGTGCAGGGGGACGAAGCTCGGCTTCGTCGCGCGAGTCTGATGGCAGGTGAAGGCTGCTTTAATTCTTTTCTGGTAGTCGGCTTGCAGGCGCTCGACCGACCAGTCCGCGCGCTCGCGGGCGTAGGTATCGAGGTCGGGGGCTTCTCTTTCGAAGTCCCAGAAAATGCGATTCCAATCGCGTCCGTCATAGCTGTTGTAGCGGCCGGAGGAGAAGAAATGACTGCGCTGATTGGCTGCCATGGGGTTACAGGCAGGGACGAGCCAAACCTCGCCCCTCAAGCTCTGAGGAGCGAGGGTGGCAAGCCAGTCTATGAGACGAAAGATGACGACATTGCCGACAATTTCAGCTCCGTGCAGGTTGGCTTGGATGTAAGCCTTGGGGCCAGGAGTCTGGCTGCGAAACTTGTAAACCTGCAGTGCTAGGCAGTCGCCGGAGTAAAGTTGCTGCAGCTCGATGGTTTCTACTTCGGGACGCATCTCGTAGGCGATGGCAGCACGATGGGAAGGTCTAGTATATAGCAGCATCTACCCGGATAAATCCCTGAGATTTGACGGCGATCGCCCCATGCTGGGGTTGCTAAGGCTCCCATGTATTGCTTCGTGTCGGAACGACACGGGCAGTAATTCAGTGCAGTAAAAATTTGCAGTCATTTACATGGAATTCATAAATTGTGTCGAACGGAGCACATAAATATCACCTTAAATCAAGCGATCCCCTCTAGGGGGATTGCAAAAAGGGAAATGTTCCGGAATCCTTAAGCAAGCGTGATGGCACGATCGAGCAACACTTGCTACTACTTGAGATAACTGAGTTATGGGGAACATCGGACTACCTCAGGGCGAGTACTTGGTAGGAGCCGGTCCCTAGATTGCTAGAGCGATTGTCAGAAAAAGCAAGTTCGTTTGACTCACGCAGACTTCCGCAGCCGAGCGATGCTTGCCTTTGCGAGCCTCTCTTGTTGCCGGTGAAGTTGCGGCTATGGCCGCACGATCGAACTCGACGAGCTGCCTTTGGCACTCTTGGGGTACCCCAGGCAAGGGCGGGCTAGGAATATTTATCCGGTTTCCCTCTCGAGAAATAAGCTACAAACCTCGGCTAAAGGGGTTGGGAGTCCCGAATGGGAAATTCGCTCTTCTGGAGGATTCATGTCCAACTATTTCATTGCGCGCGGTCTTAGGCTCAGGCGGACCTCCTCTCAAATTTTGGCTGTGGCAGTAACTGCCTCGCTCGCATTGGGGATGATTGAAAATATGCTCCAAGCTGCTGCGATCGCTCACGGTGTTGGCGTGACTTACCGCAGTACTCCCGCAATTGAGTTGTCTGCACGCTTTGACGACAACTCGCCAATGAGCGATGCCCAGGTGACGGTATACGCACCGCACGAGCCAGCAAAACCCTGGTTGCAAGGCAAAACTGATGCTGACGGTCGCTTCTCATTCGTTCCAGATGCCGATCTCCCGGGAGTTTGGCAGGTGCGGGTGCGCAAGTCCGGTCACGGCAAGATCGTCAGCATTCCGACAAGTGACCTCGCTCGAGAAGCCCGCGCGGTGCCTGGGGAGAACTCACAAGCGAGCCACACGCTACTGCAAAAGCTAGTCATGGGAGGTCTGGGCGTGTGGGGAGCCGTGGGCACGGCGTTATACTTCAGTCGCAATCCCCGTAAGGAGTTCTGAAGGCCCATGCACATTCCCGACGGTTTCGTGCCGCCTACCGTAGCAATCTCTGGGTATGCCCTGACCGGGGGTGCGACTTGGCTGTGTCTTAAAAAGCTCGATCGTGCGGGAAATGTCACCGAGCAAATCCCCAAAGCGGCTCTGTTGGCCGCAGGTTTTTTTGCAATTTCTTCGATCCACGTCCCCATGCCTTTTGGCAGCATCCACCTCGTTTTAAATGGTCTTATTGGCATCGTGCTGGGGTATGCGGCGCTGCCAGCGATTTGCATCGGGCTCTTTTTTCAAGCGATCTTGTTTCAACATGGCGGTCTCTCGACTTTGGGTCTGAATGCGGCAATGATGGGCTTGCCTGCCCTGCTGGCCTTCTGGTTGTTTTGCAGTGGGAACCGATATCGGCGTCCCTGGCAGCGAGGTCTGCTGGCGTTTGCGGCGGGTGCAGGGGCGCTCCTGGTGACGGCTGCCATTTTCTCGACCCTGGCTGTGGCAACGATTCCGGCAGACCTCGATGCCAACCTCGAGCGGGTAGCAATTGTAGCAGGGCTCGCAGTCTATGGCCTGCAGGCACTAGTGGAAGGGGCATTCACTGTCATGGCCGTTTCCTATTTCGCGCGAGTTAAGCCAGAACTACTCAGGAACCACCCGTGAAGCTCGCTCTCGATCGCTACGCTCACTTAGACTCTCCCATCCATCGATGGGAGCAATCTTCCAAAGTCGTAGCCTTGATGGCCTTGATTTTTGCTTTTTCTTGCGTTCGCACGCTCTCGCTCTTGCCGCCAATGGTCTTAGTGACTGCGGCGCTGCTCTATTTGTCGCGCCTTCCCCTGCAGTTTTGGCTCTCCCGCCTGCGCTATCCGGGTGCCTTCATCGGCGGTGTCGTCATGCTCCTGCCCTTTGTCGTCGGAGACACCACGCTCGTCGAAGTCGGAGGTATTGCCCTGCGGCGCGAGGGTTGTGAGGCCGCGCTCCTCCTGGCGACTCGGTTTGTCTGCATCCTGACAGTTGGGTTGGTGCTCTTCGGGACGGCGCCTTTCCTGGGCAGTATCAAGGCGCTGCGGGCTCTGGGTTTGCCTGCGGCTTTGGTCGATATGACTTTGTTGGCATATCGCTACCTCGAAACTGCGGGCGAAGCTCTGGCTGACATGCGGCGCGCCATGTACCTGCGTGGTTGGCGCGGCGATCGTTGGTCGCGGCGCAACCTCCAACTACTAGCTTCTTTAGCAGGGGGACTGCTCGTGCGCAGCTACGAACAGTCTCAGCGGGTTTATCAAGCTATGGTGTTGCGAGGGTACGGTAGCCGCGAGGATGCTTCTTCGCGATCCCGGGCCCGGGTTCTGCTCTGGGGTGATTGTTTGGTGACGCGCCTGGCATTTTGGCTGACCTTGGGCACGGCAGCGGCCTTTGTCGGTAGCGAACTCTTCGTGTCTTTTAGCTCTTAAATTCAAGTAGAACTGGCAAGCGCCATGCAACTGACTATCGATTCGAGCGGCTCTCGTCCTTCTCTCGATCCTGCAGCAGCCTTAACCGCCTGTAATTTGGGGTTTAGCTTCCCAGAGCGCGGTTGGGTTCTGCAGGACATCGATCTGAGGGTTCGAGCTGGAGAGCGCATTGGCGTTGTCGGCCCTAATGGTGCGGGCAAAACGACGCTATTTCTGTGTCTGTGTGGCTTGCTCGCAGCAACAGCCGGGACGATTCGCCTCTTCGATCGCCCCGTGGTGCCGGGTGGCTTTCATCCTGAGATTGGGTTGGTGTTTCAGAACCCAGAAGATCAGCTCTTTTGCTCGACAGTCCGCGACGATGTGGCCTTTGGGCCAGAAAATCTCCAGTTGCCACCCGAGCAGGTCGATCGTTCGATCCTAGAAGCCCTGGAGCTGACCGGTACGGTAGGGCTGGCCGATCGCGTACCTCACCGGTTGTCGGGGGGCGAAAAATGCATGGTGGCCATCGCTGCGGTGCTAGCCATGCAGCCTTCGATCGTACTCTACGACGAGCCGAGCGCCAATTTGGATCTGCGAGCGCGCCGCCGCCTGATTAATTTCTTGCAGCACTCTGCGCAAACAATGCTGCTGTCGTCTCACGATCTCGAGTTGATCCTCGAAACGTGCAATCGCGTCCTGCTCCTCGATGGCGGCCGCCTCGTTGCTGACGGGGCGCCGGTTGAGTTGCTCGGCGATCGCCAACTCATGGCCGCCCACGGTCTGGAGACGCCGGGTTCTCTGCGGGCGATTTAGCGCTTCTACCCGAGGCTGGAGTTCGGCCGATCTCGAGAAAGTTATTGGCATCGTGTTGACTTGAATCACATTTCAGGAGTAATATTTATAGAATATGATGTTGACGTAGATCGACTATGTGGTTGGCACAGGTAACTTATTACGTTTCTGATGCCTGGGATGCTCGCAGAAGATTTGCAGCGGTTCGCAGCCAAGATGCCTGCCTGGGTTGTCGGCTGGCGCCCTGCTGCCAGGGTTATGAGATACAAGCTTTCTTTGCTTGCAGCGAAGATTGGCTTCCAGAGGAACCTAGCGGCGGTTGCAAGCGCATTTTTGTCTCTCCCGAGAGTGCTGTAGAGCTTGGGGTCGGCTGCCAGCAGAGCGATCTCGGGCCTAGGTTGGTTTTTACGCGACTGCCCCGGCAGCTTGATGGGGCTTGGCAGTGGCTGCAGGGGGCCCTCTCGAGCTGGAGCGCTCGCTTTTCAAGTGAATGGTTTTCCCGAACGAAGCCCGAGCGATCGCTGGTCCCCTTTGAGACAGCTCGCAAGTCTTAGAGCGCTTTTCGCTTTCGTGAGGTGCACCTCACAAGGTGGGGCCGCGCAGTGCGCTTCATCGCCCTCAGCAAGTCGTATCTCGCCCGAGGCGAAAATGCTCTTAGAGCAATACGATTGCGGCAACCCCCAAAATCATGATCGCAGCACCGATGCCGCGCTCTCGCGTGCCGCGCTCTTTAAAAATCCAATAGCCCCACAGCACGCCAAACAGCGCGCTGGTGCGCTTTACCGAAATGACCTGCGTGACCGGCGCTAGCGCCAGGGCCTGCATCTGAAAGAAGACGGCGATGCCTTGGAACACGCCCATGGGAGCCAAAGAAAGCGCGCTGTTTGGGAAAGTGCGGAGCTGGCGGTAAGACTTGATCAGAACGATGGGCGTGAATGCAGCCGTTAGGGTGACAAATAGGCTGGTGGCCCAAAAAACCGGCGAGGAATTGCGCACGCCCATTTTGTCAAAGGCCGCACTGAAACTCCAGAGAAAGGCAACTCCCAACATCAGCCGCGGGCCGGGCTGGGCGAGCAAGCTTTGCAGTGGCGCCCAATAGCCGCGATCGCGCGCGCTCGAGTTGAGGACGTAGGCTCCGCCAACCAATAGCAACACGCCGATCGCATCGGTCGCTGTCGGCTGCTCGCCGACGATCGCCGCTGCTGTCGCCAGCAAAAATAGGGGTGTGAAGGTTATGAAGGGAATCGCCAGCGAGAGATCGCTTGCTTTGAGGGCGCGGGCATAGAGTAGCGTTGCCAAAACGTTAATGGAGCCGCTTGCGGCCAGCGCCAAGCCGAAGCGATCGCCCAGAACGGGGACTTCACCCAGCCACAGTGCGGGCAGCAACGTCAAGCTCGTGAAGAGCAGCAGAGCCCAAATTGCCAGGTACTCGTCGGTGTGGGCCAGGCTGCGTTTGCTCCAAACATCTTTTAAAGACTCGAACAAAGCCGTCAAGCCCGCAAACGCGACCCAGAGGATTTCCATAGTTGTCTCGACACTCGGTTGCGTTCTGGAATCAGTGGGGCTAGTTGAGGGCTGAGACCTGCTGCTGGTAAGAGATTCCAGCTTGCTGGAGCCGGTTTAAGGCCTCCTGCAGGCGATCGCAGTTGGCAATCAAGCTGATGCGGACGTAGCCTTCGCCATCTTCACCAAAAGCATTACCGGGGGTGACGACGACGCCAGTTTTTTGCAGAATGTCGAGGGCAAAGTCGGTGGAGTTGGTGTCGTCGGGGATGGGGACCCACAGGTACATCGTGGCCTGCGACTTGGGGATATTCCACCCCAGGCGACCGAGGCCCGCGATGAGAAAGTCGCGCCGCTGGCAGTAGCGCTGCTGCACCGCGCGGACGTAGCTATCGGGAAGATTCAAGGCAGCTTCGGCGGCAGCCTGGATGACCGAGAAAATCCCGTAATCCAGATTCGTTTTCAGAGTACGCAGGCTCTGGACGATCTTTTCGTTGCCGACGACAAACCCAACGCGCCAGCCAGCCATGTTATAAGTTTTCGAGAGCGTGTGAAACTCGACGCCAATTTCGCGCGCGCCAGGAATCTCCAATAGGCTCGTCGGTTGGTAGCCATCGAAAGCCAGCTCCGCGTAGCACAGATCGTGCACCAGCATGATTTGGTAGTGCCGGGCGAAGGCGACGATCTCTTCAAAAAAGGCTCGCGGGGCAACTGCTGTGGTGGGGTTGCTCGGATAGTTAAAGTACAGCAGCTTGGCTTGGCGGGCGACCTCCTCAGGAATTGCCTGGAGATCGATGAGCCAGTTGCTCGCGGCACTCAAGCGCATGGCGTGCAAGTTGGCCCCGGCAATGAGCGGCCCGCGAAAGTGGGCGGGATAGGCAGGCGAAGGCACCAAAACTAGGTCCCCCGGGTTGATGTAGGCCAGAGCCAAATGGGTCAGCCCCTCTTTGGAGCCGATGAGCGGTAGTGCTTCGCTGTCGGGGTCGAGGGTCACGCCGTAACGTCGCCCGTACCAGTCGGCGATGGCCCGCCGGAAACTGGCGGTACCCTCAAAGGGAGGATAGCCATGGTTGCTGGCCGTTTGCAGAGCGGCTGTGGCTGCGTCGATGACCGGCTGGGGAGGCGGACCGTCAGGATTGCCCATCCCCAGATCGATGAGGTCTAACCCCTGTTCGCGAGCGCGAGCCTTAAGCTCGTCCAGGCGGGCAAAAACGTACGGGGGTAACGCGCTGAGGCGATCGGCTGCCAGAAACTCCATGCCAAACAAACTCTAAATCGATCGCGGGGTAGGTTCGCCAATCTCGCAAGTTGCTGCGTCGGGGCTGCGGACCGGGGCTGTTGTTAGGGTCGTCGAAACCATCGCCGCGAGCACCTGCTCGGAGCGAACGGGAAATGGCAACCCATGGATGTCCGAACCCGGCGCGCAGGCCACCTCAGCAGCCTGACGCAGTTGAGCGAGGGTAATGTCTCCCAATCCTAAATCGTCGAGGCTCTTTGGTAAACCTATTTCGGTGTAAAACTGCAAGAGCTGCTGGCGTGCCGCTGCTGCAAGCTGGCTCGCGCGGACGATTTCTTCTAGGCGAAGCTGCACCAGAATGCCGTAGGCTACCTTCTCGCCATGTAGGGTGCCCCGCGCGGCACTCAGGTAGGTCAGGCCGTTGTGGAGGGCGTGGGCGGCCACGGTACGGCATTTGGCACCGCCCAAGCCACCACTGACGCCGGCGAGCAAAACGGTTGCATCGACAACTTCGCGCCAACTTGGCGACTCGGGGTCAGCCAGCGCTGCTGCCGATTTCTGCAGCAAAATATCCCGCAAGACGCGCGCCCCTTGCACGGCAGCCACAATCGTCGAGGCCTCAGAGTGACCGCTACTCACGGAGGCTTCGTACCACTTGGCGATGGCATCCCCGATGCCGGCAACCAGCGTGCGGCGCGGCGCCGAGCGAACCAGCTCGTAATCGAGGATTAGCAAGTCGGGGCAGCGATCGAGGGGCACGTCGTAGCGGAAGGCTCCGGCTTCGGAATAAATGTTCGACAGGCCCGTCCAGGCCGCGCAGGTTGCCCCGGAAGTGGGTACCGTTGCCACGGGCAAGCCGCCGTTACGATGGGCGACTAGTTTGGCCATGTCTAGGGCTTTGCCACCGCCGACCCCAATGATGCAATCGGCCGCATGCCTTTCTAAGGCGCTCTCAAGGCGCGCAAGCGAAGTCTCGCAGGCATCGGGCAAATAGGAAACCCACGCACCGGCCAGGTCCTCGCGCTGCCAAATTTCCTCAAAGATCGGGAGCGTTAGAGCCAGGGTGCGATCGCCGCCGACAACCAAGGGGCGTTGGCCCAGGCGAGCCAAATCGGTTCCGGATCGAGCCAGTATACCTTCGCCGCGCAAGATGCAAGCGGGGGCGACAGCTAGGCGAATGCAGTCAGTTGCAGTCATAAAGTCAGAGCGTGAAAAAATCTATCGCAGAGTTGATAGTGCGTTAAGACTCGGCGGCCACTGGGTTCAGGCGGGCCAGCCGGTCGGAGAAAATAGTTATTTCCATATTGTCGTCTTCGCGCTGGACGAGCGATCGGCGAACCTCACCCAAGTAGAGCGGTTCGGAAACTCCAGGCTCGGGATGAAGGACCGTTCGCAGGCGCACGACCATCTCAGGAGAGCGACCCAACCGACCGTAGGAGAACAACTCCAGGCCAGCTTTTTTCAGGGTTGCTGCCAACTGACTCTCAGAAAAAGGCGGGTCGGCTTTGACGACCACGCGATCGCCGCCGTTATCGAAAACTACGGCATACCGAAGCGCCCCCGGCACCTCAACCCGCTCGAACAATCCCAGGGATAACCCGAAGATACCCGCACACAGCACGGCTAAAAATCCAGTGACCCCGACCAGGCGAAAGCGAATGCCCCAACCGAAAGCGAACCCCAACACCGCCAGCACGAAGCTAGCCAGGGTGAGAATCCCGGACCACCGAAGGTAAAACTCAAATTCTGCGGGCAAAACCTCGAATAGTGCTGACGACATAGGTACCGATGGCAAAGACAGGTTCGTAATTATCTAAAAAGGCGATCGTCTCAGGGCGCGAGTTCGGTACTGAACTCGTTAAGGACGCGGCGCTTGAGTTCGATCGATCGATCTCGCGGGAGCAAATCGAAGATTTCCCGGAAAGCATCGTCGATGGCCTCGTAGCTAACCTGGCCCACAGCATTGAGGGCAACTTTCCCGAGGCCATCAATTGCCACGGTCTGCGGAACCCGGCCACTGTAATAAAACCGAGGGTCTGTCGGATCCTCGCTGGGTTCGGGCGCGAGCGCATCGACATTGAGGGGAATGAAACTAGCTGCTTTGCCGTAGCTGGCCTGCAACTGCGAAATCGTCGCGACAAATTGCTTGCAGTCGCGACTATCTTCTAGGTAAAAAACCAAAAGGGCCGGCCGCTCGCGCTGCAACGACTGCGCCAAGCTGATGCGGGGTGGCACTAGCGCGCCATTACCGGCGTAGAGGGCGAAAATGTTGCCCTCGTAGTTATCCATGTCGATGGCGGCAAATGCCGGAGGAGCACCAAAGGCAACTGCCACCGCCACTGCCAACAACATTCCGAAGACTGTCTGAAGAAGTTGCCTCACTGCTCGGAGATGCCTGCACGAGTTAGCCGTTCGATCCTACAACAGTTGCCTCGCGAAGGCGATGCCGCAGCAGATGGCCGCAGAGCTAGCCACCTGCCGCGCGCTTGCGAAATCCCAGGTGCCTAGTTGTAGATGCCGGGGTTATAGCGCTCGTCTCCTTCATTGAAGATGTAGGACGGATCGGTCACGACGAACTGGTCCAGGTTATCTTCCAGACGCTTGCGCTGGCGGTCGCTGATGTCTGGGATCTCGAGCACGTCTCGGACTTTGTTGTAGGGTGCGTTTCTGATGATGGCAGCGGCCAAATTGGGGAAAAAGCCGCGAAGATCGCGAAATTCTCGGATATTTGCGTTGTTTAGGTCAATTTTGTCACCGATTTCGTCAATCTTATCGTCACCAGCATTGCGATACTTAAACTCGACTTCCGCGACCAGCAGGGGAGGGGTAAAGTTCGAGGCCATGGCTCCAGTGCTGCTGCTGCTCGCCCAATACGCTATGGCGAGAACGATCGCCGCGATCGGGCGCATCAACGAGCGCATCAATTGTTTCATTTGTGGCTATCTCCTCCAAAAATAGGCAATTCCTCAGACGCACCCAACAAGCCCGGTGGGTCCGGCCGATTTTACGCTTGCTATTTTCTCACCTTCTGTTGAGTCCTGGTGGGATTGTGATAAAGTCCTTAAATCCGGGCGGCAAACCGGGGTATTGTGGCATCATTGGCCTGCAGTAGATACTACACCACATTAGGGATCGCATAGTTTATGGCTTTACAATTAGGCGATACGGTGCCGGATTTCCAGCAGGCTTCGAACATGGGGAATATCTCTTTTTACGACTGGGCTGGCGATAGCTGGGTCGTTCTCTTTTCCCACCCTGCAGATTACACGCCGGTTTGCACCACCGAGCTAGGCGAGGTAGCACGCTTGGCTCCCGAGTTTGAGAAGCGCAACGTTAAGACGATCGCCTTGAGCGTTGACGACACCGAGTCCCACGCAGGTTGGATTGGCGACATCAACGAGACCCAGAGTGTCACGGTCAACTACCCGATTCTGGCCGATGCCGACAAGAAGGTGTCCGATCTCTACGGAATGATTCATCCCAATGCCAACGCTAAGGTGACCGTTCGCACCGTATTTGTCATCGATCCGAACAAGAAGCTGCGACTGACGATGACCTATCCGCCCTCTGCAGGTCGGAACTTCCAAGAGATTCTGCGTGCCATTGACTCTCTACAGCTGACCGACTACCACCAGGTGGCCACGCCGGTCAATTGGCAAGATGGCGACGATTGCGTTGTCGTTCCTAGCGTCTCTACCGAAGAAGCCCGGGAGAAGTTTCCCAAAGGCGTCACTGAGATCAAGCCCTACCTGCGCATGACGCCTCAGCCTAACAAGTAACGCTGGGCCGGCAGCTACTAGCTCCCGAGGCGCGGGCGATTCCACCGATGTTTTTGTGGAGTCGCCCGCGCGCGCATGGAGTCGAGTCCTCCTGCAACCTCGCCGCTCGAGTCGGAGTCCGCTACGGTAATAGAGATCGAACTCAAGTTCTGCTGAATCCCTCCAGAAGCGCTGCTTCTCTCACCACCCATGTTTGCCAGTTTCCTGACCGGTTTGCTGCTGGTGGCAACTCCCGGAACCTTGGCTCTAACACCAGATCGGGGCTCTACGAGCGAGGAGCCAGCACCTCCGGTGCCACTCACACTCGCCCTCGACTCGGGCGATCGCCTGATCGCTTTTCGAGAGCGTGCCGATACTCTCTTTGTCCACAGGCAGTCGCTCGCCCCAGAGAGTGAAGTCGGCCCGACTCAGAAGTCGCTTGGATTGAATGCTGCTGCCTTCGATAAGCCCGATTTCGGGATCGCCGCGCGGGTGCAAGACGATCGCAGCGCCCGTTTGCAGGTGCGCCTGGGGCAACGCCAGCCTCTGAAAATCGCCCTAACTGACGCGCGAACCCACACCAATGCCGAGCTGAGCTGGCAAGCGCTGCCATTTTTGACTCTGCGAGGGAAGAGCCAGGGCAACCGGGCAAACTTGAGCGGTCAAATTTCCTTTGGCCCCAACGACCGTCACAGCTTTTCTTTGGAGCGACGCCTGAGCATGGGTAATGTCTCGGGAGTCACCGACGCGAGGCTGACTTTTGGTGGAACGATCCCCACAAGCGTCCGCTACAGCGTGCCCGATGGCGGCCAGCAACGTCTGAGCGTCCGCCAAGACTTGGGTCCGTTGCGCTGGGAGCTGCGCCAGCAGCCCGAGTATCTGTCGCTCAAAACCTCCTTGACCCTCGATCGCAAAGGCGCACAACAGCGGTTGGCACTCGATTTCGCGCATTCGGCTCGCGACCTAGCCGGTCGAGAACAGTCGTCTTTGACGGTTGCAACCCTTGAGTCGCACTGGCAGCGCTGGCACGGCTCTGTCGGGCTGGGTTGGAATGCACGGGGAGAAACTGGGGCGATTGTCTCGGCGCGGTTTCCTATGCTGAGATCCCGAGAGTCTACCCTAGATTTTGTCGGCAGCTACCAAGGGGTTAGCTCGACGGGCTATCGGAACGATTATCGCTTCGAGCTGCGCGGCCGCCTCCAGATTTGAGAGTCTGCCGCTTTTATTATTAAACGATTCGAGGTTGATGTAAGTCTTAAGAACGCGGGGGGACTGGCAGTTAAATCTTTAAGATTGAGTGAGTTTTCCTAGCGGCCCTAATTTTTGGATGGCAAAGTTTTGGTGATGTTGCCAGGGGTCGTCAGTGTCTCCGGGTCGCGCTCGTACCAGAGCACCCGTGCTAGCAAGCAGCAGTTCCATACGACGAGAGAGGTTGAGAGAGTCGATGAAGAAAAAAATATTGTCTTGGGGTTTGGCCCTCGGTACTTTGGGAAGCATGGTGGCACCGCTGGGTTGGCTGCCTGCATGGGCGCTACCCCCAGAAGAAATTGCCAAAAAGCTAGGTCTCATTCCTATTTTCTTGATTGTTAACGACCAAGGGCAGTCTATCTCTGTAGAAAGGGCACAGGGGACGGATAAGCCTGTTTTCCCCGTTTTCCTAAGCCAGGCAACGGCAGAAAAAGAGCTAACCGCCATTCGCCAGCAAGAGGGCGCCAGCGAGCGGCAATTCGAATTAGTCGCCTATTCTCTGGGGGAGTTTTACCGCGACAAAATGAATCCCCTGCGGGGCACGGCTCAGTTTTTGCTGGTCCCGGCCAACGAGGCATACCGACCTACAACGACTGTAATCGGTCAGGAGGCCCGTAAGAGCCCCGAGAACTCCCTGTTTTTCGAACCCAAGGTGGCACAGTCGGAAACGCCCGTCGGAACGCCCCTCTTTTTTGCCACCATCGCTGATGCCGAAGGCGGCCAACAGGTTCCGATTTTTGTCGGCGAGAATAACGACCAGATGCCACTTTTCTTCGACAATGGGGAGCTGACCGAGAATCTCGAACGCTTGAAAGAAGCGCAACCCGAAGTAGCCGACCGACTCGGCGTGCAAGTCATGTTGCTGCATCAGGCAATCGAACTGATGGAATCGGGTGCTGACGACCAGCTCGGCAATGCTTTCCAGTTCATTGCCGACCCCAGCGCGCGCGACTTCACTCGCCGGGCCATCGAAGCCCGCCAGCAGCAAGAAACTGGCGGTCAGCAGGCCCAGTAGGCTCCTCGATGTGTCTGGATGTGCCTGGAGAGATTGTCTCCGGCGCGTCGCTGGCCCGCTGGCGACAGGTAGCCCTGGCCGAAGCTAGGGCTGCTGCCGTCCCTGTCGCGGAGGTAGATTGGCTGCTGGCGGCAACAACCAATCTCGATCGCGCGAGCTTGCAACTCGAAACCTTCGGCGATCGCCGCGAGATCGCCTTGTCGGTGCCCCTAGCGGAGCTGGAGCAATTGTGGAAGCGACGCATCTGCGATCGCGCTCCCGTACAGTATTTGGTTGGCGAGGCACCCTGGCGGGACTTGGTGCTGCAGGTATCGCCGGCCGTTTTAGTGCCGCGCCCGGAGACCGAGCTACTGGTGGAGCTGGCTTTGGCTGCAGCACGTTCGCGACCGGAATTAGCAAGCGGTCCCTGGCTCGACCTAGGCACGGGCAGCGGTGCTATTGCGATCGCGCTAGCCCGCTTGCTGCCCGAGGCCGAGATTTATGCTGTCGACCTCAGCGCGGCTGCTTTGGCTGTCGCCCGCGAGAATGCCGCGCGCTCGCAGGTAGCAGGCCGCATTCAATGGCTCTGTGGCTCCTGGTTTTCAGCAATTCCAGCGTCGCTACGCCTGCAGGGCATCGTGGCGAATCCGCCCTACATCCCCAGTGCCGAGATTCCTAAGTTGCAGCCGGAGGTAACCCAGCACGAGCCCCACCTCGCCCTCGATGGCGGCCCGGATGGCCTCGATTGTCTGCGGGAGTTGGTGGCAGCGGCACCGGCTTTTCTGGTGCCAGGCGGCTTCTGGGCTGTCGAGGTAGGCTACGGGCAAGCCCCGGCGGTTGTCGATCTCCTGCGCGCCCGTGGCTGCTACGACCGCATCGCGGTGCGCTCGGATCTCTCAGGCGTCGATCGCTTCGTATCGGCCGAACGTTGCTGAGGGCCCGAACCACGCCAGAACTAAGCTTTATCCAATGCCGCAAGTCGATCTTCCTACCCTCGTGGCCGCAGCTTGTCGGGGTGAGGTGGTTGGGTTTCCGACCGATACAGTGCCGGGCTTGGGCGTTCGTCCCGATAGCGGGGCCAAGCTCTACGCTCTCAAGGGTCGCTCTCTTGACAAACCCCTCATTCTGCTCGGAGCTGATGGCAACCAACTTTGGCCCTATGTTGCACCCGAGGCCCACAGACCCGGACAAGAATTAGCCGAGCGCTACTGGCCGGGACAACTAACGCTGGTGTTACCAGCCTCCGAGCGCGTCCCGGTGGCCGTGCATCCCCACGACCGCAGCAGCATTGGTTTGCGGGTTCCAGACTCGACCATCGCGCGCGAAATCCTGCGACAAACCGGTCCCTTGGCTACTAGTAGCGCGAATCGCTCCGGACAGCCAGCACTCCAATCGTTGGAGGCCGTCGCGCGCGCGTTTCCCGATGTGCCAGTATTGGCGATGGCAATTCCAGCAACCCGCTCGGCACTCCCTTCAACAGTCGTCCGCTGGACCGGCACGGCATGGGAAACCTTGCGCCAGGGAAGCGTCACGCTTTAGCACTACGGGCTTCAGGGCGCGATCGCTCGCGGAAATATTTCACCGGGTAAGCCGTGATGCCTTGCCGGGTGAAGGCCGAGCCCGTTAATTCAAAGCCCAAGCGCAGGTAGATGGGGAGGGCATTGGGTGCGGCGTTCGCGCTCAGGTTAGTGTCAAGCTCCCACGCGACGCGCTCGAAGAGGGCGCGGCCAATGCCACGACCCTGGCGATCGGGTGCGACGAAGAATAGGTAGATGTGACCCAGAGCGCTCGCCTCGAGAGCGCCGACGAGGCGAGATCCTTCAGCTGCAACCCAAAAGTTAGAACCAGACCGCCAGCGCCGTTTTAGAGCGTTGCCCCGAACGAAATCCTGAAAGTTTTCCCGCCCGGCGGGGGTCATCGTGCCGGCGAGCGCGCCCGCGCAAGCAGAGAGAATGAGAGACTCAACTTGGGAAAATTCTGTTGCGCGGGCGCGACGGACAATCGCGCCGTGCGGGCGCTCGCTCATACTCGGAATTCCAGCACATTCGCCCCCACACTAGCACCTTGCAGCTAAAAACCGAGCCAGCGCAGCAGAGCAAGGGCAATGGTTAGCGAAATCGCACCAATGGCGATCGCCACCAAGATGGGCGCGCCCAGTAGCAGCCACAGGAAGACTCGGTCGCGCCAAGTCTTAGAGGGGGTATCTCGGGAAGGCGCGCCGGGGGCCAGCTCCGTCTCCAGTAACTCAATATTGCGAGCATTGGCTTTCCAGACAACGTCGAAAGCATCGCCGAGAACCGGGAAAGCGCCCACTGCTAGCTCGAGCAGCACGTTTGCTGTCATGCGCAGCAGCATCGGCCGCGATGCTCCCAACCGCGCCGCCTGCCAAATGATATAGGTCGACAGGGCTGCCCCTAGGTAGTCTCCGACCGCTGGAAAAAGACCCAAAAGGGGATCGATACCGATTCGGTAATCCGTACCGGGGATGGCAATAGCATCGTCAAGGGCGCGGGCCAGGGCACGAATGCGGGTCAAGGCGCGCTCGGAGCTCTGGGTTTTGGGGGTTGGAGAAATCATGGTGAAACAGACTGCTCGGGTGAGAGTTAACCGAGCCCCCAAAATCAGGTGCGGGCACCGATCGGTCGATTACCGGTGCTGGTGTGACTTGCGAGCCAGGCGGGGACGGGGCGTGGAGCGGCGGTTGCCACCACCGTTGCGGCGGGGACGGTTATCCTCCTCTTCCCATTCGAGATCCTCCCAGTTGGGTCGGTTGCGATCGTAGAGGAGCTGCAGGGCTGCTGCTGCGATGGCTTGAGGATCGCAGTCTTCTTCGCTCAGCTCGCGAACCAGCGGCAAGAACGAGGCGAGGCGCTCGCCAGCCAGGGTTTCTTTGAGTTGCTCTCGGAGCTTCTCCAGGCGCTGGGCCTCAATGGCGGCGCGGCTGGGGACTTGCAGCATAACCAGCTCTTGCTTGGCATGTCGCTCGACTTCGCGCAGCATGCGACGGTCGTGATATTGGCTCAGCGTAATGGCGATGCCGGTTTTGCCCGCGCGGCCGGTGCGACCGATGCGGTGGATGTAGGTCTCGACATTATCGGGCAAATCGAAATTGATGACGTGGCTCAAACCATCCACATCGAGGCCGCGAGCAGCAATGTCGGTGGCAACAACCATGCGCACCTGGCGGTTGCGAAAACGCTGGACGAGGCGCTCTCGCTGGCTCTGGCTCAAGTCGCCGTGATACTCATCTACAACATGTCCGACGGAGATGAGCTTTTGGGCGATCTCGGCAGCCGTTCGCTTAGTTCGCACGAAAATGATGGCGGTTTCGGGATCTTCAATTTCCAGGATGGGCAGCAGCGATCGCAGCTTGCTCCAGCCGCGCGGCACCTTGTAGATGCGCTGCTCGATGCGACTGGGCGCTTCTTGGGAGCGCTCTACTTTGAGGGTGACCGGCTCGCGCAGAAACTCATTGATCAGAGCACGAATGGCCGGCGGCATCGTAGCCGAGAAGCAGGCGGTCTGGCGCGAAGCAGGAGCTTTGGAGAGAATTTTTTTCACGTCGTCAATGAAGCCCATGCTCAGCATTTCATCAGCTTCATCGAGGACCGCCCACTGGACGCGGTCGAGTCGGAGACTGCCGCGGTCGAGCAGATCGAGGACCCGGCCGGGCGTGCCCACCACAATCTGCACGCCTCTCTCCAGGGAGCGAACTTGGCGCTCGAGCGATTGACCGCCACAGACGGTCAGAATGGTCAAGCGGCGATCGTCTGAGAAGGTCTCCATCGCCCGAGCCACCTGCTGGGCGAGTTCTCGGGTCGGCGTGAGCACCAAAGCTTGCACGGCAGCCAGGTCGGGGTCGACGAGTTCGAGCAACGGGAGGGAAAATGCTGCTGTCTTGCCAGTTCCAGTTTGGGATTGACCGACAACGTCTCGCCCCTGTAGGAGCTCGGGAATGGCCCGCGCCTGTACTTCAGTCGGGCTCTCAAATCCGAGTTCCTCGAGTTTCTCAACGCGCTCGTCCGAGAGTCCCAGGCTGCCAAAGGAGATTGCCATAGTTAGAATTCTTTACTTTTCTTCGTGTAGTTTAAGGTAACTCGCTCATTTTTGGGATCCCAATTTCTCTGGGAACCCGAACTCTACCAGCCCTGACTTAGGGAGCAGGAGCGAACTGACCGGCGAGATCGTAGGTGTCGGCGGCCTCAATCCGAACGGGGACGATCTCATTGAGCGGGGGGCGGCCGCTAATGCGGACAATACCATCGACATCGGGTGCAAAGCGAGCCGATCGCCCGATTGCTTCTCCCGTGCGAGGGTTCTCTTGCTCGACGAGCACATCTACAGTTCTGCCGACCCAAGCTTGGTTTTGCGCGGCAGCAATAGGCTGCTGTAGGCGCATCAGCGCGTCCCGTCGCCGGATGGCGATGGTCTCGGGGACGGGATCGGGCAGCTCGATCGCGGGTGTGCCATCTTCGGGGGAGAAGACAAAACTGCCAACATGGTCGAAGCGATGGCGCGCCACAAATTCGCAGAGGTGCTCGAAGTGGGCGTCGGTTTCGCCAGGGAAGCCAAGGATGAATGTCGTTCTCAGCGTAGCTTCCGGCAGCGCCTCCCGCAGTCGGGCAATGATGTCATCGTTGACTTGCCCCTGCCAAGGCCGATTCATCGCCTGCAGGATCTCGGGGTGAGAGTGCTGCAGGGGCAGATCGAGATAGGCAAGGACATTGGGAACCTCACGGATGGCGGCAATGACTGCCGGGGTCAAGCCGGTGGGATAGGCGTAGTGGATGCGAATCCAGGGAATATCAACTTCGCCGAGAGCGTAAAGTAACTCGGCAAGTTTGGGCCTGCCATAAAGATCGAGACCATAGTTGGTCGTAATTTGCGAGATGAGTGAAATTTCCCGCACCCCTTGCTCGGCTAGGCTGCGAGCCTCAGCGACGATCGACTCAATCGGTCGCGATCGCTGAGCGCCGCGCAACTTGGGGATGATGCAAAACGCGCAGTTGTAGTCGCAGCCCTCGGCAACCCGCAGGTAAGCGGCTGCTTCGGCAGTGGTGCGGTAGCGCGGCACGGTCTCATCGGCAATGTAGGTCGGCGCCTGGGAGACCATCCGGACGCGCTCGCCCGTCTCGGCGCGCTCGAGAACCTCCACAATCTTCTGGTAGTCGCCGGTGCCAATCGCAGCGACAGCTTCGGGAATCTCGGCGAGGAGTTCCTCGTGGAAATGCTGGGCCAAGCAGCCGGCGATCGCAATTTTCTTGCCCGCTTCGGCTAGCTCCACAAGCTTGCGCACGGATTCTGCCCGCGCCTCTTGAATGAAGCTGCAGGTGTTGACGATGACAAAATCGGCGCGCTCCTCATCAGAATCAACCTGGTAGCCCGCCTGGGCAAGCAAGCCGAGCATGTGCTCCGAATCGATTCGATTCTTCTCGCAACCTAAGTGGGTAATGGCAACGGTCGGCTGCTGCTGCTCGCTCATACAGTCTCTAGAGTTGTGCTCCCGCTCAATAAAATACTTTACGTTACCTCACCTCAGCTCACTTAAGGTGGAGATGTCTCGGTCGCTGCCCGGCGCGCGAGCCGGCTGGCCGGCTTGCGATGGCGAGTGCTTCCCTGAAGCCTCTCGCAATACGCACAGATCTTTGATTATGTCACAGTCTTTTATGTCGAGCAATTGACCTATTAGAAACAACTTGAAATTCGAGCGGTCTACATGGAACCGAGGGCTCACACCATAGAATATGGTGTGGGTTGCTAAGCTCGGTGCAACCGAAATCCAGAACGGCGCGCACTCCGGTAGCTTCTGTGGACCTACAACACATTTTCAAAACCTCTAACCCCATCATCGGCGTGGTACACCTGCTGCCGCTACCCAGCTCGCCTCGGTGGGGCGGCAATTTAGAGGCTGTCATCGCGCGGGCCGAGCAAGAGGCTGCTGCCCTTGCAGCGGCTGGGATCGACGGCATCATCATCGAGAACTACCACGACGCACCCTTTGCTAAAGACTGCGTCGATCCGGCTGTTGTCAGTGCTATGACCGTGGCAGTCCGACGGGTTGCCGATCTCGTTGCCTTACCCATTGGGATAAACGTCCTGCGCAACGATGCCAAGAGCGCGCTCGCGATCGCCGCCTGCACTGGCGCACAATTCATTCGCGTCAACGTGCTGGTGGGTGTGATGGTAACCGACCAAGGCACTATAGAAGGCCGAGCCCACGAAATCATGCGGTACCGGCGCGAGCTAGGCCAGGAGGTCTCCATACTAGCAGACGTGATGGTCAAGCATGCCGTTCCTTTGGGGTCTCCGAGCCTCGCCGATGCCGTCTGCGATACGCTAGAGCGTGGCTTGGCCGATGGCGTCATCGTCTCCGGAACGGCAACGGGCAGTCCGCCGGATATTACCGATCTCGAACGAGCCAGAGCGGTAGCAGGTACCAAACCCGTCTTGATCGGCAGCGGTGCCGACTGGCACAACATTGCTAAATTGATGACCCATGCCGATGGTGCCATCGTGGCGAGTTCTCTCAAGCGAGATGGCCGCGTTTGCGAGCCTGTCGATCCGGTAAGAGCCGCTCGGTTTGTCGAAGCAGCCCAGCAAGCAACTACTAAAGCCGCTACCTCGGTATAAAAATTCGCGGATTTCCAGCTCTCGGCCCGGCATCAACCTGGCGAGGTCTTGCTAGGATCGGCGAGGATGTTTTTCCCATCGCCACAATAAGCACAATGACGAGCCGCCGACGCCTGCCCCAGCCTTGGTATCGCCGCTATGCCCGCCAATTTCTCGGCGCGATCGCCGGATTGGGGGCGACCCTCACGGCCTACTTGACCTTTGTCAAGGTGTCGGGAGCCGAGGCTATTTGCCTTGCCGGATCGGAGCCCGGTACCGGTGGCTGCGGCAGCGTCCTCAATAGTGCTTATGCCGAGGTTTTCGGGTTGCCCCTGCCTCTGTTTGGCTGCCTGGCCTACACTGCCGTGGCAGTTTGCGCGCTGGGCCCTTTGGCTATCGACCCCGAGAAGCAGCGCCGCCGGCGCGAGCGGCTCGAAACTATCAGTTGGTGGGCGCTTTTGACAATGAGCCTCGCGATGGCCGCCTTCAGCAGCTACTTGATGTACGTGCTGGCGACTGAGTTGCAGGCCTTTTGCCCTTACTGCATCGCCTCGGCGCTTTTCTCAGCCAGCTTGTTGCTGGGCACAGTGCTCGGGCGCGATTGGGAAGACTTCGGACAAGTGGCCTTCATCGGTTCGATCGTTATCGTCGTCACGGGTGTCGGGGCTCTGGGCATTTTTGCAGGTGCCCGGACGCCTGCGGCGATCGCCGCTGCCCCCGCAGCTGCAGGAGAGCGCCAGCCCATCCCCCCGATTGCCACGACCCCAAAACCAGGATATGGCTGGGAAATTACCACAAGCTCGGGGCCAGCAGAGCTGGCGTTGGCCGAGCACCTCAACCGTATCGGGGCCAGAGAATACGGCGCCTACTGGTGCCCCCACTGCTACGAGCAAAAACAATTGTTCGGCGCCCAAGCTTTCGGACGCCTGAGCTACGTCGAGTGCAGCCGCGATGCCCAAAGCTCCCAGCACGAGCTGTGCCAGGCCAAAGGCGTTCCCTCATACCCCACCTGGGAGATTGGCGGACAACTTTACTCGGGCACCCAAACCCTGGAGCACCTGGCGGAGCTTTCGGGCTACCGAGGCTCCCAGAATTTCCGCTACCGATTGCACTAGGCGCTCGAGACCGCGCTGTGTCTCAAAAGGCTCGATCCAAAATGTCATCCGACAGAAAATCCGGGCGCGGGCAGCGGGGAACGAGCTGAAGGTTATCCGTTTCGGCCGATACCTCTTGCTGCACCAAAACCCGATCGCCTCTGGCGACCAGGGCAACTGCCCACGCTTGCTCGAGCTGCCAAACCACCCGACCGTTGATGGTGAGCGTCTCAAATATCGTGCCCGTAACATCAGCTTGGCGACCCTCGGGGCCAATTTCGATGCGATCGATGCGGTAGTCATACCGATAAGATTGCAATGGATCTGGGAACGACCTTGCCAAATTGAGGAGCATCTGACGATATTGCTCCCGCGTCAGGCATTGCAAGCGATTGGGTGCAGGGTTCGTGTAGTAGTAAGCCACTTGGGCTATCGAATCGTAATAGGAGACCAACTCCTCAACGGATCGATCGGGGTCGCTATCCCCGGCATTAAGCGACCGGTTGACCAACACGGCGATTGAGGCGAGCACCCGCTCGACGCGACCGCGACTGAGGGGAATATCAGGTTGCCGGTCGAGTTCTGGAGTTTCCACGTTTGCTTCGGGCCCGCCGACCGACTCCCCGACAGAGGGTACGGCTATTGCGGTGGGCGCGATCGGACTGCTGGCAATCGAGGCGGCCAGCAGGATAGCGGTTAGCAGATTCGGTCGTTGCATGAGTCCTCTGAAAGTAGTGGGCCCCTCGCCAGGGTGAAGATTTTCCCAATTTGAAACGCTAGAAGATAATTCCGGCAGTACTCCCGTTCGACTCACTTGTGGGAAGCTGGTTCCATGAATTTTATCGATCCGCCGAGCGCTCGGCGATACTGTTGGCGGCGCATCGGTATTTCGATCCTGGGCTTGTTGGCAACCGCTGGCTGCCACGGCCGTGATCGCGATCTTGCTGCGGTAGCTTGGGATCCTCTTCCCCAAGACCCAGCAGTCGAAGTCTTCTTCAACTACAACCCCGCCCAACAGTATGTCGAGCCCTACCGGCAAATTCGGCGCCCTGGTGACGACCTCGAAGCAGAAATCGTCGCCGCGATTGCCACGGCGACTCGCAGTGTTGAGGTCGCAGTGCAGGAGTTTCGCCTGCCTGAGATTGCGCGCGCGCTAGCAGAGCGCCATCGGGCGGGCGTCAGGGTGCGCGTCGTTGTCGAAAATACTTACAACCATCCCTGGAGTGAGGTCTCGGCAGCCGCGCGACTCGACGCCCGCGAGCGCGCCCAATATAACGAAGCCCGCGCCCTATTTGATGAAAATGGCGACGGGACGGTGACTGAGGCCGAAATACTGCAGCGAGATGCCCTCAAAATTCTAGAAATAGGCGGCGTGCCGCTGCTCGATGACACCGCAGACGGCTCCAAAGGTAGCGGCCTGATGCATCACAAGTTCGTCATCGTCGACGGTCGGGAGGTTCTGGTGGCCTCGGCCAACTTCACCACTAGCGGGATCCACGGCGATGCTGCCAACCCCAACTCGCGCGGTAACGCTAACAATCTCCTTAAATTTCGCTCCCCCGAACTGGCCCGGTATTTTTTGGAGGAATTCAATTTGCTTTGGGGTGACGGTCCGGGTGGCGAACTCGACAGCCGCTTCGGATCGCAAAAGCCCGCGCGAGCCCCCGTTGAAGTACCCGTCGGTGGTGGCAAGGTGGCCGTTCATTTTTCTCCCCACTCAACTGCTGCCCCCTGGGAAAAGACCTCCAATGGTGCCATTGCGCGAGCCCTAGCATCCGCACGCGGCTCTATTGACCTGGCTTTGTTTGTCTTTTCCGAGCAGCGCTTGGCCGACACGCTCGAAGCTCGCTCGCAAGCCGGAGTCACCATACGCGCGGCGATCGACCCGAGCTTTGCCTATCGCTACTACAGTGAGGGTCTCGACATGCTGGGGGTTGCCCTGGCTCGCGAGTGCAAATTTGAAGCCGATAACAACCCCTGGAGCACTCCTGTTAGTAGCGTGGGCATCCCGGCTCTGGCTTGGGGAGACAAATTGCATCACAAGTTTGCCCTCATTGACGATCGCCTCGTCGTTGCCGGATCCCATAACTGGTCTCCATCGGCCAATCATCAGAACGATGAGACGGTGGTTGTCGTCACTAACCCGACAGTTGCCCGCCATTTTCGGCGCGAGTTCGACCGTCTCTACGCCACAGTAGCCACGGGAGTGCCGACGAAAGTAGCCGATAAAATTGCCCGCCAGCAAGCCGAGTGCGGCACCTTTGTCACCCACGGTGCAGCTGCGCCAACCGGACCGGTCGATCTCAATCGCGCTACCGCTACCGAGCTAGAGACCCTGCCGGGTATCGGGCCGAGTTTGGCTCGGCAAATTATCGCGACTCGCCGAGACGCTCGTTTTAGCTCTCTCGAAGATTTGCAGCGGGTTCCGGGCATCGGCCGGAGCAAGGCAGCTCGCTTGGCAGGGCTCGTTGTCTGGTAGATCCTGCTAACGTTAAATTTGCGGGGCGAGCCCGATTGAGGGGCCAGCAAAACTGCACCATCCTACATATTCCTCAAGGACGACTCTCGACATGGCACGGCGCGAAGGATTCGGCAGCGGTTTCTTACTAGGCTCTATCGCAGGCGCGATTGTCGGCGGCTTAGTTGGCGCTGCTTTGGTTGCCCGGAAAGAGGAGAATAATAATGACGGCAGCGGCGGCGACCTTTTCCAGGCACCCGTTGCCTTGGATTCTGAAGGGGACGAAGCCGACAATCGCGGCAGCACGCCTGCAGGGGCCCGCCGTAGCCTAGAGGAAAAAATCTCGCAAATCAACCTGGCGATCGAAGATGTACGCCAGCGCCTCAATGGCGATAGCACCACCGCTCTCGAGCGCGAATCGCAGCAGTAGCATCCAAATTCGCTAGACTGCTACAGGGTGCCTACCGGTTTCGGAAGGTACTGCGGGCGCGCTCGCCCTTCGATACAGCCAATGGTTATCTGTTATGTCCCTACTTTTGAAGGAAACGATCGCCAATTTCTTCTACATCTACAGCGCGCTCCTGTTCGCGCGCATTTTGCTGAGCTGGTTTCAAACCCAAAATTGGGCCCAGCAAGCCATCGTCGTGCTGAGCCCGGTTACCGATCCCTATCTCAACCTGTTTCGGTCGGTGCTGCCTCCTCTAGGCGGCCTCGACCTCTCGCCGATGCTGGCACTGATTGCCCTGAACTTTGTCAGGAACATCCTAATCACGGTTATTTAGCGCCGGACCCGTCCGGAAAACCCGGCAGCTTTGAACTGCTCGAGCTTGAGAGGCTCGGGCTGGTTGGCGGGCACCGTGATGCGGATACTAAAGTCAGTGGTTCCTGGCGGAATTTCTTCAATTAAGCCGATGCGGGTGCGGTTTTGCTTGACCGGGTTGCCATTGGCGTCGTAGATGCGGCCGAAGACATCGGCATCGTAGACGAGTCTGTCGGTCGTATTCGTGGCCTGGCCCGAAACCAGGTAGCAGCTGGCAGCTCGGCCGGAACCCCCGCCGCTGACAACAGCACCCTCGCCAATTTCGGGGGGGCAGCTCTCGTAGCTGAGATTGTCAATTTCGACTTGAGTGAGTGCGTCTGCAGGTGCTGTGAAGACCGCAGCACCTAGCAGCCACAGGGTGGCGATCGCGGTAGCGACCGCAATAACTGGGGGAAATCTCATCGGAGAAGCCTCTTACACGACACCCCTTAGCTTACCGCGAAGGGTCTGCTGTCAAAGCTCTGCTCCCCGAGCGCTGCCGCCCCGCTCAAGTGCTAATTTTTTGAGCCATGACGGGCACTTCATCCCAAGAGGCAACCGAACGCAACCGAGCCTGCCAGCCGGCAGCTTTTTGCGCGGCAGTTAGGTTTTTCTCAAAAGATTCATGGCAGTCGCGGGCGATGGTCTCATCGCAGGTAGCCACGCAAGCCTGAATTAGTCCAGCCGGGTCGATTTGCTCGTTAACCCAGATCGGTTTATCGGTCGCCACAGTACTCTCTCTCCTTGCATTACGCGGGCTCAATCGGCATCTGCCAGGGCCGCAATTGCCGTGCCCGTCACCCGACAAATGCGCCAGTCGGGCAAGACCGTCGCCCCGAGGTGCTCGTAGAAGGCAATCGCCGACTGATTCCAGTCCAGAACGCTCCACTCTAGGCGTCCCGCACCCCGCGCTTGGGCCAGGCTCGCTAACTGGCGCAGCAGTGAGGCTCCAATGCCCTGGCGACGGTGCTCGGGGCAGACAAAGAGATCTTCGAGGTAGATGCCCGGCTGGGTTAAAAACGTCGAGTAATTGGTGAAAAACAAGGCAAAGCCGACGAGCTTTGCATCCACAATTGCTACCAAGGCTTCTACACAGGGGCGATCGCCAAACAAGTGCTTCTCCAAGGCTGCAGGACTGCCAGTGACGGCTGCCTCGAGGCGCTCGTAGCGGGCTAGCTCCAGAATTAGCTCGAAGATAGCCGGCACATCAGCAGGAATGGCAGAGCGAATGACGGCAGGTCGGGCCGACACGGGAGCAGGCTCGAGCGGTTCGTCGTCTCGCATCAGTTGAGCCAACCCTTCAAACGGCGAGCGACCTGCGGCCGGCGGAGCTTTCGCATCGCCTTGGTCTGAATCTGGCGTACCCGTTCGCGCGACAAATTAAACATATTGCCGACTTCTTCAAGGGTATAGGGCTGCGTGCTGTTGAGACCGAAGCGCAAGGAAATGACTTCTTTCTCCCGTTCTGTGAGCACGTCGCTCAAGACGGCGGTGATTTCCTGGCTCATCATCGTCTCGCTCATCTTCTCTTCCGGCAGTTGGAGGTCGCTGTCTTCGAGCAGCTCCAGGAGTTCCGTGTCTTCGCCTTTGCCGACACGGTGGTTGAGAGAGAGAGATTGACGGCGCAACTGCAGCAGTTGGCGCAGTTGGGCGGGGGTGGTCTTCAGCTCGGTGGCTAGCTCGGCCTCGCTCGGGTTGCGCTGCAGCCGCTGCTTGAGCAGGCGCTGGGCTTTCTTGAGTTTGTTGAGTTTCTCAACGATGTGAATGGGCAGCCGGATCGTACGGGCATCGTTGGCGATGGTTCGGGTGATCGCCTGACGGATCCACCAATAGGCATAGGTCGAGAACTTATACCCTTTATTGGGGTCAAATTTTTCGGCCGCGCGATTGAGCCCGATCGCCCCTTCCTGAATCAGGTCTAAAAAGGGAACGCCGCGGTTGAGGTAGCGTTTGGCAATGGAGACCACCAGGCGCAGATTAGAGCGGATCATCTTGCGCTTGGCCACATTGGCGCGGTAGAGGCTGCAGTCGAAGTCGCGATCGCTCAACTCGAGAGCCGCTGCCAGCTCGGCTCGGCTCGGGGATCGCTGGAGCTCTTCTTGCAGGCGCAACTGGGCTGCTTCGACTCGAACCAAAAACTTCACGCGATGGGCGAGTTCGATTTCCTCGTCGGGCTTGAGTAGGGGATAGCGGGCCATCTCACGGAAGAAAGCACCGACAGTGTCGTCGCTGTCGCTACCGCGCTCGTACTTGCCGGAAGATTTTTTCTCACCATCGGAGAAGGCGACATCAACAATTTTGCTTAAGGCTTCCTCAGTTACCAGGGCCTCAACGTCGTCAGCGCGTTCGGATAGGGCGAAGCCATTCGAGGTCGCGGGGTAACCAGGTTCGGAAAAGTCGATCGTGCTCATAGTTGGGGTACCTAATGGGTACGACAAAGGGCAACGGAGTGAAGTTTCGCTAAAGTTTCGGTTGGCTTCGGGGAACTATTGCTTAAGATTGAGTTCTTCCCAGGTTGGAAATTTAAGATCTGCTAAATACTTGAAGCTGGGTCTTATCAAAGGTTCCACCTGCAGGGGGGCAATAATTGTCTAACAGACTAACAGAAGCTTTTTTAGTTGGTTGGAATTTAGGTCATTCGATCGCCATAGTGCCAATCGAAGCTAGGTTAGGCGCGGCTTTGAGGTTTTGCTAAGTTAAATAACAAAGTCGGAACGCCTGCAGAATGAAGGGGTACGGCAAGTTTATAAAAAAGCTTCAAAAAGTCCATGGATGTTGGGATGCGCTGGGCAACCGTTCTAGTTGACTGTTCGGAAATTCGCGATCTTCTGACGTACCGCTTGCCACCTCATTTACGCATTGCTGCCCCCGGTGACATTGTCGCAGTACCCATGCGATCGCAAATTGTTGGCGGTGCGATCGTAAGAATTTCAACAGAATTGCCCCTCGGAATTCCAGCCAATCGCATTCGCGATGCGATTGATATTGTGGCTTCGGGATTCGTGTCGCGCCGCTACTGGCAATTGCTCGACCGCGTCGCTGATTACTATTGCACGTCCCTAGCAGCAGTCGTTCGTTGTGCCCTGCCACCGGGCTTGCTCGGGCGATCGCAGCGTCGCTTGCGATTGGTGCCTGCCGCGATTGGGTCCGATCCTGCTGCTGTCTGTGGCGAGAGCGCCTTAGAAATTCTGCGGCTACTGCAGGGATCTAAAACCCAAGATTACAGCGCGCGCTATCTCAAGCAGCAGGTCCGAAACGCTCGCCAAGGTTGGCAGGAATTGCTTGCCCTCGGCTGGATCGAGAGCTATTTAGAGCCACCCCGACCGCCCCAGCCCAAGCAACGACAAGCGGTCATTTGGGTTGGCGAGCCGACGGCGGCGGGGCCTCTTACTCCCCGTCAGGGCGAAATTCTCGAAGTCTTGCGCCGCCATGGCGGGCAGATGTGGCTCACAGAGCTGCTGCAAACCTGCCGGACCAGCCGCTCGACCGTGCAGGCCCTGGCGCGGGCGGGGTGCGTGGCCATCGAATCGCGCGAGGTGTTGCGCTTGGCCCAAGAGAGTAACCCCCCGCCCGATCGGCCTAAGGCTCTCAATCGCTGGCAGCAAGCTGCCCTCGAGCGGTTGACGAGCTTGCAGCATTACCGGCAGGTGCTGCTCCATGGCGTGACGGGATCGGGCAAAACCGAGGTGTACCTGCAGGCCATCGCGGCGGTGCTCGCTCGCGGGCAATCGGCAATGGTGTTGGTGCCCGAAATTGGCCTGACCCCTCAGATCGTCGATCGCTTTCGGGCTCGCTTCGACCGCCGCGTCTGCGTTTACCACAGCGGCCTCTCCGAAGGAGAGCGCTACGATACCTGGCGGCAGATGCTTACTGGAGAGCCCCAGGTGGTCATCGGGACGCGCTCGGCGGTGTTTGCTCCTCTGCCTCGGGTGGGCATTATCGTGCTCGATGAAGAGCACGACGCCAGCTACAAGCAGAGCCAAACTCAGCCGCTCTACCATGCTCGGACCGTGGCCGATTGGCGAGCGCAGCTCGAAGATTGCCCCCTGGTTTTGGGCTCGGCCACGCCAGCGCTAACCACTTGGGCGCGAGACGATAAGCTTTATTTGCCTCTCCCGGAGCGCATTGACGCGCGCCCCCTGCCTCCGATTTCTGTGGTCGATTTACGCCGCGAGCTATCGGAGGGGAATCGCTCGATCTTCAGTCAGGTCCTCCAGGCGGCGATCGCAGCGGTTCTGGCTCGCCAGGAGCAAGGTATTTTATTCGTTCCGAGGCGCGGCCACAGCACATTTGTTTCTTGCCGCAGTTGCGGCTACGTTCTGCCCTGTCCCCATTGCGATGTGGCCCTGGCCTACCACTACACCCACGCCGGAGCGCGGGAGCGCTTGCGCTGCCACTACTGCAACTACCACCAAGCGCAACCCAAGCACTGCCCGGCCTGCGGCTCGCCTTATCTCAAACATTTCGGCAGCGGCACCCAGCGCGTCGTACTAGAGCTGCAGAACCTTTTTCCCAAGGTTCGCTGCCTGCGCTTTGATAGCGACACGACCCGCGCCAAAGGATCCCATCGCGCCCTGCTCGCGCGCTTCGATCGCGGCGAGGCTGATTTTTTGATCGGCACCCAGATGCTCACCAAAGGCCTCGACTGCGACCGCGTCACGCTCGTGGGGGTTATGGCCGCCGACGGCCTGCTGTTTCGAGCTGATTACATGGCTGCCGAGCGCGCTTTTCAAACCCTCATGCAAGTGGCGGGGCGAGCGGGACGAGGCGAGAGTCCCGGCCGCGCTATCGTGCAGACCTACAATCCCGAGCACCCAGCTCTAGAAGCCGTTTGCGCCCAATCTTACGATCGCTTTGCCACAGCAGCACTGGCCGAGCGAGCCGCCAGTGGCTATCCCCCCTATGGCAAGCTGATTTTGCTGCAGCTGAGCGGCCCCGACGAATCGCAAGTAAAAGATGCGGCTGCCGCAATTGCAACCCTCAGCCGCAACGTCTGCCAAACGACTGGCGGGCAAGTCTTGGGGCCAGCACCTGCGGCGATCGCGCGGGTGGGCGGGCGCTTCCGCTGGCAGATCCTGCTGAAATTTGCCCCCGAAGCGAACCCAACCCTCGATTGGGCGGCGCTGCGATCGCTGTGTCCGCGCGAGGTCGGCCTCAGCATCAATGTCGATCCGACCGACATGGGTTGAGGCAAGCAGATCCTCGCGCTAGGGTATAATGCGTGCCGTCACTTTGCCAGAAGACCCCCTGTGAAACTCGTCCTGCCCCGTTCGGAGATCCGTCGTTACGGGGATCTGCTCTATGTAATGGTCGAGCGCAATCTCAAAACGCGCTATCGCGGCTCGCTTTTAGGGGTGTACTGGTCGCTGCTCAACCCACTCATCATGACGGGTCTTTACACGGCTATTTTCGGGGTTGCCTTCAGCGACAAGTTTTCTGGCTCCCTAGTCGATTACGCCCTGGCGGCTTTTACGGGGCTAGTTTTGTTTCATTTTTTTTCTAGTGCTACGGTTCAGGCTCTTACTAGCGTGGTCGAAAATGGCGAGCTGCTCAATAAAGTCCGCTTGCCTTTTACGATGTTCCCCATCGTGGCGGTCGCGGCGAATGTATTTCAGTTTGCGATCGGATCGCTACCCCTGCTGCTAATCGTTTGCCTGTGGAAATCCCAGAGTTTGCTTAATGTGGCGGCACTTCTGTTGCCTTTTGGGGCTCTGGTGGCTGCTAGCTTGGGGTTTGGCTTTCTTGTCAGTGGGCTTTATATCTTTTTTCGGGATATGGCCTATCTCTACGATCTAGTGTCCTTTACCCTTTGGGTGAGCGCGGCCATTTTTTACCCCATCGAGATCGTGCCTCCGGTGGTGCGGCCGCTTCTGTATCTCAATCCTCTAACATCGGTTATCGAGAGCGCGCGCCAAATCGTCCTGTCTGGGGGTACTCCCGAGCCAGCGGCAATCGGGCGATCGCTGCTGGTTGGCCTGCTCTTTTTCACCGTTGGTTGGAGTTGTTTTCGATGGTGGCGTCCTCAGTTTATGGATCTGCTCTAGAGTAAAGCCACCTTGGAACCCGTCGTTCGCCTCGAAAATGTCTCCCTTCTGCGACGCACGCAGGAAGAGTTTTCCTACGATCTCAAACGCACGATTTTCGCTCTGCTGCAGGGGAAGCATCGTCGCCCCAACCGGCGACTGGTTCTAGACAGCATCGCTTTGAGTGTCTGCAAGGGTGAAAAAATCGGCATCATTGGTGCTAACGGCTCGGGCAAATCGACACTGCTCAAGGTAATCTGCGGCATCTTAGAGCCCACAGCGGGCCGGGCATTCGTCCGCGGTCGGATCGCACCTCTAATCGAGCTTGAAGCTGGCTTCGATCGCGACCTCTCACTTGTTGACAACATCATTTTCTACGGCGTCCTCTTGGGCTACTCGCGCCAGCAGATGCGCGCGCGCGTCCCTTCGGTTCTGGAGTTTGCCGAACTCACTACTTATGCCAACTATCCCCTCAAGGGCTTATCTTCTGGCATGATCGCGCGCTTGGGTTTTGCCATTGCCACCGATGTCAACCCCGACATTCTCTTGCTCGATGAGGTCTTAGCAGTAGGCGACGAGCGCTTCAAGCGCAAGTGCCAGCAGCGTATCGAACAGCTTTGGAGCCCAGAGATGACGGTTTTTTTGGTCTCGCACGATCTCGAGGTCATTCGGACCTCCTGCCAGCGCGCCCTCGTTCTCCAAAGCGGCTGCATTCACTACTATGGCGAGACGACCGCAGCCATCGAGCGCTATCTGGGGCTGTTGTAGAGCTGGGGGCTGTTGTAGAGCCCTAGGGGCCAAGCTGCAGGGTACACTCCAAAATCAAGCGTTGGTTGACCGTTGCGTAGGGCTGGATGCCCAGAGCCCGTTGGAGCGCCTCGATCGCCTCGCGGTACTCTCCTAAGGCCATGTGGCAGAGCCCGAGACCGTGCCAGGCCCCAAAGTGGTGGGGTACCAAGCGCACGACCCGATCGCAGTCTTGACAGGCCTCGCGGTAGCGCCCCAGGCTGTAATACAACACGGCCCGTTGGTTCCAGGCCTCGGCAAAATCGGGCAAATCGCGCACCAATTCGCTCAGTAGGGCCACCGCACCGTCAGTATCGCGGCGCTCGGCTAGTTTTTGGGCCTGCTGCAGCCGCTCGAGCCCGAGCGCACCTTTTTGACCGAACCAGAGCTTCCAGAGCTGGGCCGTTGCCTGCTGGCGAATGGCCTCGTTGCTATCTTTGAGGTCGCCGAGCAGGCGCTCGACGAGCGGATCCGAAGCTGCCATGATACTTTATCTCGCTCGAGTTTCTGAAGTTCGGATCCGTTCTTGCGGTGGCGCTGGCTCACGCGTCGGGCTTACGAGCCACCCAGTACTTGCTAGCCAGGTAGGTTTGGGTCTCGAGAACGGCAAACCCTGCCTTCTCCAGACGCGCATTCATGTCATCGGTAATGTAATGGCGGTAGTAGGGCTCATGGAAGAACACCGGAAAATTCGCCATCATGGGCTCGAGGTCTTCTAGAGAATCGCCGAGCTGGATCGAGTCACAAATGACAAACGTACCGCCCGGCTGCAGGACCCGGAAGGCTGCTTCGATCGTAGCCTGGCGCGCCGGGGCGGGGAGTTCGTGGAAGGTGAAGACACAGGTGAGGCCGTGGAAGTAACCATCAGTGTAAGGAAGCTGCTCGGCATTGGCCTGTAGCAGTTGCGGCAGCTCGCCCGGTAGCTCGCTCAGTAGTCGGGTAGCTTTGCGCAGGTAAGCCGGTGAGAGGTCCGTGCCGTGTAGCGAGGCTTTGGGCAGCGCCGCGCGCAGGCCCAACAGCGTCCGACCGGTACCGCAGGCAACATCTAACACGCGAATTTGCTGGGGAATCACGGCGGCAAAGGCAGTTTGCAAACCAGCCTTGAGAGGGGCGAGAACCCGGCGGCGCATGGGGTCGGCCGCACCGTTGAAGAGAATTTCTACCTGCAGATCGTAGAGTTCTGCCGAGCGATCGCTCAGATACCCGTCGGTTTGATAGTGGAAGTTCTGGAGGTAGTAGCTCGGATAGCCCGCCGTGTCGATAGTGGTATCAAAATCCTGAAAGCGGCGCTCGCGGCGGCGCTCCCAGGTACCGGGCAAATCGAACCAGACTGCCGGATACCAGGCCAGAAAGTCCTGCCATGCCTGCTCGAAGAGCAACTGCTTGGGGTAGACACCCGCCTCAGCATCTTGCCAGTCGCGGCTCAGCAGCTCTTCGAGGCGCTGGCGCATCTTATCGATGGCAACTGGGGGAAGGGGCTTGACATCCGGTAGCTTTGGCAGCGTTCCAAAGACCTCAGCGGCGCGAGTGGCCAAATTCTTGTGAGCCAGCGCAAAGGCGGCCTTACTTTCCTGAAGGAGTTGGTATGCCTGGTAAGGCAGGGCATCTACTGGGAAGAAAGGGGAAGTATTTTGGGCTTGCATGGGTAGAGTGTCGTATCGGTGTGCGCGCAGTCAGGCAGTTCGCGGATGGCCTAAAAATTCCTCCTGCACAAGCGGAGTTACCGTCAATATTAACTTATGTAAAAATAAGACCCTATCTCTGCTAGAAGAATTTCCGTTCGGAATCCTACGCAAACGCTCCCCAGCACTCCAAGGGTCGCGAATGCATTTTTATGGTACATATGAACTAAATACATTTGCCTCCCCGCAGCAGGAACTTTGTACCCCGCACGGGTGTACTTAGTGTTTAATGAAGGCACCTAGGCCTAACCCTATAGCTGGTGTCCTACAGGGGTGTTTGTCCGCAAGGAGCACTACATGTAGGCCCAGCAGCTCTTACCGTCGGGAGAAACCAACGTGGTCGCACAGCTAGAGACAGCCAAGCCCAACTCAGACAGCCGCCTGCCCTACCAGATAGATGGCCTGCTCCAGGTCTTCGTGGGAGCGCAGCGCAACTTTTTCACGGGAGTCATCGCGCAAGCATTGGCGATCGCCGCCCATGGCACCCCCGTCTTGGTCGTGCAGTTCCTCAAGGGCGGCATCCATCAAGGCAGCGACAGCTCGACGCGTATGGCCCAAAATCTCGACTGGCTGCGCTGCAACCTCCCGCGCAACATTGAAGATGCCAGCGAGATCGAAGCGGCAGAGCGCGCTGAGATCGCTCAGCTCTGGGCCCACACGCGCCAGGCGATTGCAGATGAGTGCTATTCTTTGGTGGTGCTCGACGAGCTCGTGCTGGCGGCCGAGTTCGGAGCGATATCGATAGCCGAGGTCTTAGAATTCCTCCAAAAGCGGCCCCAACATGTCGATATTATTCTGACGGGGCCCCAGATGCCTGAGGAGATTCTCACCATGGCCGACCAAATTACCGAAGTCCGCCGGACCTACTTGGCATGAGGATCGTAGGGCGCGACCTGGCCCGAGCGGCATTCCGCGTGGTGCTGCCGGCAAACTGAGGAGACGCCATGCAGTTAGCTGTCGTGCGGCGAGGGGCGGGCTTCCCGATAGTGTGTCTCCACGGCCATCCCGGCCGGGGGCACAGCATGGATGTGTTTGCTACCGCACTGGCCCCGCGCTTTGCGACCTTGGCCCCCGACCTACGCGGTTATGGTCGCAGCCGTACCCGCCAACCCTTCGCGATGGCCGACCACCTAGACGATCTCGAAGCGCTACTCGAGAGTGAAGGCATCGAGCGCTGTTTGTTACTCGGTTGGTCGCTGGGTGGCATTCTGGCTCTAGAGCTGATGCTGCGGCAGCCAGAGCGCTACAGCGGCTTGATTCTCATCGCTAGTGCCGCGCGGCCGCGCGGCAGCCATCCCTCCATTACCCGAGCCGATCTCTTTTGGACCGGGGCTGCCGCTTTGATTAATCTGCTGCGGCCCGGTTGGCGCTGGAATCTCGATACCTGCGGGCGTCGCTCGCTCTTTCGCTACCTGCTCGGCCGCCAAACCCCCGAGGCCTATCGCTATTTGGCTGCCGAGGCCGTCCCGGCTTACCTGCAAACCAGCCGCGCTGCCACCCAGGCTCTTAGCGGCGCCCTCGGCCGAGGCTACGATCGCCGCTCGGACTTGGATCGCATCGAGATGCCGGCGCTCGTTCTAGCTGGCGATCTCGACTGTCACATTACGGCTGCAGCCAGCCAAGAAACAGCCGAGTTGCTCCCCCGCAGTAGCTGGCGGTGCTATCCCGAGACGGCGCACTTGTTTCCTTGGGAGGTTCCCGATCTGGTGCTGGCCGATATCGAAGCTTGGCTGGCGGCCCACCCTCAAGCCTGCCGCTAGAGGCGCGGGCCCTAGCGCTCGCGAAAGGCCGTCCCCAGGGTTTCGAGGCGCTCGCGCTCGAACTCGTCAGCTACCAGTGTCAGCGCGGGCGGGCGACAGCGCTTGATGGCAGGCACGATACCCCGCGCGCCTTCCGATTCGAGGTCTTCGACATAGCCAGCCGACTCGGCAGCTGCCGAGTCGCGATCGCCAAAAGGCCCGAAATAGTAAGTACATGGCGGCGCGGCGGTTTTAATCTCAACCCACCAAGCGAAACCAAAGAAACTGCAAATCGCCAACCAAAACTCGCCCATATGCTCCTGCCCGACTGCGCCGAATCTTCAGAGGCTCTCTCCGACCGTAGCATCGCCCGGTGCATTGTCTGGTGTCGAGCGCACTTCGTCAAGCTTGAGCGAATGACCCCAGCGCTGGCGAAACACCTCATAGAGGAAAATCGCTGCTGCCACCGAGGCATTCAAGCTAGGGGTTTTCCCGGCTAAAGGAATGGAGACGAGCGCGTCGCAATGCCGTTGCACCAATAACCCTAGCCCTTTTCCTTCAGAACCGATTGCCAAGACCACTGGCCCATCGAAATTAACTCGGTGCAGGCGATCGCGACCCCCCGCCGCCGCCCCGTAAATCCAGAATCCGGCCTGCTTTAGGTCTTCTAGGGCACGGGGCAGGTTGACGACCCGCGAGACGGCTAGATTCTCCAGGGCTCCGGCGGCCACCTTCATCACCGTTGAGGTGATGCCTGCAGCGCGCCGTTGGGGAATGACCAGCCCCCGAGCGCCGAGGGCCTCTGCCGTGCGGGCGATGGCCCCCAGATTGTGGGGATCGGTGATGCCATCGGCGGCCACAATGACGGGCGCATCGGTGGCTGCTTTGGCGCTGGCAATCAGGTCGCCGAGTTCGACATAGTCGTAGGGTGCCACCTGGGCGACGACCCCCTGATGATTGGCGCCATCTGCCAGGCGATCGAGCTGGCGACTTTCGGCCTCGCTAATAATGGCACCGCCGGCTTTAGCCTCGGCTAGCAAGGGATTGAATGTCGAGCTGTAGCGCAGTCGGGGGTAGATCCAGATGCGGTTGAGGGGGCGCTCGCCTTTGAGGGCAGCAAGCACGGCATGGCGGCCGTAGATTAAATCGCGATCGCCTTCGTCGTCTGCAGGGGGATCGGTTGCTCCAGCGGGCTCGCCGCGAAGCTTGGGTTTAGCGGGTGCTGCAACCGGTCGTCGCTTGAGTTCGTCGCCCCGAGGAGGACTTCCGCCGCGTCGGCCCGGCCCATTGTTGCGCCCGCGCGCCGGACGAGGCAGCCCTCGCTCCGGGTGTTTTCGCTTTTGGGGCCTGGCAGAATTGTCGTCACTCATCGGTACTCATCGGTCATTTGTAATATTTCGGAGCCCACTCTTCTAAGGAGATGACTCCGGAGGCTCATCAGGGGATGCAGCTAGCAAGGCCGTCAGACGGACCGGGTCGCTCAAAAACAGGTAGCCAATCAAGGCTTCTAGGCCCGTCGCCCGTTGATAGATATCTCGAGAGAGCCGTCGGGGGGATCGCGATGTGGCGTTGCGCCCGCGGCGAACCAGAGTCTTCTCGTCTTCAGTGAGGAGCGGTTGCCAACTCTCGAGCAGGGCGGCTTGGCTCTCAGCACGCACGCGAGCGACCACCGCTTGGTGGTAGTCGCGAATGCGCTTGGGCGGTACCAGTAGCTGGCTGCGGACGTGAAGTTCGTAAACCGCGTCGCCAATGTAGGCCAGAAGAACCGGAGAGAGTTCGCCAGCGGGTGGCAAACTCTCGGCGACCAGCGTGCGAGCCAATGCAATCGCAGCAGTGTCTCCTAGAAGGGGCTCCGGAGGCTCGGACGTGCGACTCAATCCTGAGTTGCTATCTTCCGCCGGAGTCACTTCTGAAGGTGCCATCGGGACGCGGGCTCGTTACTTCTTCTTTTTCTTTTTTTGTTTGCCGAGTTGCTCGAGAGCAGCCTCTAAGGTGGACTGCAGGGATAGGAAGTCTTCCAGACGCACGAGCTTGACCGTTTGAGTGACTCGAGGATTGGTCACGACCTGCAAACTGCCGCCAGCATTTTGGGCCTGCTTGACGAGTTGCACTAACGCACCCAAACCGGAGCTATCGATAAAGTCAATCTGTGAAAGGACCAGAATGACATCACTGGGGCCTTCCTCGATGCAAGTGCCGATTGTCTTGCGGACCACTGGTTCGGAGAAGGCGTCGAGGAGACCCGTGAGGCGGATAATTTGACAATTTTCCCTGACTTCGCGGGTGCCTCTCAAACTCACCGTCAGGGCCAATGATTCGGGAACGATAGCCTCCTCCTCAATCTTTCGCGATCTCTTACTTTTGCTAGAAGGACATTCTAGCTCATCCCCCTGCCTGAAAAAGCAAGCTTTTGCAAACTCAAGCAGGCCCTACCACAAGGCACAGCTTCCCGCTC
>CAYTBI010000021.1:0-62668 GCA_964435975.1 uncultured bacterium
TAGATAGGCGGCGACAATATTCCGCCAGATTCCTGGGCCGCCCATCTGCTGGATGCCTGCGACAACTTCTCGATCTAAAACGGGAGACCCACTAATCACGTTGGCGGCGATTGCTTCTAACTCGGGATCTGTCCTGCCGGGACCGGCTTCGTGCTGGCGGTCTGCGGCTCGCGAGAGGGCAGCAGCCAGATCCTCCAGCCGAATGGGCTTGCTCAAATAGTCATCCATGCCCGCTTCGAGGCAGCGCTCGCGATCGCCGACCATCGCATAAGCAGTCAGGGCGATGAGGTAGGGCTTCTTGGGCAGCTCGTTCTGACGCCGGCAGATTTCGCGGGCGGCGCTAAGGCCGTCCATCTCCGGCATCTCCACATCCAGGAGCACCACGTCGTAGGGTGCCCGATCGAGGGAGGCGATGACCTCTAGGCCGTTGCCAACCGCATCGGCACGATATCCCAGCCTCTCTAGGAGGAGCAGTGCCACCTTCTGATTGACATTATTGTCTTCTGCCAGCAGAATCCGGAGTTTGGGCCGAGAGTGCGCGAGCTTGCCCGGATCGTCGGCAGCCGAGGCAGCTGTGCCAGTCGCTCCGCAGGCGCGAGCGGCCGCTCTCATGAATGCACTCCGCTTGGGGGGCAAAGCCAGCCAAGCGGCAAAGTCGCTATTGGCAGTTGGCTGGGCACGAACGGATGCCAGGCCGATAACTGAGATCTGGGCGGCTCCGAGTTCTGGGGCAAGATCGTCACGCACGGTTTGCCAAAGCTCTAGGTCGACGAATACCAGACTAATGCCAGGTGCTGGGGCTCTCAGAGCCGTCGCGAGCGCTGCTGCTGTAGCCGCAACATTGGCAACGGGCATGTTCGCCGCTTGCGCCCAGCGAGCCAGCAGTTGGCCGGTCGGAGCTTGGGCTGTAGCGACGATCGCGCGGCAACCGGCCAAGACCTCTGGTGGTGGCTCTACAGTCAGGGCTGCCGTCGGGACCTGGATGGTGAAATAAAAAATTGCCCCCTGCGATCTCGCCAGAGCCTGCGCACCTGCAGGAGTGGCCTGCCAGCCTGGAGGTGGCTTGCCGGCGAGAGTGCCATTGCTGACCGCCCACATACGGCCATTCATAAGTTCGACGAGGCGCTTGCCAATGGCAAGTCCGAGCCCGGTGCCGCCAAACCGGCGACTGATGGAGCTATCAGCTTGAATGAAAGGACGAAAAAGCTGGGCGACACGCTCGGGTTCTATGCCAACGCCCGAATCGGCCACCGCAAACTCCAGCTCGTAGAGAGGCTCTCGGGCTGGGGATTCTCGGGCAAGCTCTTGCCCCGACACTTGCAAGCTAACTGCCCCGGCCGAGGTAAATTTCACGGCATTGCTCAGGAGATTGACTAGAGCTTGCCGCAACCGAGTCACATCCCCGAAAAAACAAGGGGGCAATGGGTCTCCAGCAAAGCAGTAAGTCAACTCGAGATTCTTTTCGAGCGCGCGCGACACCACCAAATCTAAGGCATCTTCGAGGCAAGCCTGTAATTCGAAGGGGGCGCAATCGAGCGTGAATTTGCCCGATTCAATCTTTGAGAAATCAAGAATGTCATTCACGATCGTCAGCAAGCCTTCGCCGCTGGTGCGGATGGTTTGGGCAAACTGCTGTTGCCGGGCATCGAGGGGCGTATCGAGCAACAAGCCCGTCATGCCAATGGTGGCGTTGAGAGGTGTCCGGATTTCGTGGCTCATCATGGCCAAAAAGTCGCTCTTAGCCCGATTTGCAGCCGCCGCCGCCCGTTCGGCAGCGGCTCGCTCGGCGACTTCTCCCTTGAGATAATCAATTGCTTTTTCGAGGGCTACCGTGCGTTCGGCCACGCGCTCTTCTAATTCTGCGTTGAGGCGGCGTAGGGCTCGCTCGGCAGCTTGGCGCTCTTCGACTTCGCTGGCGAGCTCTTTGTTGAGTTCGGTGAGCGCTGCCGGCGACGGGAGCGCCAGAGCTTGCGGGATTAAGGGGACCATTTGCACGGCCGTGAAAACTGACACCAAGGCAGTGAAGAGCTTCATGCCCCCAGAGAGCCAGTAGATCGGATACCACAGCGTCCACACCCCCAACAAATGGGTGAGACCGCAGGCTACGATAAACGTACTAAAGAGTATGAAGACTTGCCGGAAAGGGATGTCCGGACGCTCGCGAATGAAATAAACCAATACGAGCGGAATCGAAAAATAAGCCAGGGCAATCGCGCCGTCGGAGGCTGCGTGCAACCAAAGTAGATTTGATTGCCACAGATAGCAGTGCCCGTGAGGTATGTAACCTCCGGGGGAGAGCCAGGAGAAAGCTCCTGGAAACTCAGCAAACTGCAGCATAGTTGCAAGGGATGTGGGGAAACATTGAGAAATATTACCAGGTTCTAAGTAACCCCAAATTACCCGCAGGGTAGAACTCTGGCCCCGACCACTCACCGCGAGCTCGACACAGATAGCTAGCAGCGAGCCCACCACCCCCCACCTCCACGAGCCTGGCTCGAGTGGCGACACCCGCTAGAATATCCTTGGGTCTAGGGACATAGGTAGTTGTACCGATTCAACCGATGATAAGTGGCGAGTACCCCATTTCGTTATCCGATCGCGAGCTGCAAATTGTCGAGCTGGTGGCTACCGGCTTGACCAATCAAGAAATCGCCCAGAAGCTGGACATCAGCAAGCGGACCGTTGACAATCACATCAGCAACATTCTCACCAAAACCAAAACCGATAACCGCGTGGCACTGGTGCGGTGGGCGCTGCAGTGGGGCAAGGTTTGCCTCGACGAGGTCAACTGCTGCGTCTTACCCCAAAATTCCGAGGGCCGAGATCTCAATTAGATCGCTTGGGGGCACCGCGACCGAACGCCTGGATTCGGCGATCGCCCCGTCCGCAACATGCGGTCCGGGCTCTACCATAAAAGTTGTGTTAGAGGCCATGTTGCGAATTGTTTCGACCGTCCCTACAGCAGCGTTTTGAGTATCGTCGGAGGCACGCACCGTGAATGGCAACATTCGTCTGGGAAGCCTGTTTGGCATTCCTTTTTTTGTTAACCCTTCCTGGTTTTTGGTCTTCGGCCTGGTGACCTGGTCCTACGGAAGCCAGCTTTTGGCATTGCAATTAGGACCCATCGTGCCTTGGCTGTTTGGCGCGCTGACAGCGCTGCTCTTGTTTGGGTCTGTGCTCGCCCACGAACTGGGCCACAGCCTGGTCGCCCAGCGCCAAGGCGTGCGCGTCAACTCCATCACGCTGTTTTTGTTTGGGGGCCTAGCCAGCCTCGATCGGGAAGCCAAAACCCCTGGGGGCGCTTTCGCCATTGCGATTGCCGGTCCGCTGGTGAGCTTGGCCCTTTTCGGGCTGTTTGGTGCGATCCAAGCGGTCGTGCCTTTGCCCCCCGTTTGGCGCGCCCTCATTGGGCTACTGGCGTCGATTAACCTGCTGCTGGCCTGCTTCAACATGATTCCGGGCCTGCCCCTCGATGGCGGTAATGTGCTGAAGGCTATCGTCTGGAAGCTGACCGACAACCCTTACCGCGGCATTCGCATCGCCAGCCGCGTCGGCCAGGTTTTCGGTTGGTTGGCTGTTGGAACGGGCTTTCTCGCCGTATTGGGCTTGAGCCCCGTCGGCAGTTTTTGGACGCTGCTGATTGGCGGCTTTTTGCTGCAAAATGCCAATAATTCCGCTCAATCAGCACAAATTCAAGAAGAACTCAGCCACATCACGGCAGCAGACGCGGTGGCAGCCGATTCTCCGGTCGTCTCCGCCTCGCTAGACTTGCGCAGCTTTGCCAATACCTACGTCATCGGGCAAGAGCGCTGGCGCAAGTACCTCGCTGTCGATATCGATGGCAAGCTCCTGGGCACCATCGAGACTGACGATCTCAAGCAAGTGGAGACTTCGGCTTGGCCCCGGACGCCCGTGGGCACGCTGGTGAAGCCCTACAAAGGCGAGACGGTCGCTGCAGAGGCCACCTTACTCGATGCGGTGTTGCTACTGGAGAAAACTCAGCGCACCCAGCTGCCGGTGGTGCGCGGTGACGGTCGATTGGTGGGCTTGCTCGAAAAGTCCGAGGTCGCCCGGTTGCTTGCCGACCGGCGCGGCACCAGCGAGGCGCAAAAGCCCGGCGGCGGGTCTAGCGAGGGCCGCCTTCAGGGGGAGCAGCCGCAGTCGCGCGGTTGAGTTCGAGCAAGCCTGCGGGGGGGGCGATCTCGAGCTTGCCGCCGGCGAGATCGACGACTGGGACGATCTCGCGCACGAAGGGTACGGTCACTTTTTCAGCCGTTTCGTCGAGCTCGACCACCAGCAGGTCATTGGCGATCGCATAGATTTCGACAACCGTGCCAATGGCTTCGCCGGTCGCCTGCAGGCAGACGCGCAAGCCCATAAGATCGCTAAAGTGAAACTCGTCTTCTGCGAGGGGCAGGCGATCGCTCCCAGGAACGAGCAGCACACCGTTCCGCAGGGCCTCGGCGCCATTGCGATCGGCTACGTCGGCCAGCCGCACTAGGTAGAGCCCTTTGCCTTCTAGAAATTGTCCCGACAGGAGTTCGATGGGTTGCGGCTCTGCTTTAGGCGCGTGCGGCAGGCGCAACCAGCGAGTGCCCGGAATCTCGAAGCGCTCGGGAAAATCGGTCGAAGGATAAACGCGAACCTCGCCTCGCAACCCGTGGGGCGCGACGATTTTGCCAATTTCGAGCCAGTCTTCGCTCACGATCTATCTCGCTCGAGATGCCGTTTTGGATTCTAGCAACTCGGTGCGGCCCGACGATGTACCCTATGCCCGAGAGCGGACCTCGGAGAATGTCTCATGGTTATCTGGCAAGTTGATTTTTGCCGCCTTCCCCAGGCGGCTGCCTGGGAGTTGTTGGCTTGCACGGCCGCAACTGGCGAGGTCGTCGCGCGCGAGCAATGCTCCCAGAGCGAAGCCGGGGCAGCTTGGCTCGCCGAGCGGCTAGCAACTGCGATCACAGCCGCCGCGACCCCACCCGATCGCCTTGCTGCCTTCCGGCCCCAGACTTTTGGCTTGCTCGCCGCCGCCGCCGAGCAACTCGGTCTAGAAATCATGGCGACCCGCCGCCTCCGAGCCCTCAAAGCGCGCTTGCAAACCCGCTCGGCCGAGCTGGGCGCCGACCTACTCGCCATCGAGCGCCTGCCCCCGCGCCCGATTCCCGAGGCTCTCCAGGGAGAGCGCTGGCGCTTTGGGGCCGTGAGTGCTGGCGATCTGGAGTTGGCCTTTGGCGATCGCCCCATTCCCATTCGGGATCTGCCTCCGGATCTTTTGCCGCTGCAGTTGGGGCTGACCTCCGACACCCTTGTCCCCGGCGTTGCCATCGATGGCGGCCGGCAAGCCCTGGCTCTGGCTCGCTGGATCCAGGCGTCCGGTCCGGTTGCTGTCGAGGCGCTCCCGGGCGAAACTCCCACCGCCGGCGGCACGATTCTGGAGGCGGGCTTAAGCGATCGCTGGATCTTGGCAACCTTCGATGACCCCGAGATGGCTCGAGCGGCTCAAACCTTTCGCCAGCGCCAAGCCGAGGCGCGCGGCCTGCATTTTCTGTTGGTGCGGCCCGACGATTCGGGCATGACCGACAGCGGTTTTTGGCTGCTCCAGCCCGGTTGAAGATTTACACGCTTGAATTAACAGACTCGTAACCCTTCCTTAACTTTACGAAGAGAGAGTAGGTGATAACTCGATCGCATCACTAAGTTTTTGTCGTTTTCGCAACATCGAGTTAACGCTGAGTTAAGAGGTCTTGCGATGCTTGCCGCACCGCCCTCCCGCACAGAGCTTGGAGACTTGCCACGCCACTCGTTTGGAGCGAACGAACTGCTGCCGGTGCAGGCAGATTCCCTCTGGTGGCTCGAATGGGGAGCCGTGCGCACGTCCACCTGGGACGCAGCGGGTACGGCGGTTACCCTCGGCTACTGGGGCCCTGGAGATGTAGTTGGCACTGCTCTGACCCGGCTGCACCCCTACCAGATTGAGTGCGTCACGAGCGTAGAGGTCATTTCGATTCCGCTCGAGCGCCGCTGCGAAGTGCTCGACGCGATTTTTGCTTCCGTGCGGCAAACCGAAGAACTCTTGGCGATCGTTCGGTACGAGCGTATCTGCCCGCGCCTGCAACACCTGCTGGCTTGGCTGGCCCACAAATTCGGCCGCCCCGTGGCCCAGGGCGATCTCATCGACTTGCGGCTGACCCATCAGGCCATTGCCGAGACGATCGGCACCACCCGCGTGACGGTCACCCGCCTACTCAAGGAACTTGAGACCGCCGGAGAAATTCATCGGCAACAACGGCACTATATTATTCTGAGCGACACCGGCTGCCGTAGTGCCAGGTAAGGTTGGGCCGGTGTCAGTCGAGCGACTTCATCTGAGCCATGTTTTCTCGCCAACGCTTTGTCGTCACGCGCCTGTTCGTTCACCTACAAGGTGAGGGGGTCGCTCCCGTTCTCGGGGCGCTCAATCAAGCCATTCGCACCGAAGAAGAGACCCCAGGCATGGGTCTTGCAGACGCTTGCCAAGCACTTCTCGATTTCGAGCCCTATTGGTATGCCTCGGCTAACGAGGGCGAAGTCTTCAAAGAAGAAGGCTCGGCAGGCGCTTATTTTCAAGAACTCCACACCGAAGCCGATCGTTATTTTGCCAGCGACCTCTCGGTCGAAGTCGATGCCTCCGACGAAGACGAACCCCTCATTCTGCCGACTACCAGCAACGTCGTCGCGATTTTGACCCTGGCCTACACCGGCACCTGCGCGGCCCTCGAGACCGACCTCGATGAAGTCGAAGCGGTTACCGAAGCGCTCAAAGCGGCCATCGACCTGCACTTCCAAGAACGCCTCCAGGGCACTCAGATTCACTTTCTCCCAGCGCGCCTGGGCGACGAGCTCACTGAAGACCGCATCTTAGAATCCTTTCCAGAACTCATTCCACTCTAGGCAACGTGTCGCAAGCATCTTGCGAGCTTGGCGAGCGCAGGCTCACGAAGCCGAGCCGAGCTGCCGTAGCGCGAGAGATTGTGTCAATATGCCTACATGAACTTCTGTTGCCTTGTATGACCAATTTTTCCAATTCGGCCCAATCTAGAACCGAAATGGCCGACTCTCAAGCTCTGGCTTTGCCGGCCGCACGCCGGACCTTTGCCGAGTGGGTGGCGTTTGGGATCTCCTGCTGCGTTCTGGCTGCACTGATTGGCTCGATTCTTTATTCTTGGGCAAGCAACCGCAATCATCCCCCCGCCCTGAGCGTCGAGGCGGGTCCCGTTCGCGTGGCCGAAGAGCAGTATTACGTTCCTTTTGTGGTTGCCAACACCGGTGGCGAGAGCGTCGAAGCCATCCAAGTGGTTGCTAAGCTGCAGGTTGGCGAAGACGTTGAAAAAGCCGAAATGGGCGAGCAGAGCATCGGTTCTTTATCGGGCGGCGATGCCGAGCAGGGCAGCTTTGTCTTTAGTCTGGATCCGCGCGAGGGCGAGCTGACGCTGCGAGTGGCCAGCTACCGCATAACGGGATCGAATCAGCCCGGCCCGAGCGAGGGCTCGTAGGTCTGACAAAATCTCACGACAGCCGCTAAATCTTGGGTCCGAGCGGGGCAATCGACAACCGGCCGCGCGATTGTCAACAGCGGCACCGCCAGCTCGCGGGCGACGGCAAGCTTGGTGGCGAAGCCCCCGGCGCGGCCGCTGGCTTTAGTGGCGACCGCCTGCACCCCGAGCTTTTGCCAGAGCGATCGCTCTTTTTGTGGCGAAACAGGAGGCGTCTCTAGAATCAAGCGCTCGCCGGGAAACCCAGCTGCCAGAGCCTGCGCCTGCGACTCTGGCAATATCCGCGCCCACAATTCGGTGCGATCGTGCCAATTTCGGAACCGGGGAAGTGCTTTGACCCCAAGCAGCAACAGCACGGTGCGGTTTTCTAGGTATTCGGGTGCGAGTAGGGCCTCCAAATCGGGCAAGAGGACCGCTGGCGGGCGCGCGGGCACGGGCGAGCGCTCGAAGCGCAAATACGGCAGCCCAGTGGCAGCAGCGAGCTGGGAAATCTCGACGGCAAAAGGATGGGAGGCATCGACGATCGCGCGAATGCGCTCTCCGGCCAGGAATTGGCCGATGGTGGCGCGGGTGAGGCGTCCGGTGCGGATGCGACCGGGCAAGCCGGTGTAAAGGCGGCAGGCGCGATCGCTGGCGACGGTTGCCACCCATGGGAGTTGTCGGGCACTCAGGCGACGGGCGATAGTGCGGCTTTCGCTGGTGCCCCCAACAAGCCAAATGGTCATGAGTCCGGGTGCTAGAAGGTCGGAGGTTTTTGCTGGCAATCGATACAAGGCACGGTCTCAGAGCGATCGGCAGAGGAGAGAAGCTCTCACCAGCATTCGGCTTATACTTCACAATATTTAACAACACTTAGACGTAACCCAACAGACCCGCCATGACAACCGCTCCCCTCAGCTGGTCCGAACTCGAAGCCCTAGCCGCTCCCGAGGGCGATCGCATCAATGGCCCCACCAATGCCCAAGCTGACTTGCGTCTTTTTGGTGCGAGCGAGGCCGAGGTGCGGGTGACGCTCTATCGCGACAACCATGCCTGGTGCCCCTATTGCCAGAAGATTTGGCTTTGGCTCGAGGAGAAGCGCGTTCCCTACCGCATCAAAAAAGTCACGATGTTTTGCTACGGCGAGAAAGAGCGCTGGTACAAAAAAATCGTGCCGTCGGGGATGCTCCCTGCCCTCGAGCTAGACGGCCGCCTTATCACCGAGAGCGATCGCATTCTTATGGCCCTCGAACGAGCGTTTGGGCCATTGGTGGCGGGCATGGACGATCCGGCCGTCGTTCCCTTGCGCCAGCTCGAGCGCTTGTTGTTTCGGGCTTGGTGCAGCTGGCTGTGCTATCCGGCGCGCTCCGAGCGGGACGAGCGCCAAGGCCGGGAGCAGTTTGTCGGTGTCGTCGAGCGAGTCGAGGCCGCGCTCGATCGCGTGCCGGGGCCATTTTTTCTAGAAGAATTCAGCACGGCCGATGTGGTTTTTGTTCCTTACGTCGAGCGCATGAGCGCCAGTCTCTACTACTACAAGGGCTACTCGCTGCGAGAATCCCAGCCGCTTCTGGGGGCTTGGTTTGACGGCCTCGAAGCGCGCCCGACCTATCGCGGCACCCAGAGCGATTTTCACACTCACGCCCACGATTTGCCCCCCCAAATGGGCGGCTGCTATGAAAACGGCGAGCCGCAGATGCTCGCCTGCAAGCACCGCGTCGATAATGGCCCGTGGTTCGGCTTACCTGATGTCAGCTATGCCGAACCCGAGTGCGCCCGCGCCGAGGCCTTGGGCCGGGTTCTCAAGCATCGCCAGAACATTATTCGCGTCAATCCCGCCCGCGATAGCCTCATCGAAGCAGCCCTGCGCTGCGCCCTAACGCACCTGATGACGAGAGAGACCTGCACGCCACCCGAGGGAGCCGATGTAGCGCTGCGCTACCTGCGCGATCGCATCAACGTGCCGCGAGACATGTCGATTTATGCAGCCAAGCACCTGCGCCAAGCCCTCGAAACCACCGCTGCTCTGGTCGGCGATCGGCAAGGCCCGAATATTCCCTTGCAGCACCGCCGCGACCAAAATCCGGTCGAGTTTGCCGCCACTTAACGCCTTTTTTGCAGTCGGGCCCGAACCCACGCGGCGTCGGCATCGGAAAATGTCGGCGGTGGCGGCGGGCGATCGTAGTTGAGAGAGAGATCGTAGGCGGCTTCTTCGTAGATAGCATCGAGTGCGGCCTGTAAATCCAAGGGCGCGTCGGGATCGGGGTCTGTTAGGGGCACCGGCACGACGGGCAACCGGTCCCGCAGCTTGACAGGCCAGATTTCAATGTATTTAGCCCGCGCGCGCGTCAGGGCAACGCAGTAAGGCACCTCAGGCAGTCGCGGTCGCGCAAACGGGCGGGTGCCTCGCCGCAGCAGATCTAGCTCCAACAGGTGAACGTTAGCTCGGTAGAGGCGTTGGCGCTTTTGGCGGTAGCTTGCCAGTGCCGGTTCCCGTTTGTTGACAGGCGAGAGAATTTCAATACTGGCGACCAATCGATTGCCGGCAGTATCGCGGATTTCTACGCTGGTGAGGCGAACCCCCGCGACCTCAAGTATCGGCAAGGAAAGAGCTGGGGGCGCGATCGTCGAGATGCTGTCGCGATCTGGTGCTGGGGCGGGGCGCTGGCGCGCCTCTAAAACTTCTACATCCGGGTAGAGAATGCCGATTTCGCCTTCGGGGAAGGGATCCTCGGCGAGATAAACTTCCAGCCGCGCTGCGTACTTGGGTCGCAGCAGCGGTGTCAGTTGCTGGCGAATTTTGTTCGCCAGGGCACTGTGGACGTCGGGCCAGAGATACCCTTCGAGGTAGGGATCCATTCCGGGGAAGAGCATGGGGCAGCCTCCATCGCACCCTGGGCAGCTCAAACAGACTCTAAGGGGACCCGACGACGACGACGACGACGAATCCCCCCTTCACATCTAAAGCAACTATCCCCAGCAATCGGTTCGCGCGGGCCTAATCGGCCAGGGCTGCGGTTTGTTGGGGTGCGCTCTCTTTGAAAAAAGTTGCCAGTAATTGCTCGGCAACTTGCGGCCCCAGCAGGCCGAGGCTCGCCTTCGACTCGTTGGATGTGGCATGGTCGACCAAGATATCCGGCACGCCGAAGCGCTTCACCGGCACCAGCACGCCCTCGTCTTGGAGGGCCTCCAGAACCGCCGAACCAAAACCACCCAGCAAGCACCCCTCCTCGAGAGTGGCAACCCGGCCGATGCGCGCGGCCAGAGGCGCGATCGCCTCCATATCTAGAGGCTTGGCAAAGCGAGCATTGATTGCCGTTGCCTCAATGCCGTGTTCGCTGAGGATTTCGGCTGCCTGCAGGGCCGTCTGGACCATCGAGCCATAACCAATTAGTAGCAGGTCATCTCCCGAGCGCAGGATTTCGCTTTTGCCAATCTCGAGCGGCTCCCAGCCGTCTTCCATCAAGGGAACGCCGACGCCACTGCCGCGTGGATAGCGCACGGCAATGGGGCCGTCGGTGTAGTTCACTCCGGTGACGATCATGCGCTGCAGCTCGGCTTCGTCTTTGGGAGCCATCAAGACCATGTTGGGGAGCGATCGCAGGTAAGCGATGTCGTACATGCCCTGGTGAGTGGGTCCGTCAGCGCCGACAATGCCCGCGCGGTCCAAGCAGAAAAAGACCGGTAGATTCTGGATGCAAACATCGTGAACGATTTGGTCGTAGGCTCGCTGCAAAAAAGTGGAGTAGATAGCAGCCACCGGGCGCATGCCTTCGCAGGCCAGGCCCGCGGCTAAGGTGACGGCGTGCTGCTCGGCAATGCCCACATCGATGTATTGGTGGGGGAGCTTCTGAGCAAATTTATCGAGGCCCGTTCCCGTTGCCATCGCAGCGGTGATTGCCATGATGCGGGGATTGTTTTCCGCCAGGCGCGTCAGGGTGTGGGCGAAAACTTTGGAATACCCTGGCGGGGTCGGCTTTTGGGGGGGGCGGGCCTTGCCGGTCTCGAGGTCGAAAGGCTTTTGCGCGTGGTAGCCAACGCGATCGCGCTCGGCAATCTCGTAGCCCTTGCCTTTTACGGTTGCCACATGAACGAAGACCGGCCCGGCGATGCGGTGGGCTTGCTCGAAGGTCTCGAGCAGCTCCTGCAGATTGTGGCCGTCTACCGGTCCGAAATACTTAAAGCCAAGCTCTTCGATGACCGCGCCGACTTTGGGTACTGCCAGGCGCTTCATGCTCTCTTTGACGCGCTCCATCTCCGGGGTCAGGCGCTCGCCGAAGAAGGGCAGCTGCTTGAAGCGCTCCTCAATACTCTCAGAGATAAACTGCATCGGGTCGCTGAGGCGCACCTTGTTGAGATAGCGAGAAATTGCCCCCACGTTGGGGGAGATTGACATCTCGTTATCGTTGAGCACCACCATCAGATTCGTTTCCGGGAGGTGCCCGGCGTGGTTGATCGCTTCGAGGGCCATACCACCCGTAAGGGCGCCGTCGCCAATGATGGCTGCCACTTTGAAGTCTTCCCCGCGCGCGTCGCGGGCCATTGCCATGCCCAGGGCTGCGGAGATACTCGTCGAGGCATGCCCCGCGCCAAAGCAGTCAAATTTACTCTCGCAACGCTTGAGATAACCCGCGATGCCGTCTTTTTGTCGCAGCGTGTGGAAATCGTGGTAGCGCCCGGTCAGCATTTTGTGGGGGTAGGCTTGGTGTCCTACATCCCAAACAACCCTATCGCGGTCGAGATCGAGGGTTTGGTACAGCGCGACGGTCAACTCGACAACGCCCAGTCCCGGACCGAGGTGGCCGCCAGTTGCTGCAATCGTCTGTAGGTGCTTTTCGCGAATCTGGCGAGCGATCGCCTCGAGTTCGCGAATCGACAGGCCATGCAACTGGTTTGGATGGGTGATTTCGCTAATGTGCATAAGTGCCGGTTTCTACGTATCTACTCAAATCGGGGCCTGCTTTTCACTTTAATCGATCCCTTGCCCCGCAATATTGGCGGAAATCGCACTTTTTGGAGCTTCCCGACTCAACTTTGGGGAATCTCCCGACTTTAGAATTTTTCACGGGTTTTCGGCACTGGGGCAAAGATCGGCAAGCTCGCAACGGGCGCAATCTGGCTTGCGGGCCTTGCAACGGGCGCGCCCGTGATAGATCAGCCGAATCGACCAATTCTCCCAATCTGGCTGGGGCAGCAGCGCCATCAAATCCCGCTCGACTTGTTTGGGATCTGTTTTTTCGGTGAGGCCCAGGCGGCGACTCAACCGCTTGACATGGGTGTCGACGGTCACCCCAGCATTGATGCCGAACCCATGGGCGAGAACGACGTTAGCTGTTTTGCGAGCGACCCCGGGCAACTTCAAGAGTTCTGCCATCGAACCTGGGACCTCACCACCGTACTCGGTGGCGATCGTCGCACAGGCACCCTGGATATTTTTGGCCTTGTTTCGATAAAACCCAGTCGAGCGAACCAGGCGCTCGACTTCAGCGCGAGGGGCTCCAGCTAGGGATTCGGCATCGGGATAGCACTCGAACAAGGCGGGAGTCACCTTGTTGACCCGTTCGTCAGTGCATTGGGCCGACAAAATCGTGGCCACCAGCAGCTGCACGTTGGTCTCGTAATCCAAAGAACAGGTCGCGTTGGGGTAGAGCTGCTTTAACCGCGCCAAGATAACCGAGGCACGCTCTTTCGGAGCCAACATGAGTTTCGTCGGGGCCTCGTAACTATCGGTCTGCTGGGGGCAAGCCCGTAATGTTGGCCGTGTCGCGAATGACCAAAACGATGGCCAAGGCCAGCAAGACGAGCACGCCCGTGCGAGTGATGTTCTCTTGAATTCGGGCGGGCAGGGGTTCGCCGCGCAGGGCCTCGTAGGCCAAAAAGACTAGCTGGCCGCCATCGAGCACTGGTAGAGGCAGAATATTGATGACTCCTAGGTTGATGCTGATGAGGGCTGCAAACTGTAGCAGGCTCGCGGCATTGTTGCTTGCCACCTGAGCCCCAACAGCCACGATGCCCACGGGCCCGGTAACTTGACCGGCTGACTCGCGGAAGTTGCCGATGAGCTGGCCGAACCCTTGGAAAGTCAGGGTAAAAATCCGTTGGTACTCATCGGAGGCAACTCTAAAGATTTCGCCCCAGGTTTCGGGAGGACGACGATTGCGCATCAGGGCCACCCCAATCTTGCCCGAGTCGCCATCGAGGCGCGGGGTAACCGTCAGCTCCAGAGATTCGCCCGCGCGCTCTACAGTCAGTTGCAAGGGGCGATCGGGCGAATCTTGCACCAGGTCGCGGAAAGATGTGACTGCATCCTCGGAGTTTTCTAGGGGCACGCCATCAACGGCGACAATCGCGTCATTTTTTTGCAAGCCAGCCACGACTGCCGGAGCGCTCGGATCGGGCAGCAGTGCTGGGATAGAAATACCGGGCTGCGGAATATTCGAGTCGGGAATCCCGATCGTCGCCGCTTGCACCGCCAGCAAAAAATACGCAAACAAAAAATTTGCCACGACGCCAGCACTAATCACAATTGCCCGGTCGACAATTGGGCGATTGCTCAGCAAATTCGGATCGTCGGGGGCAATCTCGCTATCGGGGTCATCGTCGGGGAAGCCGACAAACCCGCCCAGAGGAAAGGCACGGACAGCATACTCTGTTTGAGGGCCCTGGTACTTCCAAATCGCTGGCCCGAATCCCAGGGAGAACCGATTGGCATGGATGCCCTGAGAGCGGGCAGCAACAAAGTGCCCCAACTCGTGGACCAAAATCAGCCCTGCCAGAACTGCGATCGATGCCAAAATTGCCATAGCCTCGGACTTTCCCTACGCGAACTTTACCTGCGATGCGCGCGAGCGCAAACATTCGTTCATTATAGAAAGCCCGCTCTAGCAACTGCTCGTGCCGACCTAACTCGGCATTGGCCCCAAATCTCCCGATAAGCCGCTCGCGCAGTCGTTCGACCGTGACTGAAGATGACTGATAAATTTCTGACTCTCGATCCGACCCTCTATACCTATCTGCAGAGTATCTCGCCGCCAGAAGCCCCCATCCTGGCAGCGCTGCGGGCCGAAACTGCCGGTCACCCTGCCAGCCAAATGCAGATTTCTCCCGAGCAGGGGCAATTTATGGCACTGCTCGTTCGGCTAATGGGCGCGCGCCGAACTCTAGAAATTGGCACCTTCACGGGCTACAGCGCTCTGGTAGTGGCACTGGCGCTGCCCCCCGAGGGCAAACTCGTCGCCTGCGACAAAGATCCGGAGACCGCCGCCATTGCCCGCCGTTATTGGCAACAAGCCGGCGTGGCCGACAAAATCGACCTGCATTTGGGGCCGGCCCTCGATACGCTCGATCGCCTCTTGGGAGAGGGCGCGGCGGGCAGCTTTGATTTTGCCTTCATCGACGCTGATAAGCGCAACTACGGCCCTTACTTCGAGCGAGCGCTGGCCCTGATCAGGCCCGGCGGTGCGATTGCTATTGATAATGTGCTGTGGTCGGGGCGCGTCGCCGACCCCCAAGATAGCGACCCACGTACCGAGGCCATCCGGAAATTCAATGCCAGCCTGCTGCAAGACCGGCGTCTGAGCGCCATCAGTGTCGTCCCCATTGCAGATGGTGTGACGCTCGCCCTCAAAGCCAGCTCTCAGAGCTAACGGAGGCGGCCGCTCGTCGGGTGGGGGTGTTATACTCTTTGGGCGGGAGCGGCGGCGTCGCCAACCTCCCAAGCGAAGGTGGGTGGTGACCCACTTTTTTTTATGTTTGTGGTTTGCGGGGAAAGACGATCTGTGGCTCAATCGCCCGTTGCTCCGATCGCAGCTCTGGCTGCGCCCCTGGCAGCCGAATTGGGGCTGGAGATAGTGGAGGTTTCATTTCTGACTCATGCGAGCCCGCCTATCTTACGGGTTGATGTTTCCAATCCCAATGGGGATGTCGGCTTAGAAGACTGCGAGCGACTCAGCCGCGCCCTCGAGGCAAAGATCGACGCGAGCAGCGACGACGCCCTGTTGCCTGGGGCCTACGTCTTAGAGATTTCCAGCCCTGGCATCGCTGAAGAGCTGACCAGCGATCGTGATTTCGCGAGCTTCAAAGGTTTCCCGGCCATTGTCGAAACCGATCCCCCCCACAAAGGCAAGCGGGAGTGGCGCGGTCGCCTGATCGGACGAGATGCCGAGGCCGTTCGTCTCAATCTCAAGGGCAGAGCCATTGCCATACCGCGAGCGGCGGTTGCCCGCGTTCGCTTCGACGACCGCCCGGAGTAGCACCACCATTCGGGCCTCATCAATCCTCAAATTCACCCTCAGGAGAACTTCAATCGATGTCCCTGGTCGAACTTCCCGGACTCGCCAACTACATTGAAGACATCAGCCAGCAGTACAACCTGCCCGTTTCGGCAGTAGAAGAAGCCCTGCGCGAGGCACTGCTCAAAGGCTACGAGCGCTTTCGCCGCGCCCAGAATCTCGATAGCCACCAGCAATTTGGCGACGAGTATTTTGACAATTTTGAGGTCGAACTCGACCCCGACGATGAAGGTTTCCGCATCCTGGCAACTAAAGAGATTGTCGAAGAGGTCGAAAACTTCGACCACCAGATTAGCTTGCAAGAAGTTCAAGAGGTTGCCGAAGAAGCCCAGCTAGGCTACACGGTGGTGCTCGATGTCACGCCCGAGCAAAAGGATTTCGGCCGCATGGCAGCCATTCAAACCAAACAAGTTCTGCTGCAGAAGCTGCGAGACCAGCAGCGCAAACTCATCCAGGAAGAATTCCAAGACCTCGAAGAAACAGTCTTGCAAGCTCGGGTCGTTCGGTTCGAGCGCCAATCGATCGTCGTGGCTGTCAGCAGCGGCTACGGCCAACCAGAGGTCGAAGCCGAGATCCCCCGCCGCGAGCAGCTTCCTAACGATAACTATCGCGTCAATGCAACATTTCGCATCTTCTTGCGTAAGGTCCGAGAAGGCGTCCATCGCGGGCCTCAGCTGGTCGCCTCGCGCACGGCTGCTGGGTTGGTGGTGTATCTCTTCGAGAATGAAGTGCCCGAAATTCAAGATGAGATCGTTCGCATCGTGGCAGTCGCCCGCGAGGCCAATCCCCCTTCTCGGCACGTCGGGGCGCGCACCAAAATTGCAGTCGACACCCTCGAGCGAGATGTCGATCCAGTCGGGGCTTGCATCGGGGCTCGGGGCTCGCGCATTCAGGCGGTGGTCAACGAGTTGCGCGGCGAGAAAATTGATGTGATTCGCTGGTCTCCCGACCCGGCCACCTACATTGCCAATGCCCTGAGCCCAGCTCGCATTGCTGAGGTTCGTCTCGTCGACCCCGAAGCTCGGCAAGCCCTGGTGCTGGTTCCTGAAAACCAACTGAGCCTTGCCATCGGCCGAGACGGCCAAAACGTGCGCCTGGCCGCCCAACTCACGGGTTGGCGCATCGATATCAAGGATGTCGATCGCTACGATGAGTGGCTAGCCGAGCAGGAGGCTGCCGCCGTCGAAGCGAGCGAAGCCGAAGCAGACTACTTCGAAGAAGAGGAAGTAACGGCGGCCGCCCCCGTAGATGTGGAAGCGATGGAGGTAGCCGCCGTCGCAGATTCCCCGGCAGAGCCTGCGAGCGATCGCCCCACTGCGGAGGAAGAATAGCCTGCCATGGAACCCAACCACAGGCGCTGTATTAGCTGCCGGCGCGTTGGGCCGAAATCCACTTTCTGGCGCGTTGTCAGGGTATACCCAACGGGGGCGATACAATTGGGGATGGGTATGGGCCGCTCGGCATATATTTGTCCGAGCGCTAAGTGTCTGAAGGCAGCCCGACACAAAAATCGACTGGGCAAGGCCCTGAGAAGCTCGGTGGCTGAGTCCGTTTTTCAAGCGTTAGAGGCTCGCTTGGCAGCGAAGACCGATGCCGAGGGCAATGCGGATGGAGGCGCTCGGAGCTAGTTTGATACGATAGGTTGGCCTGGGGCTGCCGGCGATCGCAGGCGCTCGAAACGCCTTGGTAGGTAGCGAAGTCGAATTGGGTAGAGCCCCACATCAGAGGCATTTGTTGAGAGATCGGGACGGGGAATTTATTGAGAACGAGCGAGCTTCAAATTGACAAGCGGGAAGAGCGGAACAGCGGGGACAATTACTGGATGAGCAAAGTCAGAATTTACGAACTCTCGAAGGAGCTAAATCTTGAAAATAAGGATATTTTGAGCATCTGCAAGCGCTTGAGCATTGCCGTGAAAAGCCACAGCAGTACGATCACCGAGTCTGAAGCCGAGCAAATCCGAGCGTCTGCCAAGGGGGGAGCGGCAGGCAGCAGCCAAGCGGCGAATGGCAAGAGCGCCGGCTCCGAGGCCGTTGCCACGCGCCCCAGTCGCCCCACTGCCACCAAACCCGCAGCACCCGTGCGTCCCAAACCACCTCAGAAGAAGCCTCGCTCCCAGGAGATCCTGGCCGTCCGCAAGCGATCGCCTGATGGCGGACGATCGAGCGACGAAGGAGCGAGCCACGAGGGAGGTGACGATCGCCCGACTCACGATGCCGCAACACCTGCAACAACCCCTAATACTGGCCCCAGCCGGTTGGCTGCACCCCCACGAGTCGATCGCCCGGAGTTGCAAGAAGCTCCGGCGATGTCGTCGGCATCCCCTCCAAAGCCCCGACCGCGACTGAATTCCCCACGCCGTAAGGGCGGCGATGTGCCTCTACCGGCCTCAGATGGTAGCGCTGGCGGCGGCAGTAGTAGCCCGCCGCGTCCGGCTCGCCTGAGTGCTCCACCGTCTCGGCCTGGTGAGATCGCTGCTCCCCAAGCTCGAGAACATGAGTCTCGCGAGCGCGATGCTCGCGAGGATATCGGCGATGGCGGTACTTCCAGGCGACCCGCGCCGACAAGTCCGACAAACGGCGAATCTGCTGCTGCTGCTCCCAAGCTAGTCGGCCCGCCCGCTCGACCCGGCCGCCCCAAGCCGCCGGTTGAGGTCCGCCGCATCGAGGCCAGAGGAGTCACCCCTCCCAGGCCCAAGCCTGCGACTGCCTCAGAGACCAGTGGGGGCGACGAGGCGCCGCCATCGCCCAGGCAGAAGCTGGTTGCCCCACCGAGGCCGACTCTGGCGGGTCCGCCCACCCGCCCAGCTCGCCCCAGCAAGCCGGGAGCCGGTGTCTCGGCGGCAGAATCTCAGCGCGAGGCGACCGACTCAGATACGGACGAAGCAACGGGTGTTGGCGTCGAGCCCGAAGACTCGATTGAAGTTCTCGAGCAGAAACGCCAGCCCCTGAAGCTGCGCCGCCCAGTCGCGCGTCCCCAACCGGAATGGGAAGATGGGCCCGACAAGAGCAAAGTAGCCAAAACCACTGCCAAAGCTGGCAAGCGGCGCTCGAAATCCAAAATTGAAGACGAAGATTTTGTCGAGCCAGAAGAGGGCGAGGTCGGCCAGGGCTGGGGAGCGCCAGGCTCTTCACCCATGTCTTTGGCACGCCCGCCCAAGCCAGATTCGATGGCGAGCAAGAAGCCAGCGACGCGCGCGACGACTGCGGCCAAGCCCAAGCGCCAGAGTCGGGGCCAGCGCTCCGACTCGCGAGACCGACGTCGAGAACAGCAAGAAGCTACCCCCCAGCGTCCTGAGATTATCGAACTCGGCGAGGAACTCACCGTACAGGAGCTGGCCAGTCGCGTGGCGATGCCCGAAACTGAGATTGTCAAACTACTCTTTTTCAAGGGCATTGCGGCGACGATTACCCAAACCCTCGATCTCGAGACTGCGCGGATGGTCCTTGAGGAGTTAGGTGTCTTAGTTGACACCCCCGAAGAGACATCGGCAGCCACCAAGACCGAGATGCTCGACACCAACGATCTCGAAAATCTCCGGCTGCGCCCACCTGTTGTGACGATCATGGGCCATGTCGACCACGGCAAGACCAGCCTACTCGACAAGATCCGCAAAGCCAAAGTTGCTGAGGGTGAAGCTGGCGGTATTACCCAGCACATCGGTGCCTATCACGTCGATGTCGAGCTCGAAGGAGAAATCAAACAGGTTGTCTTTTTAGATACGCCCGGCCACCAAGCGTTTACAGCCATGCGCGCTCGCGGGGCCAGCATCACCGACATTAGCGTGCTGGTTGTGGCAGCCGATGACGGCGTGCGGCCGCAAACTCGCGAGGCAATCGGACACGCCAAAGCAGCCGGCGTGCCTCTAATCGTGGCGATCAACAAAATTGACAAAGCTGGTGCCGAGCCCGAGCGCGTCAAACAAGAACTCACCGAAGAAGGTCTCGTTCCCGAGGAGTGGGGCGGCGATACGGTGATGGTTGCCGTCAGCGCCCATACCGGTGAGAATCTCGACGAATTGCTCGAGAATATCTTGCTGGTCTCCGAGATTGAGGAGCTGATGGCCAACCCCGATCGCCCGGCGAAAGGCACGGTCATCGAAGCCAATCTCGATCGCGCTCGCGGTCCGGTGGCAACGCTGCTGGTGCAGAACGGCACTCTGCGCGTTGGCGATGTTATCGTGGCGGGCTCGACTTTCGGTAAGGTGCGGGCGATGATCGACGACCGGGGCCACCGCGTCGAAGCAGCCCGGCCATCTTTCGCTGTCGAGATTTTGGGCCTCAATGCCGTGCCCTCGGCCAGCGATGAATTTGAGGTGTACCCAAGCGAGAAAGAAGCGCGGGCAATTGCCCTCGAGCGCGGCGATCGACAGCGACAGTCGCGATTGCTGCAAGCAGGCGGTCGGCGCGTCAGCCTCAAGACACTCTCCGAGCAGGCTCAAGAGGGCGAACTCAAAGAACTCAACATCATTCTCAAAGCCGACGTGCAAGGTTCGATCGAAGCGATTCTGGGTTCCCTCAAGCAAATGCCTCAGGGCGAAGTGCAAATTCGTCCTTTGCTGGCGGCGCCGGGAGAGATTACGGAAACGGACATCGACCTCGCCGCCGCCAGTGGTGCGGTCGTCGTGGGTTTCAACACGACTCTGGCGACCGGCGCGCGCGAGCTTGCCGACGACGAGGGCGTTGATGTGCGCGTCTACGACGTGATCTACAAACTCTTTGACGACATCGAAGCTGCCATGGAAGGTCTCCTCGATCCTGAGGAAGTGGAAGAGCCTCTGGGCGAAGCCGAGGTGCGGGCTATCTTCCCGGTTGGGCGCGGAGCAGTAGCGGGTTGCTACATTCGTACCGGTCGAGTGGTACGCAACCGCAACATACGCGTGCGTCGCAGCGGCGAGGTGATCTTCACCGGTTACCTCGACTCGCTCAAGCGCATGAAAGATGATGTCAAAGAAGTCAATACGGGTTTCGAATGCGGCATTCGCATCGACAAGTTTAATGACTGGCAAGAAGGTGACATCATTGAGGTCTTCGAGATGGTCATGCAGCGTCGCAAGTTAGCCCAGGTCTAGCGCTCGAGCGGCAGGAACCATCCCTTGCCTCGGCAGCAGCTGCGCTAGTATCGTGGCGCGATCTCAATCGGTAGCCCTCTTATGTCGATTCACGCTGTTGTCGCTCAACTCGGCGCCCGGGAGGATTACTCCGTCCCTATTGCGCTGGCTCGGTTGGGCTATCTCGAGCGGTTTTACACGGATCTGTACCTGCACCCGCACGAGCGCGACCTAGTGCAAGCGCTATCGCGGGTGCCAGCAGCAGGATCTTTGGCCCGCAGAGCGCTCTCCCGTCACAACCCCAATTTGCCAAGCAAGCGCTTGACGCGCTTTAACGCTCTCGGCGTGCAGTATCTGCTGGCCCTGCGCCGTGCTAGGAGTAGCAGCGAAGCGCTCTATCGGGCTTTTCTAGAGTACGGTCGTGCTTTCGGGCGAGCTACCCTTGCAGTAGGGTTGCCGCCCCAGACGACCCATCTCTACGCGTTCGATCATGCGGCCCTAGGGCTTTTCGAGGCCGCCGCAAAAGTACGTCCCTCTTGCCGCCGCATTCTCAACCAAATTTACCCCGCACTTTACGAAGAAATGCTCGAAGTGCAAGAGGAGGAGCGCTGGCCGGGCTGGGCAATTGCGCCGCGCGCGCCTTTTTATGAGTCGGCAACCTTTCGGGAATGGCAACACATCCAGCAGGCCGAGTGGGAGCTAGCCGATACGATCGCGGTCAACAGCACCTACAGTAGTGCGGCGATCGTGCGGATGGCCCCCTCCATTCGCACGAAGCTACGGACGGTACCGCTAACGGTCAATCTCGATGCCTACCGGCCCTACCAGCGAGAGCGGCAAACTGACGGTCGGCGTCCCCTCAAGGCGCTGTTTGTCGGCACGGTCAATCTCCGTAAGGGCATCCCCGACCTACTGCAAGCCTTCGCGCAGCTTCCCCCCGAAGTCGCTCGACTGCAAGTTATTGGGGACTCTCAACTGCGCCCGGAATGTCTGGCTCGATTTGCCGATCGCGTGGAGTTTAGCGGCCCGCTTCCCCATGCAGCCCTGCCAGCCGTCTACGAGAGTGCCGATGTATTCGTGTTTCCGACCATTTCTGATGGCTTTGGTGCCGTACTGCTCGAGGCCATGGCCGTGGGCTTGCCTGTTATTGCGACACCCCACTGCGGCGATATCCTCGTTGACGGTTTCAATGGCTATCGCATTCCCATTCGCACGCCCGAAGCAATCGTCGCTAGAATCTTGACGTTGCAGCGCCAGCCCGGATGCTTGAGCGCGCTCTCCCGCGGCGCGATCGCAACTGTTGCTGGCTTTACGCTGGCGGCCTATCAAAAGCGCCTGCAAAACTTATTTTTGTCACCCACACATGACTAACAGTCTGCCTAGCTCCTCGCCAAATCCTAGGTTGCCAGTCTATCCAGCACTCGGGATACTCGGCACGGCTATTGGCACCCTTGCTGCCATCGAGATCCTGCCCCAAGACATCGAACCGGCCGGTGCTCTGCTCGGCTCGGCGCTTGTCATGTGTGCCGGCTCGATCTTTGCCCCCGCCCTGGCAACGCTGCAGCGGCCCAGGGCTTTCTTTCGCGCCGAGAACCTACTAGCAACCTGTCCGGTTTATTGGTTGCTGCTCGATTTGATCCAAGGTAATTACTCGCTTTGGGGTCTCGAGCGCGACAATGTTATCACAGCTCTTCTAGCAATTGGTTTGTTCTCGGGCAGCATTTGGCTGGGGTCCTTCGGCCGCCCCTGGAGACCTCCAGGTTTCGTGCGGCGATCGGCAGAGCTATATCTAGATCCCAAGATAATTTATCGCCTTGCGATTGTTTTTTTTGTCTTAGGGTTTTGTCGTTACGCTATCCCTGCAAAGTTCGACCTTCCTCTGATGTTTGCTTCCCTGCAAAAGAGCCGATTTGCAACACCCTGGGCTAGCACCTTCATCTCTGGCGGTTTGCTAAGGTCGGTTATCGATCACTTAGTTTATTTTGGCTATCTGCTCCCAACCCTGACGACGCTACTCGCGCTCCGTAAGGGTTGGGGAAATCGCATGACGGTCGTTTCTGGGTTTCTCACCCTGACTCTGAGTGTCTTCGTCGCCCACGGTGGCAACCGGCGCATTATTGGCGTGATGTTTGGAGCTGCAATTCTAGTCTGGGTGCTCGAGCAGGCCCGTATCGATCTGCGTCGCATGGTAATTCTGGTCGTTCTGGGCGTAGCGATGCTCAACCTGCTTGAATTTATGCTGAATTACCGTTCTCAGGGGATCGAACTTTTCGACGAGCAAATCGATAACGATCATGTCATTGTTTTAGAAGATAACGTTATTGACATCCGGCGCTCTGGCAACTCCGATCCTCTGATCAGAGTTGACGATAACTTCCTGCGCCTGACCCAAACCATCCAAATTTTTGAGTCGATTGAAGCTAGCAATGGAGGGCGCTACCCCTTCCTTGCTGGGAGGCCAATTATCTTCGCACTTTCTCGACCGATTCCTAGAGCGCTTTGGCCGGGCAAACCGACTAGCCCTGGCATAGATTTGGGTAGTATCGTTGGGTTGGGCGCATCTCTTTCTTCTTCAGTAGTTTCCGATTGGTACCAGGTTGCCGGGATGTATGGAGTATTTTTCGGCGGGCTATTTTTCGGTCGCCTTGCCTCGATGGCCTCTTACATTCTGCGGCGCGCTCGGCCAGGCTCGACGAGCGCTCTGACCTACAGCCTCATGGCTATGGCCATGTTTGCGGGTTATCGCCAACTCATCGACTTGGTGTTGATGAGCTACCTTTCGTTTATTTGGGCCGTAATAACCTACTTCTTCGTCAGGCGAGCCCCCGAAGAAGCAGGTGCTATTGCATCTCAATCCCCCGACACCGACAGGCTAGCGTCGGAACCGGACCCGAACTCGCTGCCACCCCATGCCTAGCTCCAATCGCGTTCTGGTCGTCACGTATATCCCTTCTCCCTATCAGGTGGAGCTGCTCAATGCTACGGCCGCCAGGGGCAGCCTGCAGTTGGCGGTAGCTTACTTATTCGCTCGCGATCGCCCGGAGCTTTGGAGCGAGCTGCCCGTCGAGCATCCCCATTATTTTCTAGAAGATAAACAAGCCAACTACGACCGGCTCTTGGCAGACCTCGACCGGTTCGACTTAGTCGTGTTCTCCTACTACCAGCATCCTGAAGTTCGCACCGCAATTGCCCGACGGGCTGCCTCCGGTCGGCCCTGGTGTTTTTGGGGCGAGCGGCCTGGCTACCGGCAGAAGATCCCCGGCCTCGGTTACTGGTATCGTCGCTGGACCTTCCCGGAGCTATTCGCTCGCAAGGTTCCGGTCTGGGGAATCGGTAAGTTGGCCGTCGAGTGCTACCGCCGGGAGCTAGGAGGCGACCGCAGCTATGTAAATTTGCCTTACTTTTCTAATTTGGCGCGGTTTGCGGGGATAGCGGGCGATCGCGGGTGCGTGGAACGCGTTTTCTTGTTTTCCGGCTCCCTGATTCGGCGCAAGGGCGTTGACCTATTGGTTGGGGCTTTCGTGCGGCTGGTACGGGAGATGCCCGGACGAGTCAGGCTCCATATTCTTGGCGACGGGCCGTTGCGCCCCCAACTCGAAAGGCAACTGGCGGGCTTACCGGCCAAGTTTTTTGGCTTCCATCCTTGGGAAGCCCTGCCGCAGTTTTATCAAACCGCCGATTTTTTGTGCGTGCCTTCGCGACACGATGGTTGGGCGCTGGTGGTGCCAGAAGGCCTAGCCAGTGGCTTGCCCGTCATTGCCACGACAGCGACGGGGGCAGCTTGCGACCTCATTGAGCCCGGAGAAAACGGTTGGCTGATAGCCCCCAACCGACAGGATGCCCTCTACAGAGCCATGCAAGCAGCCGCCAAGCTCGAGCCGGGCGAGCTGCAACGGCGATCGCAAGCAGCGCGGGCCAGCGTCGCCGACCGTCAGCTCGAGAACGGGGTTGATAGGCTTCTAGCAGCTGCTCGAGGGGCTTTAGCAGAATGGCAAACGCAATGAGAGTCTTGCATGTTATTCCTTCGGTGGGTCCGGTTCGAGGCGGGCCGAGCGAGTCGGTTGTCGCGATCGCCAAGGCCCAAAATGCCCTGCCGGGGGTCCGAGCCGAGATCGCTGCCACCAATGACAACGGCCCCGACTTGCTGGCTGTGCCTTTGGGAGAGCTGACAGACTACAAGGGCGCGCCCATCCGGTTTTTTCGGCGCTTCTCGCCGCCGCTGCGCCCAATTTGGGAGTTTGCCTTTTCGGCCGGATTTAGCCGCTGGCTCTGGCAGCACGCTCGGGATTACGACTGGATCCACGTTCACGCGGTTTTCTCTTATACCTGCACCTACGCAATGGCCGTCGCGCGCTGGCAGGGCGTTCCTTACATCGTTCGGCCCAATGGCATGTTGTGTCAGTGGTCCTTGCAACAAGGGGCGCGCAAAAAAGCGCTTTATCTACAGGCGATCGAACGAGCTAACCTCAATGGTGCGACTGCCATCGAATTTACTGCCGAGCTCGAATGCAAAGAGGCAGACCCGCTGGGCCTGCGCGCGAAAAATTTCATTCTGCCCTACGGCTTGGATCTGCCGCCTCAGATTCCCGAGGCCCACGCTCGCCTGCGGCAGGAATTCAACTTGCCTGCAGACGAGCCCGTCATTTTGTTTATGTCCCGCATCCATCCCAAAAAGGGGTTGGAGCTGCTCGTCGAGGCCCTCGGCCAGCTAGCAGCGACGGAGCGATTTACTTTTATCTTGGCAGGCAGCGGCACCCCCGACTACGAAGCTGAGATTGCAGCGGCGATCGCGAAAGCTGGGCTCGAGGCGCGCGCGCGTCGGGTGGGATTCGTCCAGGGCGATCGCAAACAACTGCTGCTGCAGGGTGCGGATATCTTCGCGCTGACCTCTTATTCGGAAAGCTTCGGGCTAGCCGTGCTCGAAGCAATGGCTGCGGGCACGCAGGTTGTCACCACAGCTGCCGTGCCGCTCGCTAGCGCGATCGCCGCCCACGACCTCGGCAGAGTCGTCCCCCTCGAATCTGTGGCGATCGCAGCCGGACTTCGGGAGAGTTTGCACGCTCTCAAAGAGACCGCCACGGTCGCCCGCCGCCGCGAACGCGCCCGGGAGCTGGTCGCGCGCGAATATACCTGGGGACAGGTTGCTGCTAAGTTGGTCGAGCAGTATCGCTGCCTGCAGGCCCCAGCAGCGTAGCGATCTTTTAGGAATGGTTTGGCCCTTGACTGCGCGGGCAGCCCGTGCGGTCTTATGATGGTGGCGGCCACTCAGGACTATGCCTCACCATGCTGCCGAGTTTTGTTGGAATTGGCGCTCCCAAAGCGGGGACGACTTGGTTGGCCAAGTGTTTGGACGCGCACCCCGATGTGTTCGTGACCCCCGTTAAAGAAACGATGTTTTTTTGTGCCTATGACAAGCAGCAGTTCCAAAAAATGCAAAATCTCAGCAATTACGAGGTGTTTTTTGAGGGGGCAACTGGGTTTGCAGCCGTCGGTGAGGTGACGGCGACTTATTTTCAACTTCAGTTCGTCCCTAAAATAATTGCTAAGGCCTTACCTGAGGTTAAGCTCTTTGTGACGCTGCGCGATCCGGTCGAGCAAATCTACTCAAATTACTGGCACCTGCTGCGTCAGAACTTCCACGAGTCCGATGGTAGAAATTGGTCTTTTGAAGAAGCCATCGATCGCTATCCAGGCAAGCTCATCGATCCCGCCCGGTATGGCACCCACTTGGAAAACTGGCTCGAACACTTCGATTTCTCCCAGATCCACATTATTTTTTACGATGACATTTGCAAGCAGCCCCAGCAGGTGTTGCAAGGCCTGTACGGGTTTTTAGGCGTCAAGGTAGATTTCGTGCCGGCCTGTTTGGACCGACGCGACGCCTCGGTTCGCCAGGGAGTTTCGCCGAAAAGCACGACCATGGGGAAGCTCTATGCAGTTGTCTACAATGCGCTGACTCTCTATATTTATCAGCCTTTACGGTCTTTGCTAGGCGATAAGCTGGCCGCCCAGCTCAAGGAATCATTACAAGTTCGCCGCGGGCTGCAATCGCTGTTTTATAAGCAGGGTTACCCCAAGATTTCAGCAGCGACGCGCCAGCAGTTGCGGGCTCTGCTCGCTCCAGAAGTTGAAAAACTGGCCGCTCTGACCGGTCGGGATCTGAGTCATTGGCAATAGAAATCCGTCTAGCCACCGCGTAATTATTGCGAAGATGCTTGCAAATCTGACGGTTATGATTTTGACCTATAACGAGGAGGCCAATATCGGCCGCACCCTCTCCTACTTGGCGTGGGCCGAGCGTATTTTAGTTGTCGATAGCTACAGCAGCGATCGCACGCTAGAAATCGCTACTGCCTACCCTAAGGTAAAAATCTTCCAGCGGTCTTTTGATTCTTTTGCCGGGCAATGCAACTTCGCCCTCGAGCGCATTAAAACCGATTGGGTCTTGTCCCTCGATGCCGACTATACGGTCGCGCCCGAGTTAGCCGCCGAAATTCGAGCCTTGCCCGATAGCCCGGAGTGGGCGGGGTATTACGTGCGGTTTAAGTATGCAATTTTTGGCAAGCTTCTGCGAGGAACGGTGCTGCCACCACGGCAGGTTCTTTACCGACGCGATCGCGCGCGATACATTGACGATGGCCACGCCCACCGCGTGCGGGTCGAAGGACCCAGCAGCACTCTGGCAGGCTACATCCACCACGACGATCGCAAGTCGTTGAGTCGGTGGATTGCCTCTCAAGATCGCTATATGGTGAAGGAGGTTCGCAAGCTACTCGCAGCGCCCGATGGGAAGCTGAGTTGGAGCGATCGTTTGCGCAAGCGCAAGCTCTTTGCACCGTTTGTCATGCTGGCTTATTGCCTACTCGTTAAGGGGGGCATCTTCGACGGCTGGCAGGGTTGGTACTATGCGTTTCAACGCTGTTTTGCCGAGCTGCTACTCGCAATTCGCCTGATTGAAGCCGAGCGCCTCCGCGCCAGCGACGGGCAGCTTCCAGGAAATTAACTATCCCTCTTCTGTCATATTGGGACTAAAAAAGGGGTTTCACCTGCGATTTTTACTAGATTCCCCAACCCTTTTCGTAGTTGCTTGCGAGAGCGAATTTTCATCCAGGGCAGCAACTGACGATAACATCTGTAGGACTGCAGCACCAATCGTAAATTGTGCAAGACGTTCGTCCATCAAGCCCCTCCTCCCACTGCGGATGTTGCCAGAGGAAGCCCATCGAGTCTTTCGAATCGTTTTTTTGGACGAAAGAGAATATGTCCTTACATTGCTCGTCGAAGTCGTCTGTCTGCAGGCTGACAAACAAATAAGCGCAACAGTTTATCTCCCACCACTTCTCTATCTCTGCATAACTCGTCAGGCGATAGTCGGACCAGCCCAACTCATTCTTGATTTGCTTGAAACCATATTCAATCCAAGTCCTCAGACCGTAGGCGTTACCAACCTCTCCCGAAAAATCTCCCTATCTCCTCGACTGAATTGGCGCTCGAGCACCCTCCAGCGCGTCCGTTTTACCTTTTGCTCCTCTGGCATTCAAACACCGTGATTGGAGCGAATGGCAACTGTAAAATCAACGCCCATTCCCTGCAGCTCGCGAATGACAATACTACTTTTCTCATACAGACTATCTGCAAGCACGAGGTCGAACTGAAATCCTTCTTCCTGCAGCTGCTGTAGGAGTTTCACAGCTATTTCGGGCTTGGTGTGGTGCTCGTCAGCTTCTTTGAGACGCTCTTTAGGCTTAAAGACCTCAAACAATAATGGAAAAGTTGTATTTCCCAAAACCTCATAGGTGTTGACACTGACAATCCCATTTTCTATCTTGCTCCAATTGCCAATGTACTGACGCTTTACGTAATCTGTAGACTTTCCCTATCTTGTGCGCTCTCCAATTGGCGAGTACTCGCCAATTGAGCACCGCTTTTTACGGTCTCCCGTTTCATCAATAGCTAGGGTGATTTTTCGGCCGTCAAGGGCTCTCTTTAGACAGTCAAGTCGACATTTTCTCAGGTCACTGACTTTCCAAGGTGATTCCGAAAAGAAGTGATGAAGCCCTTGGGCATTGGGCAAACCAACGGTTTTTGCAATTGCTGGTAGGGTCTTCCGTTTGAGATCTGACAGCAGCCCGACCAGGATGTATTTGAAGTGTTCGAAGCTCCTGACGTCTGGAAAGACGTGTCGATATAGTTGGCAGTATCGGTCAATGCAAGTCACTGTCGGGGTTGCAGCTCTGGGCTTAGTCATTTTGCCCTCCCTTTCACCGACTGACTCTTCCTTTATTATCCCCATTATCCCCGACATAACAGAAGAGGGGTAGCGCGCAGATGGTTGGGCTTAGAGCTTCCCCCGGATCCCAAAAGTCAGTGGAGGGAGCTTGGCCGCCCCCAACAGAGCCGCCGAGGTTCGACAACACCGTAATTCCCTGCGCTGGGGTCCCTATTCCCCAAAGCGGGGCTCTTTGCGATAATGGGGGGCGTTTGACAAGACAAGGACCCGACTAGATATGGCTCTGGAATACCCCGATAACCTGCGCTACCTCGACAGCCACGAGTATCTGCGCCAGGAAGGCGACACCATCGTCGTTGGCATCAGCGCCTTTGCCATCGACCAGCTCGGGGATATCGTATTCCTGGAGCTGCCCGAAGTCGACGATCGCGTCACCAAGGGGGAAAAATTTGGCACGGTGGAGTCGGTCAAGGCCGTTGAAGACATGTACGCGCCGGCAACCGGCACGGTCGTCGCCCGCAACGACGCGATGGTAGATGCCCCGGAGCAGCTCGTCGAAGACCCTTATGAAGGCGGCTGGCTGGTGAAGATTCGCTTCGAGAACCCCGACGACCTCAGCGATGCCATGCCCGCCGGGGAGTATCGCGCCAAGGTCGAAGGCACTTAAGCGCGCCAGCTAAAGAAACGCAACGTTTCATCTCAGCTTCGGCAACCGTTCGGTACCCTAGAAACATTTGTTCGCAATCGCCAGCAGCACGCCTTATGTCCCGACTGCCCCTCATTCAGCGCCCGCGCCGCCTGCGCCGCACCGATGCCATCCGCCGCCTCGTGCGCGAGACGCATCTGCACGTTGACGATTTGATTTATCCGCTGTTTGTCATGGAGGGCGAAAACACCAAAGTAGAGATCCCCTCTATGCCCGGTACCTATCGCTTCACGGCAGATTTGCTGCTCCAAGAAGCCAAAGAGGCCGCCGAGCTGGGCATCCCGGCGGTCGCGCTCTTTCCCGCCCTGCCGGAATCTAAAAAAGACCCGACCGGTCGCGAGAGCTGCAACCCCAACGGCCTGGTTCAAACGACGGTACGCGCGCTCAAGCAGACCGTTCCCGATTTGGTCGTCATCACCGACGTGGCCCTCGACCCGTTTTCTTCTGACGGTCACGATGGCATCGTCAAAGACGGCATCATCCTCAATGATGAGAGCGTCGAAGTCTTAGCTCAAATGGCCCTCTCCCAAGCCGAAGCGGGTGCCGATATCGTCGCCCCCTCAGACATGATGGACGGCCGCATCGGGGCCATCCGGGACGCGCTCGATAACTACGGCTACAGCGATGTCGGGATTTTGGCCTACTCGGCTAAGTACGCCTCGGCCTACTATGGTCCGTTTCGGGATGCCCTCGAGTCTGCTCCCAAGTTTGGGGACAAGAAAACCTATCAAATGGACCCCGCCAACGCGATCGAAGCTATGCGCGAGGTGGACCTCGATATGATGGAAGGGGCCGACATGGTGATGGTGAAGCCCGCCCTAGCCTACTTAGATATCATTCGCCTCCTGCGCCAGCAGACTAACATGCCCATCGCGGCCTACAACGTCAGTGGTGAGTACGCCATGATCAAGGCTGCCGCGCAAAATGGCTGGCTCGATGAGGAGAAGGTCGTCATGGAAACTCTGCTTGCGATCAAACGCGCGGGTGCGGACGCGATTCTCACCTACTTTGCTAAAGATGTCGCCCAGCGGCTGCAGTAGGCGACCTTGCTACAGCCTCCATAGCACCGACGCCACGGAGCCCTCCTTTCTGGTAGCGCTTCGGGTATGGTCCGACAAGGCAAACCCGTGTCAAGGAGCGCCGTTCTTTGCTGCTTTTGTGGCCGTCGAGCAGCTCCAAAGCCTTGCTACACCGCAGCTAAGCAGAAATGGTATTGCTTGAAAATGAAGAGAGTTCTCAGGAACGAATCTGAGAACTCTCTTCGATTGATTGCGATTCCTTTAGGCAGATCGGACTACCTAATTAGAGGTTATGCCAGCAGCGCATTCACCCCGCTAAAGCTTTCCGCAATGCTTGTGCCATCGAAGGAAACACCAAAGTCGAACTGCTCGATGTTGCGAGCTTCGAGTGTGACGCCATCGAAAGTGAAATCGGCAGAACCGTTGTTGATGACGTTGATGTTTCCGCCCCCATTGACGAAGTCGTCGAATAAGAACTCAAACTGGAGGGTGTCGAACCCGCTGCCCCCCTGAACGTGAGCTTCGCCGAAACCGAGGAAGGTATCATCATCCGCGCCGCCAGCTACGGTAACATTTCCGCCAAAGCCCTGGCCACCAGCTAGGCTAATGCCATTAGCGCCGGTGAGCAGGTCGTTCGAGCGAGCGCGGATATTATCGGCACCGCCGTTGCCCTGAATGGTGCCACCGAACAGGCCGATCGCCTCGGCATCGCCGTTGGTGGAGGTTGCCGTGGCTTCCGCAATCAGGGTATCGTTGCCGTCACCCAGGTTGATGCGGCTGCCAGCAGCCTCGTTCTGGTCGATTGCATTGGCAGATGCCGTGCCATTCACAGCCGTTGCGGTCGCAGAAGCGAAGATCGAATCGCTGCCGCCACCGGTTGCGATGAAGTCCCGGTTGTCGATCGCATCGGCAACCGCGCGATCGCCGACGAAGCCAGAAGCATCGCTGGTCGCCGTGGCCGTGATGGTGTCAGCGTCACCACCAGTGCGGAAATCGCCAACGTTGCTCAGAGCATCGGTGATGGCAGCGTTGTTGATAGCCGTTGCCGTTGCCGTTGCAACGATCTCATCCGAACCACCTTGGCTATTGAAGACCGGGGACACAAAGGAGGGCTGCTCCACCAGGGCGCGGCCGTTGTCGATGCCGCCAGCAGTGGCTTCAACGCCAACTCCGAAGGAGGAACCTTCACCGGTGATGATGTCACCCTGAGCACCGGTCAGGAGCGTGCCCTGGTTCTCGATTCCGTCGGTCAGAACCGCAAACTCAGGGCTAGAAGCAGTACCCACTGCCCCGGCGACCGCAAAGCCTACGATAGTGTCAACCCCTGCATCCGTGTCGAAGTTGCTCCCGGCAGCAACGAAGATGCCGTTGGCATTGCTGTCTTCTAGGTCATTGCCATCGGCGTCGGTCGTTCCCTGACCTTGGATGATGTCGTTGCCGTTGCCGGTCACCAAGCTGCCTACACCAGAGTCGGTGCCGACAGAGATGCCGCTGGCTAGGGCCGCGCTGGCGCTCTCCGCCGCCGCAACGCCGGACAAAGAGTTCGCACCATCGCCGAGGTTGACATCCCCGATCTCGAGACCGAGGGCAGCAGCTTCGGTTAGGGCCGTGGCCGTGGCATTACCGTTGAGGGTGTCATTACCAGTGCTCGTAATGAGGTTGCCCGTGGCAACGCCGTTGGCAATGGCATTGAAGTCGTTGGCCGTGGCCGTGGCATCGCCAGAGACGAAGTTATCGCCATTGCCCAGGTTGATGGTGCCGACTTGGTTGACATCCAGGTCGTCGCTATTGAAGACGTTCTGGATACCGTCAGCAACCGCACCCCGAATGCCAGCTTCACCGCCAATGACGGTACTGGTCGCCGAGCCCTCGAGGGTGTCGTTACCACCATCACCGAGGATCGTCCCGAGACTTTGGATACCAGCAACAATCGTCGAGGCATCGGCACCGTTAACGGTCGAAGTACCGGTACCGCTGATGCGGTTGTCGCCCGCACCCAAGTCAACGATGGGCGCTACATCAACGAGATTGGGGTTACCACCCAGCGCATTGTTGAGGTTGTTGCCGAAGCCGACATCGACCCCTTCAACGACGACGAAGGAGTTCGTCGCTTCGCCCACGCCCGTACCCGAGATCGTGTCCGCACCGCCACCGGTGGAAATGTCACCGCGAGCTTCAACGCCATCGGCAGAGAGGGCGTTGAGGGTGAGGAAGTTACCGCCGCCAACACCGTTATCGATCGTGGTACCGCTACCGGAGATCGTGTCGGCAGCATTGCCAGCAATCAGGTCGCTGTCAACGTCAACGAGGACGCCATTGACATCGTTGAACAGGACGTTGATGCCATCGCTGGTGGTCGTACCGGTAGCCGTACCGGCAACGGTATTGATGCCATTGCCGGCATCCAGGGCACCTGCTTCGTTGGGGAGCGGCTCGCCTACTGCCACTGCAACCGTGTTGTCCTCGAAGGTACCAATGCGGATCCCGCTGGCAGTAGCGATGTTCCCGCCATCTGCCGTCGCCGTACCGTCGAAGGTGTCATTGCCGCCGCGACCGACGGTGTTGGTGGCCAAGATTCCGTAGGCCTCAACTTGGCTGTTCGCCAGACCGCTGGCATTGCCCACGCCAGTCAGGGTGTTGTTGCCTTCGCCTGTATCCAGCAGACCGACGTCATCAAGATTGACCGGTGCGCCTGCGTTCGCCTCGGTTAGAGGTGCTTCGCCCGTGGGCTCCTCTGCGATCGCCGTTGCTTCAGCAGTGGCCTGGGAAATCCCGAAGGCCACGGTTTCGTTGTTGTCGAGACCGATGGCCGTACCCGTGCCATTGAGGATGTCATCGCCATTACCCAGCAGGAACGTACCGGAGGTAACCTGCTCCAACTGCAGACCCGAAGCCTGGGTCAGGTTGTCTGCGAGAACGTCTGCGCTCGCAATAGCGGTAGCCGTGAGGTTGAAGGTATCGGCCCCATCGCCCGCATTCAGGAAGAAGCGGCTCTCAACCGCTTCAGCGATGCCCAGGATGCCGTTGCTGGTGGCTTGCACCGTAGAGGTGATGGTGTCATTGCCGCTACCCAGGTCGAGGATCTGACGGTTCTCGATACCGTCCGCCAGACCTTCTTCCTGGTCGCCGTCAATAACGTTACCCGCGCCGTCGATAATCTCCTGGCGCTGGAACTCAGAAACCGCGTTGATAGTGATGGTATCGCTACCCTCACCCAGCAGCAGCTGGCCGCGGTTGTCGATCCCATCGCCAGCGGCAAAGTCACCGATACTCAATACTTCGGTGTTAATCGTGATGCTGTCATCACCAGCACCGAAGTCCAGGATGGTGTTGTCGTTGTCGTTCTCGAGAGCCAGGCCCGTGCTAACCCCAACACCGCTGTTGTCAATCCCTTCTACCAGGATTTTGCCGGCACCCTCTTGGAAGCCAGAAACGTTCGCAACGATGGAATCATCGCCATCGCCGAAGGTGACGAAACCGGAGTTTTCAAAACCTTCAACGAAGTATTCCAGGTTGGCGTCGCCATCAGCCTCGCCATCCCCATCGACGTCTTCTAGGCCTTGAATGCCACCCACAGAAATGTTGGATGCGGTCAAGTTAAAGGTGTCGTTACCCGCACCCGTGTCCAGACGGCCAATATCCAGGTCGGGTAATACGGCGCGCACTGCATCTTGGACGGCCAGCAGCTCGTCGGCTTCTAGGGCATCGTCATCAATTCCGACAACCAGCGCGCCAAAGGCGGTTTTGGACGCCCGAGCCAGAATCTCCAGGTCAACGGGCTGCAGCACACCGTCAACAACAACTTCCTGACCGGCGAGGAGCAGGGCAAGCTCTTCGACCGTGCCGCCGTCAACGGTCAGCGCAGTAGCGTTGGAGAAGAAGCTATCTCCGAAGCCGCGATCCGCATCGGAATCGACCGTTGCAGTACCGAAGAAGGTATCGTTGCCATCACCCGTAATCAGGGTGCCCACTTGCGCTGCTTGCGCTCCAGCGGTGTCATCAGGATTCTGGAGGGTGTCGTCATCGATATCCGAGAGACCAATGGAGATACCGCGAGCGTCCGTGGAGGCAGCACCGATGGAGTCAGCGCTGCCGATGATGACGTTTGCACCGTCGCCTAGGTCGGCGTCGACGAAGAGCACACCCGTTGCCCCGACATCTTCGACACCCACTGCCTCGGTATTCCCTTCGATGGTGTCGTTACCCGCACCCACGCGCAAAACGCCACCCGAAACACCGGTGGCAAAGGCGCTGAAGTCTTCGGCTGTAGCAGATGCCTCAGCGGTAAGGACGTTGTCACCCTCACCCAGGTCGATGGTGCCATCAAAGTCTGTGTTGAGAGCTTCCACAATTACGAAGTTCTGGATGCCGTCCGCGATCGCACCCCGGTTCGGGAGGATACCCGGGATAGCCTCATTCGCGCCACCGACGACAACGCTGGTCGCAGAACCCTCAAGGGTATCGTTGCCGGCACCAGCGAGAATCGTACCAACACTCTGGATGCCTGCCGTGATGGTGGCCGCGTCATCACCTTCAACGGTGGACTCACCCACACCGATGATGGCGTTGTTCCCCTCACCCAAGTTAACGGTGGGGAAGACGTTAACGAGATTGGGGTTGCCACCCAGGGCAACGTTTTGATTGTTGCCCAGACCAATGTCAACACCTTCAGCTACCACAAAGGAGTTGGTCGCTTGGCCGACACCCGTACCGATGATGGAGTCATCCCCATCAATACCAGTCGAGAGGTCGCCCCGAATTTCGATACCATCGGCAGAGAGGGCATTGAGGGTGAGGAAGTTGCCACCACCGATGCCATCGTCGATCGCCGTGCCGAAACCGGTAATCGTGTCTACGTCGTTGCCGGTGTTGAGGACGCTGTCAACATCAACGAGGATCCCGTTAACGTCGTTGAACAGGACGTCGGTGCCATCGCTGGTCGTCGTTCCCGTTGCCGTACCCGTAATGGTGTTGGTGCCATCGCCAGCATCGAGGGAGCCGATTTGGTTGGGTAGCGGCTCGCCTTCAGCAACAGCGACGGTATTATCTTCAAAGCTGCCGACCCGGATGCCGCTCGCCGTGGCGATGTTCTCGCCGTCTGCGGTAGCGAGCCCGTCGAAGGTATCGTCGCCACCGCCAGAGATCGCATTGAGGGCCAAGAGACCGGTTGCCTCAACTTGTTCGGTACCGGCGGCATCAGCGTGACCAGTTACGGTATTGTCGCCGTTACCGACGTTCAACAAGCCCCCGTCGACATCAGCGAACCCGAAGGCGATCGCATCGCCTTCAACCGCCAGACCGAAGAGGCCGGATGCGCTTCCCACACCAACGACCGAATCAGCGTCAGTGCCGGTGAGGATCTCGCCAGCATTGAGGATGCCGAATGCTTCGGCGCTATCGATGCCGAGGGCGACGCCATCCCCGACAACGAGATCGTTGCCAGCTGCGGTATCGATGACCGCCTGATTCTCAATCCCGATCGCGAGCGCGTCGATATTGGCATCGACATCGAAACCAGCAACGAGATCGTCGAGCGTAGCGGTGGAAAATGTAGTCAGGCTAGCTGTTGTGGGTGCAGCTGCCAGGCTAAACTGCTGGGGAGCAGGTTGAAGCACGAGCGTATTGCGTTCGCCTTCAACGCGGCCCGGCACGAATTCGCCGGTGCTGGTCTTTTGCTCGCTGAGATCGGCGATCTTGGCGGCATTCGTCTCACGAATGAGATCGACATCGCCGGTTGCAAGAACGTCTAGGATGGCCTCTTCGGTAGTCGGGTCGAGAATGATAGGGCCGGTGACAGGGTCGAGAATGATAAGGTCAACGGGCCTAGAAATGAGTTCTGACGATAGGGGGTCCATCTACAATTAGCTCCTTGATTTTAGTGGCAGACCAAAACAAAAAGTTACAATTAACTTAAAAGTTTCGGCCCAGACAGTTGCAGAAAACTGGCCTGGAATGCCACAATCAAGGAACTCGATGCCAGTCGAGTTCCTTGTAGTGAATGACATTCTCAGGCACTACAGGCGGTAAGGGCGATCGCAAGTGATTTAGGTAAAAAGACCTTGCGATTGCCCCTGAAGAATTTGCAAATCGTTCGAGCCCTAACTTAAAGAGAGGTCTCGATTTTGCTGTCAGTAGAGAGCTGAAAGTTGATAAACGGCAAGTGTTTCATTCGTTCGGTAGGCTTTGTCCTAACGAACTCATGCAGATTGATATTGAAACAGATTCGATCTCCATCAAGTGATTTGTGCCGCAGGCTCTAGTGATAAGGCAAACTCCCGCACTCTTGTTGGGCTTGCACGCACTCTTGTTGGGCTTACAACAGTCACTACAACCTCCGTCAAGCTAGGGGCAGAGGGCTCTCAATTACCTGGTCGGGTGACCCCAAGATTAATCGAGATGAATTAACTAAAATTAACGAAAACAAGGTGTCAGCTCAGTATGAATCTTATTGAAAAGCAACCCTAAAACAAGGTAAGCGCCCCTCAAAGATTTAAGTAAGAATCAAGTATTTTTGTGCTTCTGCTCGGCTAGGTCCCACGTTCTATAGGCTGGGAAGATTTCATCCCAGGAGACGGGTTGAGCATCGGGAAAGCCCGTTCTTCGAGGACACAGTCTTTGCAGATCTCCAATTTGGACCACAGTGGAGTGGCACGGGTTCAGTGGAGCATCACCTAACAAGAGAGGATGGAATCTCAGGAGGTATCCACCAGGGCACGACAACCACGCCAGTTCGCCAAAGAATTCCAGCTTGACTGTCTCAAGTTTTGCCCGGAACCCGACCGACTCTGCCCAGCGGCTGCAGGAGGCGAGCTTGCCACGGTCTGCACCGCGACCGTTTTTGGAGCCTACTCGAGCAGCAAACGATCGATGCGGGCTGGCAGAATGTTGGCACTTCTTACAAAGAAGCGCACCGCAGCATTGCCTGATGATGCCTGGCTTTGTCGCTCGAGTACCATACAGATCTACTGCATCAAGACGCCTACGAGAAAGCTCCAGACCTTGCCCCAGGAAACAGAGATGAAAGATACGCTGAGGCGAATTTTCGAAAGAGCGCTATTCGAGTTAGGCGGCCAGCCAATTTCATTACTTTGGGTCTCTAGACTAATTATCGCATTGGTTGCTGTTAGTCTGCTCGCTCGCTATGTCAAGCGTTTTCTGAAGCGCCAGCTTCTGCCTCGACTAGGAATTGATGGTGGCAATGGCGAAGCAATGGCCACGCTAGTCGGCATTGGCACGGCTACTTTCGGCTACCTTGTTATTTTGCAGGCAACGGGGATCGACCTTTCTTCGTTAGCTGTGATTATTGGTGGCCTCGGCGTGGGGGTTGGTTTCGGCCTGCAAGACATTACCAAAAATTCTCTCAGCGGTCTGACTGTTTTAATCGAGCGCAAGCTGCGAGTTGGCGATTTCATCGAGTTCGATGATGTAACGGGTTATATTGAAGAAATCTCGATCCGCTCGACTGTAATTCGCACCCTCGACGGGAGCGAGGTTATGATCCCAAACTCCCAAATTGCGGAGGGGCGGATCGTTAACTGGAGCTATCGGAACTCCAGCGGACGGGTAGAAGCGAAAGTTGGCGTCGCTTATGGAAGCGATCCAGTTCTAGTGACCGAAACCTTACTAGAAGCAGCGTACTCGCTGCCAGAAGTCTTGCGAGATCCGCCACCCAAAGTCATATTTGCAGGTTTCGGAGACAGCTCGCTAAATTTTAAGCTATGGGTTTGGATCGATAGAATCGACCGTCGCGTTTACGTTCAGAGCAATCTGACCTTTGCCGTTGAGTATTATCTTCGCTATCGAAAAGTCACCATTCCCTTTCCACAACTCGACCTATGGGTGCGATCGCCCCGCACCAATGGGGATCGGCCCAATTTAGCGGCCTCTGGAGATAATCTTCCAGCTCTCGACCCAGAAGCGATCGCTCCTCCACCCGAAAGCACAGAAGATAGCTCCGAAGACACGCTCCGGGGCTGGCTGTCTCAAATCTCGTATTTCCAAGACTTTGACGAGCTGAAAATGAGAAGCCTAATTGAGATGGGGTTTCGCCAATACCCAGACACCTCTGAGGTATTGGTGCGACAGGGCGAGACCGTAAGGCAGTTTTGCATCGTGCTCTCGGGAGCGGTGGATGCCTATCGCGAACTCAAAAAGGGAGAGCAGTATCTCTTTACTTTCAGGGCTGGAGAATATTTTGGCGACCTGCCCATGATGCTGAATATTCCCAGTCCGGCTACATTGAGGGCAGCGAGCAACACGCTTCTTTTTGTGGTCAGCGCTAAGGGCTTCCAGTGCATGTTGAGAGATTATCCAACTATTGCTGAAGATATCGCTCGGGAACTCTCTAAAAGGAAAGAGGTGCTGGAGGCTTACCAACAAGAATGGCGCGAAGCCGATCTCGATGACAAATCTCGGGAGAATCCCGTAATTTGGATCCAGCAAAGGCTAAAAAGACTGTTCTCTGCTTCTTTTATGTAGCTTGGCCTGCCCGGCGCTTATCCTAAACCGCTAACCCGAGCGTCCTCGGGATCCTCGAAGGCAACGCCGCGCGGCCGCCCGAGCGCTCTGCCAAGCAACCCTTGTGAAGGACTGAAGATGAAAGCCAACATAAAGAAGCCAAAGGAGACCAGCACTACGGTGGCCCCAGAAGGAGCATCCAAATAATAGCTCAGGTACATGCCAATGATGCTTGAGAGCGCGCCGATACAAGAGCCCAGCCACATCATTTGGTGCAGTTCTTTAACGAGCAAATACGCCGTGACCGCCGGAGCCACCAACAGCGCCACAACCAGCAGGGCCCCGACAGTGGGCAAGCACACCACAATCGTGACGGTCATGGCCACAATCAGCGCGGCGTTGTACCACTGCACGGGCAAGCCGCTCGCTTGGGCACCTTTGGGATCGAAGGTGTAGAAAAGCAATTCCTTGTAAAACAGCCGGATTAAAGCAATCGCGACAACCGTAATGGCGAACGTGGCCCAAACTTCGTGGGCCTTAACTCCCAAAATATTGCCAAAAAGTACGTGGACTAAGTCGATGCGGTTGGCGCCGGGCAAAATGCTCACCAAAGTCACGCCAGTCGCCACAAATGAGGTCAAAATCAGAGCCATCGCGGCATCGGTTTTGACCCGCGATTGCGACTCAATTAAAAATAAAACCAAGGCACTCACAACACCAGCAACGAGCGCGCCCAAAGAAAGCGCCAACCCCGCTACGTAGGCAATGGGCAACCCCGCCATGACCGAGTGAGAAACGGTGTGGGCGAGCATTCCCATCTGCCGCACGATCGCGTAGCTGCCGACAACCGCGCAAAGAACCCCTAAAATGACACCGAGTAACAGGGCTCGCTGCATAAAAGCTAGAGATAAGGGTTCGAGCAACCAGTCCAACATTGTATTCCTCGCTTGCAAAAACAATAAAATCCTAAGCAAAAACTCGCGTCAAACCCCGCCCGTAGGCGCGTTCGAGATTGGCGGTAGTGACGACTTCTTTAGGTGAGCCTTGGGCGATTAACCGTTTGTTGAGCAGCAATAGCCGGTCGTAGATCGCGAGCGACTCGCCCAAATCGTGATTGATGACTAAGACGGTTTTACCCGCCACGCGCAATTCTTGGAAGACATCAAAAATAATGTCTTCGGTCTTGCGATCGACGGCGGTAAAGGGTTCGTCGAAGATGAATAATTCGGCTTCCTTGGCCAGGGCCCGCGCCAAAAAGACTCGCTGCTGCTGCCCGCCCGAGAGCTCGCCAATCGGGCGATCTTTGAGGTCGTACATCTCGACCCGCGCCAGGGCCGCTTTAGCCAGCTCGCGCGCCTGACGGTTGAAGCCTCGCAAAAGCCCGGCTTGAGCCGTTTGGGCCATCATCACGGTATTCCAGATCGTAACGGGATAATCCCAGTCAACTTTAGAGCGCTGCGGGACGTAGGAGATCTTGAGGAGCTGTCGCCGCAGGGGTAGGCCCTGGAAGCGAATGACGCCCTGGGTCACGGGAATCAAGTTGAGAATAGCTTCAACTAACGTGCTCTTACCCGCCCCATTCGGGCCAACGATTCCGACGAGCTGGCCCGCCGGGATCTGAAAACTGACATCGTGCAGGGCACGAACGCCACGGTAGTCAATCGATAAATTCTGAATCTCTAGCATGGGCGGTGGCACAACGTTGGTCCGGGCGGAGGTGTAGCAGCCCTACTCACTACAGGGTACCGGTCCAATCAAATTGGGGCCGACCTTAACATAAGCTTGCCAAAAGCTTGACATTGGCGTAAAGTCAATCGACCTTATATATTTACGTGGGATGTCGGGTCAGCTACTGATAAGCCTTATAGCATAAATTTCTCAATAAGGCTGAAGCTACCGCACTCACTTCCGCAAATTTGTATCCAAAAGCACAATAACTGGGTGCGTCCGTTGCAATCGCGCGGACTAACAACTTCTTTTAAGGATTGGGAAATCATGCTCGAACTGTTCTCTCGCCAACACGCCGTCGTTCGCGCGGCGATCGCGGCCATCGCTGCTGTGGGACTCGCCAGTTGCGGCGGGTCGGAGCCGCCCGAAACGACGTCCGAGCAGCCGGCTGCAACCGAAGCACCTGAAAAGCTGCAAATCGTTGCCTCCTACAGCGTCATTTGCAACATTGCCGAGGAGATTGCCGCTGAGGCCGCCGAGGTCAACTGCTTGATCGGCCCCGATCGCGACCCTCACACCTACGAAGCCACGCCCTCAGACCGCAAAGCAGTTGATGAAGCGGGGGTCGTGTTTTACGCCGGTCTGAATTTCGAGCCCGCGATCGTCGATCTGGCCGAAGCATCTGATTCGAGCGCGCCCAAGCTTGCCCTGCACGAGCTGGCCGTGCAGGAGGTTATCGAAGTCTCGGAAGAAGGCGAAATCGAGCCCGACCCGCACATCTGGCACGACGCCGAAAATGGCATTGAGATGGCGAACTTGATTCGCGACACGCTGGCGGACGTCGATCCCGACAATGCGGACCTCTACCAACAGAAAGCCGACGCGCCGATCCTAGAGCTGCAAGAACTCGATAGCTGGATTCCCGCTCAGATTGCAACCATTCCCGAGGACAAGCGCCGCCTGGTTACCACCCACGATGCGATGAGCTACTATGCCAAAGCCTATGGCCTGACGGTGGAAGGAACGCTGTTGGGGGTTTCGACAGAAGAAGAACCCACGGCCGCCCAGGTGAATAACTTGGCCACGACCATCCGTGACAAGGGCATCCCGACCATCTTTGCCGAGCTGACCGCCGACGATCGCGTCCTGCAAACCGTTGCCGACGAGGCGGGCGTAGCGATTTCCGAGGATGTCTTGCTATCTGACGGCCTCGGGCCAGCCGATACGCCCTTGGGCAGCTACACGGGCATGCTGGTCTACAACACCTGCACGATCGTGACGGGTTTGGGCGGAGAGTGCGCTCCCGCGCCCTAAAGCGTGCTATTGTCGAGTCCATCAACCTTACCAAGCCATGTCAAGGTTGATGGACTCGAGCGCATGCTAAAAGACGACCTCACCATCAAAGAGCTGACCCAGGCCGTCGGGGGCGGCGTGACCCCACGCATGGTCCGGCACTACCACCAACTCGGCCTGCTCGCTCCACCCCGGCGATCGCGCGGCAACTACCGCCTCTATGGCGAGGCAGACGTGCGGCAGCTCGCGCGCATCGTCGCCCTCAAACAACAGGGCTTCCAGCTCAATCACATTCGCCAGCTCCTGAGTGCTGCGGGCGGTGATGCTCCTGCTGATATCGCCGCCACCGTCGCCGAACTCCAGCAGCAGTACCAAGCTCTCACCGATCGGCTCGTCGAGCTGCGACGAACGACCGCGGCTCTAGAGGGGCTGCTCGCCCGAGACGAACCCTGCCAAGTTGCCCGCGACCGAGCCTTGGCAGGGCTGCACGAGCTTGAAGTCGAAGTAGACGAACTCGCCGACCGAGGCATTTGGGAAGCGTTCGACGGGGCTGCTGCCGACCATCCTGAAGATTTTTATGGGGCTCTCCAGCAGTTGTTGCCCGACCTGGGGTCGCGGCCCGAAATTGAAGTCGATCTCCTCAAAGAACTCGCGCTCGCCTGCGGCGATACCAGCTTGGTACCCTTCGTGCGGCTGAGCCCGGATGCGATCGCGGCCGCTCGGGATGCCCTCAAACGAGGAAATACCGTCGTCGGCGACATTCCGGCCGTTGCTGCCGCGCTCGATCGAACGCGCTTGGCCCACATGGGCTGCTCGGTGCGGGTGCTGCTCGACGATCCGCACATCACCAGCGCTGGCGATGCCGAGCGCCAATTTTGGCAGCAGCAGAAGTGGCGCGATCGCCTGCTGGCCTTGCCAGAAGGGTGCTTGCTCGCGATCGGTTATTCGCCTTCGGTGCTCGTGGCTACCTGCGAGGCGATCGCCGCTGGCAAAATTGCCCCGGCCCTGGTCATTGGCATGCCCATCGGCTTCGGCCACGCCCCGGCAGCCAAGCGCCGCCTCCACAGAACCGAGGTTGCCTCGATTGCCATCGCAGGTGCCCAGAATGGCGGCCTGCTCGCGGCGGTGGCCCTCAACGCGCTGGCGGCATCTCTTATCGAGAAACCCCACTGTCATTGTTACTTGAGCCACAAAAAGCCCCTTCGGGTAACCAGTTCCTGAAGAAAAACAGGCGATCTGCAGAAGCCCGGCTAGAGAGATCTAATACCAATTCTCTAAATGTGGGGCCACGCACTGTCTAGAGCGGCAATCCATACAGCATCGGGCTCTGAGAGCGAGGCATGATCCGAACCTGCCGTACGCAGGGTTAGCAGTTTCGGGGCGATGCCCCCCATCACTGCTGTCGCTCCGCACCCCCGGCTTTGAGGAAGGCAACCATGGGGGTGGCACCTAGACCCAGGCTGTCCCTACCAGGGACTCAGTGGCGGCAGTAGCCAGCCCCTGGGACAATTCACCGGCGAGGAGGGCCTGATAGGTGGCGATTAGCTCGTCGTTGAGGCCATTCATGTCGTACTTTTGCTCGACGCGGGCGCGACCCGCTCGCCCGAAGCGCTCCCACAACTCAGGGTGGGCGATCGTCCGTAAAATAGCCCCGGCAATGGCCTCAGCATTACGCTCGGGGACGAGGAAGCCGGACACCCCATCTTCTACCAGCTCGGGAATGCCGCCGTGGTAGGTGCTAATGACGGGCAATCCCATTGCCATTGCCTCTTTGAGAGTGTTGACGGGTGCATCTTGATTGCCATCGGTAGCGGTGACGCTGGGGGCTACAAACAGGTGGCACGCCTCTAGAATCTCGATAATTTCTTGCTGCTGTTTCCAACCGAGCAACTTAATGAAGCGACTGGCATCGAGCCGATTGATTATCTGCTGCAACCGGTCCCGTAAGGGACCGTCGCCCACGATAGAAAACTCGATGTTGGGATGAGTTTTGGCCACCCAAGCAACGGCACGGATGGCATATTCAATCCCCTTCTTTTCGACGAGGCGTCCGACCGTCGCAATGCGAATGCGCTCGTCTCGCGGAAAGTCGCGCACCTTAAAGGCAAACTTTCGACAATCGATTCCAGAGCCGTGGACGACGATCTTTTCGGGGTCGCAGCCTAAGGCAATCGCGCGCTGGCGGAAGAATTCGCAATTTGCCAAAAAGTAGTCGCCTTTTTCGAAGAGATCGTTGTAGACATCTTCGCCGTTTTCTTTAACGTGGCGACTAATATCGATGCCTCGGAAAGTGGTCACCAACTTGCCCTGCAAAAAGCCCATATCCCGAAACATTAAAGCTGCTGGGCCGAGGGTGCCAAACTGGCAGTGGATAATGTCGTAGGGTGAAGTTTCTAGTAGCGAAATGCCTCGATAAATGCGCTTCCAGGGCTCGGAGGTAGGTCCGTATTTTTTGGCGTTCAGCAGTGCCAAACAGCGCGGCGAGTTCTTGTGGGCATTGGCCAGTAATAGCCAAACTCCCTTTAAAGATCGCAAAAACAGGTTGCTGGGACGCTCCGGAGCATGGTAGGTCCGAGCTAAGAGATCGTACTTTTTGACAATAGGATGAACCTTTGTCGTGCCCTTAGGGCGACCGTTGAGTGCATAGATATGCACCTCGTGTCCGCGATCGATCGCCCCAGCAATCTGATTGAGAATGAAGGCTTCTGAGAGAACGGGAAATCGCCAAACCAGAAAAGCAATTTTCATGACCGTATACCTTGGTAATTTGCTAGCTCAATTTGAACCGCTCGAAGGAATTTTCAGAGTGGTCGCGCGCATGAAGAAATTACGCCTAACTTACAACTCTTAACCCCTCCAACTGACCATTGCAACTACCGTTGCAGCCCTGCAGAACCAAAGGCCGCACCAGCCTGCTGGCGCTTGGCAAACTGTCGGGCATAGCGATCGGTTAGGAATCGATTTAGGCGCTTTTCCCAACGCTTGAGGAAGCGCGTCAGGGGCTTATATTCGCGCCCGCCCGTCAGGCGGCGGCTCAAGGGTTTGATAGCAGTGCCGTGGCGGCGACCGCTGAGTTTTTTGTACTTCGTTTTGAAATAGCCATCTTCGGCTAAATTCCACTTTTGGCGCAGTCGATCGAGGCTCGCCAGCTTCCAGGCATTGCTCCAGCGCAGCATGTAAAAATGCAAGTCGCTCCACTCTAGTGGCGGGCCGGGAACGTAGGTCACGAGGGCATCGGGCTCGAAGTAAATGCTGCCGCCTGCCTGGGCCACGCTCATGCAAAAATCAAGGTGTTCTTTGGTATTGAGCATAGCCGGATCGAGCTGGCCGCCCAGGCGATCGACGATGGTGCGGCGGACCAAGACGCAGTGAAATTCTGCTAATTCTGTCGGCGTTCGAGTGAGGGTGGGGCGGATATCGGCAACTTGCTTGCCTTGTTTGTACATTTTTTCGCGTAAGTGTCGCTTGCCATGAATATCGGTGACGATGTGCGATTCGCCTCCGGCAAAATGAATGCGCGTATGGATGGGTTCTTTCTCGCACATCAGCGGCCCGACAATACTTGCTCCCGTTTCTTCAGCACAGCCAACTAGGGCTTGCAACCAACCCGGCGCGCAAATGACATCGTTATCGCAAAAGACCAAATATTCGGTATCGACTTGGCTTAGGCCGAGATTGCGGGCATGGTTGGGGGGCAAATAGTAATCCGTTCGAATGATTTGGAAATCTTTGACTCGCGCTTGAGCGTCGAGGTAGCAACGAATATGACGCGGTGAGTTGCCGTCAATGTAGATGAGTTTAAACGGTACGGTCGTGTTTTCGTAAATGCTCTCGAGGGAGGCTTGGGTGCAGCTAAAGCGCTCTCGCGGCACGACGACAAGGGTGACTTTGGGGTCTCGATATGGGGCATTTACCATGATAGTATGACTCCGAGTTTGAAGATGATTGAAATCTCGTCAGATTAGTGAGTAGCGATCGCTTGTGGCAGAAGTGCTGCTGCTTTGGCCGAGGTAGAATTGTCAGAGTCGAGCAAAGTTTGATAAAGCTCGAATAGCTCGGTGTTGAGTTTAATAATGTCGTAGGCTGCTGCAACTTTGGCGCGGCCTTGGCGTCCCATCTCGGGCCATCGCTCGGCATGTTCGATGAGATAGATCAGTTTTTGAGCAATCGCCTCGGCGTCGCGCTCCGGCACCAAGAAACCCGATACATCATTTTCGACGAGTTCGGGAATGCCGCCGTGATAGGTGCTAATGACGGGCAATCCCATCGCCATTGCTTCTTTGAGGGTGTTGACCGGGGCATCTTGGTTACCATCTGCAGCCGTAACGCTAGGAGCTACAAAAAGCTGACAGGTATCGAGAATTTCGATGATTTCTTGGCGATCTTTCCAGCCGTGAAAGATAACGCGCCCATCGATTTTAAGCTCGCGAACGAGGGTCTGAAAATCAGTAGCCAGGGGCCCATCGCCGATGAGATGATACTCAATGTTGCGGTGCTTTTTGAGAACGCAGGCGATCGCGCGGATGGCATATTCGATGCCTTTTTTCTCGACGAGGCGTCCGGTGGTAGCAATGCGGACAATGCCATCTGCAGCGGGCTGACGGCTTTGGAAGTGAAAGCTCTCGCAGTTGATGCCCGAGCCGTGTACGGCAATTTTGCCTGGGGGGCAACCGAGGGCAATGGCCTTTTGGCGGAAAAACTCACAGTTGGCCAGAAAATAATCTCCTTTGACAAAAAGCTCATCGTAGATGTCCTTGCCTTGCTCTTGTACGTAGCGGCTGATATCAAATCCTCGGAAGGCTGTTATCAATTTCCCTTGTAGAAGGCCCGCATCTTGCAGTTGCATCCCCATCACGCCAAAGGGACCAAACTGGCAGTGAATGATGTCGTAGGGCTGTTTTCCCAGAAAGGGCAGCGAGCGGAAAAAGAGCAGCCAAGATTTTGCTTTTTTGCCGTACTTGGGATCGCGCAGGCGCAAGCACTTGAGGGGGTTTTTAGGCAAATTTGCCAAGATAAAGGCCCAGGCTTTGAGGGGGCGCAGCCATTTGGTCTGCGGGCGCTCGGGAGGGTAATAGGTGCGATCGAGCAAGCGATATTTCTCGACATCGGGGTGTACTTTATCGGTATGCTCGATGGGTGGGCCCTGCAGGGCGAAAATATCGACCTCGTGACCCTGTGCCACCAAGCCAGAGATTTGATTGAGAATAAATGGCTCCGAAATAACGGGAAAGCGGCCAAATAAAAATGCAATTCTCATGGATCTTCAGCCTCAAAAAACATCAAAATCTTTAGGCACAAGCCGCGACGGAAGCGCGACGCTCGAGGGACATCGCCACCTCGCCGTTCGGGTTTGTGGCTTGCAAGGTGGGGGGGCGACCGTCAGCCGGATAATGCAGGATGCTCAGGGTGCCTGGTTGCAGGCTCAGTCGCCGCCAGCGCCGCAGGCCGATCGCGCGGCTCAAAAATGTCGCGATCGCCGCCGGATGGGCCACCACCAAGCCGGTCGTTACCACCTTGCTGCGCTGGTTTTGTTGGAGGGCGTGCTGCCAAGTTACGGGAAGATCCGCTCCCAGCAGTTGCAGGCGGACGGTCTCGGGATGGGTGGCTGTCAGGGTGCGGGCCGTAAGTCTGGTGACCTCGGTGGCATCGGCGAGACTGAAATTAAGGGTCTCGCCGGCTAGAAGGAGGCGGAGGTTTTGCGCGGCTGTGCTCCCAGCTGGAGAGGCAAACAGCAAGCGCAAGCCGCCAATCGGGGTCTTGGGGAGAGGCCGACCTAGGTGGGTGGTGGTATTGATGCTTTCCACGCAGGCCGAACTCACCTCGCCTGTGGGAAAGTGCAGGACGCTTAGGGCACAGTTGGATTGCTCGATGGCGTGGTAGTAGGCCGGATCGATCCCGAGTGCTGTGGCGATCGCCGCGCGAATGGTGCCGCCGTGGGCGACAACCAAGAGCGTTTCGTCTGGGTGCCGGGGCAAAATCTCCTGCCAAAAGGCCCGCAAACGCCCGTAGAGTTCGAGGGCGGGATAGTGCCGCTGGGGAGCGCCATCGCGGGCAATCTCCATAAAAAATTCGTCGGGCCGCTGCTGCCAGCAGGCATAATCGGCCGCAAAGCACTCGCGAACGGTTTGAAACGGCACGCCTTCCCAGCGGGGGAGGTCAGCTTCCCGCAGCAGTGACGAGACTTCGACGCGCGCGGGCACCGCAGCCAGCGTCGTCAGCAGGTAATGAGCCGTGTCGCGCGCGCGCTGCAAGGGGCTCGTGTAGAGCGCATCGAAGGCGATGTTTTGTAAAAATGTTCCCGTCAGGCGGGCGGCTTGGCGGCCCGCGGGGGTGAGTACCGAGCAATCGCTGCAGCCTTGATAGAGTCCGCGAGCGTTGTAGGTACTCTCGCCGTGGCGCAAAAAGATAACGCGGGTTCCCATGGATTGCATTCTCCGGCAAGGTTGGCAAAGCCTACAGCTCGCGAGCGAAGCCGCCCGTGGCCGTCTGTAGGCTGTAGAGTGCGGCGTAGTGCCCGCCGCAGGCGAGTAATTCTGTGTGGGTGCCGCGCTCTAGAATTCGACCGCCTTCGAGATACAAAATGAGGTCGGCATTCCGAATCACCAGCAGGTCGTGGGAGACCACAAAGGCGGTTTTGTCGCGCATCAGGCGCTCGAAGGCGGCGTTGACGGCTCGTTCGCTGGCGCGGTCGAGCCCGGCGGTCGGCTCGTCAAGGATGACGATCGGTGCTTGGCGGATGGCCGCCCGCGCGATGGCAATGCGCTGGCGCTGCCCGCCTGAGAGGGTCGCGCCCCGCTCGCCCAAGACAGTGTCGTAGCCTTGGGGGAGCTGTTGGATAAACTCGTGAGCCTCGGCCAACCGTGCTGCCCGTTCGACTTCAAGATCCGTCGCCCCCAATTTGCCGTAGGCGATGTTTTCCCGCACGCTGGTGGCAAAAAGCAAGCTCTCCTGGAGCACGACGCTAATCTGGCGGCGCAGCGCTTCAACTCGGTAGGCTCGCATATCGCGCCCGTCGAGATAAATCCGGCCGCACTCGGGGTCGTAGAGCCGCAGCAGCAAGCTAATCAGCGTCGATTTACCGCTGCCGGAGGGGCCCACGATTGCCACGGTCTGGCCGGGCTCGACCGCGAAGCTCACCTCCTGCAGGGTCGTCCCCACCTCGCCGTAGCCAAAGGAGACGCCCTCGAATCGCACTGCTCCCTGCAGGGGCCCGACGGGGGTCGCCGCCCGGTCGCGATCGCGCACTTGCGGCTCGCAATCGAGAATGTCGGCAATGCGCTCGCCGGAAGCGGTCGCCTTCGCCATTTGCCCGAGCTGGTTGGCAAATTTACGCATCGGTGGCTCGAAGGTCTCGCGAATGTAAGCCGCAAACACCAGCAAATCCCCCGGCGTCAGGCGGCCCCCCAAAACCAACTGCGAGCCGCGCCAGAGAATCAAGGCAATCAGCAGCGCCATCAACACTTGAATCATGCGATTGAGCAGCGCCGAAAGCTGCAAAGAGGCCGTACTTTGGCTGAGGTTTTGCTGGTTTTCGACCGCAAAAACCCGCTCCAACGTGTCGTGTAGCGCTAAGGCTTGGACGACTTCAATTGCACCGAGGGTCTCGCTTGCCGTGGAAGCCAAAACTCCTTCCGAGTTGCGCTGGCGGCGGGCTGCTTTGCGGATGCGCGCGATCGAGCTACGAATCAATAAGACAAAAACCGGCAGCAACAACAGCGCGATTAGTGCTAGCTCGGCATTGAGCCACAACATGACACCGACCATGCCAATAAGCGAAACGGCATTGGTCAAAAAAGGTACGAAGGCATTAATCGTGGCATTACGCAGGCGCTCGATATCGGCTGTAATACGCGTAATGAGATCGCCACTTTTATGCTGTTGGTGAAATGCGAGCGACAGGCGCTGCAAGCGCCCAAAAAGCTGGCCGCGAACTTCTGCGAGCACCCGCACCGCCGCTAGGGCCATGCCAAACTTGCTCAGGTAGCCCATTAGAGCACTTGCCGCCGCGATCGCCACCACCGATGTTGCCAGCAAGGCCAGTAAAACTGTCGGTGGTAACGCGATCTCCCAACCTGCTGGCCCTACCGACACTGCTTCTATGCGAGCATTGGCAATCAACACCCGATCGAAGATAAATTTCAGCGGCCAAGGTTGCAGCAGGCGTAGGGCTGTATCGGCTAAAAGAGCAAAGAACGACCCCGCCAACAGATAGCGCTGCTTGCTGATGTAGGGGGAAAACTTGACGAGAATGCGCCAGACTCCCGGCAAAACTTGTTTTAAAGCTTTTTCTGAGGTGCGATCGCTCATGATTTTAGTGCCGGGGTAGAAACTGCTAAAAACTCCTGCAGTTCGACGGCGGTATTGGCCGCGCCTTGCAAATCAAACAACTCAGTTGCGCGCGCGTTTTGCGGCTCTTGGAGTTTGTCAAGAATGCGTTGAGTCAGTACCAAGGGTTCGAGATCCTCAGGCGCGAGGGCTTCGACAAGCCCAAAGGCCTCTAACTTGCGGGTGCGGGCTAATTGCTCGACATCTCGGTCGTAGTGACCGATGGGGGCAACGAGCGATCGCACGCCAGTTTTGAGAATATTCATCGTCGTGTTGTAGCCCGCCAAACTCAGGGAAAGATCGGCTTTCTCCATATAGTCGAGCAGCCGGGGCGTAAAGCGGCGCAAGCGTACATTGCTGGTTCGCATCGCGAGGACCTCGAGCTGCGAAAATTGCGCCTCGGGCATAAACGGTCCCGCAAATAATTGCAGGGTGTGGGGGATGCGTCTCTCCAGCAGTGGACTCGCCAAGATCGCCGCTTCCAACAATTCGTAGCCCAGCCTGCCGCCACCAACGCTGACCAAAATAATCGGGGTGCCTGCAGCGATCTCGCCGAGATCGCGCTCGTCCTCGGGGGTGCGATCTCCTGCTGCTGACTGGGAAACAAACCCGGTGTACTTCACCTCGCAATTGAGGCAGTTGTAGTCTGGAAAAGTCTCGCTAAAACTCTGGAACCTCGGGTCGGCATGAAAGAGAATCAGATCGAAGTAATCGTTGACTAACTTGCAAATTAGCGCCGATTCTTCAGCTAGGGTTTCGCGACCGATTGCATCGCGCAAGCTGCAGATAATTTTAGTGGTTGGAGCGGTTGATTTGACCCGATCGAGGAGCGGCAGCAGTTCGAAGAGTAATTTGTGGCGGCCGAAGGGAAAAAATTCCGTAATCAAACAATCGGGCTGCAGGCGATCGAACGTTGCGAGTAAGGCCTGCTGGCGCTGCGCCTTGACGCTCTCGACGCTCCCGCACTCCTCAGGAATCTGGAACCTTCCCGCCTCGAGCCAAAGGGCGGGCAGGTTGTCGATGCACTCGACCCCGTCAGGCAGCACAAACCCCTCGATAGGCGGGCCGCCATTGACAAAGTAAACCGCGAATTTTTCTGCCAGTTGGCGAACGATTTCGGTGCTGCGGACCAGGTGGCCCATGCCCGTTAAATACTGGCAGTAGAACATGATTTTTTGCACGATCGTTAGGCTCCTTGCAGGAAGATGATGAGCGGGCGCATCGCCCTCAATTGGCGATCGCGCGGGCGGGCAGGCGTGTCGCTGGGGTATGGCGCTGGTCGGTCCCAGGCGATGCGGCTTGTTGGCTCGCAGCGGGTAGGGTTGTTATCAGAAGCTGTCGGAGGTAGCCTCCGATGCGAGGCAGCGCGTTGAGATCGAGACAGGATTCAATTTCCGGCAGCGGCCCCTCCAGACGGCGCAAAATAGCACGAGCGAGGCGCTCGGGTGTCAACTGCTCCGGATGGATCCAGGCGAAGGCCCCCAACGCCCCCAGGCGCTCGGCCCGAATGAGCTGCTCTTGCACCGGGCGATCGCGCGGGACCACCACCGCCCGCTTGCGCAACGAGAGAATCTCGCACACCGTGTTGTAGCCCCCCATCGAGACCACCACATCGGCGGCATTCATGTAGCTATCGAGATCGGGGGTGAAGTCGAGCATGCGCAACTGCGGGCAGCAGGCGATCGCCCCCAGGCGCTGGCGGGTCGCTGCAGGCATCTCCGGCCCGCACACCACCACATGGTGGAGCCGGGAATCTCGACCCATAGCAGTGCTCCCCTGCAGTCCCTTAAGGTAGGTCTCGATGAGACGCTCGCCGTCACCACCGCCGCCAGCGGTCACCAAGACCAAGCGCCCGTCCTGGGGCACCTCTAGTTGCAAGCGGGCGATAGGAGCCGGGATAGTACCGATGCCGCGCCGAACGTAGCCGCAGTAGCGCACCTTGCGGGCGACGGCTTCAGGAAACTGATACTCGCGGCGCACATCAAAAACGTGGGGAGTTCCCACAACCCAAACCCGGTCGTACCAGTCAGCGAGGGTGCGGTAATAGTCTTTTTTTTGCCAGGCGGCAATGGTTGCTGCCGGCGCATCCAAAATGTCCCGCAACAAAAGTACGAGCTTGCAGTGAGGTCGGTTCGCCTTCAGCTCGACTAAGGCAGGTTTGAGTTCGTTTTCGAGGCCGAGGGGCTTTTTATCAACCAGGAATAAATCTGGCCCAAAGCTAGCAATGGCCGTGCGAATGAGCTGCGATCGCAGGTTTAGCGTGGCCTCTAAAGAGTCGCCCAGAAACCGCACGTCCAAGCCCCCTTGCGTGTCGCGGCTGATGCAGGGCAACTTGATGTAATCCAACCCAGGCGGCAAGCGCAGGCTATGCAAGGCCGGGGAACCAGACAAAACCAAAATCGACAGGTCGGTGTTCTCACGCAGGAGGTGCTGGCAAATGGCCAACATGCGCCGGATATTTCCCAACCCAAAGGCATCGTGGGAGTAGACGAGTAGTTTCATGGAAACCCCCTTAAATTGAGGAGAGTGATGTGGCGGCTAGCGCGCAGCGGTTGTCGAGACAGCCGCCGACGACGAGCACGGGCTCAGGCGCTCGGCGGGGAACCATCCGGTCGAACCGCGGCCGATGCCCCGGGCGACTTGGGTAACGAGTTCGCGCATCATCGCCAGAGCCTGGGGATGGTCCCCGCCCAAAACGATGCGATCGGGATTGAAGGTGTCGGCTACTGCCGAGCCTTCCCGCAAAAATTCGGGGTTGCTTGCCACCGCAAAGCTGGCCGCCATCTCGCGGGTCGCCTTCGAGCGGTGCTCTAGTTCGGTCAAAATTGTTTGGCGCACCCAGTTGCCCGAGCCAATGGGCACAGTGGACTTATTGACGACTACTTTGAAGCGACCCTCTAGGTGGCTGCCGATGCCTCGGGCGACCGCCTCGACGTAGCGCGTATCGCTCTCGCCCGTCGGCAGCGGTGGGGTACCCACCGCAATAAATAACACCTCGCCGTGACAGACCCCCAGGCCCAAGTCGGTGGTAAATTGCAAGCGTTCGGCGGCCATCGCTGCCTGCATGATGTCCTGCAAACCCGGCTCGTAAATGGGAGTTCGGCTAGCCTGCACGAGCTTCACCTTTTCGGCATTGTTATCGATACAAATAACGCGGTGGCCGATATGAGCCAAGCACGCACCCGCGACCAAGCCGACGTATCCCGTTCCAATAACACAAACATCCATAACCCAAACCTCTCAGGTGCGGAATTAATGGTGTCGAATTCGTTTGGTGCTGCTTTCAGCAGCGAACGAGTTTCAACGTTCTGGATTTAATTGTTGCGCTGGGCCGTGAAGTCTCTATGAAGTCTAGATGAATGAAACTTCATGAAAAAAATTCATTTTCGAGGGCAATGGAGTAGCACGCAAAACCCCGCGATTGTGGCAATCGCGGGGCAAAAAATCTTGTTGGGGCTGAAAACATTGACCGGCGCGATCGCTATCCCTGGCGGACTTCGTCAATTTTGGAAATTAAGTCAGTGAACTTAAAAGGTTTGGTGATGTATTCACTGGCCCCGCGATCGTACCCGGCAGCAATGTCGCGATCGTCGGCCCGCGCGCTGAGGATAATAACGGGCAGCTTGAGACCGCGAGATCGCAGCTCCTGTAAGACATCCAATCCGTCAATGTCGGGCAAGCCCAAATCGAGCAGCAGCAGGTCAAACTCGCCGACACCAGCCAGCGCCAGCGCCTGCGTGCCATCTGCGGCAACGACCGGGTCGAACCCCTGGCGGCGCAAGCCTTTGTCTAGGAGCCGAGCAATGCGTTCCTCGTCTTCTGCAATCAAAATCCGATACATCGGCACCCCAACAGTCGAGCGGGCTCCTTTCTAAGAAATCGCACTCACACTACATGCGTGCTTCACTTTCGAACGTAACGCTGTGTAAAGTCACGCTACTACTACCGCCTGGGCTTACTGTAGCAGGTGACTCGGTGCCCAGGCACCTATCGGTGCAAATAATTTCCCGACTTACTCTTGAGGAGATAGGACGGTCATTCGATGCCTACAAATCCCCTATGGAAAAATTGTCCCTCAACCGATATCCGACCCCACGGACAGTTTCGATCGCCGTTTTGCCGAGTTTCTTGCGTAGGTTACGCACGTGGGCATCAACAACATTCGAGCCCGGATCGTGCGAGTAGCCCCATACCCGATCGAGCAGTTGCGTGCGGCTGAGCACCTGACCGGGGTGGCGCAAAAAGGCCTCCAGCAGCATAAACTCTCGGATAGACAGCTCGATTTGTCGATCGCCGAGCCAGACCTGGCGCGTATCGAGATCGAGCTGCAAGACCCCGGAAGGGCAGCTCAACTGCCGGACCAGCGGCACCGAGGACGCGCTCGGCCGGTCGCGCAGGCGTGCCCGCACCCGGGCTAGCAGCTCTTCAAACCGAAACGGCTTGGTGACATAGTCGTCAGCGCCAATTTCGAATCCGGTCACCTTCGAGTCGAGGTCGTCGCGCCCCGTCAAGATCAACACTGGCAAGCGCTCGCCCCGACCGCGCAGCTCTCGCACGACCTCTAGCCCATCTTTACCGGGCAAGCCCAGATCGAGAATGAGCAAGTCAAAATCGTCGCTACTAGCGAGTTGCAGCGCCTCAGCAGCATCGGTGGCATGGGTTGTGACGAACCCATTGGCCTGGAGTCCCTTGGCCAAGAAAGAAAAAATCCGCGACTCATCTTCGGCAATCAGAATGCGATTCACGACTGCGCCCTCCGAATGAGCGAGTCGAGGGCTTGCGGCAAGCTGATGACAAAAGTAGACCCCACCCCCTGCTGGCTGGAGACATCGACGCGACCGCCATGGGCTTCGATGATGGCCCGCACGATCGACAATCCCAACCCCGCACCGCTGGCATGGGCTGTAGGCTTGCCCAGGCGGACGAAGCGCTCGAAGATGCGCTGTTGATACTCGGGCGGAATGCCCGACCCCGTATCTCGCACCCAGAATTTAACCCGATTGGCTTCGAGGAGCGATCCAATCGTAATGGTGTCGCCGGGTCGCGTGTGCTCCACGGCATTTTGCACGAGGTTCATCATGGCCTCGGTCAGGCGCTGCGGATCGGCCCAGGCACTCTCACCAGCAACGCTCGCGAGCTGCCAGTCGCGCTCGCCAAGGGTTTTTGCTTTGTTATATAAATTGGTCGTGAACTCCGATAAGCCGACAAGGGTCGGACGGACGAAATCCGGGCGTTCGGCTTTAGCAAGCAGGCTCATCTCCTCAACCATTCGCTCGATGCGGTCGAGTTCGTCGATGGCAATTTCGAGGGCTTCGCGCTGCTCTTCGGGATCGTCGCCCATGAGTTCGAGGTGCCCCCGCACGATGGTGATGGGCGTTCGCAACTCGTGACCGGCATCGCTCATAAAGTCGCGTTGGCTGACGATGACCTCTTGCAGGCGGTCGAGCATGGCATTAAAAGTCCCGGCTAAAATGGCCATCTCCCCGTAGCCGCGCACCTCTAGGCGCTGCTCCAAACCCGCCTCACCAATATCGCGCGCCGTTGCTGTCAGCTCCCGAACTGGGGCCAGTACGCGCCCACTAATGAGCCAGGAGAGCACGAAAGAGACCGCAATGCAAGCTGCGATTGTCTGAGCGAAGACAACCGTTCCTACGAGAGCCTCTTGACGCTCGCCAGCTGCAGCGTGAACGCCAATAAAAGTGCCCGCAATCTCTCCTCCGGGTGTCTGGATGGGTCTGGCAGCATAGAGCAGTGCTTGAATCTCCGGATCGTCGCTGTCGCGCTCGCCTTCAAAAGCTTTTGTCTTCTGGGCCAACTCCCGCACTAAGTCGGTATCCGGCGCTATCTCTGCCGGGAGGGCCTTGGGCGTCGAGATGTAAAACCGATCGCCCAGGAAGAACAGGTAGTAGTTCTCATCCTCGGGTCGCGTGGTCCTCACGAAACGGTCGATCGCCGCAGGCACATCCTGGGGGGTCTCTCCTAGGGCTGTCTCGAAGCCCGCCATTTGTTCGATGAGATCCGCACGCACGCGGGTGTCAATTCGGCGAAATAACACCCAGCGAAAGGTGGGAATGGCTAGCGAGCCAAGCAGTAAGAATAATCCCGCGTACCAGAGCAGAATCTGGGTGCGGGCTTCCCAGAGAATGCCGCGCAGGGAAGGCGTCCGACGCGCTGACGAGTTTTGCGGTGTAGAGTTCAACGATCCTCATCCTCACAAGCATTTTACTGAAGTCGAGTTAAACCATCGATTCCATCAATACAAAGAAACCACCCGACACGAGATCCTGGAGTTATTTTAACTGAGTTCCAAGGCGATGTTGTCTGATAGAAACGCGATCGATTCGCTATTTTTGGGCTGGTTTCTATTTCTCGAACGACTCAGATCTTGAAGCTTCATTCCAGAAGTATTTTTCTGAAGTGCCCCGCGAACAAAAGCGCGATCGAGACTTCTGTATTCAACTCAAATGGCATGGTATTAACAACTTAACTGACTAGAGCGTTAAAATGGCACTGTTGTCCGGCTGGGGGTCGCAATCCGCGCTCTATGCAGCAGCCCTCACACACATCAAATCGCGCCAGCGCTTCGAGAGCTGACGCGATATTCACTTGCACTGAGCTTGTGCTGGTGGAAATGGCCTCGGATCGGTTCGCAGGCTGACAGAAATCTTGGGCTTGGCCCGGAGATTTAAAGCGGCCTACGCAACCGACGGTGCCCGATCGGAAGCGGCAATCGCTTCGTCTAGGCGAGCGGCAAGCGTCGCTTTATCGACGGCGCCCACGATGCGGTCGACCGTGCGACCCCCTCGGAAGATGAGCAGCGCGGGGATGGCGGTGATGCCATACTCTGTGGCGAGGCTATTGGCTTCGTCGATATTGACTTTGCCAACTTTGGCGCGACCGGCGTAGTCTGCAGCCAGATCGCTGACGGTAGGGCCGACGACGCGACAGGGGCCGCACCAGGGTGCCCAAAAATCTACCAGGATCGGTTGGGTCGTTTCTTTAAGGACTTCGTCGGCAAAGTTACTTTCCGTTAGGACAATTGGCGTGTTGGTCATGAGAGTATCCTCCTAAGTTGTGTGAGTCGGGCATGCAGCTCAAGCCTGGAGCGCGGGAGCTTGCAGTCGCTCGAGGGCGGCGAGAATTTCTGCTGGGTCGAGACGCTGGGTGTAGTCGGCGTTGATGAAGGCATGGGCAATGCGGCCATCGGTGTCGATAACGTAGGTGGCCGCTACCGGCAGCTCGAAGCGATCGTCGCCGTTGTAGGCAGGGAGGTCGATGCCGAACCCCTCATAAATAGGACGCAGAGATTCCGGAAGTACGAACACCAAGCCGAATTCCCGCGCGATGCGGTTGCCCGCGTCGCTGAGGACCGCAAAGCTCAAGTCGTTCTTTTGAGCAGTCGTCAGCGAGTTATCCGGAGTTTCGGGAGACACGGCTACTAGATTCGCACCCGATGCCTGAATTTCGGGCAGCGCGTTCTGCAGAGCGCGCAACTCTAGGTTGCAGTAGGGGCACCAGCCCCCCCGATAAAACGAGAGCACCACCGGCCCCTGATTCAGCAGTGTCTGTAGCGAGAGGGTTTCGCCCGTGACATCGGGCAGGGCAAATTCCGGAGCCGTCGCCCCAACTGCCAGGGCGCGCTCGGCAATTCCCGAGGCGACCAAATCTGCCGTGGCAAGCGCCATCGTAGCAGCGGTCCGAGCATCGTACTGAGTCCGGGCGTGGTTGCGAAAATCTGCTAATTCTTGCGTCAAGCTCATGGGATCGTCCTCCTTTTTGGAATGAATGTTCCAGAATAAAGTAAAAAAAATCAGACCGTAGGGGTTTCCAGGGCGGCGAGCGCCACGGTCGCGACACTTTGCAAGACCGTAGGGTCGAGTTCGAGCTTTGCCATCACCCGCAGCCCTTGCAACAAACAGGTCAGGTAGCGGGCGATCGCGCGGGTATCGGCTGCTGGGTCGAGTTCGCCTTTATCTTGAGCGCGAATCAGAGCCTTAAACAGCGCATCTTCGACGCGCTGCAGGTTAGCGGCGATTTGGCGGCGCAGCTGCGGATCGCGGACTCCTAGCTCGACGGCAGCATTCGTTAGCAAGCAACCGCGACAATCGACCGGATCGGCTGCGGCCACTTGGCGAAAATGCGCCACGATCGCGGGTTTTGAAGCACCGGGAGCTTCGAGGGCCGCCACAGCCTGCTTGACAACCTTGCTGTCGTAGTGCGCGATGGCCGCTCGGAACAGCTCGCGCTTGTCACCGAAGGTGTCGTAGAGGCTACCGCGGTTGATCCCCATGCGTTCGACCAAATCCCGAACTGAGGTAGCTTCGTAGCCCTTCTCCCAGAAAACCTCCATCGCTTTTTCCAGGACGGCCTCACAATCGAAGGCTTTCTGTCGTGCCATCGAGCTTTCATCCCAACCGGTCTAACTGACTTGTATTAAGAGTAGCGATTTTAGAACGAGCAGTCAAATATTTGATTTTGCTCGAGTTGCCCGGCCCTCGCGAGTAGTTCTTGTATACTAGTTGCCAGCGCGCCCGAGGCACTCGCGATATGGCAAAATCTCGCAAGCTCGACGAGCTACAGCAGCTCTTAGACCGCACGGTGGCGACTCTACCGGCAGAGTCTGCCGTGGCCGATTTGACCCGCGCGATCGCCAGCAAATATGCCGTCGCCGTGGCGCGGGCGGCAAAACTGGCCGCCAAGCACGACCTCAAACAGCTCGCCCCAGAGTTGGCTGCTGCCTTCGATCGCTTCATGGCAAATCCCATCGAGCGCGATCCCAGTTGTCTGGCCAAAGCAGCTATCGCTGAGGCCCTCTATCGCCTGGAGTGCCCCGAAACCGAGCTTTTTTTGCAAGGCATTCGTCACTTTCAGCTCGAGCCGGTGTGGGGCGGCCGTCAGGACACGGCCCCGAAGCTGCGAGAAATTTGCGCGTTGGGCTTGGTGCGAACCCACTATGACGGTGCGTTTGTGGAGCTGGCGGACCTGCTGGCCGACCCGGAGATTCCCGCGCGGGTAGCCGCAGCACGCGCGATCGCCTACAGCGAAAACCGCGAGCGCGGCGTGCCCTTGCTGCGCCTGCGGGTTAAAGTTGGCGACGTTCCTGAGGTTCTGGGTGAATGCTTCGCGGCGCTGCTGAACCTGGCTGCCCGAGAGTCAATTGCTCTGGTTGCCGCCAGCCTCAAAGCCCCCGAGCCCCAAATTCAGGAGGCCGCTGCTTTAGCGTTGGGAGAGTCGCGGCTGCCGGCAGCGCTGCCGCTGCTGCAGGCTTGGTGGGAGCGCGCTCGCGAGCCAGAGCTGCGCGGTACGGGCTTGCTGGCGATTGCCATGTTGCGATCGGAGGCGGCCGTGGGTTTTTTGCTGGGGCTTCTGCGCGAAGCAGAAGAATCTGAAGTCCAGCAAACCTTAGCAGCTTTGGAGCTTTATCGTGGCGATACCTCGCTCGAGCAGCAGATCGAGGCAATTTTGGTGCAGCGCGGCTGGCCTCAGGGCGCGGAGAGTACCTGATGACGGTGATTCAAGGCACCACCAATCCTATCGGGATCTTGCCTCTCCTCGGGCAAGATCTCTAAATGGGTGTCTCCACACTGAGCTGAGGCAACTGTTGCAGATGGTGCTTGCCAGGCTCGGAGAAAGTCGTCAACGTTGTCAGGAGATCTGGGTAGGGTCGATAGTTGGCTAGGATGAAGTCATGCATTCTTATTTGTCGTTGAGACTATCTGGCTCCAGGGAGCAGAGACTTCGGCATCTGCTTCTACCATGCCCTCTTCCTTCCGACGACCTCGCGTCGATTTAAGCTCGATTCAAGCATTGTGCAATGGTCCCCTAGATTAAGATAGCTCTACGATGACCACCTACAAAAAAACGGCAATCGTCAAAGACCCCGGACAGCTTGTCTTGTCGGGCCTGCCTTTCAAGCCCGGTCAGCGTGTTGAGGTTGTTATTTCTGACGCTCCGAGCGAATCCACATCAGATGCTCTGCTGGAGTTACAAGCTTTATTCGCCGAAACCCAGTCGCTGCCATCCTCTCAAACCATCACTGAAGAAGAAATTACTGCTGAGATTGACGCCTATCGACGCGGTCAATGAACGTTGTTGTTGATACCAACGTTCTTGTATCTGCTATCTTAAAGGACGGCACTCCCGAGCAGGTCATCCTTGAAATCGCGGCTCGCCCTCAAAACATCCATTGGCTGGTCACGCCAGAAATCAGAAGTGAGTATTGGCAGGTGCTTTCCCGAAAAAAATTCAAGCTCTCCGATGTTCTTCGAGACCGCTGGTTTGGCACCATTGATACTCTGACTACCATCGTTGGGGTTGACATTGGGGTAGACTTCCCACGCGACCGAAAGGATGCTAAATTTATAGCCTGCGCTGTAGCCGCTGACGCCGATTACCTCATCACCGGCGACCGTGACTTCAGAGAAGTCGAAAGTTTGATGCGCGCTCGCGTCGTCTCGCCAGCAACTTTCCTAGCAGAAATCGAGGCTGCCGCAGATTGATGACATTGCCCCTGCCACATTGCAGTTTGTTCTGCGGGTAAGGGTCGAACTTGCACGGGTCAGCTCTGGTCTGGTACAGCAAAAGGCATTAAGGTGTAGACAGATTCCGAAAAGCCTGTGTCATTGCGGTATCCAGATCGTACTCGCAGCCAGGCAGCTCCTTGCGCACTGCATTTTTTACGCGAAACCATTGGTGCTCAATGGGGTTTAGGTCTGGAGAATAAGGTGGCAAATACAAAATTCTGCAGCCAGCTGCTTCGACAACTTCTCGAACTTGCGGACCTTTGTGAAAGCTGGCGTTGTCCATCACCAGCACTTGTCCTGGTTTCAACTCTGGCAACAGCCACTGCTCGAGGTAGGCCACAAAAACCTTGGTGTTGGTGTATCCCTCAAAGACCAAGGGTGCAACTAGTTCCTTCCCCCGTAGAGCGCTGATTATGCTGTACCTTTGACTTCGTCTGCCTGGTTTCTCATCCGCAGCCCGTTCTCCTTTAGCTGCCCACGCCCAGGATAGCTCTCATTATCGTTGATGCCAGCTTCGTCGAGATACAGAACCTGACTCGGGTCGATGGTGGCTAATTGCTCGCGATACTCCTGTCTTTTGCCTTCATCTCTCTCTCGATATCGGTAACTTTTTTTTTCGGGTGTACCCCAGCTTGCGCAAGGCTCGGCCCACAGCATACCTCGACACCTCGTCAGGCCACTCCTGCGCTAGCTCCTTTTGAGGGCACTTCGATTAATGGGCACCTCGAAAAATTGGCATAGCTGGCCGATGCAGCGCCTGAAACCCCTGAAATCTCGTTATCAAGCCCTGCTACATCCGAATAAATCGAGGTGCCCTAATGGTCAATCGCTATGATTTTTCGCAAGATCAGCTCCTAGGGAAGAGGATGATTTTCTCGCCTTCGGCCTCAGATGATATTCGAGACAAATTAAGGGTCTGATTTCATAGTCTAAACACTCTGAAATTCCCAAAATACATATCGCCTAAAGTTGTAGGCAAGATTCTTTAAGCCAATATTTGCTTCGGCTCTGGCTTTGCCAATTGAACGGACTAATTTGCCTCCCATGCTCATGACAAATTGTCCAAACACGTGCTCTACTTTTGCCCTTATCTTAGATTTTCCTTTGTTTCTCTCTTCCTGCTCTTCACTTAGCGGCTTATTTCGATAAGCTCGCTCATGGACCTCGCTCTCAAACCCTATCTTCTCAAGCACCCATTCCATGTCTTCACTACGATATGCACTGTCGGCCCAGATCTTATTGCCGAGATTCTCAATATCTATGATTTCTCCGAGTACTTGAGAGTCATGTACTTCTGCTGTCGTTACCTTGTATTTTCGGATGAAACCATACTCAATATCCACACTGATATTATTCTTGTATCCATAATGGCTCTGGCCATTTTTCTTGGTCCAGCGAGCCTCGAAATCTCTGTGAGCTAAGCGATTGGGGTTCTCCTCCCATTCCTCGGGAACTTCCCCCTTCTTGATTTTCTCATTCTCCTCGCGCTTGCTTCTCTGTTTGGGAACGGGTATCAGCGTTGCGTCAACGACCTGACCACTCCTGGCCGAATATCCTTTACCTCTGAGATAAAGTTCAAACTTCTCGAATAGCTCTTC
>CAYTBI010000022.1:0-62266 GCA_964435975.1 uncultured bacterium
GCTAACCGAACGCCCATAGTGCGAAGCCAACCCTAGCGACACCTGATAAAAGATTTAAGATGCGGTTCGAGACGCCGAGCAAACAAGGCGAAGCCCAACGTTGTAGCTGCGATCGCCAGGGTCGCCTGCATCCCGACAAGCCGACCGACAGCCCCAGGCCAGGCTGAACCAAGAGCCGCCGCGAATGACATGGTTGGCGCTATCGCCCGTTCGCCAAATGCTGCCATCGGTCGGGGCTCCTGCGTAGCTATCGTGCCACTCATCTTGACAGCGCTCCCAAACATTGCCGTGAGCGTCGCACAGCCCAAACTGATTGGCCGGAAACTGGCCGACTGCCGTGGTTTTTTTGAGATATTCGCCGCCCGCATTGCCACTGTAGGGCTCGAGCCCGTTGAAATTTGCCAGCGCGGTTGTCAGCGTGTCGCCAAAACAAAATGGCGTGTCCGTACCCGCTCTGCAGGCATATTCCCACTCGGCTTCCGAAGGCAGCCTGTAGTGGCGATTTTTATTTGCGGCTAGGGCCGTGAGGCGACGGCAAAACTCCTGGCAATCCTCCCAAGAAACGCGCTCCACGGGACGGCGCTCGTCCCCCAGAAATTTTGAGGGATTAGCAGACATCAATGCTTGCCACTGAGCTTGGGTGATGGGGTATTTGCCGATGTAAAACTCCGGCAGCGACACTTGATGGCGCGGGCCTTCGTTGGGGCGGCGCTGGCGCTCGCGCTCGGGAGATCCCATCCAAAAGGTGCCTGCTGGAACCTTTACCATTACCAGCTTGATGCCGCTACCCAAATCTTCTTCGAAGTGACTTATCTCCCGGGCCTCGCGGGCGACAATCTCGCCGCGATCGTCGATGGTAACTGCCTCGCAGGTCTCTGTTTGAAGCTCGAAATCGCTAGCAACTGCTGCCCCGCCTTGGGGCGCTGGCTCTAGAGCATGCAGGCCTAAGGCCTCGAGTACGCGCGCGGCGGTCGCCAGATGATTGCGCCGGGCGAGATCGTAGGGGTTCACTCCAGGTTGTTGCGGATCGGCACCGCGCTCGATCGCCGAGATGAGGGCTTTTTGGAGTTCCGAGTCGCTGAGACGTTCGTCTTCGGATTTTGGGAGTTCGCGTGCGACGATCTCGACGAGCTGCGAGTCGATGGCGAGCCGCTCTTCTGACGAGAGCTGCTCCCGGATGCGGGCGCCGATCTTGAGTAGTTTTTCAACTTCTGAGAGCTGGCCTTCGAGGGCCGCCACCTCCGATGCCACCAGTCGCGCAATCGAACTGGAGAAATCTGGATTGCTGGCAATGCGAGCCTTACTGGTTGCCAGATCGGGGGCGCGATCGCTTTGGCCGAACTGCCTGAGAGCCTCCCGTGCCAGTAGATCCAGCAGGGCTTCTCGAAGCGTCGGGTTGATGTCGGGAGGAGGTTGCATGAAAACCAAGCGTTACGTGGCAGTAATGGCAGAGGAGGCCTACCGAGAGTTTTAGCCTACAGGCACCACGGCCCGAATGGTACTGACATCGCTCGCGGGCGGGCGGCTAGCGTGATAGTGCCTTTCGGCATCACTTTATGACTTCTCGAGCAACCTCTAAAACATTAAGGTACTTGTAATAAAAACAAGATATTCTTCAAAAGTTTTATTTTTATAACGAGACGCAACAGAGTGCGGGTGTCGCATGAGCGTGTCAAACATGTGCCAAAATAGATACGCAATCTTCCATTGAGTGTCTGTAAAACACGGGTCGCCCGTGCGAGGAGCCTCGAAGAAGCATTGTTATCAGGTTTCCAGACTCCAGGGTTAATTCGATCGTTCTGATGCCTAGAACCTGCGATCCCTAGCCCGATCGTATCCCTGAAAAACATCAAGAAAAATCAATATGTTTGCGGCAATAGGTAATAGTTCTCTACAAAAAGCGAAACTTTATTGGTATCCTCGACTCCGGAATCTGTCCGGAATCTGTCCGAAACCTGAAGGTGCTGCGGCTCGATTGCCGTGCTAGATATCTCGCTGCTGCCAAAGATCGCCACTACCTTCGCACCTCATTCGCTCGAGTTTGTCCCATGTCACCTAGCCTCACCCTCACATTTTTGCTCGGTAGCTTTTGGCCGAGCACCGACGCACTCAGCTTCGGATGCAGCAAGCTCTTCCAGATTTTGCTGCCACTGGTGACTTACATCGCCCTTCAAGAAATTCCTGGGTTGCGGTCGGCCGTGCGTCAGCTGCTCGCTCGTCTGAGTCGGGATGGCAGCATCGAGCGCGGCGAGGCAGTCTTCAACATGCTGATTGGCTTTGCAAGCTGGAAAATTGGCTGCGATTTGGGGTTTTTACTTGTCAATACTGCAGCAGCTCCATGGAGCATTGCCTTCACCTTTGCCGGGCTGATTCCCTACGCCATCTTACAATACGCAATCTATTATTTGCTTGGTAGCAAAATGCTCATCCAAGGCAGGCTCAATCCCTTTGATGAGAGTCCGCTGCCACCGCTGCCAGAGCGCCACTGGTGGCAACGGGCAATCGCCAAATTCTGCCATGAGGATGGGAACGCGACCAGCGATTGCGTTCCCTTGCGTAAAGTAGCCCTCAAACCCCTCGTCGACTACGGCAGCATCTTGCTGACCTGGCCCCTGTACAACGTCAGTCTGCTCTTCCTGCAGTCTGGGGAGGTCAACTTCTCGCCCTTGGTCCGATTCAATTTTTTGGCAATCTTTGCCTTCTACGTCGTCAATGTCTTCGGCTACATCCTGGGGTACAACCTGGGTGAGTGGCTGCACGGGCAATCGACCCGCTGGGGATCGGCGGACGGTATCTCCCGGCCGTCTCAACCAAAATGGCTGCAGGCTTTTCGGCAGCGCTACGGCCTGACCGGTCGCTGGGTGGTTTCGACAGCATGCGGTATAGCCGCGGTGGTGGTTGTCGAGCCCTACCTAGCCGGAGCGATCTTCAATCTCAGCGACCGGGTTCAGCATGCCTGGTTCTACACCTTTGGGTGCGTCAATGATGCCCAAGTCGCTCAAGTGCGGGCTGCATCCGGTCGCCCGCAGGTCGCGAGCGCACCGCTGCCAGCCGCTTTGATCGAAGAGTTCCCCCAGCAATGGGTCGACATGCAACTCGACGGCCCGCGCATTGCTGATGCTCGCGATTTCATTGAGTTCCCATGATATGCCTGCTTTTTTCCCCGGCTTCACTTCTGCTCGTATCACAGTCGCGCGCCCCAAATCCAAGCACGCTGGCGAGCGCTGGTGCCTAGTTTCGAGGCTCGCGCGCTTGGCAATCGTCGCTCTTGCCCTCTGGTGCTGCGCGATCGCTCCTGCCGCCGCTCGAGGCAACTTGGGCAATGAGGTGCTCTACTTCATCACGGTCGACCGGTTCTATGATGGCGAGCCTGGCAACAACCGCCCGATCTATGCCTTCAGCAACGCCAGCCAAAACCCAGCATATCGGCAGGCGAATCAGTTACTCGTCGAGCATGCCTACGATCCCGCCCATCGCTACATCAACCTGTTTTGGGGCGGCGATCTCGAAGGCATCATTCAAAAATTAGACTACCTGCAAGATCTCGGCGTCACTCAACTCGTCCTCTCACCGATTCAAGATAGTGCCAACGGCCTCATCTACGATCCGGAGGCGGTTGGCTTCGTCCACGATCGGCCCGACCCTGCCACCGAAACCTTCGATCCCCTTCGCGCCCGCTTGGCAACAGCTTTCCAGGGAGATTGGCCGCGGGATTGGTTTGAAATCGACGAGCATTTTCGCAACCCCAATGACGAGAACTCCGACCGCTTTCGGGTTCTGCGCCGCTTGCTCGATGCTGCTGGCGATCGCGGCATCGGCGTGATCTTGAGCCTGCATTGCAATCACACCTCTCCAGTGCGCTACAGCAGCGAATATGCCGACTTTACTGGCGACCGCTACGAGACCTGGCTGACCGACAACGGGGCCGTCTACCGTCACGGTCGCAAGGTTGCCACCTACTTTAACTTCAACACTGGCGAGCGCAACCCTGACGGTTGGTTTCACGCGCCTGTCGCCCTCGACTACGCTCGTCCGACAGCCAATGCCCTCGAAAAGACGCAAGTGGGCGGCCTGCCCGATCTGGCCCAAGAAAATCCGGTCGTTCGAGACTATCTCCTCGATGCCGTTTGCTTTTGGCTGCACTTCAATGCCGGTGGTCGCCGCATTGCCGGGCTCTATTTTGATTCCACTGACAACATCAATCTCAGCTTCTGGCAGGCGGTCGAACTTGCCGCTCGGCAGATCGCTCCGGAGGCTATTCTTATCGGTCAATACCCTAGCGGTGGCTACAAAAACCGGGGCGCCCTCGACTGGTACACCGGCACCGAATCTTTTACTTGGCTCAACTACGATCTCAGCGATGCGACCCGGCGCTATTTTGCCCGCGATCGCGCCTGGGATGGCCGCTCGGTACTGCTGCGAGAGCTGACCCTGGGCAAAGACGGAGAATACTACAACTACAACCACTGGCAGCGCCTCTGGCACAAACTCCTCAACCCCAGCGAGTCGCTGCAGGTACCTCGAGAAGCGCTCGACCGGGTTCCTGACGATGACGTTCGCGGCTGGGTAACCTTCCTAGAAAATCGCGATCGCCCGCGTCTGTATAGCGGCTATCCCAATCTGAGCGCTCGCGCCTATGCAAGTGCTCTGGCCTTCAATACGGTCGCACCGGGGGTTCCCATGCTGACCTACGGAGCCGAAACTGGGTTGGCCATCCCCTATCACATTGACAATCGTGGTATGGGGGGCATCGGTAGCGATCCGTACAACCAACCCATGGCGATTTGGCCTGGGGACCGGGGTTGGAACGAGACAACCTACCGGCTGACGCGCGAGCTCATCCACCTGCGACACCAATATTCGGTGCTGCGCCGGGGCAACACGCGCTATATTTTTCCCCGGCGATCGCACCGCGCTAACGATATTTTCCTGGTGCGAGAAGAAGCGACCGGTCCCAAAGTCTTGCTGGCCTACTCCACCCGTGGCGGCCGTTTCACGGTCCCGGTCGCAGAAGACCGCAGCAACTGCACCTATGCAGAGCTTGGCGACCTCGACACCCAGGTAGCCGCCGAGAGCTGCGAAATCACCCTGGCTCTAGCCCCAGAAGAGACGCGCGTTTTTGTCGTGCGCTAGCCCGAACGCGGGAACGATCGCGGGCATGCTGCAGTCTTCTCTAAAGCTAATTGCTAGTATGCTTCGGTGAAGCGTGCTCACCCTGGTGAAGCGTGCTCACCCTGGTGAAGCGTGCTCACCCCAATCCCTATCGAGGCCACAAGGTGGCTGCGGTTACACATGTCTGCCACCACTGTCTCTAACTCCCTTGCCAATGCTGTTGCCACGACAGTCGCACCCGAGGTTTCGATTGTCTTGCCGGTGTATAACGAAATCGAGAGCCTGCCTCACCTGCTTGAGGCTATCGCGGCTGCTCTGGCCGGATGTTACACCTACGAAATTATTTGTGTCGATGACGGCTCGAAAGATGGTTCGGCCGATTTGCTCCGCCGCCTGGCTCGCGAGCGAAACGACCTGACAGCCGTTTTGTTTCGGCGCAACTACGGGCAGACCCCTGCGATGGCAGCAGGATTCGACCTTGCCGCAGGCGCGATCGTCGTTTCTCTCGATGCCGACTTGCAAAACGATCCGGCGGATATTCCGGCTTTGCTCGACAAGCTCGCTGAAGGCTACGACATGGTGAGCGGCTGGCGCCAGCAGCGGCAAGACGCCGCGCTCACGCGCTTGCTCCCCTCGCGCCTGGCAAATTTACTCATCGGTCGCGTGACGGGCGTGCGTCTCCACGATTATGGCTGCTCTCTGAAGGCCTACCGAGCCGAGCTGCTTGCTGACATGAATCTCTACGGCGAGCTCCATCGCTTTTTGCCCGCTCTCGCCTCGATTGAAGGAGCCAAAATAGCTGAGATTCCCGTCCGCCACCACGCTCGCCAGTTCGGCCGCAGCAAGTACGGTCTCGGGCGCACCTTTCGAGTGCTCATGGATCTACTAACAGTTTGGTTCATGAAAACCTTTCTGACGCGGCCCATGCACGTGTTTGGCTCTTTGGGCATGCTGTCGCTAATGCTGGGGTTTATCATCGGCGTCTACTTGACCGTTTTGAAAATTGGCTTCGGTCAGAGCATTGGCGATCGCCCCTTGCTGATTTTGGTGGCCATTTTGCTGGTGGCTGGGGTGCAGTTGTTCTGTTTTGGTCTGCTGAGCGAGCTGCTGATGCGAACCTATCATGAGTCGCAGAGTCGGCCGATCTACAGAGTGAGAGAGGTCGTCGGCCGCCAAAACTGTTAAGAATAGTAAAGCACAGACGTTCCCAGAGGCCTGCCCCTTGCAACTTCTCCGTTCGCTATCTGCTGGCACCTCGCGCAATCTCGCGTTCTTGTTCGTATCGAGCCTGTGCTTTTGGACGAGCCTGACGGCGATGCTGCCGACGCTCCCCCCCTACATTCAAGATGCCGCCGGGGCCAGCGATGGCCAAGTGGGGTTGGTAATGGGTTGTTTTGCCGTTGGTTTGCTGCTATCGCGCGAGCCCCTAGGCGAGCTTTCCGACCGGCGCGGTCGCAAGTTGGCCGTCATTATTGGCTTGGTTGTTGTTGGCTTGGCTCCCGTCGCCTATTCCACGGTAGAATCGGTCCCACTCTTGGCCGCGATTCGGGGCTTCCACGGCATCAGCGTGGCGGCCTACACGACGGGCTACCCGGCGCTGGTGGTGGACCTGGCACCACCTAACCGCAAGGGAGAGCTGTTGGGCCTGATGACCTTGGCAATGCCCTTGGGCATGGCGATCGGGCCGGCTCTCGGTGGCTTCTTACAACCAACCCTCGGCCAAACCCTCGACCCTGAATTCGGCGGCTTCTTGCCGTCGACCATCAGCTACAAGCATTTCTTCTGGCTCCTGGCGGTTCTGGGTGGCTTGGGGGCTCTGGCGGCCGCCCAAATCCGCGAATCGCGGGCTGCCTCAGCAGCTGAGGCACGGCGGCGATCGCCGGTGGAGTCGTTTGTCGGCGTGTGGCGGGGGATTACAAGCCCGCGCCTGCAAACTCCTGCCACGGTGCTTCTGCTAATTGGCACCACCTTTGGGGCGCTGGTCAGTTTTTTACCGTTGTTCGCGCGCCAGCCAGAGGTGGGGTTTAATGCCGGTGTTTTCTACATGGTCTCGGCTATGGCCAACTTTTCTGCCCGCTTTGTTGCCGGGCGGGCCTCCGATCGCTACGGGCGGGGCGTGTTCATCACCGCAAGTATTAGTGCTTACGCTCTGAGCATGTTTTTGCTGGCCGCGGCCACGAGCCCTGCAAGTATTCTTCTAGCTGCCATTTTGCAGGGCGTGGGTGGCGGTACCCTCATCCCGATGGTCCTGGCGCTGGTGTCGGATCGCTCCACTGCTGCCGAGAGAGGGCGCGTGTACTCTTTGAGTTTCATCGGCCATGATGTGGGCATGGGTTTGGCCGGTCCGCTCCTCGGGCCACTGACCGGTATCATCGGCTACCGAGGGTTGTTTGGCTTGGGTGGCGCGCTCTCACTGCTGGCCCTGGGGATTTTCTTGACTCGCTCGAGCAGAGATATCTCTGAATCTTGGCGCTTTGCCACCGGTCGGGGAGCCGATGCCTACGCGATTGCCGAATCTTCTTGAGGGGCACTCAGATCGCGGTATTGGCGATCGCGGGCTTCTCGATACTTTTTGCTGGCTTCTGCAAGCTTCTGGGCGCCGTGGTGGTCGCTGCCACCCTCTCGTTTCAGGCGCTCGCGCGTCGCTTTGCGCAGGTCCGAGACGATCTTGCCATGTTGGCGGCGCGTCGCCGACCAGTCGAGGATGGGGAGTGGGTAGTAGCCCTCGCTCAGGTTTTGACCGGCTAGGATTTCCGATTGCTGGTAGCCGCGCAGCTCGGGCACCCATGCGGTTACAAATTTTAGTTGCGCGTCTTTTTCGATGAGATTCTTGGTCGGGTTGTAGATTCGGAAGGTCGCCGAGAGGGGATTGGCAACGCCAGCTTGCGACTGCCACTGCCAATGGTCGATGGCGAGATCGCCATCAACTAGATAGTGCATGTAGTGCTCGGCACCGTGATGCCAGGAGATGCCGCAGTTAATGGTCAAAAACGTCGCGCACATGGCCCGCATGCGAAAATTCATCCAGCCCATCGCCTTGAGCTGGCGCATGCTGGCATCGACGAGGGGAAACCCCGTCATGCCTTCTTGCCAAGCCTCGAACAGATCCTGTTTTTCCGGGTCGAGCGGGCGATCGGAGGCGTACCAACAATCGAATTCGGGATAGAGGTTCTCGCGCGCGAGCTGGGGGCGATGGTAGAACCGCTGCAGAGCGCTGTCGCGCCAGCGCAGGCGATCGCGGAAGTTTTTGAGGGCAAAGGCCGGCTTCGAGCGCGCTGGAAACTCGGCGGCACGAGCTTTGACGCGCTGATAAATTTCTCGTGTCGAAATACAACCAAAGCTGATGTGGGGCGACAGGTGGGAGCTGCCCCCCTGCTGAGCGTGCCAGGGTTGGGAGAGCTTCCAGTGGTAGCCCTGGAAGCGCGCTTGCAAAAACGAATCGAGGGTCGCGCGAGCCCGAGAAGCGCCGCCGCGAAACGGTCGTACAAACTCTTGCATGTCGGCGTCTTGCTGCTGCCCTAGCCCGAACTGCTCCAGCTCGGATAGGGCCAGTTGGGGCAGGTTTTCTAGCGCCAAAGGAAGCGGAGCGATCCGTTCGGGAACGGTAAACAGCGGCGCGCGCAGGTAGGCATAATACTCATCGCGCCAGCAATCGCGACGCGCGCTCTGAAGCTGAATGAAATTGTTGCGCCCGCGCCGGCAGAGAATTTTACTAGCCTTGCAAAACGCTTCGATCTGACGATCGCGCTGGAGGCCATACTCGGCCTGCACGTCCCAGTTGTAAAAAAGCGTCAGCTCGCAGCGCTGGGTTTGCAGCGATCGTGCCAGCTGCTGGAAAACTTCGACAGAGTTTCCCAAAAATAAATACAGCCGACTGCCGCGCGCGCGCAGGGCAGCATCGAGGTCGGTAAGGGCTTCAAATAAGAACCGGCTGCGGTGCCAACAGCTGCGGCACCGGTCGTAAAACCACGGATCGACAATGAAAAAAGGCAATACCGGCGTGCTCTCGCAAGCAGCAGCAGCGGTTGCAGCTTCGTTATCAGCTAGGCGCAAGTCGCGCCGAAACCACAGGAGATTGACCTTCATCGGGATAGTATCGCCACTCTATCTCATTCTAGAGAAGTGTAAAAGTGCGAAATTGCCGATCCCGAAGTGCATCGGGCGCGATTTGGGAGTTGTCTCACTCGGTCTTGAGTTGCTCGGAAGGTTCTTCCCAGCTTGCAAAGGGGAGTTGTTCGCCGGCCTGCGGGACCTCGCAGGTTGTGCTTTCCTCACACTCGCCGCCAAGGTCTTGGAATCGCTGGGGGAGTTCTGGCAGGGGCGTATCGGCAAAGTGTATGGAGCGCTTTGCCGAGTCTGTCGCCAGCGTTATCTGATGGCGCAGTGTATTGACGCGCTGGATGCCCCGTTCCTCGAGATGCCGCTGCAGTCGAGCTTTCAGGCGCTCTGCCAGCGCGCGGTCTGCTTCGGCTAATTGCTGCAGGCGTTGGGCCTCGGCGGCCCGAGCCTCGGCCATCAGCTCTCGGTTGCGAATGAGGGAGGCAACGTCGTCGAGCTTGTTTTTGTATGCCCGGTCGGTTTCTTCGCAGCGATCGAGTAAGTTTTTTAGCGCCAGCAAGGGACCACTATCTTCAGGTAGGCTCTCTTCGTCCCAAGCATCGAGAGCCGCATCGATTGCTGCCAATTCCCAGCCCAACTCTAGAGGAGCGCGGGAGGGCGCAGGCTGCAGCTCCCAACTTGAGGGATCGTCTGGAGCCTCGACGGGAAAAAGCAGCGCTTGCTCGATTTTGGCGATCGCCTTAATTTTCGATCGTTCTTCGTCTTCCATAGAGCGCCAAGCCTTGTTGGCCAATTCGGCTCCAACCTCGGTTTTGATTGCCTTGAGCTCGGCACCAGAGCTCGCATTAAGCATCCTGCGAGCTGTTTGGAGCACCCTGTCGCGGACCTTCGCGCTGCCAGGGGTCGCTCCTATCTTTGCAGTCGATGAGACGATTGCCTTTTCTCCATCCCCCAGTTGGTACCAGGCTTGCTGCGCGATTTCTAAACCCACTTCGGTCTTAATCGCCTCTAATTCGAGACTATTACGGGCATCGAGCATTCTGCGAGCGGTACGCACGACGATGTCAGTTGCTTTTGCAGAAATAGAAGTCATAATGAGTGCGCCGAAAGAGACAATACGTTCTAAAACTCCACAAGTTGACGAACTTTGTTGGCTTAATGTTTTTCCCTTAGCGTGAATTTTTGGGCAACAGATCGCTCGATTGCATCGCAAAAGCCCGTGTGGCCGGTTTCAGGCGATGGTTGCTCCGACCGATAGCCCATCGCCGCAAACTGAAAGCCTTGGCGTCCCACATTAGAGTAAAAGGGGTTGTATTTCCGGTCAACTGGGGCAATGATAGTGAAATCCGCAACCATAGGATTGCCAACGCCAATTGCCAGTGCCAATTGCCAGTATGGATGTTCTCCCAGATCGAGAGATGACCCTCGATCGCCTGTTTGTCCTCTTTGATGCCTGCAGCGCCCAGCGGGAGTCGGGTCGCCTGGAGATTCGCTCTGCATCCAGCTCGCAGAGTTGGCATCTATATTTCGAACTCGGCCGCCTCACGTGGACGACTGGTGGCAACTTTCCTCAGCGTCGGTGGCGCCGCCAATTTTTACAAGCTTGCCGCAATTCAGATATGCGAGCGGCTTACCCCGCTCGAGAGGTGCTGCGGACGCGCGATCGCTTCGATGCTTGGGACTATCATCTGCTACTTTCTCTGCACGGTCGCCAGCAAATCGATCTCTCCCAACTCCAGCAAATTACCGCAGGGGCCTTCGAAGAAGTTTTGTTCGACCTGCTCCAAGCAGGGTCGGATCTGTTCTTACGCTTGCAAGCTGGCGAACCGCCAGCCAATCCATTTCAAGTTAACTGGGTGGGCAATCTTCGTCCCAGCCAAGAGCTGAAAATTCATCCCAGTTGGGTTCCTAACTTGCCGGCTCTCCTGCAGCGCACCCGCACGACCTGGCAAAACTGGTTTGAAGCTGGTTTGGCCCCTTATTCTCCCGATCTCGGCCCGCGCATTCTCGATCTGAGGACTCTGCAAGCCCAGACCGCCCCGGTCACCTACAAAAACTTGACGGCTCTTCTCAACGGCGATCGTAGCTTCCGCGACCTTGCCGTGATGATGAACTGCAAGCCCATCAAAGTCGCCCGCCCGCTGCTATCGCTTTACCGGAAAAACATTCTGACGTTTGCAACCCTTCAAGACTTACCCGAGCGCGCGCCTTCCCCAGCGCCACCGCCTTTGCCCGAGAGGAGTGGCCGCCGCACCACGGACACGACCATCGCTCCTCTGATTGCCTGCATCGACGACAGCTTGCAAGCCTGCCAGGTCGCAGAGGCCTACTTAGCCAAGCTCGGATATCGCAGCTTCAGCATCAGCGATCCCATCCAAGCGCTGGCAGCCTTGGTCGCCAAGAAACCAGATCTCGTCCTGCTCGATTTGGTGATGCCGGTCGTGAATGGCTACGAGTTGTGCGCTCAAATTCGGCGAGTCAGTCTGCTGAGCGCGATGCCCGTCATCGTCGTCACGGGCAATGATGGCGTTGTCGACCGGGTGCGCGCCAAACTAGCCGGGGCCTCCGGGTTCATCAGCAAACCCTTCACGCCCCAACAATTAAAAACAGTATTAGATAAACACTTACCCACCAGGTGACAAGCCCGGCTTGCGATCGTGTTGCCAGCTTCAAGGGCGAGGCTACTCTAAACGTTGCATCGGCGCTAGGCTGGGATCGACTACTTTGGTCCCTTTACCGGGGAATTTAATGGCGAGGGTCTGCTTGCGATCTCCTCCAAATACCTGAGCGACAAAACCGATGCCCCACTGGGCGTGGCGAACGCCATCGCCGACACTCCAGCCCGATCGCAAATCTCCAGACTCACCGTCAGACCGACCAACTGCAGCACCTTCTGCAGCTTTGCTGCGCTGTCGCCCGCGCTCGGCGTTGGGTTTGACCCAAATGGCTGTTTTCGCTTCGCGCAGCAGATCTGCTGGCAGCTCCTCCAAAAACTGTGAGGGTGCTGCCGGCTCGCGCGAGCCCCACATGAAGCGCTCCCGCGCCCGACTCAAGAAGAGTTGCTCCCGAGCGCGAGTAATGCCGACATAGCACAGGCGGCGCTCTTCTTCGAGGGCGACTGGGTCTTCGAGGGCGCGGCCATGAGGAAACAACCCTTGTTCGAGCCCTACCAAAAAGACAAACGGAAACTCCAGCCCCTTGGCCGAATGCAGGGTCATCAGCGAAACGGTAGCCTGACCCTCTCCCAAGCCATCGAGATCGGACGCTAGCGCTGCGTTGGCCAGAAAACCACCGAGTGAGGGGTCTTCATTTTCACTAGCAAACTGCAGCGCTGCGTTGGTCAGCTCTTTGAGGTTCTCCGCTCGGTTGTCTGCTTCGTCGGTCCCCTGAGCTTGCAAATCTTGGAGGTAGCCCGAGTCCTGCAGGATGCCGTTGAGAATTTCCACGGCTGGGGCAACCGGCGCCTGCTGCTGCCAGGCGGCAATGACAGCGACAAATTTGGCAATGGCTTTTGCGCCTCGTCCGGCAGCGGCCTTGACGGCTTCGGGATCGCTTAGGAGTTCCCAAAGGGAGACCTCCCGCTCTCGGGCGGCGGCAACCAAACTATCGACGCTCTTTTGGCCGATGCCTCGGCGCGGCGTGTTGATAATTCGCAGCAGACTAACGGTATCGGCTGGATTCTCCAGGACTCGCAAATAAGCCAGGGCATCTTTGATCTCTTTGCGGTCGTAGAAGCGCAGCCCGCCGACGACAGTATAGGGAATGCGATCGCGCAGGAGAGCCTCTTCAATCGCCCGAGATTGCGCGTTCGTACGGTATAAAATCGCAAACTGCTCCCAACCAGGACTCTTGTAGGCGATGCCTTGAATGGCGTCTCGCACTAGCTGCGCCTCGGCCAGCTCGTCATCGGCTGTAAAGTACACGATCTCTGACCCGTCGCCTCGGGTAGCCCGCAGTTGCTTGTCAATGCGCTCGGTATTGCGAGCAATTAAGGCATTAGCGGCTTCAAGAATATTGGCCCGCGAACGATAATTTTCTTCCAATTTGACCATCGTGCGCGTATCTTCATCGGGCAGTCCGTCGCCAAAGTCCTCCTGAAAATCTAGCAGAATGCGAAAGTCAGCCATTCGAAAGGAGTAAATTGATTGATCGGCATCGCCGACCACAAAAATCGAGCGATTTTCCCAATCCCAGGCGCGTCGGTTGGTTTCGCCATTAGTCGCCAACAGGCGAATCAGATCGTACTGAATGCGATTGGTATCTTGATATTCGTCTATCAAGATGTGGCGAAACTGGTGGTGCCAGTAGCCCAAGATCGTCTCGTTTTGCGCAAACAAGCGAGCGGGCACTGCAATCAAATCGTCGAAATCAAGGGCGTTATTGGCTGCCAGTTGCCCTTGATACTCTGCAAAGACTTCTGCGAGCACGCGAGCGCGGTAGTCCGACCGTTCTCGCATGACGTCTTCGGATAGCTTGCCTTGGTTCTTGGCGTTGCTGATAGCGTAGCGCAGGCTGCGAGGATTGAATTTCTTCTCGTCTAGATTGAGCTGCTTGGTAACAATTGCCTTGACCAAACTTTGAGCATCGGATTCGTCGTAAATCGAAAAGCTCCGCGTCCACTGTCGCCCGCGCTCGTCGCGGTACTTGTCGATATCGAAGCGCAGCACGCGCGCAAACAGGCTGTGAAAGGTCCCGATCCACAAAGGCTTAACATACTGGCGGAAGGCCCGCGCTTGCCACTGGCGGCGATCGCCTTCCGGCAGCTCTGCTAGAGCGCAACCGGCCAACTCCTCAGCCAGAAGCCGCTCGAGACGATCGCGCATCTCTCGAGCGGCCTTGTTGGTAAAAGTAACCGCCAAAATATTTTCGGCCTCGACTCGGTGCTCCAGGAGCAACCGAGCGATCCGAGAGGTGAGCGCTCGCGTCTTACCCGAACCCGCTCCGGCAACCACCAGCAGCGGACCGCAAAAGTGATCCACTGCTAGTCGTTGGGCGGGGTTGAGTGTATGTGCGGGCATAGGCTAGTTGTTGTTGTCGTCGCCCAGATTGTCGACGGTATTAATGATCGAGAAGATCTGGAAAAACGGCCCCAGGGCTACGTTGAGGGTGTCAGTAAATTGTGCGAGTACGTTCCGGCCGACAATAACCGAATCGCCTTCGCGTAATGTTGGATTCTCGGCTAGATTGATCGGCGCGTCGAAGTTCACGGCTATGCGGCGCCGCGTTACGGTACCGTTTGGGTTAAGGCGAACCAACTCTACCGTACTGGTCCTTGCCCGCCCGCGTACGAAGCCACCGCCTGCAGACAAAATGGCCTGACTCAACGGTGTGTTGGCCGGAATTTCAGCCACTCCCGCAGCGTTCACCTCGCCAATGAAGCGCACGTTAATCGTCCCCCGCGAGAAACTTGCTGAAGCCAAAGCAAACTCCTCAGATGGCAAGATCCTCTCGGCCTGAGGCACGACGACGGTATCTTCTGGCTGCAGAATAATATCCTGAGTCAGATCTCCAGAAAGAAGGGTTTCCCAGAGATTTGCCGGGATAATCTGCACTTCTCCCGATTTTGTCGGCCGACGCACGAAAACCGAGCGTAAGTCGGAGAGATTCGTAGCGCCGCCAGCGGCGATGATGGCAGCCGTTACAGTGGGAGGCCGATCGTCGCCAGCACCCGTTACGGTGTAGGTGCCCGGACGAGGAACTTCCCCAATTACAGCTATCTCCGCAGGCCCGGTAGCCGCCGTACCTGCCACCGTCGAACTGGTCACCAGACGCGCTTCATCCGGCCGAGCAGCTTCTAGAGTCGGGATGAAAATGCGATCGCCATCGCGCAGGCGAATGTCGCGGTCGAGGTTGCCTCTAACCAGGAGGTCGTACAAATCCACCTCAATCTCCTCAGGCACGCCACCAACAATGCGGGTCAGGCGAATGCGACGCAGGTCAGAGGCTTGGGTGATGCCCCCGGCACCTCGAACGACTTCACTAAGGGGTGGAAAATTTGCCAGCGAGTAGGATCCGGGGGAGGCAATTTCACCAAAGATGGCAACGCGAATCGGCCGCGGCTGGGCCAAATCCACGGTCACGATCGGCCGCTGCACGATTTGCTCGAGCTGCAGGATGAGTATATCGGTCAACTCGTCCAAGGTGAGGCCGTCAACATTAAAAGCCTCCGCGAACGGCAATCTCAGTCTGCCGTCAACGCCAATTAAAAATGTCCCACTAAACTCGGGCACGTTAAAAACCTGGATGTTTACCGAATCTCCAGACCCGAGGACATAGGGAGTTTCTGACAGGACTCTCAGCGCGCTGTCCGCTTCAAACGGCACCGCCCGGGGTGGGGAGGGGCTGATGTTGGCAGGTGCGGGCACGGATGGAGGACCGCCCGGGATAGGAGGAGGAGGAGCCGTGCCACCAGTCCGACCCCCGCCAGGCTGCTGGGGGGAGGTTGGGGGAGGCAGCACCGGTGGCACGTTTGGGATGGTCGTCGTTTGCGCGGTGGCCACCGTCGTACCGGCAGCAAGGGCTGCCAGTGTTGAGAGAGTCAACTTTCTAAGATCTCGCATCGTCGTCGTTAGCTGGGTCTTCGCGGTCCTACTTGCCCGAATTGTCGCGCTTGCGAGCCGACACAACCTCTTCTTCGGCCGACTTGCTGCTAGTCGCATCATGTCTCCTTGCGGCATTTTTCCTTGCGGATGGGGGGCGGTCGGAGAGGTAATAGTGGTAGTAGTAGCTGTAATGGTAGGACGTATCGACACTTGCAGATTTGCGGGAGTTGGCCAAAATCCCTAGCAGCGAGCTGCGAGATAGCTTCAGGCCATCTAACACCTCCCGCAGCAGGGAGCGATCGACGACTCCTAGGCCCACGACCATGATTAAGCCATCGGTGTTGGTAGCCAGCAGCTTGGCATCCGCCAGGCCGCCCAGAGGTGGCGTATCAAAAACAACCAGGTCAAAGGCCCCTTCTTTTTTCCACTCAGCAATCAGCGCGGTCATCACCTGAGAGGACAGCAGGCGAGCGGCGTCAGGCGGGGTCGGGCCCGAAGTCAACACGTAGAGATTGTCGCTTAGCGGTGATGTCTGAATGGCATTGCCCGGCAGGAGTAGGGGCGATTCTTCGATGTCGCCATTGGCGTTAAGCTTAGTTGTGGAGATGACGTTTGAGAGCCCGCAGGTATTGGGCAGCTCCATCAACTGGTGAATGCTCGGACGGCGCATATCCGCATCTACCAGCAGTACTTTTTGCCCCATGGCTGCTGCTGCCTGAGCCAGGTACGTAGAGGTTGTCGACTTCCCCTCCTTAGGAATGCACGAGCTAATCGTCACCGTTCGCAGGGGACGACCCGGGTTCATAAAAGCAAGGTTGGTTTGTAGAGAGCGGAAGGCCTCCTGAAAGGGAAACGAGCGGTTCTCTTGTGAGATGTGCAAGCGCTCCCGCTCCTCGTTAGCCTCGGTGTCGCCGGCTTTAAGTGCTCTGTTGCGGCGACCGCCCGACTTGGGTGCGGATAATGATGGACTCTGCAAGCCGCGTTGGAAGGGAATGACTGCCAGCAGGGGAAGTCCGGTGGATTCTTTGAGAACCTCGGGAGAATGGTATTTTGTGTCGATCTTTTCTGCAAGGTAGGCTGCTGCAATTCCGGCTGCCAGACCGACGAGCACGCCCAGCGCGAGACCCCGTTGGAGATCCCCCGAAATTAGGGTACCGGCGTGGGGACTCTCTAGGACCTGCCAAGGCAATGTACTTTGCACGGATTCGACCTGAAAGCGCTCGCGCAAGGCCAAAAAGCGGTTCAGGCTTTGGGTGGCGACGTCGAGTTCGATTTCGATGTTTTGGTAGCTGCGGGCGAGTTCTGCAATCTCATCGAGAGAGCTGCGAATCCGACTCTCAGCCGCGGCCAGGGCTTCCTGACGCACCTTCAGCGTCTCAATGCTGTTAGTTGCATCGACAAGTTGCTGGGTAAATTGCAAGCGGATCGGGTTGGAAACTGCCAAGCGCTCTTGGGCGCTCGCGCTATCTGTATCGGTCGGAATGTCTGGGATGGGCTGATCGCCGAGGATCGCGTTCGCCTCCTGGGTCAACAGCGCCTGAATCGTGGCCTTCCGCTCTTCGAGAACTTGAATGTTGGGAGACTCGGGTTTGAAGCGGGTCAGCTCTAGGGCGATTTCGGTTTCGATTTCTTGCAGCTCGGCTAAGAAACCTTGATATCGCGGCGACTCGCCTAAGGTAACTGTGGTGATCGCCTCGGGAAGCGCCACTCCCAGGCGCTGCTCGAGGTTAGCCTTGAGCGATTCTGCCTCTTGCAGTGCGACGCGAGCGGCACCGCGCTGCTCGCGAATGGTCGTCAAGCTCGCGGTAAGGCTTTCGCCTAGCGCCACTGGATTGATGACATTGTTTGCCCGACGGAAGGTTTCCAAACGCTCTTGAACGCCATCGACGCGATCGTACAAGTTCGGGAGCTGGCGCTCGACGAGGCTCAGACCCTCTCTCTGGCCGAGCTTTTGCTCTTCAACCGAGTACAGTATGTATTCCCGAACGATTTTATCTAGAATGAGCTGGGCCCGGTCGGCATCATTGTCCTCGTAGAAGAGTCGCAGAATCTTGGTTTCGCCCAGGCGAAAAATTTTTAGGTTCCCGACGAGCTGCCCGTAAGACAAGCTGCCACCAAACTGCTTCAGGTCCGGATCTTTGGAGAGCTTCTCGTGAATCGGCCGCATCACCTTAGAGCTTTTGAGCACTTCGATCTGCGTTGGATAATCAATTCCTGAAGACCGTATCGTAGTGATCACCTCATTGAGTTGGGCGACCTCTTGCTCGCCAGCAATTGGTTCGACCAGGAGCTCTGCTTGACTCTGATATCGCGAGGGTTGCTTGAGCACGCGATACCACTGGAAGCCGCCCACCAAACCAGCAACCAAAACAATCAGCCACCACCGTCTGCGGGCGACCTGGAAAGCTGCCCGCGGATTAAAGCCATCTTCTTCAGGGGCATTCCCCTTATTACTACTACCGCTTCCTGCCAAAGCCAGGCCATTGCTCGATGCAGATTTAGAAGGGGGTGTTGATGAAGTCGGCAGAGAAGTCATGTGATTTTGCGACTCTTAAGATTCGGGTACGCGAATGGCTTCGACAATATAGCAAGAAATGCCTGCAACGCAGCTTCAGATATCCAAGAAGCACGGGACTCAACATAAGCCGTCCCTAGCTTAGCAAAAGAACTTACCTGCCAAATCTAGGCATATTCTGTTAGAACTTTGGCATACTGATGGGCGATCCGTTCGGGAGTGAAGTTTTTCTTTAGGTAGTCCCGGCCGCTACGACCGAGCCTCGCACAGCGATCGGGATCGGCGATTAGCTCGCGGATGTAGAGCGCCAGCTGGTGGCTGTCGCCATTGGTAAAAGCGCGCCCGCACTGGGCTGCCGCAAGTAGCTCGTGGAGATAGCATTCTGGCTGGCAAATTGCCGCAACGGCTCGCCCGGCAGCTAGAATTCCGTATAGTTTGCTGGGTGCGACAAGCCCCTCCATACGCTTAGAGACAGATACGAGGGCCAAATCGCAGGCAGTAAGAGAGTCAGGTAAGACTGTTTTATCTTGGAATGGCAAGAATAAGCTCGTCGCTTCGAGACCGGCTGCCTCAACGGCAGCCTTGCAGGCCGAGCGCTTGGCTCCCCCTCCGATAAAAACAAACCGAACGGGATCGTTGCGAAGTTCGACCATGGCCGCCAAAATAGTGTCGATATCGTGGCAGCGTCCCATATTGCCCGAATAGAGGACGACGAAACTGTCGGTCAGGTCGTGTTTGCAGGCGAAGGGATTATCGGTCTTTGCCTTGGGCACGATATGGCGGGGATCGGACCAGCTGTGAATGACGGCCACCTTGTCAGCGATTGACGGGCATTTGCTCGTCAATCGATCCTTCATCGTCGGGCTCAGGGTGACAATCGCGCTAGCGCGGTTCCAGGTGCAGCAGTTGAGCCAGTCCCAGAGGCGCACCAACCAGTGATTGGTAGGAATGACATCGAGGCAAACAGCAACATCTGGGTAGAGGTCGTAGAGGAGACAGACGTAAGGCTGGCGGAAAAGCAGATGAATGAGATAAGCAATAAAGGGCAGGTAGGGAGGTTCGGTCGTCACCAAGATGATATCTCCCCGGCGGGAAGGCCTGAGGAGCCGCAGGGCGCTGCGCAAGCAAAAAAGCAAGCCGTTGATCGCGCGGCCGCGGATGCGATGCGGCCACAAGCGGGAGGTGCGAGAGCGACGAACTGTCAGTGGCAGGTTATTTTCAACTGGTGGCGCGAGTTGGCGCTGCTGGCCGTAGCCAGGCTGGCCGGTGAGCACTTGGACCTGCATTCCCTGCAGCGCAAGCTGAGTGACTAACTCCTCAATAAGCTGACCCGTGGCAGCGTAATCGGGTGGGTAGAACTGGGTGATGATGGAAAGTTTGACCACAATGAAAAACCCTTAAGGGGAATGTGAGCCGCCCTCCAGATTACTCGACACATACGATCCGAGTGCAGCTGCTCCGCAGGGCCTAGGACCTCTGCCCGACTTCTCCTGCCAAGCGCGGATAAACAGGAGTCAGCGAGAATCGAGGCGTAGGAAAGCTGCTGTGCCGATCGCCCCGCAGAATGTCCGAAGAGGCAGAGTTTCCATAATGGCTGCAAACGTGCGCGACGCGATACATTTTTACATTGCCGATGTGTTTGCCGTCAATCATTTTACGGGCAATCAACTTGCTGTATTCGTTGGGGCAGGCAGATTGCCCGCAGCGCAAATGCAACAACTCGCCCGGGAAATGAATTATTCGGAGACAACTTTCGTTCTAGCCGATCGCCCGCAGGCAGATACGGGTGGCTGGCCGGTACGAATTTTTACCCCAGCAGCGGAAATTCCTTTCGCCGGGCACCCGACTTTGGGGACAGCGGCGATCGTCGATCGCTTTGTCGCCGCCGAATCGCAGTCACAGCTACGAATCGATCTTGAGATAGGTCAAATTGCCGTACGCTTCGACCGCAGCAATGAGGTCGTCTGGATGGCTCAGCCTCAGCCCGAGTTGGGCCCGCCAGCAAGCGCGGAGCGGGTGGCTCGTTTGGCCGAAGTGTTGGGCCTCGCCCCCGAAGATATTGACGGGCGCTGGCCGGTGCGAGAAGTCTCGACGGGGCTACCGTTTTTCATCGTGCCCGTCGCGAGCCTGAGAATCTTGCAAGCGATTTGCGTGCGGCGCGATCTTTACTTTGAGTTCGTGGCCGCGACAACGGCTAAAAACATCCTAGTTTTTAGCCCGGAGACCCGACATCCGGACAATCACCTCAGCGTCCGGGTCTTCTGCGATTACTTAGGCATTCCAGAAGACCCGGCAACGGGCAGCGCTAACGGTTGCCTGGCCGCCTACCTAACCGAAGTCGAGTATTTTGGCGACGCTACGGTCGACATTCAGGTCGAACAGGGCCACGAGATCCAGCGCCCTTCATTGTTGTTTTTAGAAGCGTCTAAAACAGCAACCGGGATAGCAGTCAGCGTGGGAGGGCGGGTGTTGCCCATCGCGCGAGGAGAGCTATTTTTGCCCTAGAGCCCGATTTTAGGTCCTAGAAAAGCAAACACCAGCAGCGTTATAAAAATCGTGATGGCGCCCAGGATCAGCAGGTCGATCGCCGTGGTCTGGACTTTTTCTTTTTGGCTGGGGTCGAAAATCCCCAGATACTTCGGCTCGGGCTGACCGTAGCGGTCTCCCAAGTGCTCGCGGCGGCGTTTTGCTTCGCCCATCGGTATCGGCTCCGACTAGGATTGGATTGTCTTTCTGTATAGCGCATCGTCGTGATATGCCCAGGCTGCGCGCAGTCGCTGGAGTTGTTGGCCTCATCCTGGTGTTGCTGCTGGCAATTGTTTTGGTCGGCAGCCTTGCGGACTTCTACGCGCGCATCGCACTGACCGCTCCGTGGTTGGCCAACTCGGTACTGGTTGCCATTTTGGTGGGCCTCTTGGGAGCGCTGGGCTTGGGGGCCTATAGTCTCTTCAGTAGGCGCGGCGGTCGCAAGCGTCGCCAGCAGACCCGGCGAACCATCCCCACCACAAAAGCTGGAGCCGTAGCAGCCACGCTAGAGGCAGTCGGCTCTCGACTCGAAGATCTGCAAGATGGCCGCCTGCAAGCATTAATTCGGGCGCGCGTTGGGGAGATTGCCACCCAGCTCGCCCGCCAAGAGTGGCAAATTGCAGTTTTTGGCACCGGATCTGCTGGCAAGACATCCCTGATCAACGCCTTGATGGGACAAATGGTAGGCGAGGTAGGCGCACCCATGGGAACGACGACTGCGGGCGCGACCTATGCCCTGGATCTGGTCGGCTTAGAGCGCCGCATTCTCATTACCGACACCCCTGGAATTCTCGAAGCGAGTTCTGCTGGCAGCCAACGCGCTGAGGCCGCTCGGAAACTCGCCTGCGCAGCCGACCTCTTGCTGTTTGTGGTTGACAACGATCTCCATCGTTCTGAGTGGGAGCCCCTGCTGCAGTTAGCCGCGCTGGGCAAGCGATCGCTACTTGTCTTCAACAAGATCGATTTGTACCCTGCTGAGGAGCGCGCGGCTATTTTACAGGGGCTGCGACAGCGCGTGGCCGAGACGATTGCCCCTGGTGATGTTGTTGCCATCGCGGCAAATCCCCAGCCTGTCGCCCTGGCCGAAGGCGGACTCGCACGACCCAGCCCCAAGGTCCTGCCCCTGATTCGGCGCCTTGCTGCCATCCTGCGAGCTGATGGCGAGATCTTGGTTGCCGACAACGTGCTGCTCCAGGCCCAGCAGCTCGACACCGAGACGCGCGCGCTCCTCGATCGCCAGCGCCTGGCCCAAGCCGAACGACTCGTCGCCCGCTACCAGTGGATCGGCGCGGGGGTCATTGCTGCAACCCCATTGCCTGTCGTCGATATGATTGCTACGGCCGCTATTAACGCGCAAATGGTGCGCGAGCTAGGGCGTATTTATGGTTGCGACCTCGATTGGGAGCGCGCCCGCGAACTCGCGCGATCGCTGGGGAAAACCATGATTGGCTTGGGCATTGTCAAGAGCGCCATACGCGTGCTGGCCACCGCTCTGGAGCTATCCGTGGCAGCCTATCTCGCTGGCAAGGCCATTCAAGCTGTTGTTGCCGCCTATTTAACGCGCATCGCCGGAAAAAGCTTCATCGAGTATTTTCGGCACGATCGCGACTGGGGCGACGGTGGCATGGCCGAAGTTGTCAAAGAGCAATTTCGCCAAGAGCAACAGGAGGAGTTTCTCAAACGATTTCTCAAGGAGGCGATCGCGCGCGCGATCGCACCTTCGCCGGCCGAGCGGGCTCGGGAAGAAACTCCCTCAGAGGACCGACAGTCTCCGCCGTGAGACCGTTCTGACATCCAAGATACAAACGCCAGCCAGCACGAATTACAGATCGAGGGTTCGCTAAGGGCCCTTTGGGCTTAGTATTTATCTAATCTTGCTGTTGCAAATCGTAATGGGCACTACACAAAATAATCCGAGCAGCAGTTACCATGAGCACTAGCAGGGTGCGACTCAGGCACTAAAGGAGGGTGAGCGTGGTAGCAACTTCTGGCGAGATCTACTCAACGAGCGGGCAGTGCCCGAGCTTGGCATCGCATCCTCCGTCCCTCGATGCCGAACAAGCAATCCGTCTGACATCCGGAGAGATCCTCATCCAGGCAGACACCGTGACTGAGTGGGGCGCTCTGGTAAGAGCGAATCTGCACGTTCCTCAGCCCCTAGAGCGGGTTTGGAATCGCTTGGGTGACTATAGCGCTTGGACGAAATTGCTGCCTAGCCTCTCTGAGAGCCAGCAGCTTGACGACCCCGATGGCTCGCTCCTGTATCAAGCTGCTGGGTTTCAATTTCTCGGCTTCGCACCCAAAGTCGAGACTTACCTGCGCATGCGATCGCGCTCGCCCTACTGCATGACATTTCGGCAGGTGCGCGGTACCCTAGCTCGCTTTGCAGCCGAGTTGCAGGCCGCACCCCTTGGTGGGGGCACCCTGGTGACCTACGATGTTTCGGCACGCTTGCCTCGCCCCCTTCCGGCCCTGCTGCTGCGCCAGGGCATTCAGGTCGTGCTGCCCTTTAATTTACGCCACCTGCAGCGCTCGCTCTGCGGCTAGGGCATTCCCTGCAGCCCGAGCCACTCCCGATAGCGGGTATAGAGATGGCGGGCGGCTGGATAGCTCGAATTCGGGCTCATAAAGTGGGAAAACTCGAAGGTTATGAGTTTCTCGAGACCTGCTGCCCGCGCGCGCTCGATTTTGTAGCGGAATTTTTGAAAGTCGATGGGTGGAAACTTAATAGGCATGTCCCGATCGAAGGATTCGACGTTACCCCAGGCGCGCAGGCCGTAGCGCTCGGCTAGCTCGCGATTGACGCGCAAATAAGCCGGCAACTCTGCTAGGGGCACGTTGCCATCCTGGAAGGCCGCGATGTCAACGACTCCCTCCAGGCGGGCAAAAACTTGCTCCCACTCGCGTGCGTGATCTGCTAGGGAAATTGCTTCTGCGCCAAATTGTTTGACACCCTTGATATAAGGAGACATCAAAATTGGCAGTGGCCTGAGAGCGCGCAGGTGGGCGGCTAGAGCTTCGTAGACTCCCATCATGCCGGGGTTGTAGGTATCGATCTCGTGGCTGATATACCAACCCGCAAAGGCAGCGCGATCGCCGTAGCGTGCGACCGCTTCTTCACAAAATGCTTGATTGATTTCGAGTTCTTCTCGATACTGCCCGGCATGCCACCAATCACCAGAATCATAGGTACCGAAGAAAAAATCCATGCCGCAGCGTTCGGCTTCGGTCAAAAATAAGTCCACCAAATCGACGTAGGCTGGCAGCATGCCGGGGATTCGCGCCTGCAGAACCTTGGATTCGAAGGTAGCGCGCTGTCGGTAACCCGCTCGAATGAGAATAACCGTATCGATGCCAACGGCCCGCATGGCATCAAAATCTTGCGCCCATTCTCTGGGACCCCAATTTTGGGAAGGGATGTCATGGGTGATTTCATCTAGAAACGTTGCTGCAATTGCCATGGGCCCTCTCAAGACTTTTCCCTATCAGTTTTGCAGAAGCCTTCCCCCGATTTAAGCGCCTTTAATCATAATTTCCACGAGTTTCCTGAGACGCGATCTGAAAAAAAACGGCCCAATGCAAAGTTATTTAATACAAGGCTATGTCAATCGACTCGACCGATCTTTTTAACTACCCTAAAAGATAGACTTCTAAATCTTCAGATTATCCTGCGTGCAGCAATAGCCGAGCCCCTTGCTAGAATGTTGCGCGAGCACTCTACTCGACCGTACTGCGAGGGGTTTATCAAAAAATGTCCGATCTCAATCGCGGGGCCATGAAATTTGAGGGTGCCGACCGGCCCCTGGTTGTCGCTCTCTCGGCTGTCATCATTTTGGGAAGCATTGGCGCGTTGGTTTGGTGGGCTCTGCAAGTCGCCTATGCGTTCTAGGGCCTCTCGTGCTTTTCTGGATCGCAACCTACACATTGCAGGCATCCCCGGTGGGACGCTGGATGATTGCTGGATGATTGCTGGATGATCGCTGGATGGATGGATCGCTGCGTGCTCGTGCTGGCCCAGGTCGAGGCGAGCCCCATCTTGGGGGAAGCCTGGCTCGACTCGGCCGTCATTTTCGTGATGTTACTGCTTTCGGCCTTCTTTGCGGGCTCGGAAACCGCTATCACGGCCCTTGACGATCTCAAGCTGCGCGGCTTGATCCGGTCCCAAGGAGATCCCGGTGGCATGTTTCGCCTCGTCCTCGAGAAGCGCGCGCGCTTCATCACGACGCTGCTGTTGGGTAACAACCTCGTCAACATCATCACCACAACTTTCACAACCAATCTGTTTGCGGTTTGGTTGGGGCGGGCCGGCTTGGCGATCGCTACGGGCGTGGTGACAGTCTTGGTGCTGGTGTTTGGGGAAATCACGCCCAAATCGCTGGCCATCAACAATGTGATGCCGGTTTTTAAGTGGGCCGTGCGGCCGATTTATCTGCTCTCGCGGCTGCTCTCGGCCGTCGGCATCATTTATATATTCGAGCAAACGACCCAACGCGCGATCCGTCTCTTTCAAGGACTGCTAGGAACGACCGGCACCGAGGGGGGCGAATCTCTCGCCGATTTACAACTCACCATCGAACTGCTTGGCGGCAAAGGCAAGCTCGATTTTTACCGGCAGCAACTGCTCAACAAGACCCTCATGCTCGATCGCCTGCGGGCCAAAGATGTAGTCAAGCCGCGCATCGAGATGCAGACTATCGCGCAGACGGCAACACTCTCGGAATTGGTGGAGCTGTCGCTGGCCACGGGGTATTCTCGCATTCCCGTTCAAGGTGAGTCTAAAGATTGCATCGAGGGCATTGTCAATCTCAAAGAGGCGCTGCGACACCTGCACGGTCTGGCAATAGAAGTGCGCGACCGCGCCCTCGTGACTGCGGTGATGGACCCTCCTATCTTTATTCCTGAGACCAAGCGCTTGGCCCCGCTGCTGCGCGAAATGCTGCAGCAGCGCTGGCATTTGGCAGTGGTGGTAGACGAATACGGCGGCACGGTCGGGTTAATTACACTAGAAGATATTCTCGAGGAGTTGGTCGGCGAGATTTATGACGAGAGCGACTTTCCGCGCCGATCTCGCCCTGCCCGCTAGGGGAATTCTGCCCGTGCCAACCCAATAAGTGTCCTGACAGCAGGGGAGCGGGCTCGTCGCAGCCTTAGGCTGGGAATGTAGTAAAAGACAACTCTTCTTACTCCTCTCCATGACCGATCCCAAGCCCACCACTGATATTCGCATTGCCCTCTGGTTGCGCCGTATCCTCTATCCTCTGGCTCGCTTTCTAGTTTTGCCGGCTTATTTTGGCAAGATTGAGATTGAGGGCCGCGAATTCATTCCTAACGAGGGACCGGCGATCGTCGCCCCCACCCACCGCTCCCGTTGGGACGGTATCTTGGTGCCGTTTACGGTCGGGCGCTTTGCCGGCGATCGCGGCCCCTACTTTATGATTTCTGCCAACGAAACAAAGGGCTTGCAAGGCTGGTTCATGCGACGCATGGGAGGATTCCCCGTGGATCCGGAAAATCCGGGCCTCAGTAGCATTCGCACGAGCGTCGAGCTGCTTGAGAACGACAAAATGCTGACGGTATTTCCGGAAGGCAACATCTTTCGCACCCCGGAGGTGCAACCCCTCAAGCCTGGCGTGGCCCGCATTGCTCTACAAGCCCAAGGCCATCGCAAAGCAGACGCACCGAGCGTCAAGATTCTGCCAGTGTCCATGCAGTACTCCCAAACTTACCCCCGCCGGGGGTGCCAGGTGCGCATTCGCATCGGCGAGCCTATCGATACGGCTGCCTACGACGTACGGACGCCCAAAACTGCCGCCAAGCAGCTCGCCCAAGACCTCAAAGCCGCCCTCGATACCCTTTCTGGCACTGCTACTGCTGCTGCCAATCCCCTCGAAAGTGCCGCCTAGGCAGATGGTACCCGAGCCGGCTGTTTGCAAAGCTCCCCCAAACCCTATAGGTTTGAGGGAGACAGCACTCAAGTACGACGAAGCGCGTAGCTAGCAGGCGTTACCGTGAAACCCATCTCTATTCTTGGCTCCACCGGTTCGATCGGCACCCAGACCCTCGAAATTGTCAGCCAGTATCCCGATCGCTTCCGCGCGGTCGGTCTGGCCGCTGGGCGCAATATCGAGCTGCTGGCCGCTCAGATTCGCCAGTTTCGCCCCCAAATTGCAGCAACCTTCTATCCTGAAAAGCTCCCCGAACTCGAGGCAGCAATTGGCGACCTCGACGAGGCCCCTATTTTGCTCGCTGGGGCCGAAGGCGTTGCGGAGGTGGCTCGCTACGGCGACTCCCAAAGCGTCGTCACGGGTATCGTCGGTTGTGCGGGCCTGCTACCGACGATTGCCGCAATTGAAGCGGGTAAAGATATCGCCCTCGCCAATAAAGAAACCCTCATCGCAGCCGGGCCAGTGGTGCTGCCTTTGGTCGAGAAGTACGGCGTCAAGCTTTTGCCTGCCGACTCCGAGCACTCGGCAATCTTTCAATGCCTGCAAGGCGTGCCTGCCGGGGGCCTGCGCCGAATTATTCTGACAGCCTCGGGAGGCTCGTTTCGCGATTGGCCGGTGGAGAAGCTCGCTGAAGTAACCATCGCCGATGCCCTCAAGCATCCTAACTGGACGATGGGCCGCAAGATCACGATCGATTCTGCCACCCTTATGAATAAGGGACTAGAGGTCATCGAAGCCCATTACCTATTTGGCATGGATTACGACAGCATCGATATCGTCATCCATCCTCAAAGCATCATTCACTCCCTCATCGAGGTCCAAGACACTTCGATGCTCGCCCAACTCGGCTGGCCCGATATGCGCTTGCCGCTGCTCTATGCCCTGTCTTGGCCCGATCGCCTTTACACCGACTGGGAGCCGCTCGATCTCGTTAGGGCAGCCAGCCTGACCTTCCGCGAGCCCGACCATCAAAAATATCCTTGCATGCAGCTTGCTTATGCGGCGGGGCGGGCGGGCGGCCTCATGCCTGCCGCCCTCAACGCTGCCAACGAGCAAGCCGTAGCGCTCTTTTTGGAAGAAAAAATTCGTTTCCTCGATATTCCACGGGCGATCGAAACCGCCTGCGATCGCCTAGCTTCTGACAACAGGCAGTCTCCCACGCTCGAAGATATCCTCGACATCGACCGGCGCGCCCGCCAAGAGGTGCTCGCCGCCCAGGCAAAACTTGACAAGCCGGCGATCGCAATGGGTTAGCTATCTGGCGGCCGACACCCAGCTTGTCACGGGTCCTCTCGTAACCACCCAACCTAAATTGCACGCTCGGGTGCCTGCAAACCGAACCATCATTGCCTTACTTATTGGCCGGCTCTAGAGCATCGCCACTTTATAGGACCGCTCGATATCGAAAGGCGACAAACTCAGCCTGGGAATCATGCAAGATCGTAAATCCAGACCGGGACTTGCAATCGCAACTTTTATCTTCATCGTTGCCACGTTACTCGTTAACACCCTCTCTAATTTCTTTCCCCCGGGCGGTCAGAATGTCGGCGAGATCGCCAACACCCTGCTTGCAGGAGTACTAATCACGCCTGCTAACTACGCCTTCATCATCTGGGGTCCGATTTACACCGGACTGATTGCCTACGGTATCTATCAGCTGCAGCCGACTCAGCAGCGCAATCCGGACTTCTGGCGCAGGAACGCGTTGCTCGTTGTAGCCTGCATCGCCCAAATGATTTGGATTTTCTGCTTTACCCTGAAACTCTTTGCCCTCTCAATCCTGCCAATGTTAGGGATTCTATTCCCACTGCTGGGGATCTACTGCAATCTTGGCATTGGCAAAGAGCGACCTTCCTGGCGGCAGCGCTGGTTGGTACGGATTCCCTTCAGCGTTTACACGGCTTGGATCTCGGTAGCGACCATCACGAACGTGGCGAGCGCGTTGCACGCAGCAGGCTGGGGCGGTTGGGGTCTCAGCGACGCGGTTTGGACGGCAATTATGGTGGTAACTGGCACTGTTGTGGCGGGAAGCATCGCCGTGACCCTGCAAGATGTGCCCTTTGTCTTGGTGTTTGCTTGGGCTTATATTGCGATCGCGCTACGCCATGCTGGCGACCCAACGATCTCGATTACCGCAGTCGCAATGACGCTACTCCTGCTGGGGCTGCTCGCCTTCAACCGTCAAAGGAAGCGTAAATTATCTGCGTGAGGCAGTAAAGATTGCCGCCAGCCTAGTCCGCGAGGGTACCTAGAGAGATACGTTGTTGCGGTCGGTCGATCGGCGTCGGGTCGGTTGAGTGCCCATCAGACCGCGCCCCTAAGCTCGAGAAGTTAGGGCAAAATGCATCTCACCACTATTGTTTCCTGCGGTCGCGCGCCCGACTAGGAGTAGGTGATACCACCTCTAGAGACCCGAGTGGGTGGGTTGCAGCTTGCGAAGCTGCAAGCGAGATCGCCTGCAGCAGCTAGGATTGTCGGAAACGTTGCACGCTAAGTTGAGTCAACTGATTCACTGTTGATATAGCCCTAGAGCCGAGCGGTCGGCCCGAGCCCCCCCGAGCCCCATGGAAGCCCCGCGCATTCACCCCGATACCGTCGAAGCCGTTCGCCAGCGTGCGGATATCGTCGATGTCATCAACGATCGCGTCGTGTTGCGCAAGCGTGGCAAAGACCACGTTGGCCTGTGCCCGTTCCACGAAGAAAAATCCCCCAGTTTTAGCGTCAGCCCCAGCAAGCAGCTCTACTACTGCTTCGGCTGCGGGGCGGGGGGAAATGTTTACAAGTTCTTGATGGAACTCGACAAGCGCAGCTTTAGCGATGTCGTCTTGGATTTGGCCCGGCGCTACCAGGTCCCGGTGCAAACGATAGAACCCCGCGAGCGCCAAGAACTGCAGCGCCAGCTCACCCTGCGCGAGCAGCTCTACGAAATCGTCGCCCTCGCCGCCTGCTTCTACCAACACGCCCTCAACCAGCCCGGCGGCCGAGCTGCCCTCGACTACCTTTTGCAAGAGCGCCAGCTCTCGAACCAGACAATCGAAAGCTTCCAAATCGGTTTCGCGCCGGCGGGCTGGGACACGCTGTACCGGTATCTAGTCGAGCAAAAAAAATACTCCGTCGCCCTGGTCGAGCAAGCGGGTTTAATTCAACCGCGCAAATCTGGCTCGGGCTACTACGACCGTTTCCGCAATCGCCTGACGATACCCATCTGCGACGCTCAAGGCCGCCCGATTGGGTTTGGCAGCCGCACCCTCACCAATGAAGAACCGAAATATTTAAACTCTCCCGAGACCCCGCTCTTCGATAAGAGCAAAACCCTATTCGCGCTAGACAGAGCCAAGCAAGCCATCGGGAAGTGCGATCGCGCCGTTGTAGTGGAGGGCTACTTTGATGCCATTGCCCTCCATGCTGCCGGAATCGAGTATGCTGTGGCGTCCTTGGGAACGGCGTTTACCCAAGGGCAGCTACGGTTACTGCTGCGCTACACCGATTCCAAGCAAGCGGTCCTGAATTTTGATGCCGATAAAGCTGGGGTGGCAGCAACGCAACGGGCGATCGGCGATCTTGAGAGCTTGGTTTATTCCGGGCAGGTGCAATTGCGGGTGCTCAACTTGCCCGATGGCAAAGATGCCGACGAATTTCTCAAATCCCACCCCAACGGCGCCGATCTGTACCGGCAGCTTCTCGAGCGCGCGCCCCTCTGGCTCGACTGGCAAATCGAGCGGCTGCTCGCCGACGAAGATCTCTCCCAGGCCGATCGTTTCCAGGCGGTGGCCGGGGCGATGGTGAAGTTGCTCGCTCGCCTAGAAGATGCCAACCAGCGCGCTCACTACATTCGTGTCTGTGCCGAGCGCTTGGGCCGGGGCAATTCGCGCTCGATTGCCCTTTATAGCGATAATCTCCTCAGCGAAATCAAGCGCCACCACAAGCGCGTCAAACCCAAAAGCAGCAGAGCGGCGACCGCAGCCGACAAAGCGAGCAAGCTCCAGCAAAAAGCAGAAAATGCCCTCTTAGAGCGAGCAGAATCGCTCTTGCTGCGCGTTTATCTCCATTGCTCGTCCTATCGCCGCGAAATTGACAATCTTTTAGAGGAAAAAGACCTCATCTTTAATATCGCAGCCCATCGCTTTTTGTGGCAAATTATCGCGGAAATTGAGCCAGATGCCGACTTTTTGCCGCGCCTGCAGGACCGTGCCAGCCAAGAGCCCGAGCGGGCAACGAAACTCGTGCCGCTCTTCGTGCTCGATGAGACGCGAGCGCGGGAGATCGATCGCCCGGCGCTGGTGGTGCGGGCGGCAGTTGCCACGATGGAGCAAGTTGCCTGCGAGCAGCACAAGCAATACTGCTTGGAGCAATGGCAAAAGCTCGACCCCGTCACCGAGAGCGATCGGCGCAACTACTACTACAAAGCTTTTTATGAGGCCCAGCACCAAGCCCTCGAACTGCGCCGCCAGCGTCAGTTCTCGCTCGCGGAGATTTTAGAGCGCTGATGACATACGTAGTGCGTCTAAGGGCACAGCAGCGTCTCGCGCGTCTCGCGGCCGGTGGTGGGATTCGTGCCGCTAGCGACTTTGCACAACAGGCGCAGCTGGTCGTCGCGCATGAGCACGTCCGTGAAGTCGGCACCTTCGATGTCGGCACCCTTGAAGGTCGCGTTAAAGGCAAAGGCGCCTTCTAAGACCGCCTTCTTTAGGTTGGCTCTGTCAAAATGAGCCGAATCGAGGGTTGCGAAGCTGAAGTTGGCGCCTTCGAGATCCGCACCGTCGAGGAAGACCCCAAACATCAGCGCTCCGGTAAAGTTCGTGCCCTTGAGAGTCGCATCCCGCAGGTTTGTCTGCACGAAGTTAGCGCCGCTAAAATCGCGACCGGAGAAATCGGCACCAGACAAGTTGTCTTTGTCGTACTGCTGGGCAGCTGCGGAGGGTACCCCGACAACAATTGCAATAGAAATTGCAACAAAAATGACAAGGACGCTCTTCAAGAGCCGATGCCAAGCAGAAAAACCGGTTGAAAGAATCGTCTCGAACATGAGCGGTATGGCCGGGCTTTGGCTAAATTGGCTACACATTTTGCTGTCGCTATCCTATCAGCTTGCGTGCCATGACCGACGATCTCGGAGAACTCGGGGAAACCCTGGTCGCGCATTGGCTGCAGCAGCAGCAGGCTGCCATTCTGGCGCGGCGCTGGCGCTGTCGGTGGGGCGAGCTGGATCTGGTGGCTCGCACGACAACTGGGGTTCTCCAGTTTGTTGAGGTCAAAACCCGCAGCGGCGGTAACTGGGATGCCGGTGGCCTGTTGGCAATCGACTCTCGCAAACAAGTTCGCCTGCACCGGAGTGCGCTGCTTTTTTTGAGCCGGCACCCTCTCTGGGCCGAGCTGCCCTGCGAGTTCTACCTCGCTCGGGTCAGCGGGCGACGGGTTGAAGCGGATAAGAGATCCGAATCTCCGGCACCCATCGTGCTGGGGTACCCGCAGCAGCGGGGTAGCTGGGAGCTTACTTTGACAGACTATCAGGCGATCGAGATTGCCTGATACCTCAGGCAAGCGTCTCCGGGCGATAGCCCAAGCCTTGGGAAAACTGCTGGCGGAAGGTTTCAATCTCCTCGCAGTCAGGGCTGCCGTGAGAGACGACGGCAACTTGGTAGCGGCGCATGACTTCGACGGCAGACTGGCCGGTCTCCAGGCTCCAGAGTGCCATTTGCAGGCGGATGTCGGCCTCATAGCAAATGCCCAGCTCGCCCATGTAGGCTCGGAAATCGGCGTCGCGCTCTGGCGACAAGGATTGCTCGAACTTTACCTTCACCACCCAACCGTCGATGCGGTGAATGACAGTCATCGATCCGGTGCCGTAGCGGCTGCGATCGCGCAGATACTCGGCAACCCGCAGGGTCAGGCTAGCATTGGCTAAGAAGTAAAGATATTCCATAACATTTGGTGGCGAACCCCAGACTATTTCGAGGTTCTGCCCTCCCAATACCTAGTCTCCCAAGATCGAGCCCACCTGGCCTGGGTGAGATCCCCCTGTTGTGCTGGGTAACTTTACCCATCCGCCGGTCCTCGAAGACTGCGTTTTCATCAATCCCTGCAACGCAATGGCTACCGACGAAGACTTTCAACTCTCGAGTTACGACTACGACCTACCACCGGAGCGTATCGCCCAGAGTCCTGTCGAGCCTCGGGACCGATCGCGGCTATTGGTCGTCGAATCTTCCGACCGGGCAAGCCAAGGGCAATTCTGCGATCTGCCTCGGTGGCTGCAGGCAGGAGACTTGTTGGTTCTCAACGATACGCGCGTGATGCCGGCGCGGCTGCGCGGCGACAAGAGCACGGGGGCCGCCGTTGAGGTGTTGCTCCTAGAAAATTGCGGCGACAATCGCTGGCTGGCTTTGGTCAAGCCCGGCCGTCGCCTCCCTGTAGGCGCGCAGCTCGCGTTTGTGGCGCGAGATGGCTCCGAAGAGCGCCTCCATGCTGAGATTGTCGATCGCGACGCCGCCACTGGCGGACGGGTTTTGGCCTTCGATCGCGACATCCTCCCCGAACTCGAGCGCTTTGGCGAAGTACCGCTGCCTCCCTACGTCACAGAGCGCCGCGCGCGCGCCGACCAGTACCAGACGGTGTATGCTACGCGCCCGGGAGCTGTCGCGGCGCCGACTGCGGGCCTACACTTTACCCCCGAACTCCTGCAAACCCTGGCTGCCAAGGGCATCGAGCGGGCAACGGTTACTTTGCACGTGGGCCTAGGGACCTTTCGCCCTGTCGAAATTGAAGCGATCGCCGCCCACACCATGCATCAAGAATTTATCGATGTGCCGGCTGCGACGGTGGCGGCGATCGAGCGGACCAAGGCCGCCGGCGGCCAGGTGTTTGCCGTGGGCACGACCGTGGTGCGATCGCTCGAAGGTGCGGCCGCTGCAACCGGCGGCGAGTTGGCACCTTTCGCGGGAAAGACCGATTTGTTTATCTATCCCGGCCACCGCTTTCGCGTCGTCGATGGGTTGATCACCAATTTCCACCTGCCAAAATCAAGTCTATTGATGCTGGTGAGTGCGGCCATCGGTCGCACGCGTCTGCTCGCCCTCTACCGCGAGGCCATCGCGCTAGAGTATCGGTTTTATTCCTTTGGAGATGCCATGTTGATTTTGCCGGAGGCATTTCGTTGACGGGCCCGCGAGCGAAGCATTGGGCGACCGCGCTCGCAATACTGGCCCTAGCAGCAGTTCTAAGGTTTTGGCGACTGGCGAGCAAGCCCCTCTGGGCCGATGAGATTGCCACAGCCGTATTCGGGTTCGGGCGCGGCTATGCCGATATCCCTGTCGGGATTCCCTTCGACCCGGCAGTCTTACCTGCACTCGTGCGCTGGCAGCCTGGGGCGAGTTGCGCTCAAATTGGCGATCTGCTGGCGCGCGAGTCCACGCACCCGCCGCTTTTTTTCTGTGGGATGTACCGCTGGCTTGCTGGTGCGGATTTGGCGACCGTTTGGCAGTTGCGCTCGCTCCCGGCGCTGTTGGGCGTTGTGGCCGTTGCAGCAGTTTATTGGCTCGGGCGAGCGACGTTTTCGCCTCGGGCGGGCCTGTGGGCGGCGGCCATCATGGCCGTGTCGCCCTTTGGCGTTTATCTCTCCCAAGAGGCGCGGCAGTACTCGCTGCTGCTAGTGCTCGTGGCAATCGCCGCGCGCTGCACGGTTGCTCTAGCTTCGGCTCGCCAGCGCTGGGGAGTGTGGTTCTGCTGGGGCATTGTCAATGCTTTGGGGTGCTACGTGCATTATTTTTTTGCCGTCGCTTTGGCCGCACAGATTGGCGTGGTAGCAATTGCCACCTGGCGGCAGCAGGCGCGCGGATGGCCGCGGCTCGGCCTGACCTTGCTGGCTATGGGGGCAAGCTACTTACCGTGGCTGCCCGTGGCAGTCGCCCACTTTGGTAGCCCGAAAGCCTCCTGGCTGCCGCAGCCCCAGGGCATCGCTCCGGTACTGCAGTCTATCGCTGGCTGGGTCGTTGCGGTCGTGGTGTTGCCCATCGAGGGGCAGTCCCTGCCCGTGCAAGTTCTCTGCGGTGTGGGGATGCTGGCCGCGGCAACTGCCTTCTACGGCGGCATGGTACTGCAGTGGCAGCAGGGGTGGCGGCAATGGCCGCCACTGCAGCGACGGCGCGCCCTCGCTCTCGGGGGCTTCGTATTGCTGGCGATCGGGCAGTTTTTGGGAATTGCTTACCTGCTCGGCAAAGATCTCACGGTTGCACCCCGCTACAACTACGTCTACTTTCCCGTGTTGTGTTGCTTGTTGGGGGCGGGCTTGGCCGCTCCCGGTCGGTTCGCACGTCCGCTGCGCATTGGCATGGTGGCCTTAGGTCTGGTTGGGGCCTCCTGCGTGGCGCTCGATCTGGCTTTTCAAAAACCTTACTTACCCGGCCAAGTCGCCGCTCGCTTGAAGACTGCCGAGACCCCCCTGCTCGTAGCACTCACCTACGGTGAGCCTCTAGATCTGGCCCTGGGGTCGAGCATTTTGCTGGCCCTCGACGATCGCCGCACCCCCGAGCCGAGTACTCGCGCCGTCTTTCTCGAACGGGGCACCGCAGCGGGCGATCTAAATTGGCCGGAAGAGTTGGCCCGGCTGCCTGTCGATATTGCCACAGACCGACCCGCAGAAGATCTGTGGGTCGTCGGGCCGCAGCTGCGACGAGCCGACTTTCCCGAGGCGCTCTCGCTCGGTGGCGATCGCCGCTGCCAACTCAATCCCCAAGGGTACTTTCGCTTGGGTGTCCCCTACCAGCACTATCGCTGCTCGGCAAGCCCGAACCTCGACCCCTAAATAACCCCGTTGTCGCTCGGTGCGGGCGCGGCGTCTTCTTGTGGAGCCCCAAAGAGCGTATCGCCACTGCTATAGGTGGTTCCAAAGGTGTTCCCCAACTCGGCAACCTGCTGGAGGGCCGAGCGCAGGTCGTCTTCTTGTAGGGACCCCAGCGGATGCAGGAAAAGGGCCACCACCGTACCATCACCCACAAACGCGTAGCGGGCATCGAGGGCAGTGTGGAAGTTAGCCACCATCATTTTGAAGACCTGATCGGAGGAGAGGTCGTTGAGGTCGGCAACAGGAGAAATAATTCGCATGCGATTTCTGGTGGGGTCGACAATCACCAATAATTGCCGGCCGCGAATATCGAGCTGCCATTGGTTGCCCTGGCGTCTGGCACTAGGGGATTCCTGACGCAGGATGGCATCGAGGCGGGTTGCATCCATGATTTGAGAAACTTGGGACTGGCTAGGAACCTGGGTAAGGGCTCGGTCGCTATTGAAGAAATTAGCAGCCGGTGCAACAACTCCGCCAAGGGCGAGGATCGCAACAGGCACGAGGAACTTTCTATTGGGAATATTGGGCATAGCTGTAGAGGGGTTCGGGCAATTATTGTCCCCCCAAGCTACAAGAGCAATCTGAGAAAACGCTGGGGTCGCCAGGACGGCTGTAGGGCAGCTGCTTGCCTTATGGAATGAAAGGCGGTGCCGGCACGAGCAAGCGATGGCGCAGCAGCCAGGCCCGCAGGCCCGCCGATGCCACTCGATAGCGCTGCCGACTCACTTGCAGTACGGCCTGCTTTTGAACGAGCCGGCGCAGGCTGCCCCAGTCTTGGGCGCCGGCAGCTTGCCAAAGTGCGCTGGCATCGCTGGGCTGAGACAACCGGGCCAGAATGCACAAGAGCCGACGCTCCTGCACCGACAGGGACCAAAAGGAGCGGGCATAGGGCGATCGCAGTGGGGGCATCATGACTGAAGATAGCGACTGACAATTCTCAAACTACAGGCAATTGGGTCCGCGCGCACGAGCCGTCAAACCTCACCGGTATTGCAAGCAAACATAAATGTTTTCAGCGCTAGCCCGCCTGCGCTCCCTATCGTCTCGCTAAGCTAGGCGAAGAAACGCCGCGTTTTGGAACCCAATCCGGTTGAAGTCAGTCCTCGAGATCTGAAGCTCTTACCGGCTGCTAGGGCAAGACCGGCATGCGAAGTGCGAGTGAGGCTAAATGATGCGACAGATCAACTTGGCGATTATTTTTGCTCTGTGTCTGGCAGTGGCAATTTTCGGGCTGGAGAACACGGACTCCGTAACCGTTGCTTTCTTGCCGGGTCGCGCGGTGACGGTACCCCTGGCACTCGCTCTGCTGGTGTCGGCTGGGGTCGGAGCGCTCCTGTCTTGGATGTTCGTCATCTGGAACCGCCTGCTGCGCCAAATTGAAGTCGGCCGCGATCGCAGCGAGGTGCGGGCGCGCGACGAGCGGATTAAAGCCCTCTCTCAAGATCTAGAGGTCGTCAAGGCCGAACTAGACCAACGACGCCAACAGCCCCTCCTGAGTGCTGATGAGGCCGCGCGGCCGGCCGCGGCCGAGCCAGCCGAGACCGCTGGCTCGAAGGACACCAGCTTGAAAGCCAACAGTAGCGACTAGCAAATCCATCAGGAGGCCGAGGTCATGACCGTTCGCTCTGCCCGAGAGGCCATCGCGCTGCTGATCGAACTGGCTCAGACCGGCGAAATCGATCCTTGGGATGTCGATGTGATCTTGGCGGTCGATCGGTTTATGGGGCAAGCCAACGGCAAAGCCGCCGATCTACCCCAATCGGGCCAGGCATTTTTGTGGGCATCGATGTTGGTACTGCTTAAAGCCGACACGCTCGAGCAGTTCGAGCGCCAGCCATCAACAGATGCGCTCGAACCTGCAGATTTCGATGACTGGAATGACGACTGGAACGAGCTAGTTCAGTTGGAGTTGGTTGGCGAGCGCCCGATTCCTCTCGAGCATCGCCTACGCCGTCGGCCCGCCCCTCCGGCCCCCCGCAAGCGCCGGGTTACCCTGCAAGAATTCATCCAGCAGATTCAAGAAATTGCCGAATTTATCGAATCTGCCCCAGCCCCAACGCCGCGCCGCGTCGCCCCTCGCCCAATTCCCCACCAAGAAGCCGCCCGCACGATTGCGGCCCTCGCCCACGACGAAAACCTTACCGAACTCGCAAGCGAGCTAGAAGCACTGCTGCTCGGCCGCTTTCCAATGCTTCAAGATCGGACCGACTGGCTAGATCTAGAGCGGCTGCTCGAATGGTGGGCCCAAACCCAGAAAGTTCCTTCGTCCGGCCATAGCAACCGTCACGATCGAGTGGGGGTTTTTTGGGCGCTGCTGTTACTTTCAGCCCAATCCAAAGTCGAGCTGGTGCAGGAGCGCTTCTACCAAGACCTCAGCGTGCGCCTTCTGGCAACCGAAGAGGTAATCGCGGTGCTAGAACCCGAATCCGTCGAGGGTTAGGAAGCCGGATCTAGTCATCTGGGAGTCTTTTCGGCGGCTCGATTGCTGCATATACTGTGTGAAGTGCGGGGCATCCCTCGGTAGCATTCGAACGGCAATCGAGTCGTCTTTGGCAACGAGAGCCGACCTCGGCCCGATCGCGAGAACTTTTCTGGCGATCGGCCCGATAACTTGAGGCGATAACAAGTGCGTTTCGCGACTGTACCAAACCATCTTATGAGGAGAGATTGTTATGAAGGCTATGGTTTTAGCAGCTGGTAAGGGTACCCGCGTGCGCCCCATTACCTACACGATTCCCAAGCCGATGATCCCCATCCTGCAGAAGCCGGTGATGGAGTTTTTGCTAGAGCTGCTAAAACAACATGGCTTTACCGAGGTTATGGTCAACGTCAGTCACCTCGCTCAGGAAATTGAAAGCTATTTCCGCGACGGCCAGCGGTTCGGCGTCCAAATTGGCTACTCCTTCGAGGGGCGCATTGACGATGGCAAGCTCGTCGGCGAGGCTTTGGGTTCGGCTGGCGGGCTCCGTCGCATCCAAGATTTCAACCGTTTTTTCGACGACACATTTATCGTGCTCTGCGGCGATGCCCTGATCGATCTGGATTTGACATCGGTCGTGAAATGGCACAAAGAAAGAAAAGCGATCGCCACAGTCGTCACTAAATCCGTTCCGCGTGAAGCCGTCTCTAGCTATGGTGTTGTCGTTACCGATGATGAGGGCAAAATCAAGGCATTTCAGGAAAAGCCATCGGTAGAAGAAGCCCTCAGCACCGAGATCAACACCGGCATCTATATCCTCGAGCCAGAGGTTATCGACTACATTCCGCCGGGGCAAAAATACGATATTGGCGGCGAACTCTTCCCCAAGCTCGTCGAGATGGACGCTGCTTTCTACGCTAAATCTATGGACTTTGAATGGGTCGATATCGGCAAAGTGCCAGACTACTTCAGTGCCATTCGCGGCGTGCTGCTTGGAGAAATCAAGAACGTCACGATACCCGGCAAGGAAGTGCGCCCCGGCGTTTACACGGGCATTAACGTCGCCGCCAATTGGGAGAAAATCGATATTCAAGGCCCCGTTTACATTGGCTCGATGACCCGTATCGAGAATGGGGCCAAAATTGTCGGCCCGACAATGATCGGACCGAGCTGCTGGATCCAAAGTGGCGCGGTAGTCGACAACAGCGTCGTCTTCGAATACTCTCGCTTGGGGTCTCAGGTTCGTTTGGTCGATAAGTTGGTGTTCGGTCGCTACTGCGTGGACAAAGATGGCGCCGCAATCGACGTGCAAGCAGCGTCTCTCGACTGGCTCATTGCCGACGCGCGCAAGGATCCGCCGCGCTACGACCCGGGCGAACGGCAGGCGATCGCCGACATGCTCAGCAATCGATAGATTCCAAGAGAATACAAAGGCACCGACTCATCCGGGAGCCGGTGCCTTTCGCGAAAACGCTAGTTAGTTCCAGATGCGATCTAGGAACTACCGAGCTATTCTGACGGTGCCGGTGTCGTAGAAAATCGCGTTGGCAGTAGTCAAAACCTGGGGCCACTTGCTATCTGCGCTGGCAATCTTACCGGGGATATCCGTTTCCCACTCCCGCTGTGCCTGGGCGCTGTAGTTGAGGTAGAGCTTGCCGTCAACGATTTTCCAAGCATCGGGAACAGTTGATGCCAGAGCGCCATCGCTGAGGGCCTTGGCGCAGTAGCCGCCGTACTGGGGCGCGTAAGCTTCGGGGTTGGCCTGGAACAAAGCGAGATTGCGCGCGCTGGAGAACTGCCAAACTGCACCTTTCCAAATCGTGCGAAATCTGGAGCTGCCTTCGACAGGGCGACCTTCGGTGAAGTAAGCAACCGTGTCGAAGCCCCGGACTGCCAGGTTATCGCCAGCCTTCGGATCGGTATAGATTGCCGGAGCGGCAGTCAGCTCAGCTGCCTTGCTGCCAGGGTTAGCCGCACAGGGGTTAGCTGCGCAAGGATTGGCTGCGCAAGGATTGGCTGCGCAGGGGTTGGCTGCGCAGGGGTTGGCCGCACAAGGGTTGGCCGCGCAGGGATTGGCTGCGCAGGGGTTTGCCGCGCAGGGATTGGCCAAAACAGACTGCTGACTGGGAATGACGACGTGCAGGGCACCGAAACCGACCAGAGAGGCTGCAGCCAGAGCTGCGAAGTACTTGATTTTCATGACTTAGTTGATGGGGTTCAAGAAACAGCCGGACAGACGTAGCTCGGCATACCTGCATCCTCTACGGTGGGTAGCCTTAACCTAACAATACAAAACGCTGGATGGCACGCGTGAGGAAGAATCAGGCAATGGGGTTTACTTTGCTGTAGCGTGCAGCTCTTTGCACCATACTCTCTACTTCGTGCGACGGGAACGTACCGGACCCCTATGAGGGTTTCCAATTCTTACCTGATGCAAGACACACACGAGCCCGGCATGCTCCCTCACGCGAGGACTAGTTAGCCGCGCAGGGATTTGCAGCGCAAGGATTCGCCGCGCAAGGGTTAGCTGCACAGGGATTAGCGACTGCAGCGCAAGGATTAGCTGCACAAGGATTAGCTGCACAAGGGTTGGCCGCGCAAGGATTAGCGACTGCAGCGCAGGGGTTAGCCGCACAAGGATTTGCAGCGCAAGGATTCGCCGCGCAGGGATTGACAACTTGCTTGGCCGCGCAAGGATTTGCAAAGGCAGACTGTTGGCCGGGAATAGCGTGCAGGGCACCGAAACCGATCAGGGAGGCTGCAGTCAGAGTTGCAAAGTACTTAATTTTCATGGCTCTAGTTGATGGGATTCAAGAAACAGCAGGGTAGACATAGCTCGATGTGCCCGCACTCTCCACGACAGACCCCTTCAGCAAAAGTGTGACAAAAGGCGGAACGACGTGTGTGAGGAATCAGACGACAAAGCTTGTTGGCATGGGGCTCGAACGGGTTCGAACCTGACAATCATCAAGTTAGGGACTTAAACTGAAGGGGCTGCCAGTTTTCCCTGAGAATTCATTAAGAGTTGCGAGGGTCAACTTTATTGACTTTATTATTAGAAGCCACGAATGAGCAATCTTCTTGAAGTAACGGACGTTTACGCAGGCTACACTAAAGATTTAAATATTCTGCAAGGTGCAAACTTTGCGATCGCTCCGGGGGAACTCGTGACCGTTATCGGTCCTAACGGAGCGGGAAAGTCAACTCTGGCCAAGACAATCTTTGGATTGCTCTGCCCCAATCGTGGCTCGATTATTTTCGAAGGCCGAGATATTGCCGGGCTCAAATCAAACCAGATCGTGCCCCTAGGTCTGTGCTATGTACCCCAAATCGCTAACGTTTTTCCGTCGCTGACGGTCGAAGAAAATCTCGAAATGGGTGCCTACATCCGCAGTGGTTCTCTAAAAAATCTCAAGCAGCGTATCTTTACCATGTTTCCTCGCCTGGGCGAGCGCCACCGCCAGCGCGCTGGCACGCTCTCGGGTGGAGAGCGCCAAATGCTGGCTATGGGACGAGCTTTGATGTTGGAGCCAAGTCTGCTAATCCTAGACGAGCCCTCGGCAGCCCTCTCCCCGTTGCTCGTTCGAGATGTCTTCGCACAAATTCGTGCCGTCAACGCCAACGGCACCGCCATCATTCTTGTCGAGCAAAATGCCCGCAAAGCTCTGGAGATGGCCGATCGCGGCTACGTTCTCGAGGGCGGACGCGATCGCTACACCGGCACTGGCGCCGAACTCCTCAACGATCCGAAAGTTGGCGAGCTATATCTCGGCGCCCTACGACAGGACAGCTAGCGGGACCTAATTTTTAAAAATCGCGCGTTTGCCGCTTGGGAGAACGGTGGTCCAGTTTGTCTTCGCGGCCTCGAGTTGTTCGTCAGTAATTTTGGCCCCAGCCAAGTTCGCCCCACAAAGGTTGGCGTTTTTCAGGCTAGCTCCTTCGAAATCAGCCCGTTGCAACTCGGCCCCGCGTAGATCGGCATCTTCTAGGTCGGCTTCGCTAAAAAATGACCCGACCAATTTGGCTTTCTCTAAGTTGGCCTGCTTGAGGATAGACTTGGCAAAGTTCGTGCTCTGCAGGTCGGCTTTGCGGAAGTTAGTCCGAGTCAGATTGCACTCGCGGAGGATAGCCTTCTCCATCTGTGCTTCTTGGAGGTCGAGCTGGCGAAGGTTGTGGCGGCTAAAGTCTCGGCGCCCTTCTTCGTAGGCCTTACGCATCCCTGGTGCGTCAATTTTTCTGAGGGCCGCACGCTGCTTAGCGCGTCCTGCACCTGACTTTGCACCCGTAGCAGGGCGGCCGCCATTGGGATAGAGGCGCTCCGATCCCGCTATCTGACCGCTGGCTCCAGCAGCAAAGCGATCGCTCGCTTGGCTAGAGGTCCTACCCAGAGACCCGCTAGCACGGCCGCCAGCTTCTCGTATGGCCTTCTGGCGGCGAATGGTTTCGGCCAAGCGCGCCGCTTGCTCTCGTCGCGACCCACCGCTAGCACGTCGGGATGTTTCTCGGTCTTGGCGGTCCCGATCGCCATAGCGGCCGCCCCCAGCACCACGACGGTAATCGTGAGTTGGCACCTGTATGCGGGTGTTGCCGCTACCGACGCCAGGGGGTTGGGGCGCGTTTGCCAAGCCACCCGCCAAGCTATCTAGGTAGGGTTCCATATCGAGGGCCCGCAAGGCTTCATCGGCTGTTTGGTAGCGATCGCGAACGGCCAACTCCAGCATGCGCGAAAGGACGTTGCGCAGGTGGTCGCTGATGCTAACGTGCTTTTCCCAATCAATCGAGCCTGTCAGGTTGTTATACCCGAGTTCTTTGGGGGAGCGTCCCACAAGCAGGTATATACAGGTCACGCCCAGGCTGTAAACATCACTGGCATACACCGGCCGCATCGCCATCTGTTCGGGAGGCGCGAATCCGGGGGTACCAACGGCAAACTGGGTAAGGGCCGTGATGTCAGGGTTGGCCGCGTCGGCTTGGTTGACCTGGTTCTTGACGGCACCAAAGTCGATCAAGACAAGCTTCTTATCGAGATCGCGACGAATGATGTTAGCAGGCTTGATATCGCGGTGAATGACCTCGTGAGAGTGAATGTGGCTGAGAATGGGTAGAATTTCACTCAGGAACTGGCGCACGCCAGCTTCACTAAAGGGTCCGTCTTTTTTAACCTCCTGCTGGAGATTTCGCCCTTTCACAAATTCCTGAACGAGATAAAAATTTCCACCATCTTCAAAGTAGGCAAGCAACCGAGGAACCTGCGGATGATCGCCCAGTTGGCCGAGGGTCTTGGCTTCGCGCTCGAATAGCTCTCGGGCCATCCGCAAGAAGCTGCGATCGTTACTCGAGGGCCGCAACTGCTTGACCACGCAGGATGGGTTCCCAGGCAGGGTCATGTCGTTCGCCAAGAATGTCGCACCAAAGCCACCCTGGCCCAGGATCTTACGAATGTAGAAGCGCTTCTGCAAGAGCAAACTACTCCCGCAAGCCTGACAGGCCCTAACTCCGTCCGGGTTTTGTGGCTGGGGACACGCAGCGTTCAAGCAGTGGCTCATGGGGCAGGCGTTGTCGACTCTCAGTATCGATATCGATTCGGGGCCAGACTTTAGCTGGTATTCACTAAGGGTTCCCTAGCTTCCCAGAAACCCGACAGGTGAGATCGTAGGCCCCGCGAGCGCAACTCCAACTAAACGAAGTGGGTTTGCGATACCAGCTTACACCCGCAGGTTGCTTCGTCGCGTCAGCCGCGGGGGTTATCCACGCCAATTTCTGCCGGTCGCGACCTGTGGCGAGATGTGGCAAAAACGGGGTGGGGGGAGCGCGGCTGCAATGACCTGGGCTAGAATTTGGCAGCCCAATTCTCGAAAGTTCTTCCACAAACAAGACTTAAATGAGCGCTCCGTCTGCTTTGCAGGTCGCCCTTGGCGGCCTCGGTATCGATCTCCAAGCCGAGCTGACCCGCTATCGTCGCGCCCGCTGTGTTGGGGAGCTTGCACCCGTCGCACCGACTCTGCCTGACGACTACCTTGCTTCTTCCGAGCAACTCCTACAGCAAATCGCCGCGAGCGAGCCGCCTCCCCGCCGCCGCCGTCCTTGGGCAGTCGCCAGTGCAGCTGCGATCGTTTGCGCTCTGGGCCTGCTTTCGCGGTCGCTGCGGCACCCGGCAGCGATCCCGGTTGTCGGTCCGGCATCGCCTGCGACAGGCAAACTGACTGCTTCGACTCTCACTGCGGCCGACCGAATTGATGATATTTCTGCGGGCCTAGCAGCACTGCCCCACATTCAAGTGCCCGCTGACGCCAAACCCGCAAACACCTCCCAAAACGATGGGGAAGTTTCTCCCGAAATTTCCTTGCGCCCCACAAGCGAGCTGGCAGTTGCGGCCAGGCCCGATCTCGAGGCAAATTTCTTCTACGTCACGTTGGAGTATTCTGCTTCTAACCTGGCACGGGTCAGAGAGTGGGTACCCGATGCCTTTGTGGTGAAGTTCCCGGCAGGCAATCTCATCCAAGCTGGAGCGTTCTACCGTCGCGACAGGGCCGAGCAAGCCGTCGAGCAACTGCGCCAACATCAATTAGTGGCGACGGTCTACCAGCCGTGAATAATCTGGCTGGTACCGTAAGTACTATGGGGCAGCGGGCCTCTTAGCACTCGGGTTATGGAAACCATCAAACATGAATCTGCTCGGACGCACCTGGCAAATCATCCGCGCCAACGCCCGGGACCGACAACAGCGCCGCGCCGATAACCCCGAGCGAGAACTCGAAGGGGCACTTGCCGAGCTACAGCGAGAGCTAGCCTGCGTGCGCCAAGCTGTTGCCCAGGCCGTCGCCACCCAAAAGCGCACCGAACGCCAGGCCCAAACTGCCGAACGACAGGCAGCCGAATGGCAGCAGCGCGCGCGCTTGGCGCTCCGCAAAGGTGATGAAGCCTCGGCCCGTGCCGCTCTGGCCCGACGCCACCTGGCCTTAGAAACCACAGCAACTCTGCGACAAACGCTCGCCCAGGAGCGAGGGATCGTCGGCAAGCTCAAGGCCGACCTACAAACACTCGAGAGCCAAGCAAGCGCGGCAACCCTCAAAAAAGACCTATTTCTAGCCCGCGCCCGGTCGGCGGCAGCCTCGGGGCGATTGGGTGCCCTCCTGGCCGATCGCCAGGGCCGCGATAGCCTGCTGGCTCGGGTTGCCGAGCGCGTGAGCGAGCTAGAAGCTGCCGCCGAACTAACTGGAGAGACAACCGATGGGCTCGAGCAGCGATTCCGCGTCCTTGAAAGAAGCGATCGCCTCGACGCCGACCTCGCCCGCCTCGAAGGCGAAATTGACCGGTAGCGCAGTGCTCGGGCGCGGCATCCCCAGCGCACTCTCGAGTTGCAGCAATGGCCTACCATAGGCGACGATAAAATTGGTGACGACAGAACTCAGAAAACGTAAGAGAATTGCTAAGCATGGGACTATTCGATCGCCTGAACCGAGTCATCCGCGCCAATGTAAACGACCTGATTAGCAAAGCCGAAGACCCGGAAAAAATGCTCGAGCAGGCCCTCGCCGACATGCAAGAGGACCTGGTACAGCTGCGCCAGGCGGTGGCTAAGGCGATCGCCTCCCAACGCCGCACGCAGCAGCAGTACGAAACCAACCAAGCCGAAGCCAATAAGTGGCAGCAGCGCGCCCAGTTGGCCCTCAAAAAAGGCGACGAGAGCCTCGCGCGCGAGGCCCTGCAGCGCAAGAAAAACTTCGCCGACACTGCTAACATGCTCGCCCCCCAACTCGAGCAGCAGCAGCAACAAGTCCAGATCATCAAGCGACAGCTGATTGCCCTGGAGAGCAAGATTGCCGAAGCCAAAACCAAAAAAGACATGTACAAGGCCCGCATTCGCGCGGCCGAAGCCAACAAGGAGCTGCAAGAATCCCTCGGTACGGTGGGAACCAGCGACGCGCTGGCCGCCTTCGAGCGCATGGAAGACAAGGTGCTCGAACTCGAAGCCATCGGCCAAGCCGGTGCCGAATTGGGAGGATTTGCCATCGAAGAGCGTTTTGCCGCCCTCGAAGCTGGTAGCGTCGATGACGAGCTGGCTTCTCTGAAAGCCGAACTCGCGGGCGGGGCCGCACCGGCGGGTGCCCTTCCGGCTGGCGACCAACCTGATGTGGCCCCCGTTAGTGACGAAGTTGTCGATGCCGAGCTCGAAGAACTTCGCCGCCAGGTACGCGAGAGCGACGCCTGAGCGAGATTTTTACCAGCCAACGAACACACAAAAACACCGATTTCACAATGGAACAAGCGAGCGTTCTAGAAATTACCGATAGCCAGTTTGCCGACGAGGTCCTGGCTGCCCGACAGCCGGTGCTGGCTTACTTTTGGGCCTCTTGGTGCGGTCCTTGTCGCCTGGTTTCTCCGTCTGTTGCCTGGGCGGCACAGACTTATGGCGATCGCCTCAAGGTTGTCAAACTCGAAGTCGATCCCAACCCCGAAACAGTCAAAGCCTACAAAGTCGAAGGTGTCCCGGCCCTGCGCCTCTTTGATGCCGAAGGCGCGATCGCCTGGTCCTACGAAGGCGCGATCGCCAAACCCCAGCTCCAAACCGAACTCGACGCGCGCTTGGGTGCTTAGCCCGCTTTATCCTGCTTTTATGGTGCAGCTACCCCGCGCCCAACGCTTGCAAGGCTTGCAGGCCAATGTTTTTGCTGACATGGACCGCGCTAAAGCCGCGGCCCGTGCCGCCGGACGGGACATTGTCGATCTGTCGCTCGGTTCTTCGGATTTGCCTGCCAGCCCGACAGTCGTCGAGGCCATTGCGACCTCGCTGCAGGATCCCACCACCCATGGGTATTCCCTTTTTCAGAGCACCTTGCCCTTCCGGGAGGCGATCGCGCGCTGGTACGAGGCCAAGTACGGCCTACCGGTCGACCCAGAAGCAGAGGTGTTGCCTTTGATCGGCTCCCAAGAAGGCACCGGCCACTTGCCGTTGGCCGTACTCGACCCGGGCGACATCGCCCTCCTGCAAGACCCTGGCTACCCGTCCCATGCTGGCGGCGTTCATCTTGCCAATGGCACCATCCACTGGTTGCCCACGCAGGCAGAGCAGGGTTACTTGCCCGTGCTGGCCGATATTCCCCCCGAGGTGTGCCGGCGCGCGCGCCTGATGGTTCTGAGCTATCCCCACAATCCCACCACGGCAATCGCCCCAGTGGAATTTTTCGCCGAGGCCGTCGCCTTTTGCCAGCAGCATGCTATCGTCTTGGCCCACGATTTTCCCTACGGCGACTTGACCTTCGACGGTCGCCCGGCAGCGCCTTCGATTTTCTTGGCCGACCGCGCCAAAACCGTTGCCATCGAGTTTTACACCTTCTCCAAGTCCTACAACATGGGCGGCTTCCGGGTCGCGTTCGCCATTGGCAACGCCGAGATTATCTCGGCCCTGCGGCAAGTGAAAGCCGTTATCGATTTCAATCAATATCGCGGCATTCTCAACGGGGCGATCGCGGCGTTGGCAACCTCCCAAGCCAGCCTGCGCGCCCTGGTTGCCACCTTCGAGGCCCGGCGGAATGCCTTTGTCGGCACCCTCGAGCAGTTGGGTTGGGCAGATATTCCTCGCCCGCCGGCAACGATGTATGTCTGGGCGCCGCTGCCAGCAGCTTGGCAGGAGGGCTCCTTGGCGTTTTGTACCGAGTTGGTCGCAGCGACAGGCGTGGCTGTCGCTCCAGGCGCGGGCTTCGGCCGATCTGGAGAGGGGTATTTGCGCTTCGCGCTGGTGCGCGATGTCGATACGCTAACCGAAGCGGCCCGTCGGATTGCAGAATTTTTGCGCTCCCGGCACCTTGCAACTTAGCAAACTGTCACGCGCTGTGGCTGCCCCCAGGTGGCGGCAATCACAATGGAAGTATCCCGAAAAAAATGACTCCAAGGAAGGTTCGGCATTATGAATCGGCTAGCAACAGCTGCAGCTACGACCTTGTTAGCGCTGGGAGCCATTGCACCGGCTAGCCTCAGCGAAACGGTTGCTATTTCTGCAAGCTCCCCCAATCCCCTCGAGCTGAATGGCACCTCCGGCGGCCCCCAAGATAGTAAAGACTGCGGATTTGTTTCTTCGGCCCCGAGTCAGGTTCTCGACGTGCGCGATCGCCTCAACAGCGTGCGCCTCGATGTGAGCGCTAGCGGCGGCAAGCCCACACTATTGGTAAACGGGCCGAGTGGGCGCTTTTGTTTGCTTGCCACCGGCAACCAATTACAGATGCCGGTCGGGGTTATGACGCCCGGTCGTTACGAGCTGCGGGTGGGCGATCGCAGCGGCGAAGCCCACCGCTACCAGCTCTCGGTTACGCGCCGCTAGCTGGCGCTTGGGCCCATTACTAGCTCTCGGTAGGGTCGTCGTTGTTTGCTGGCAGCGAAGGGGATGACGGCGAGATGTCGGTGGCGTCTACGTCGATCGTCCCTTCTGGGGTGAGGCGCTCGAAGGCCCCAGCGCGCACCTGTAGTGGCTCGCCGCAGCTAGGGCAGCGACAAGGGTTTCCCTTGACGGCCGCAAACTCCGTCTGACAAACCGGGCAAGGGGCGCGCACGAGATTGCGACGCAGCCACCAGACAAAGATTCCCCAAAGAGCCAGAGGCAAGACTAGCAGCAGCGCGAAGAGAATCAAAAAGCTGTTGATAACCCAGCTCAAGCTGATAAAGCCCAGGAGAATCAGGAAGGCTAGCGGTACGAGCCAGCAACCCCAACCAGATATTTTGATAACCCGCCCGGAATTGGGGAAGGAATTGCGATTCACAGGCGATCTCCTGCAGTAGCGTTCGGCTGTTCGAGCGAGCCACTAGCAGTGGCAGTGGAAGGGAAGGGTCGCAAGGGGCAGCAGTGCCAGCCCCAGTCGCCAACTCCATCCCCTGCAGCTAGTCTCCACGACCGGCGGGCTCGACACCAAAGCCTCGATGCGCTCCTGCAGGCGCTCGGGCGAGGCAGCAGCATTGAGAGCCGCACAGCGGGCCTCGGCAAACTCCAGCGGATAGCGCGCCACGGTCAGTAAGGCCTCCGCCAAGGCCAGGGAGTCACTCTGGGCCGCCGCGCGGCGATCGGCCCGCAGCTCTCGCAGCAGCAGCAGTTCTTGCCAGAGAGCCTCTGTCTTCGGCAGCCAGGCCGCGATCGCCCGCAGCCAACCCAGCCAAAAGAACCAGAGAGTATCGCGGTAGTGGGCGTGGGCGCGCTCGTGGGCTAGAACGGCCCGCATTTGCTCGCTATTGAGACAAGCAATCAGCCCCGTCGTTAGGAGAACCTCTGGCTGCCAAACCCCCACATGGGCGCTGGCGGGCACTGAAGTTTGAGCCAAACGCACGCGCTCGCCTCCTACCATTTGGTGGGGATGAGCTTGCAGGCGACGCTCGTCTTGCCAGCTCAAATAAACCAGGCGAAGCCCAATACAGGTCGCCCACCCCAGAAAGCCAATGGCCAGCACATAAGCTAGGTCGCTCGCAGGCATCCCCCACATGCGCCCGCCCGCGCCCATGATGGCGATCGCCAGGGCCGTCCCAAGCAATAGCGCGGGAGGCACGACGAAGGCAACCAAACTTTTTTGCCAGCGCTGCTGCCAAGTCCCAATAGTGGGATCTGCCAGTTGCTGCCGCCAGATCCAGACTCCGGCAAAGACACCCATAATCAGAGCAATATGCATGGGGAAAACCTCACTCTTGGCGCTGTTGGCGCAATTCTCGCAGGCGAGCGGCGATTGCCTCTAGGCGGTCTAGACTGGCAGTATCGAGGGCATCGGCAAGGGCTGCCATTGTGTCGGGATTGCCCACGGCTAGAAACGATTGCAGGCGTTGGTGGGCCTGGAGGGCGCGGGCTCGTTCGCGAGTCACGGTGGGCTGCCAGCAGAAGGCTCGCTGGCTGCGATCGCACCGGAGCCAGCCCTTTTTGGTGAGCCGCCGCAGTACGGTCATGACCGAGGCGTAGGCCAGCTCTCGCTCGGGATCGGCGAGCAGGCGCTCGTGAATGGCCTTGGCCGTAGCGATTTCAAGGTCCCAAATGATTTCGAGGGTTTCGGCCTCGAGGGGCCCAAGGGAGAGCTGATGCGGGCGATAGGGAGGCAGAGGAGTCATGCAGGAGTGCTCGAGTGGCGCGGTGCAGCAATATTTTTGTTAAGAGTGTAGCAAAGCGCTGAGGAGAGCCCATGCGATTGCGTCGCCATTCCCGCCGCCGAATCGCGTTTGCCTTGGCAACAACGGCGTTGTTTTTTTCGGCAGCCCTCGGTCGCCGCATTCGTTCGCGCGAGGTCTTGAGGGCAAATACCGGCACGATCGTGCACCTTTTTGAGTGGCGCTGGCAAGATATCGCTCGCGAGTGTGAGGCTTTCTTGGGACCCAATGGCTTTGCTGCCGTCCAGGTCTCGCCACCCCAGGAGCACCCTATCGTGCCCGGGAATCCGTGGTGGTCGCGCTACCAGGTTGTCAGCTACGCAATTGCCGGTCGCAGCGGCGATCGCCAAGCCTTCCAGGCAATGGTCGCGCGCTGCCAGAAAGCAGGAGTCGAGATTTACGTCGATGCCGTTATCAACCACACCACAGGCGTGGGCAGCGGTACCGGCTATTTGGGATCGTCCTTCGGTCCCTACGACTACCCGGCCATTCCCTACAGCTACGACGACTTTCACCACTGCGGCCGTCACGGCGACGATGACATCCGCAACTACCAAGACCGCTACGAAGTGCAAACTTGCGAACTCGTGCGCCTAGCCGATCTCGACACCGGATCTGAGGTCGTGCGCGATCGCCTGGCTGCTTATCTCAACGACCTGCTGGGGCTCGGCGTTGCCGGCTTCCGCATCGATGCGGCCAAACACATGAGCGCGGCCGATGTCGCAGCAATCCTGTCTCGCTTGGATCGCCCGGCTGTTATCTATCAAGAAGTTATCGAGCAGCCGCACGAGCCCATCAAAGCCTCGGAATACATAGCCAACGGTCGCGTCACCGATTTTCAGTACGGCCTGCGGGTGAGTGCGGCTTTCTTCGAGGGCCGACTCGGAGATCTGCAGGCCATCGGGACAACCAGCGGGTGGTTTCATCCGGATCGCGCCGTTGTTTTCATCGACAACCACGACAACCAGCGCGGCCACGGCGGCGGTGGCAACCTCTTGAGCTACAAAGACGGCAAGCTGCACGAGCTGGCCAATATTTTCATGCTGGCCCATCCCTACGGTCGCCCCAGACTCATGTCGAGCTTCGCATTTGACGATAGCGACCGAGGGCCGCCAACAGCACTCGATGGCACGACGCGACCCGTATGGAATGAAGAAACAGTCGATTGCTTCGGCCGACACTGGCAGTGCGAACACCGCCGGTCGGCGATCGCGTCGATGGTGGCCTTTCGCCGGCAGGTCGGCGGTGCGCCCTTGGTGCATTGGTGGGATGACGGCCGCAGTGGGCTGGCTTTCGGGCGGGGCAATTTGGGATTTGTGGCAATCAACCGCGCGGCAGACCGAGCCCTCAGTCGCACGCTGCAAACGAGCTTACCCCCCGGTAATTACTGCAACATTGCTCGTTATGAGTTTGATAGGGCGACCCATACCTGCAGCGGCCCCACCCAGCGTGTTGACGGCCGCGGGCAGCTTGCCCTGCGCGTCGAGCCCTTGGGCGCGGCAGCCTTTCATGTTGGCGCGCTGGCGCGCTAGTGCGAGTGTTGGCCCGAGGCCCAAAATTCGTGCTAAGCTAGCAAAAGTGCAAATGCGAGCGCGCCGGACCGATACGTCAAGCGGGTAGTCGCAGGCGACAAACTGAAGAGTTCTGCGGATGTGGTGGAATTGGTAGACACGCACGCTTGAGGGGCGTGTGGCTCACGCCTTGCGAGTTCGAGTCTCGCCATCCGCATTTAGTTTTTTCTAGGTAGAGTTTTGCATTCCGTCAGGGATGGTTCTCTCGGCTGCGAGCTGAGAGCGGAGTGCTACAGTGGGATTTGTGAAGTTTTGTAAATCCCACGCTGCTGCGAGAACCGTGCAAAACGTGCAAAATTCGTTGGAAAGCGATAGGAATGGGGCGCTAGGTGGAGCCTGGCACGCATTGGAGCCATCCTGGCAAGGGGGCGAAGAGGTCGTGCGCTGCGGCTTACCCCACGACCAACTCGCGCCAGCCTGGCAAATATTGCTATTGGGCGACGGCTCGCCGACGCGACACCTGCGCCTGCTGACGGGAGAACCCATCGAGGTAGATGTCATTGACATGCGCTCGATTGGCAACGACCTCGACGGCGCTCCCGATCTTATTGAGGCCGTTCGGGCCCCGCGCCTGCGTCGCCAGGTCTGGCTGCGCACGGCCTCCGGCCAGCGCCTAGCTTACGCTACGTCCTGGTGGGCGGCCGACCTCGTCGATGAATACCTCCAAAACCGAGCGCTGCCCATTTGGGACAACCTCAGCCGCATCCACGCCGAACTCTACAGAGACATTCAAGGAATCTACCACGGACGATGTGCGGCCCTGGCAGGGGCCTTTCAAGAAGAAGGACCGTTTTGGGGGCGACACTACTTGTTCTGGCATCACGGCGAGCCCCTAACGCTGATTTACGAGGTGTTCTCACCTTGGCTGTGCAAATATTTGGGTCCCATGCAAGCCCGCCCCTAGGTCCGCTCTCAGGGGTCCGCTCTCAGGCGACCCCAAAGTGGGAGAGAACCCCGTGAATGATAGGACTACTTTGTAGCTGTAGGCCCGCCCAGTAGCCGCCCAGCCCCACGATCGTCTCAACGGTTAGGGTTCGCCAGCGATCGAACCCGGCCGTACGTAGATCGAGGCTGGCCAGCACGCCAGCAGCCACTAGAAAAACAGCGCGTAAGAACCAATCAGACCAGCGCAGCGCCAGAACGAGGGCGAGGGCAAAGCTGATGACTGTCACCGAGGCATTGCGGTCGCTCTGGAGCCAGCCCCCGAAGCAAAACTCGACAAGCGCGATGGGCGAGATCAAGGCAACGATCGAAACGACTGCCATCCCGGCCCCGAGCCACTGCCAGTGAGGCGCGGTGGTGCTGGCAGCAACAAGCCAGCCAAACGTCAGGTGAGTGGCCAGAAATAGGCTCAACGAAAGCCAGGGAAGTTGCTGCGGGGAGTTGGCGTCGCTCATACTGCCGGAACGCGCGTCGCAAGCAAAGTCGTCAGGAGAGATTTTACAGGTTCGGTGCCGTCGCGAAAGCTGCAGAGCCCGAGTGCCCTTCACTCCCGAGCCAGCACCGAACTGTTTCAACCGAACTGTCTCGAACCGAACCGCAGTAACCCAAAGACGGTCGCTCGAGACTTTACCTAGGACATTGCCTGAACGATTAGATCGAAGTAAGGAGCGGCTTCCCGGGCGTCAGCCTCGTCGAGGAGAGCCAAAGAGGCTGCTTTCAGGCAGCGGATGGCATCAGCCATACCCACCAGAGGAACGTTGAGGGCGTTGTACATCTCGCGAACGCCAATCAAGCCGATGCGCTCGATGGGCTCCTTATCGCCAGCTAAAACGCCGTAGGTGACCAGGCGCAGGTACCAGCCATAGTCGCGAATGCACTGATTGCGCTCGCGCTGGCCGTAGGCGTTGCCCCCAGGAGCAATGTACTCCGGGTGGAGCTTCCACAGCTCGCCAGTAGCCTTGTCGACGATTTTTTTCTCATTTTCGGTCAGCACTTCCACGATGCGAAGGCGCTGAATGCCGGTTTCAAAGTACGCTTGCATTCCCTGAAGCTCGCCGCTGCTGGGGTATCGCAGCTCGTCATCGGCTTTCAGGATGGCTTCACTAACTACGCTCATAATATTGCGATCGGTTAACAAATAACACTTATGTAGTCTAGCGACTCTTGTCCCTCTGGTGAAAGGGTTTCTTGGTTAAGCGATGTTGCGGCGATCGAGGTTGAGATCCTCAGGCCGCCACAGCCCCCAGAGCCTTTGTGCGCGAGCGTTTGTCGGGCTGCCACTGGTCTTCGAATTCGCGCGATGGCAGCCCCAGTCTACAGGCAAAGTTTATTTTTTAACATGATGACATTAAATTTATCTGCGATCTCCCAGGATCGCCGCGACGGGCGACTTAAAATCGGTGCCACTAGACTATGCTGCGCCAGATGTTGGCTCGACAGACCATGTCCATCCCTCGCCACCTGGTGCTAGCGGCTGTGAGGTGGCCATAGGAATAATGAACCATACTCCCCTCTGGGACTGGGCAGCTACGCAAACCGCTCCTCAGCCCAACCAGGACAGCGATCTCCTCAGAATCTGGGGTCATATTCCTGGCTTGCCCGAGCTGCTCAAACTCCGCCAGGTCCATGCCCTCGAGCATGCAACAGTGTGGATCCTCAGCGAGATGGCAGTGGGCGCGGGGGCTCCTCGCCGCCGCACCTACGACAACGAAACCCTAGGTGGGCTCTCGACAGAGCGGGGCTTTTTTCTCTACGGCCGGGTACCACAGGAGCGCTTGCGGCGCGCCGTCGGGCAAGCCTTGTGGCGTTTCCGGTCGGGAGAGTGGGATCTCGCCATCCATCCCCGCTGTGGCACCAATGCATCGGTTGCCCTTTTAGTTGCAGCCGGCTCGATATTAGCCGCTCGCCTCCTGCTGCCACGCCTACCGCTGATTCAGCTCGGCGGTATGGTTGTCGCGTCGCTGAGTGCGACCCAAATAGCGCCCGACTTGGGGGTACTGGCTCAGAAATACCTCACCACTGCCGTGCCCTTCAATTTGCAGTTGGTGGATATTTCTGAAACCCGCGACTGGTGGGGGCGAAGAGCCAATTTTGTTTGCTTGGAATGGCAGGAATTGCAATAAAACTTAAATCCCAAATGGCCCGCAGCAGCGCAAACTATTTGTAAGCTCCGTCCCAATTAAGAATCAACTGAAATACCCATGTCCGAAGTTAAGCGCAAAGACAAAGTTAAGATCCTCCGCAGAGAGTCCTACTGGTACGGTGATGTCGGCACCGTGGCGACCGTCGATAAAAGCGGCATTATCTATCCCGTTATCGTTCGTTTCGATAAGGTCAACTACTCTGGTATCAATACCAACAACTTCGGACTCGACGAAGTCGAGGTGGTCGAGGCCGCACCGGCCCCCGCACCCAAGAAGCCCGCAGCCGAAGGCTAGGTAGGGTCTCGGGCAGTTTGAGGGGCCGGATCTCCCGCCAGCGACACTGTGCCAGAACTGCCAGAAGTTGAAACTGTTTGTCGTGGCTTAAACCACGCAACCCTGGGAAGGGAAATTCGGGGGGGGCAGGCGCTCTTATCGCGCTCTATTGCCTCCCCTGCTTCTCTGTGCGAGTTTTGGGCGGGTTTGACGGGCCGGACGATTGCCCGTTGGCAGCGCCGGGGCAAGTATTTGCTCGCTCGGCTCGAGCCAGGGGGTTGGTTGGGCGCGCACCTGCGCATGAGCGGCCAGCTCCTCTGGGTCGATCGCGACGAGCCCCTGCAGAAGCACGCGCGGGTGCGTTTTTTCTTCGAGGCTGACTCGAAAGAGCTGCGCTTTGTAGACGCGCGCACCTTTGGCAAATTGTGGTGGGTGCCTCCCCGAAAAGAGCCCGCCGAGATTATAACGGGGTTACAACTGCTCGGACCCGAGCCTTTCGACTCGACGTTCGATGCGACCTACCTACAAGAAAAATTTAAGCGGCGGCAGCGCCCCATAAAAGCCGCTCTCCTCGACCAGCACTTGGTCGCGGGTATCGGTAATATTTACGCCGACGAGGCCCTGTTCGTCAGTCGCATCGACCCGCGCCGCCCGGTCGGTACCCTCGAGCGAGGCGAGTTGGAGCGCTTGCACGGCGCGATCGTTAGCGTTCTGCAAGCGAGTCTCGGTCGTGGCGGCACGACTTTCAGCAGTTTCCGCAACCTCCACGGTGTCAACGGCGACTACCTCGGCCAAGCCTGGACTTACGGCCGCGCGGGGGAGCCCTGCCGGGTCTGCGGCGCGCCGATCGCGCGGGTCAAGATTGTCGGGCGATCGAGCCACTACTGCCCCTCGTGCCAAGCGTAACTTGCCCGTAACGTGGCTTGTGAAACCCCTCTGAGGCTTCTACCGTCTGTGAGGGGTGATGCGAATTATGTGGGGACAGTGATGAAAAATTCTTGGCAGGGCATCCCGATCTGGAGCATCCTGGCGATTGCAACCGGTGCTGGTACCGGACTGGCCGCGCCAGATCGAGTTGTCGACACGCTCGAGGCACCGCCGCTAGTACCGGAAGAAGGCCCTTGCCCGGCCGGAACCGAGGCCATTCCCCTGCGGACGACCGCCGACCTCAGCACCAACGAGGTCAGCAAAGAAATCTCCGCTCCTACTATTCCGCTGGGGGTCGGTCGCATTCGCAGCAACTGGAACACCGCATGGGCCGTGCCTGGGGGCGAACATTTCCAGACTTTTGCGATTGAGTTTTTGCCCGAAACGACGGGAAGCTTCAAGGTTGTTGCTAAATTCAGATACGCTGATGCCACAGCAGACGAAGTCTACGATCCGGGCGCGCAGGATTTTGTCGCCGAAGAGCCGATCTACATTCGCTCGCAGCCTCGGACCGTTTTGCAGCCCTACCAAATTAATTTACGTGTCGGCAGCCTCAAATCGGGCGGCTACCTCTATCGGGCTGCTGCCTACGGCTGTCGGTCGCGCTCGGCTAGCATCGATGTGACCGGCCCCCAACCCACCTGTATTCCCCTGGCCGTTGTTGGCGGCTACGATGGCCAAACTGCCGTTAGCAAAAAAGTAACGCCGCCGACCGTTCCCGGTCCCTTCGGCATCCGCTTCGCCCGCAGCAACTGGCACACTGACTGGTTGGTACCCTCGGAGAATCGCTTCGAGCGCTTTGTCGCCACAATCGCCCCCGAAGCAGGCGAAACTGGCTCCTTCGACATTCGCCTGGCGCTCAAGTACAGCGATGCAACCGCTGACGAACTCTATGACAGAAGGGATTACGATATTGGCACGAACGGTCCTCTCGAAGTAGCCGCCGTCCCGCGTGCGGGCCAGCAACCCTACCAAGTCAATCTCTTCGTAGGTGGCATCGAGCACATTGGCAACCGTTACTCAGCAACATTGCAGGGGTGCTACTAGGCGAGAACCCCCCCAAGGCGCGATTCAGGGCCTTGGGGGGGTCTGGCAAACAGAAGATGGCAACTCGGCCCGAGGGCAGAGCCTAGGGGAAGGTCACCCTACTGCGGCATGGGATGAAACAGCAGATCGGGGAAGAGGCGATTGAACTCGATGAGCAGGCCAGCCGTGAAGGTCATCAGGACCGTCAGTAGGACGGGGGCGGTGCTCAGAAACTTAACGAAGTTATTATCCACAGATTGACTCCTTTCAGGCGCTTGAGAGACTCGAAAACTAGCGAGGGGAAACGGGAATATCGCTATCCGGAGCGGTTAGCTTCCCAGAGAGGAACTCTTGAACGGCAGCAAGCGGCCAAATAAAACCGCCGATCATTTTACTGAAGGCAAGGGGAACGTCGAGAACGATCTCCTTCATCTCGGCATCCTTCTCATCGCGGATGGCAATGAGATAGGCGCGGCCGACCCAACCGATCCAGCCAGCAATGTACAGAAACATCACTCCGGGAATGATGAAATCGCCAGCGCGATCGAGGCGACCGTCAACGATGAGGTGAGGAAGGCCCTCCTCGCCACACAGAGCTTGGCCGTAGCGCTCGGCGCGCTTTTGACCGGATTCGGGATCGGCAGTGGTGTTGCGGAACTCGCGAGCTTGGAACTCGGGAGATTCGCTGCAAGGGACGAGAATGCCGGACTCCTGAGCCGAAGCGCTCGGCGCTACGGCAAACCACAACAGAGCAGCTAAAACAAAAGCCAGAATGCTTCGCATGTTTCGTTTCCTTTTGTTACGGACGAGTAACAGTTTTCTACAAAAGATGAAGCTAAAATTTGCGCATCAGGGGGTATGGTAACCCCTGATGGCGATCGCGTAAAGTTCTCAGAGATTATTATTTATTTCACAGAATCGGGCAGAATTTGACAGCGGTTGGGGTAGGGCAAAGGGGTCTATGGCTTGCGTGCTGGCAATCGAAACAAGCTGTGACGAGACGGCGGTAGCGATCGTGCGAGATCGCACCGTTTGCAGCAGCATCGTCCGCTCTCAAATTGCCCTGCATCGGCCCTACGGTGGCGTGGTGCCCGAGATGGCCTCGCGCGCGCACCTCGAGACAATCGGTGAGGCCGTCGCGCGCGCATTCACCGAGGCCGATCTGGGGTGGGACGCCATCGATGCTGTCGCGGCCACGATGGCGCCGGGTTTGGTCGGCGCGCTTTTGGTCGGGGCCACGGTTGGCAAAACCCTGGCAATGGTGCGAAATAAGCCCTTTTTGGGGGTTCACCATCTCGAAGGGCATATTTACGCTTCTTTTCTAGCCGAGTCGCAGCTAGAGCCGCCTTTTTTGTGCCTGCTGGTGTCGGGAGGGCACACGAGCTTGCTGGAGGTGCGCGCTTGTGGCGATTATGAAGCCCTCGGCTCGACCCGAGATGACGCTGCTGGCGAAGCGTTCGATAAAGTGGCGAGGCTTTTGGGCTTGGGGTATCCGGGCGGCCCGGCAATCGACAAACTAGCCCGCGAGGGCAACCCGACTGCTTTTGCCCTACCGGAGGGGCGGGTTTCTCGCCCCGATGGCAGGGGATATTTTCCCTATGATTTCAGCTTCAGTGGCCTCAAAACAGCCGTCGGCCGCACGATCTCGCGGCTGCACGAGGCTGGAGCCGAGCTGCCGGTCGCCGATCTCGCCGCGTCCTTTCAGGACACGGTGGCGCGGGTTCTGGCCAAGCGGGCAGTTGCCTGCGCCCGCGACCGGGGGCTCTCGACCATCGTCGTTGGTGGGGGAGTGGCAGCAAACAGCGGCTTGCGATCGCGCCTACAGGCTGCGGCTGCCGAGCGCGGCGACCTGCAGGTGTATTTCCCACCACTGAGTCTTTGCACGGATAATGCGGCTATGATTGGCTGCGCGGCAGCCGCCCACCTCGAGCGCGGGCACGCATCGCCTTTGACGTTGGGGGTGCGATCGCGGCTGCCTTTGGCGCGCGTGATGGAGCTTTACGAGCCCCGGCCGGTGGTGGCGATCTGAATCTAATCCAATGTGTCAATGATGGAGCAATCAAACCGATGAGCGATCCGCAGAACCAGCCTCCCAAAGAAGATCCGAATTTGGTCAAGTTCGATCCGGTCACCGTTGTAGCGGTTATCGCAGCGTTGTTGCTGATCCCGCTGCTGCTGACGGGCTTTATCGCCCAGTAGTACGCCCCGAGCGCTCCCCCATCCAGAGCCCCGAGCAATAGCGGGGCTCTGGATGGGTCACGAGTCACCGCCAGGGCTGCTACTGCTTCGTCAGTTTCGCGAGCACCTCATTCGATCGCTGGATGAAGCCCTTGACGCCCTCGGCACCAAAGCCCTTTTGGGCGACCAAGGCCAAATCATAAACGTGCTGGCAGAGCTGCTCGGCGAGCTTAGCTGTGGGCGAAGCTTCACCACTGGCCTGTAGAATGGTGCCTTGGCTCATCTCAAAAATATTTTGAACCAGGGGGTGGGCGGTATTCACCAGCAAGGTGTGATCTTCTGGGAAAGTCACATCCTGCTGCTGCATTAAGGCTGTCATCTCGCGCAGGCGGCGCATGGCTTCGGGTAGGAGTACCATCGCTGGGGGATTGTCGCTCTGGCTGTCGCCTTTGAGAGCTTCGGCTCGGACATTGATTTTCGGATTGCCCAGCGCTCGCTCGAAGAGTTCCTTAATGAGTTCGCTGCGAGTTTTGTTGGTTTTTGGATCGACGATTTCGGTTTTCTGCTCGTCGGCCAAGAGGGTTTTATCGAGTTCGGCATCGACACGCACGAACTGCAGATTCGAGAGCTCTCGCTCTAGAAAAGGAATGAAGTAATTATTATCAATGAATGAGTCGAGGTATAAAACTTCTAGGTTTTGGTTGCCGTAAAGTTCGATGTAGGTCGCCTGGGTGGTGGGGTCGGTACAATAGAAAACGCGATTTTCGTGCTTGGTTTTGTTGCGCTCGAGATAGCTCTGAAGCGTCGTGTAGACCTCACCACTCTCTGCGACATTGAGCCCAGAGTCGTTCTCACCTTCGGCCCAAGCGTCGTCGTCACTGCCCCCCGCAGCCGAATCGCCAGCTGCCAGTGCTGCTGCAGTCGAGCGATAAATCACGAGATCTTCGACTTGCTTTTTAAACTTTTCGTCCTTAAGGGAGCCATACTTGACATAGGTTCCGACATCCTGCCAGCAGCGAATGTATTCTTTAGGATCGTCAGCAAATAAAGATTTGAGGCGATCGCCAATTTTTTTGGCAATGTAGTCGGCGATGCGGCGCACGGTGCGATTGGCAGTTAGAGCGCTCCGAGATACATTGAGCGGAATATCGGTGCTATCGATGACGCCGCGCAGGGGCATCAAAAACTCTGGGATAATCTCCTCACAGTTATCGCTGACAAAAACTTGGTTGCAGTAGAGGGAGATTTGGCCGCGACTGATATCGACATCCGGGCGCAGCTTTGGAAAGTACAAAATGCCGTTGAGTAAGAACGGATAGTCGGTGTTGAGATGGATCCACAGGAGCGGATCTTCTTGAAAGGGGTAGAGGTAGCGGTAGAACTCGAGATAGTCATCTTTGGTGAGGTTTTGGGGCGACTCTTTCCAGATAGCTCGTTGCTTGTTGATCGTTTCGTTCTGGAATTTAATTGCAACGGGCATGAAGTCGCTGTAGGTTTTCACCAGTTGGCGAATGCGTTGCGGCTCGAGATATTCCTTTTCATCGTCGAGGAGCGTCAGGACGATCGTGGTGCCGATGCGAGTGCGCTCGGAAGCCTCGAGAATAAATTCCGGCGAGCCATCACAGCTCCAGTGGACGGCCTGGGCGCCCTCCTGGAACGAAAGAGTGTCGATTTCGACCTTCTCAGCTACCATGAAGGCTGAGTAAAAGCCCAAGCCGAACTGGCCGATGATCGTTTCGCTACTTTCTTTGTATTTTTGAACGAACTCCTCAGCGCTCGAGAAAGCAACTTGGTTGATGTATTTCTCGATTTCCTCAGCAGTCATGCCGATGCCATTATCGGTAATCGAGAGGGTCTTTTTGCTCGCATCGACGGCGATCTTAATTTCTGGCTCTTGGGGCTCGCCCTTGAAATCGCCCGCCAGAGCGGCCATCTTGAGCTTGCTGATGGCATCGGCGGCATTAGAAATCAACTCCCGCAAGAAAATCTCGTGATTTGTGTAGAGAGATTTCTTGATAATCGGGAAAATATTCTCGGTGTGGATGGTGATGTTACCAGTCTTGAGTACGGTCATAGCGCTGCACCAGATCGGTCTACAAAGATTCCCACTCAATTTTGCGCGATTGCGCGGGCTCGGGCGATCGGGGATTGCCGTCACTATCGATGCGGATTTCTGGCCTGGTTCGATCGGAGGTTACAGCTATGGCGATCGGTTGGTCTTACTGGCAGCAGAGAGACATACCACGCGCACCATAGGCGAGACCCAATATTCGTGAGTTGCGGTTAGGGCTACGAGTGTCTTCATCACTTGTAGCAAGCCTGAAAATCACTTAAAGTGAGACTTCACATCTGCAACCCAATTGATATCGAAGTGCCAGGTCGGTCGCATGCGCATATATCAGTAGAAAACAGGGGGAAAACAGCCCTCTTGCAGACCTTCGCACCGCCGGACGAAGAGAACGGACTCGGCGGTACCATCCTACTCGGGCAAAAATTTTACCGGACCGGCAACTGCTACCCAACTGCGCGATATCACTCTGTTTGGCAGCTTTAGCGGCACCGTCGAGTTGACGAGAGGCAGAGCGTGCGAGACTGGAGAGCATAGAAAATCTGTACCACGGCCACCGCTTCTCAGCTGCCATCATTAGCCACTGCGTCTGGCTGTACTACCGTTTCACCCTTAGCTATCGCGACGTCGAGCGACCTACAGTCTGGAATCGGCACCCGACACCTATCCGGAGGCCACCTCCGGATAGTAGGTGCCTCCAGTCACTTCTGCAATGATGTCGGGTCGCGATTGAACAACCGAGCCGAAAACTCCCACCAGCCAACCCGCGAAGGAGAAAGGCGAATGGGGCGATTCAAATCAATGGGGCAGATGCAGAGATTCCTGTCTGTCTTCGGCCCGATCGGCAACCACTTTCAACCATGGAGGCATCGGCTCAAAGCAACGGACTATCGACAGACAATGAGAGAGTGACAATTTGCACCAACCTCCAAGAAGAGGCCAGGCAGGAGAGGTCAAACCCTGGCCCAGACTGTCTTAGAGACCTGAGTCGCTCAACTTCTCGCTGATGCCACTAAAGCAGTAGGGTTGTGAAGAAGATCTCCAGTACTTGCTGTGCCGCATCTTGCCA
>CAYTBI010000023.1:0-60625 GCA_964435975.1 uncultured bacterium
TGGGGTGGGTGCTGGCGTGGTTGCTGGGGTAGGTGCGGGGGACGCAGCTGGCGTGGGGGCGGGAGTGATTGTGGGGGCAGGCTCACTCACTGAAGTACCTGGCGTAGTCGGAGTGCTCGGGCCGCTGGGCGTGAAAGTGCTCCCCTGCCCGCCAACTTCTACAACAACCTCTTGAGTGGCCGTGGCGCCCTGGGAGTCGAGAACCAGCAACGTAGCCGTGTAGGTGCCCGCCGTGTCATAGGTGAAGCTGGTGCGGAATCCGAAGTCATCGATGGTACCGTCACTATCGAAGTCCCAAGCGTAGGAGACGATTGAATTGTCGTTCTCGCCGGCAGCCTGCACATCATAATCAGGGTCAAAGGAGTCGGAACCATCAAAGTCGACCGTCAGGCTACCACTGGCAACGGCGGCGGTGAAGTTGGCGACCGGTCCTTGATTGCCAACTGTAGGCTCGATGTTTAGGTTGCCACTCACCTCCAGGAAGGGGTTGAAAGGGCCATTTTCGACGATCCTATCAAATCGGGGGCCGTTGCCGACGCGGCCATTGGGTCCTTCAAAGGTAACTCTATTGTTTGCAAAAGTGCCGCCAATGATTCGGCCGGGGCCCAGTGGGTCGATGTTTATTTCACTGTCGAGTGCGAGGCTCTGGTTGTTATTTTGCTGCGTGTTTATAGCAGCACCAAATCCCTCGACGTGATTGTTGATAAGGGTCGTGCCACGGGCATTCGTACTCAGGAAAATACCGTGTCCTTGGGTTGGGTTTCTTCTTGGATCGCGACCGATCGGGTTTTCGGGGTTGCCGACGAGCAAAAAGTCCTCAATCTGGATGGAGGCTGCGTAGCTAATTTCCACGCCAGCCTCTCGGATCCCCCAACCAGTGAAGTCTCTAAACTCGCCTACGACATCGGGGCTACTGCCGAACCTAAACTGGTCGAAGCCACTATCATCGCGGCGGAAACCTCGGATCTCAAGAACGATATTGTTGTTGTACGCCGTGTTGTCCGACCAAGCATTCTCCGACTGGTTCGGAACTTGCCAAGCTGGGATTAACCCATCGTTATTTACATCCAGAGACTGTAAGTGAGACGGAAGGCTCGAGGTGGGTACATCGACAAGACCGGCACTATTGACATTGAATTGGCTGTTGACGCGCTCTCTATCATTTTGACCGTAGTAGAGGTAGGCAGCAGCTTCGGTGCTAGTCACAATATTGCCAGTCACTTCGGTGGCACTGTAGCTGCTGTCGAACCAGAAACCAAAACCTCTAACGGCAACATCTCGCCGGCGACCGCGTTCGTTTCTGTCAAGTTGCAGCAGGTCGGCAGCAGGGTCGGTCTGCGCGCCGGTTGCCTTGATGGCGATGTTGTCTCGGAAGATCGCAATCTCATCCCCATCGCGAGTTACGAAGTGGGCACCTACCACATCGAAGGAGACGTTATTTTCGAAGGTGACTCGGCTAGTTGCGGCGGCAAAGGACCAGCTAGCACTTCCGTTGACAGCGTTACCGCTGATGATGGCCGCGGCATCACTGTAGGATCCCGTCACCAACGTATCGGCGATGTAGACTGGAATGCGCCCATTGCGATTGGTGCCCGTGCCTGGAATCAAGTTGCCGTCTGCATCAAATTCCGGGTTGTCGACAAGCACATCATTGTTGAAGCGGCCCAAGTGGTCGAAGCCCGCGTTAAACAATCGGAGATCTTGGTCTAAAAAGAGCGTATGGCCTCGCTCGCTGAGGGGGGTATCTTCGCCCGAATGACTCTCAAAAGTCACGTTACGCGTCAGGTTGGCGACATAAATGTTAAGGTCGAAGCCCTCGGGAGTCTCGTGGTCGAAGCGCAGTCTATTGCCGCCGATATCTAGTTGCTCGAAGGTGATGGTGTTGTTGCGGCGGTCGATACCGGTAATCCTGAGTTCTTCGTCCTGGAAGCGGCTATTGTCTTCGTTGGAGCCCCTCCGATTGAACTCGGTGCCCGACAAGACCAAGCGATCGCCGACCTGGAAGTCAGCCGGGACAGAGTCGAAGCGCAGAGTCGTGTCGCCCGCTTGCGCGCCCTCTGCCAAGGCCACGAAGTCCGTGCGATCGGTGCCGCGAATGTCCGTGGTAGACCCGGGCAAGGCGATGAGGCCGCGGCCGACTTGTTTGGGGTCGCGGGTGAGATCGATTTCTCTGTTGGTGGGGTCGGCAGCATCAAAGGTGATGCGGGCATCTACATTGGCTCGAATGGGGTTGGCCTCGGTACCGATGCGAAGGGTGCCACCATCTTCAACAACGAACAAATCCACGATCAAGTGGGTGTCGCGGTTGGTTGCAAATTCCAAAGTGCCGTCGATGCGCAACGTATCGATCCGGGGGACATTATTGCCCGCGACGTCGTAGGTTACGGTGATGCCTGCAGGAATGATGATGCGAGCGCCGTCTGCCGGCAGACTACCCCCGAAGGTGGCAGGGTCGGAGAAGTTACCATTTTGGGTGGCAACAACAGTTGCCAAGTCGTTCCTGGTAAGGTTGCGAATGAGATCGACCTCTCCAGCTTTGACGCTGGTTCCGGGGATTCCATCAAACGGATTCTCCCGTTCGCCGGTGGCCAGCAAGGAATCTGAAGCGGTAGCTGGCGCGACACTAGGCAGTACGCTCGCGAGGTCCTCTGCATCCTCTGCACTCAACCCGGCTGCAGTTACTGAGAGCGTCTCATTACTTATATCAAGACTTGTATCGATGGTGCCTACTTCTAGAACCGAGGTGCTCTCGAGCAGCGGCAGGTCTTCGGCTAGTGCGGTAGTCAACCCCACACTCTCCGGTAGAAGGTTTTGCTCGCTTAGCAGATCGCTTTCAGCATTACTGCCTTCCTCGGCCGGAAGGGAAATAAGAGAAGAATTATCGAGTTCGGTGATAGCCATTTGTCGGAGTATTCACAAGAGCAACTTTACGGTTTCCAATTTCGCTCGTCGCCGAAGATTTTGAAATCGAGAAATCTCTGCTTCGGGGAGCATTTATAGGTAACATTTAGCGGGCGGATGGTGGGTGCAAGCACGTAAAAATCAGACTCGACTCGGAAAGCATGGCGTGAAGGTTAAGTGTGAGGGCGGAGTATTCTGGCCCGCCAGAAGGACAATTATTTCTCCCATAAGCAAAATTGCTACTAGCTCAAAAACTCGTGTCTTTTGAGAAAACACGGTCGTTACTGAATCGATCCAATCGCATTCGAATATATAGTTCGTAGATTCAGTATTTTGTTAACGCAAGTCAAATCTTTTCAGTGATTTTAAGCACATTTTTAATGTAATCTCAATTCATGAAACTTAATTAAATTTCAAAAACAAGGGTGTATCTCTTTAGAAATCACTTTTTTATATGATTTAAATCACTTTTTAGATATGCTTGGATCTTCAAAAACTTGGTCCAAACGAAGAAGTGGTCCTAAAACAACGAATTTTCGTAGGTCTAAGCTACAGCGCAATTCTTCCGATGCATAATTGCCCCTTTAAAAAGAACATATATTTTGTGATCTAAGTACTTCAAAAAATGATCTAGATCATTTTTTGAAGTACTTCAGCTTAATTAAAGTAGTGATTTAAGTCAATTAAAACCTCGATCTGGCACTCAGTCTCCAGATAGAACTTCCGAGATTTGCCGCTCGGGTGTCATTTGTACCCATGAATTGACACTTGACAGCCGGCCAGACTAGGACATTTGTTTCATGCAGAGACTACTCGAAATGCGATTCGAGGCAGCCACCAAAATCTGTGGCCGGGCCATCGGATATCGCCCCGTAATGAGCCAGCGAGTTAATTAAATCTATCTAAAGGCATAAATTCGAACGTGCATCTAATTTTCTTGCATCTGAAGCCGCACCAGCCTAATCGCGCGGATGAAAAATTCCAGCCGATCGACAGCCAGACCCTGCGTTTTCAAAGGCCGATCGCGCGAGAATTTGCCAGCTCGTGTCTGCATCGCAGATCCAAGCCATCCCGACGACTCGGGGATGCTAGAGCCCTCCGCCCCCAACTTTTCCTAGGCGAGCTTCAAGACGGGTTGGCAGACCCGAGTAGCCGCTCGAGCACCTGGCGGTAATCGCTTTTGGGCTTGACGCCCTGCAACTGCTCGACTAAAGCCTTGTCTTGGAAAAACTGCACGGTAGGCGTGCCGCTCACCAGGGCTTTTTGGGCAATGTCCGGCTCGGCCTCGATGTCAATTTCAACAAAATGAATCTGCCCGTCGTACTCGGCGACCACCTTATCGAGGATGGGTCCCAGGGAGCGACAAGGACCGCAGGCTGGCGAGACGTACTTAACCATCAAGGGTCGGTCGCTCTGGTGAAAAAGTTTGCGCAGAGCGTAGCCACCGGTGTGCCGCGTGTCGGCCGGATCGAATGCCAGCGACGGATCGAGTCTTCCTGAAGGTGGCGAGGTTGGGGTTTCTGTCGGGGTTGCCGGCGCACTCGCCCCTTTAAATTCCCGAATCAGATCCTGCTGGCAGAGCCAACGTTCGGCTAGCAGCGCTGCCTGGCAGCCGGTTCCGGCAGCGGTGATAGCTTGTCGGAATTCGCGATCTCGGACATCTCCAGCAGCAAAAACGCCCTCGATGCTTGTCGCCACCGAACCGGGTTGCGTCAGGATGTAACCCGCCTCGTCGAGGGCGAGTTGCCCGACAAATAATTCTGTGTTGGGTCGGTGGCCGATGGCGTAGAACAAACCCCGCAGCGGCAGCTCTCGCTCGCGGCCAGTTTGTAAATCTCGCAACCAGAGACCTTCGAGGCGCTCTCCCGGTTTGCCAAAGGCATCGACAACGGCAGTTTGCCAGTGGATGGTGACCCGAGGGTGGGCGATCGCCCGATCGCGCAGGGTCTTGCTCGCTTGCAGCCGGTCGCGGCGCACCAGCAGGTGTACCCGCGACGCGTATTTAGTCAGATAAATGGCTTCTTCTACTGCCGAGTCGCCGCCGCCAACAACTGCTAGCTCCGCCCCTGCAAAAATCGGCGCGGCCCCATCGCAGATCGCACAGACCGAGATCCCGGCGCTCCAAAATTTAGACTCGCTGGGGATGCCCAGCAACTTTGCCGTTGCTCCCGTCGCCACGATAGCAGCATGGGCTCTGAGGCGGCGGTCGTCGGTCTCGATCGCAAACGGTCGCTGGCTCAAATCGACCGAGCGGACATCTTCTGTGTAGACCTCAGTTCCCCAGCGCAGGGCTTGGTCGCCCATGCGTTGCATCAGCTCCGGGCCGGTGATGCCTTCAGGAAAGCCGGGGAAGTTTTCAACCTCAGCTGTTGTCATGAGCTGACCGCCAGGAACGCCACCGGCCTGCAGGCCGGCGAACAAGACGGGCTTGAGATTGGCTCGCGCTGCGTAGAGGGCTGCCGTGTATCCTGCCGGACCCGATCCAATAATGACCAGGTTCTCGATCTCGTCGCCCATGGCCCGAAAAATGCACCCTAACTTGTGGATCTGTGTAGCTAGAACATATCAAACTTCAGGGTGCCCCAGCCCGGAAGCGCTCTCGGAGCGCCTGCCAAATCTCGGGCGGGACGCCGCGGGCATTGCGAAGCTCGGCGATACGGCAGCCATGGGCAGCTCGCAAGCGAATTTCCAGATAACACTCGGGCGCAAACGGCAGGCGCTGCGCCCATTCAATCGCGACGATGCCCGGATCGACCTCGCAATCGGGACCGCCCCAATAGGTGTCTGGAGCGAGGGCATCGACTTCCGACGATCTCTCCAGACGGTATAGGTCGAAATGATACAGCGGCAGCCGTCCGTCGAGGTATTCGTTTAGCAGAGCGAATGTCGGACTGACGACGGGCTCTGCAATGCCTAAACCCAAGCCCAGGCCGCGAACGAGTGCGGTCTTGCCCGCACCGAGCTCGCCAACCAACAGGAGATTGCTCCCAGCAGGGAGAGTCTGCCCCAGCCAGCAGCCCAGCGCTTCTGTTGCAGCAGCATCGGGCAATTCCAATTGCAGATCCCCACTCATTTGGCTGGCGATTTTTTCGTGCCGCGCGCGCGCCCATACCAACGCAGCAGCACCCGCGCCGCCCTGTCAGGATCGTGTCGGACTCGGCAGTTCTCGCCCTCTTCGCGCATGACATTGGCTTGCACGATGCGACGACCGAGCCCTGCTATTGCCTCGCGATCGCAAAAAACGGGATGGGCGCTCTCGGCTGCATAGCGCGCGAGGCAATCTTCCGACGGTGACTTGCTCTGCACCAAGACAGCATCGAAGAGGCGCTGGCCCCCACAGCTCTGGTCGATGGCACGAATGTGATCGGCAACTGTGTAGCCATCGGTTTCCCCCGGCTGGGTCATGACGTTGCACAGATAGATGCGCGGGCAGCGCGCGCGCGCGATGGCATCGGCAATCTCTGGCACGAGCAAGTTGGGGATGATGCTGGTGTAGAGGCTGCCCGGCCCCAAAACAATCAAATCGGCACCTTCAATCGCTGAAATCGCCCTCGGCAGCGCTGGCGGGGCTTCGGGAGTACAACCGAGGTAACGAATCTTGCCCTTCGCTTCTGGAATGTTGGATTCTCCCTCAATGCGGCGCCCGTCTTCTAGCTCGGCCCAGAGGCGCACGTCAACATTGGTGGCGGGGAGCACGCGCCCGCGGATGGCCAGGACCTTCGAGCTCGCGGCGACCGCAGCCTCAAAGTCGCCGGTGATATCGTTGAGGGCGCTGAGGAACAAGTTGCCAAAACTATGGCCGCTCAAACCCTCACCCGTTTTAAACCGATACTGAAATAGTTCGGTCAAGAGCTTTTCGCGATCGGCCAGAGCCGCCAGGCAGTTGCGAATGTCGCCGGGCGGTAGCATGCCGGTGTCTCGCCGCAGCCGTCCCGACGAGCCGCCATCATCGGCGACAGTAACAATCGCGGTGATGTTGGCGCTGTAGGCTTTTAGACCGCGAAGCAGGGTTGAGAGGCCGGTGCCGCCGCCGACAGCCACAATTTTGGGGCCTTTATTGAGCAAGCGGTAGGTCGCGATGGTTTCGAGCAGTCCATCTTCCCCCTCGGGAATCAGTACCTCGGTGATGGAATTGACCGTGCGGTTTTGTCCCCAAAAAATCAAAAAGATCCCAACGCACACCGCCAGCGGCCCAGAAATGTAGCTCGGCACAAACGCGGCGATCGCCGCAAGCACTGTCTCGACCAGCTCCAAGAGTCGGTACACTGGCGTCAGCTTGAACCAAATGGCTAACCCCAGGACGCTCAGCAAAACTCCCAGGACAGACGCAAATAACCAGCGCTTTAATGACAGTCCCGGCGAGAGCCACCGCAGCCAGCGCAGTGGCCGGGGCAGCAAAGACGTTCGTTGCAATTCGTGACGCTTGTGCGCAGCCATAAAAAGAGGCGGTCTTCGAAGCAGATTCAGCATAACAACATATTCTCTGCAGTATCTCACCGGTCGATCTGCAAGCCGCAGATCGTTGCTCCCAGAGGTTTTTTTAAAGCGCGCAGTTTCCCAATGTTTCCCGATATGGAACGACGTATTCTCGGACTCGACCCAGGACTGGCAACCGTTGGCTTTGGGTCCATAGTCGTTACCGCACCCGAAAAGTTGCCCTGCCTTTTGGAGTACGGCACTATCGAAACCCCCGCCCGCACTGAAATTTCCCAGCGCCTGCAAACAATTTACGACGATCTGCACGCGCTCATTGCAGAGCTAAAACCCGACCTAGTCGCCTTAGAAAAGCTCTTTTTTTACCGCATGAGTACGACGATTCCCGTCGCCCAGGCACGGGGCGTCCTGATGCTGGTCTTGGCCCAAACCAGACTTCCTTTCGTAGAGTTCACCCCCGCTCAGATCAAGCAAGCTCTCACCGGTTACGGCAACGCTGACAAGCAGGCGGTGCAAGCAGCCGTCCTACGCGAGCTATCTTTGGAGGTGATACCCCGCCCGGATGATGCGGCTGACGCCTTGGCTGTTGCCATCGCCGCCTGGATGCAGGCAGACTAGGCGGCCGGTTCGCCCCCGGGCACCTGAGTCGGTTTGTCCGAACATCTCACCCATGGCCCCAAACTCTCCTGCAAGCAAGCCATTACCAACCCCGACTTCCCTGTGGCAGATCAAGCCCTGGTGGTGCCAACCTTGGTCGATAGTCGCCACTGGCACTGCAGCACCAACACTCTCCTGGCTGCTGCTGCATCAGCTTTGGCTGACGGGTGGCATCTCTGCTGCCGTTTTGGTCTGGTGGTGGCTATTTCTAGTTGTCGTACCCCGGCAGTATGCCCGGGATGCAATCGCGGCCTCTCAAAGAGAGGGGACCGCAGGGGTCGAGCCGCAGTGAGTCTGGCGTTGCTAAGACCCCACAACTCTTGGAAAAAACTTGGCGGCGCTCGGAGTACTTTGTTATTATGGTATGCTGTCAGTCTAATTTTTGAGGGTACGTTTACTACCTCCTCTTCTGCGCTTATCTCTTATGCCAACTATTCAGCAGCTAATTCGCACGGAGCGAAACAGAGCGAAGAAAAAAACGAAGTCGCCAGCTCTAAAGTCGTGTCCCCAGCGTCGGGGCGTGTGCACTCGCGTCTACACCACCACCCCTAAGAAGCCCAACTCCGCACTGCGCAAAGTTGCCAGGGTGCGCCTGACTTCTGGGTTCGAGGTGACAGCTTACATTCCGGGTATCGGCCACAACTTGCAGGAGCACTCTGTCGTTCTGATTCGCGGCGGCCGCGTTAAGGATTTGCCCGGCGTGCGCTACCACATTGTGCGCGGAACGCTGGATACGACCGGCGTCAAGGATCGACGCCAGGGCCGCTCGAAATACGGGACCAAGCGCCCCAAAGAGTAATCGTCACCGCCGCAGGCATCGTCGCCAACCTGATTTGAAAGGCTCGATGCGCGATCGCAACTAATTTTTTTCCAGCAAACTTCCGCAAACCAGTCAAGCGAGTATTGTAAAAAATGTCACGTCGCACGAAAGTTAAACGGCGGCCCGTGCCTCCCGATCCCGTTTATGGAAGTCGTTTGGTTAGTATGACCATTCGGCAGCTCATGATGGGCGGCAAGAAGTCCACTGCAGCACGCATCGTTTACGGTGCCCTCAAGATCGTCGAAGAGAGGGTCAGTGGCGAGCCGCTAGAAACCTTTGAGAAAGCCATCCGCAATGTCACGCCTTTAGTCGAGGTCAAGGCCCGCCGCGTTGGCGGTGCGACCTACCAAGTCCCCATGGAGGTCCGCCCCGCTCGCGGAACTGCTCTGGCACTGCGGTGGCTCTCCCAATACTCGCGCGCGCGCTCCGGGCGCTCGATGGCCGTTCGTTTTGCTAACGAACTGATGGACGCAGCCAACGAGACGGGGAGTTCCATTCGCAAGCGCGAAGAAACCCACAAGATGGCAGAAGCCAATAAAGCTTTCGCGCACTACAGGTACTAAAAAACACTGGGGCTGGGCTAGCTCGAGGGCGGCCTAACGTACTGGAGGAAACTATGGGACGCACTGTCTCGCTAGAAAAAGTTCGCAACATTGGGATTGCGGCTCATATTGATGCGGGAAAGACGACCACGACGGAGAGAATTTTGTTCTACTCCGGCATCGCCCACAAAATTGGTGAGGTCCACGATGGCAATGCCATCATGGACTGGATGGCCCAGGAGCGCGAGCGGGGCATTACGATCACGGCGGCTGCCATCAGCACGAGCTGGCGCGACCACAAAATCAATATCATTGATACACCCGGGCACGTGGACTTCACCATTGAGGTGGAGCGTTCCATGCGCGTTCTAGATGGCGTTATCGCCCTGTTTTCCTCCGTCGATGGCGTGCAACCCCAGTCAGAGACCGTTTGGCGTCAAGCCAATCGCTACGGCGTTCCGCGCATTGCGTTCGTCAACAAGATGGACCGCACGGGCGCCAACTTCTTCAGGGTTTGCGAGCACATGCGGGAGCGGCTCAAGACCAACGCCGTCCCCATCCAGATTCCCATCGGCAGCGAAGCAGATTTCAGTGGCATCGTGGATTTGGTTCGCATGCGCGCCAAAATTTACACCAACGACCTCGGGACTGACATTCAAGACGTCGAGGTGCCTGCCGAAGTTGCCGATCGGGCTGCGGAGTACCGCGCCCAGCTCATTGAGGCCCTTGCTGAGAGTGACGAGCGCCTGCTCGAGAAGTATCTCGCCGAAGAACCTCTAGAACTCGAGGAAATTACTGCGACCCTGCGTAAGGCGACGATTGAAGGCGCCATCGTTCCGGTTTTGTGCGGTTCTGCCTTCAAAAACCGAGGCATCCAGGTACTTCTAGATGCGGTGGTCGATTATCTTCCCTCCCCTGTGGATGTCCCGCCCATCCAGGGACAACTCCCCGACGGCTCGGAGGCAGCACGCCCGGCAGATGATGGGGAACCGGCATCCGCTCTGGCCTTTAAAGTGGCTTCCGATCCTTTCGGTCGCCTGACCTTCATTCGCGTTTATTCGGGCATCCTCTCCAAAGGGAGTTACGCCTACAACTCGACAAAGGGCAAAAAAGAGCGCCTCTCCCGTTTGATCGTGCTCAAATCTAACGAGCGCATCGAGGTAGACGAGCTGCGAGCCGGCGATCTCGGCGGCATCGTCGGGCTCAAGGATACGATTACTGGCGACACGCTCTGCGATGCGGGCAATCCGATTGTCTTAGAGTCCATCTACATTCCAGAGCCCGTTATTTCTGTGGCGGTCGAGCCAAAAACCAAGGCCGATATGGACAAGCTCTCAAAGGCTTTGCAGGCGCTCTCTGACGAAGACCCGACATTCCGAGTCAGTACGGATCCCGAGACAAACCAGACCGTAATTGCCGGCATGGGAGAGCTTCATCTCGAGATTCTTGTCGATCGCATGATGCGCGAATTTAATGTCGAGGCTAACGTCGGCAAGCCGCAAGTAGCATATCGAGAAACGATTCGCGGAACTTCCCGGATTGATAAGAAGTTCGTCCGGCAAAGTGGCGGTAAGGGCCAGTACGGTCACGTTGTTATTGAGGTAGAGCCCGGAGAGCCCGCCAGCGGTTTTGAGTTTACTTCTAAAATTGTTGGTGGCACGATCCCCAAGGAGTACATCCCTGCTGTTGAGGCTGGTGTGAAAGAAACTCTCGAGTCGGGTGTTATTGCTGGTTACCCAACCATTGATGTTAAAGCGGCGTTGATTGATGGCTCTTACCACGAAGTCGATTCTTCGGAGATGGCCTTCAAGATTGCAGGCTCGATGGCAATGCGCGAGGCGGTAAACTCTGCGACTCCAGTTTTGCTAGAGCCCATTATGCAGGTTGAAGTTGAGGTGCCAGAGGAGTTTCTTGGGGATGCGATCGGCGATTTGAACTCTCGCCGCGGCCAGGTCGGGAACATGGTGACATCTGATAGCCTTGCCAAGGTTTCGGCCCTGGTACCGCTATCTGAGATGTTCGGATATGCTACTGACATTCGGTCGAAGACCCAGGGGCGCGGCATCTTCTCGATGGAATTCAAACGCTACGAGGAGGTTCCGCGCGGTATCGCAGAGGCAATTCAAGCCAAAAATCAAGGGAACGCATAGTTTAGGAGAAGTGAAAGTTAATGGCACGCGAGAAGTTCGAACGTACTAAAGACCACGTCAACATCGGCACCATCGGTCACGTCGACCACGGTAAGACTACGCTGACGGCGGCGCTAACCATGACGCTCTCTGCAGCGGGTCGGGCGAAGGCACGGAACTATGAAGATATCGATGCAGCGCCTGAGGAGAAGGCACGCGGCATCACGATCAACACTGCTCATGTGGAGTATGAGTCTGAGACTCGCCACTACGCCCACGTTGATTGCCCGGGTCACGCCGACTACGTGAAGAACATGATCACGGGCGCGGCTCAGATGGACGGCGCAATTTTGGTGGTATCTGCAGCCGACGGCCCGATGCCCCAGACTCGCGAGCACATTTTGTTAGCCAAGCAAGTCGGCGTTCCCAACCTCGTGGTCTTCCTCAACAAGCAAGACCAAGTTGATGACGAAGAACTGCTCGAACTCGTCGAGCTGGAGGTGCGCGAACTCCTCAGCGAGTATGATTTTCCCGGCGACGACATCCCCATCGTGGCGGGTTCCGCGCTGATGGCGGTTGAAGCACTGACGGAAAACTCTGGCATCCAAAAGGGTGAGAACGAGTGGGTTGACAAAATCTACTCCCTCATGGATGAAGTTGACGGCTACATCCCTACCCCCGAGCGGGAAATTGACAAACCCTTCTTGATGGCCGTTGAGGACGTCTTCTCCATCACCGGTCGCGGCACGGTTGCCACCGGCCGTATCGAGCGCGGCATCGTCAAAGTCGGCGACGAAGTCGAGCTGGTGGGCTTGGGCGATACCCGCAAGGTAACGGTTACGGGTGTTGAGATGTTCCAGAAGACTCTCGACCAGGGCATGGCTGGCGACAACGTTGGCGTGCTGCTGCGCGGTATCGCCAAAGAAGAGATCGAGCGCGGCATGGTGCTGGCCAAGGCCGGAACGATTACCCCCCACACCAAATTTGAGGGTGAGGTTTACGTTCTGACTAAAGAAGAGGGCGGCCGCCATACCCCTTTCTTCCCCAACTATCGCCCGCAGTTTTACGTTCGGACCACCGACGTAACGGGCAACATCGTCTCCTTCACCGCCGATGATGGCAGCGCTGTTGAAATGTGCATGCCCGGCGATCGCATCAAAATGAATGTGGAGTTGATTACTCCCATTGCAGTCGAGCAAGGGATGCGCTTTGCGATTCGCGAAGGTGGCCGCACCATCGGTGCGGGTGTCGTCTCCAAAATCATTGAGTAGCGGTCGTACCGCCATTCGTAATTGAAGCCAAAAGGGTAGAGATAGCATTCGACTCTCACCCTTTTGCTTCTGAGTTTTAACCGTTAAACGAACCTAGACAACTAAAAATGGCTACCATCCAGCAGCAGAAGATACGCATTCGTCTGAAAGCTTTCGATCGCCGGTTACTCGATACTTCTTGCGACAAGATTGTAGATACCGCCAACCGCACGGGCGCAACAGCAGTCGGGCCGATTCCTTTGCCCACCAAGCGCCGCATCTATTGCGTCTTGCGCTCTCCCCACGTCAACAAAGACTCCCGCGAGCACTTCGAGACTCGCACCCACCGCCGCATTGTCGACATCTACCAGCCTTCCTCTAAAACTGTCGACGCGCTTATGAAGCTGGATTTGCCAGCGGGTGTTGACATTGAAGTCAAGCTCTAAGCTGCTGCCGGGCAGCTTCGAGCAGAAGCCGACGCTCGGCGCGAGCAATTGCTGCAGCCGTAGCGGCCACAGCAGCAGGTTCGACCGAGAGGGCCGTTACCCCCCAGCGCACGAGCGCATCGACAATCTCAGGGAAGCGTGCCACCATCTGCCCGCAGACCGAACACTCTAGGCCGAGAGTGCGGGCTTGCAAGATAGCTCGCTCGAGTGCAGCCAAAACGACAGGATGGCGATCTTCGTAACGAGTTGCAAATCCTGCAGCTGCTGCCTCCCGGTCGACGCCTAGCAAGAGCTGCGCGAGATCGTTGGTGCCGATGGCGATTCCTTTTGCCCCAGCAGCAGCGTAATCTGCTAGCAACAGTAGGACGCTCGGCACCTCAGCCATCAGCCAAATTTCCAGACTGGCAAGGCCGGCGGCCTCGACCCGCTGGTGGCAAAATTGAAACTCCTCCACATCGCGTACGAAGGGGAGTACGAGTTCGATCTGAGAGTGACCCTGCTGCCGGAGCCGGGCGATCGCGGCCAGCTCGATGTCGAAAAGGGTGGGGTCTTGTTGGATGCGCCCCGTGCCGCGCTGCCCCAGCCAAGGAAGCGGATCGCCGGGACTTCCCAGCCAGTCGCAGGCTCGATAGAACACCGGTCGCGGCGCAAAGGCTACGACAATGCGCTCCAGGGCAGCTGTCAGCCAAGCTAATAGCTGCGGGTGCCCATCGGGTTGCAACCATTCAGCCAGCGATCGCTGCTCGGTGGCTTCAAGCAGCAGTAGGTCGGCTCGCAGCAGACCGACGCCGTCAACCGCCAAACTAGCCGCAGCGGTAGCACCAGCAGGCTGACTGAGATTGACCAATAATTGCGTCCCGCACCCCCCGGCGCTGGCTGGAGACGAGGCCCCCTCTGGGATTGTAGAAACCGCTGCTGGTGACACGGCGGCAGGATCTAGATCGATTTCGCCACGATTGCCATCGAGGGCGACGGTGTGGCCCATTGCTATTGCTGAGGTCGCACCGGCCACCCCAACAACAGCAGGAATGCCCAGCTCTCGTGCCAAAATCGCTCCGTGGCTGTTGAGGCCCCCTGCTTCGAGAATGACCCCACTCGCTTGCCTGAGAAGGGAAAATTGTGCGGGTTGGATCTGGTGTGCCACCAAAATTTCACCAGGTGCGATCGCAGATCCCAGCAAGCGCGCGGGCCCAATCGCTACTCCTGGCGAAGCTGCCCGCCCCCGCAGAATGCCAGGACTGCTCTGCCTTCTCCCTGGAGAGAACGTGCCGCTCGCATCTGCTGCCGTCGAGATGGGCGACCACTGGCAAATGTAGAGTTGGGAGGCCGTACCGACGAAAGCCCACTCCAGCTCGAACTGGGGCACATCGAGCGCGAGCTGCTGTAGCAAGGCCCAGAGTGTGGCCAGCCGCTCGGGGCTCAGTATGGGCAACACCATGTCAGCGGCGTCTAGGGGAACGCGCTCTAGGTCGGTGGGAGCGGGCCGGTAGGCATGGGTTTGCTGGCCGGGCCGATGGGTAAGGGGGAGCGCGTCGCACGGACCGAGCTCGCAGCGCTCGGGCTCTGCTTCCCCCCACACCAAACTGTGCCCGAGCCCCCGCACGGCTTCGACGTTCCAGCCCCAGGCGGTAGTGCGAGCCTCCCCAGCAGCATCTGCCCCCAGCAGGGGTTGGACCAATACGGCCAAACCCAGCTCGGAAAGGGGTACTCCCAGCCGGTGCCAATAGACAATGCTGCGCGCGCCGAACAGCTCGGCCCACAACTCGGACAAGGCGGTGGCGAGCGTTGCCTGGCAATCGCAGCAGGCCGTACGAGCGCTCAGGGGGCTCGGAATTGGCTGACGCTCGGCCCCCGGAAATGAAAGAGAGGGCCGCAGAATCACAACCGTAGCCGCCAGAACCCCCAGCTCGGGCTCGAGCGCGCGCGCGAACTCGTCGGCCGAGAATTCTAGAACTGCCCGGGAGGCTGCCGCCGCGTACTGTTGTAGTTCGTGGGGATCTTCGGCAGCAGGCGTATCTCGCCAAAGATCGCCCAGGCAGGGTTCGCAGGCAGCGGCTAGAGCCCGTGCCAGGCAAGTTTTGTCAAGAACGACTCCCGGAACCACCGGATAACCCTGCCGAAGCAGCTGGCTCAGGCGAAAGGCTTTCTCACCCACGAGCGAGCGTTGGGCTGGTTGGATAGTCTCTAGTCGGTGTACGTATTCCACCGCCCGCCTCTCTGCGTGCTTGAGTTTGCTCGACTCAATCTTACAGAATCATCCGAATCTACACTCGAGGCGTGTCGGTCAAAAATTCAGTCACTCGCTCCCTAGCGGGCCGATTGCAATCGCGCGGCGGCCTTCTGCACGCCAGCACGATTGCCCTGACGCTGGTAGAGATCCCGCGCTCGCTGCCAAGCGACAATGGCTTTTTCGTTGCGCCCATAGCCAGCAAGGGCCAACCCCAGGTTGTAGTGCGCGTCCGGATTCTCAGGGGCAGTCTCGATCGCACGCTCGAAAGTCGTGGTTGCCTCCAAATATCGCTCCTGTTTGAGGAAGAGCCTACCCAAAGCTTGGCGCGCTTCGGAGTTGCTCGCATCTAGGGCCAGGGCCTGACGCAACGTATTTTCAGCACCGTCGTAGTCTTCCTGTTGGAGCAATACATTGCCTAGCTGTAAATAAAATTTGGGATCGCGCGCGCCAAGGCTAGCAGCAGTTTTGAGGGCGCTCTGAGCACCAGCAGCATCGCCGGTGGCAAAGAGGGCAGCAGCCAGTTGCAGCCATACATCTCCATCTCGGGGCGACAAACGAACCAACTCTTGTAGCAGAGTCTCGGCTCGCGCCGCTTGCCCTTGGCTCAGATGTAAAGAAGCGAGCACCAAGCCAGCGTTGCGATCTCTCGGGACGAGTGCCAGCAGTTTTTGATAGACGCTTGTTGCTTCTGGGAGGCGCTCCAGATGCAAAAGCACCGCTCCCCAGCCACGGTAGTGCTTGGGCTCTTTGGGTTCGAGCTGGGCCGCGCGCCCATAAGCTTTTTCTGCCTCTGAAAACTCGCCATTTTGCGCGAAGCTAAACCCCAAGGCGTGATAAAAATCTGGATTGCGCGGGGCCAAGCGCACCGCTTGCTCGTAGGCTCGAATGGCCGCCGCATAGTTCCCCTGGCGCGCGTGGAGATAACCCAGACCGGACAGAATGCGGGGGTTGCTGCCCCGGTCGAGTTGGGCAGCTTGCTCGTAGACGGCGATCGCCGTCGAGAGATCGCCTTTGGTCACCAGCTCGCGGCCCCACTGTAAAAAGGTGGCAACACGCGATTCTAAAGAGGGCGGATTCGCCAGGCCGGGAGCGGCGAGCAGCAAACACAGGAGCGAAGCCAAAGGGAGGTGGTGGGGGGTTTTCATGATGTATGGTGTGGCAGGGGGGAGCTGTATTAGATCTGTATTGCTGTATCGGGGGGCAGCAATGCGGCCGACCTAGAAGTTTTAGAGACTACCCGGGGCGGCAGCCCCATCCAATCAGTGCGAGCGAAATAGTAATGACGACAATTCTGATGACGACGACACCGACGGTCGAGGGCGCGGCGATCGACGCCTACCTGGGCATTGTCACTGCCGAGGTTGTCTACGGAACTAACGCCCTTCGAGATTTCTTTGCCGGACTGCGGGATTTTGTTGGCGGGCGTACCGGCAGCTACGAGCGCGTTTTCGAGAAAGGGCAACAAGATGCGATCTCCGAATTAGAGAAACGTGCCTCCAGACTCGGGGCTGACGCCGTTGTCGGCATCCGCCTCGACACAGACACCATTAACGTCGATGAGGAGGGGGTTTTGTTTCTAATCACCGCGACTGGGACGGCGGTCAAGCTACGCCGTTAGTGCCGACGTCTCCCAGTACACTCTAGATATCGCCAACCCAATCCTACTAAAGGAGCGCCACACATGAGTTCTCGTAATTGGTTCTGCACGCTCTCTGTCTGGGTCGTCCTGAGCTTGACGCTCTGGCTGGGCAATCCCCACGCTGATGCCCTTGCCCTCGGCGGCAAGCAGCCCGAGATTGGCGAGCCCGCTCCTGAGTTTACTCTGCCTTCTACCACAAGCGGCGATCGGGTCTCCCTCTCTGACTACCGTGGCAAGTGGGTAGTTCTGTATTTCTACCCCAAGGATTTCACCCCCGGCTGCACTGTCGAAGCGCGTCGCTTCCAGCAAGACCTCCCCGAATACGATCGGCGCAATGCCCAGATTATAGGCATCAGTGCTGACGATGTCGATTCTCATGAAGAGTTTTGTGATTCGGAAGGACTGCAGTTCCCGCTGCTAGCTGATATCGATGGCGAAATCAGCAAAGCCTACGGGTCGTGGCTGGGGTTTGTCTCTCTGCGCCACACCTACCTTGTCGATCCGGAGGGGCGCGTGCGCGAGACTTTCTTGGGCGTTCGGCCGATCGTCCACAGTCAAGAAGTGCTCGCGCGCCTTGACGAACTCCAGGCCGGCGAGCAGCCAGCCGTTGGCGAGGGCGAGTCCGATCGAACTGCCTGAGCTTTACATAGATACCGAAATTTCTTTGCCCAAATGATGGCCTACAACACCGCAATCCTCAGGCACCGCCGCGAGCGCTTGGCCGAGCGCTTTGATGGCCGAGCGCTGCTGTGGGCCGGTCGCGCGCCTGCCCGGAATTTTGCGGCCAATCGCTTTCCCTTTCGCGCGAGCAGTCATTTTTTGTACTTTGCCGGCCAGCCCCTTGAAGGCGCGGCGATCGCCCTTGAGGGGGGCCGCCTCGAGCTTTTCTACGACGAGCCACCGGCAGCGAGCATTCTCTGGCACGGCAAGGCCCCATCCCGCGCTGAAATCGCAACGGCAGTTGGTGCCGACCGGGCCTATCCTCTTGCGGCGCTAGCCGAGCGCTCGGCAGCGGCCGCGACGATTCCCCATCCCGATACCCGTACGGCTGCCGTGCAGAGCGCGGTCCTCGGTCGCCCGCCGAGTCTTTCCCAGCCGGGCGATTTGGCTCTGGCTGAGGCAATTATCAGCTTGCGTCTCACCCAAGATGAGGCCGGCCTTGCCGAAATTCGCCAGGCAGCGGCTATTACCGTCGAAGCCCACCGAGCTGGCATGGCCGCAACAGCAAGCGCGCGCACCGAAGCAGAAGTCCGCGCGGCGATCGAGGGCGTCTTTTTGGCCCGCAACGCCGTCCCGGCCTACAACAGCATCGTGACGGTGCGCGGTGATATTCTCCACAGCGATCGCTACGTCAATCCGTTGGTGCCTGGAGATCTCTTGCTCGTTGATGCTGGTGCTGAAACTCCTGGCGGCTGGGCCGCCGATGTCACCCGGACCTGGCCGGTCTCCGGGAAATTTTCGCCCCCGCAGCGCGATCTCTACGAGGTGGTGCTAGCCGCCCACGATGCCTGCATTGCTCGGCTGCGCCCTGGCATCGAGTATCGCGACATTCATTTGTTGGCTGCTACGGTGCTGGCGCAGGGCTTGGTCGATTTAAAAATTTTGCGCGGCAACCCTGAAGATCTCGTCGCGCGCGACGCTCACGCCTCGTTCTTTCCCCATGGGGTGGGCCATCTTCTCGGCCTTGACGTCCACGATATGGAAGATCTAGGCGATCTGGCGGGTTACGCGCCAGGCCGCCAGCGCAGCGAGCGCTTCGGGTTGGGGTACCTGCGCCTCGATCGCCCCTTGGCTGCAGGCATGACCGTCACCATCGAGCCAGGGTTTTACCAGGTGTCTGCCATCTTGCAAGATCCCGGGCATCGCCAGCGTTATGCCGATGTCGTTGATTGGGACCGGCTGGCGCAATTTGACAGCGTGCGAGGCATTCGCCTAGAAGACGACGTACTCGTTACCGAGGACGGCTGCGAAGTCCTTACCGCCGCACTGCCTATCGGTATTGAGGCGATCGAGCGCGCCTGTAGTGCGCCTCTGTCGTAGGTATTTTTTAGGCGCGAGTGCTTTGCGGAGATGGGGAGACCGCGCGTGTCTACCCACCGGTATATCGCAATCCGGACACTTCTACCAAATGAAAGTTTGAGAAATAGCGATCGCGTCAGGGAGCCAAAATTTTCCAATGCGATAATCGGTCCCGAAAGCCCTGATATCCGAGCAATGCCAGCATTTCTGGGCACCAGGGCGCGTTATCCGCACGGAGGAGCTAAATCACAATGGATTTCGATGCAATATTGCAAACAGTGGCCGATGTCGTCGTCAGTACCGGCCTTAGGATCGTCGGCGCGATCGTTCTGTGGCTGATCGGCCGCCAGCTGATCTCGTTTGGCACCAAGCTGCTGGGTGCGAGCCTCAAGCGCAGCGCGGTGGAAGCGACGCTCATTAACTACGCAAAATCAACCGTTTCGGTTTTGCTCAATATCGTCCTTGTCGTAGCCATTCTCGGCTTCTTCGGCATCGAGACGACCTCTTTTGCGGCGCTGCTGGCCGCCGCTGGCCTGGCGATTGGCGCGGCCTGGAGCGGTCTGCTGGCTCACTTTGCCGCTGGAGCTTTTCTGATTATTTTCCGGCCCATCGATGTAGGTGACTTCGTAACCGCCGGGGGGGTCACCGGAACGGTGCGCGAAATCGGCCTATTTGTTACGGCAATTGACACGCTCGACAACGTCCGCACGATCGTAGCGAACAATACTATCTTCTCTGGCATCGTTCAGAACTTCTCCCACAATCCCTACCGCCGCGTCGAGCTGGTCGCTCAGCTCAATCACACCGTCAATCCCCAAGAAGCCATGGCGACCCTGCAAGAGCGCATTGCTGCGATCCCCAATGTCGAGAGCGACCCAGCACCGGAATTGAGCATTCTGGAGTTCAATCTAGCCGGCACCGTGTTGGCCGTACGCCCCTACACCAACAACCAGCACTACTGGCAGGTTTATTTCGATGTCAATCGCGCCATCAGCGAATGCTTTGGCTCGGCTGGCTTCCCGGCACCGTCACAGCACCTCGTCTTGCACCAGAACTAGAACCCGTATCCGGGCTCGAGAGACGCTAAAAAGCCCCATCGAAGATTCCGATGGGGCTTTTGCCATATTTGCCATGACAGAGTCAGTGCCGCTCGCGACAGTGAAAGATGAGGTGCTACCGGGCGGAGATTTGCTTGAGGGGGGTCGGATGGGTGAGGCAGAGTTCCCGATTGCAGAAGACTTTGATTTGCTTGGCCAGGCGCAGTTGTTTGACGGGGGCCTCGATTAAGCCCAGGACGCCGATAATATCTTCTGCCGTGCGATCGTCAGGGCACTCAATGCGGAAGACGCCCCAGCGACGCCAAATTTTGCAATTTCTCAGAACTTGAAGCCGCTCTCGTTCTACCCACTCTTCGCGGTAGAAATCCCAGATTAGATAGGTGAGTTGTGAAGGTTGACTCATTGTAGATATCCAGTTCTAACTCGCCCGCGAGAGACAGGAAAATTGCAATCGATGAGGGTTGAATCTAAAGGCCAAATTAATTCGCGACCGAACTGATTCGGGCTTTAGCCACAAGCTTCTCAAAAGCTTTTATCGATGAATCTGCAGGCTTGACTGCTCCCGCTCGACATTTTCATTGAACCGCAGTGGTTTTCGCCTGCGGGCGGCACGAAAAAAGACTTAATGAGATGTTGCAGGGGGTAATATCGCCACGAGCTAACGGTATCCATATCTATTGAGCGAATTTAGCAAGAACTGCCACTTCAGTCGCCTATTATTCGCCTGTTACACAAATCATAAATTTCATTTAAATTTGTAAATCATGCTTTACAAATACCTGCAACTTCTCCTAAGAGACGCTAATAGTTTCGACAACTGCGTCTCCAACTGCGGAATCTGAACTTCATGACCACCTCCTGGCAGCGGCACCACTTGCTCTCGCTAGCCGACTTCACCCCAGCCGAGTATGAAACGGTTTTGCAAACGGCTGCGAGTTTTCGTGAGGTTCTCTCTCGCGGCACCCGCAAAGTGCCGACCCTACAGGGCCGCACGGTTGCCAATCTTTTCTTCGAGCCCTCGACCCGCACCCGTAGCAGCTTCGAGCTAGCAGCCAAGCGCCTCTCGGCCGACACGCTGAATTTTGCCAGTGCCACTTCCTCGCTGACCAAAGGCGAGACCATTCTCGATACGGCCAAGACTTACCTGGCGATGGGTGCCAACCTTTTTGTGATTCGCCACCAAAAAGCAGGGGTTCCAGCGGCGATCGCCCGCGAGCTCGATCGCCTCAAAAGTGGTGCTGGGGTACTCAACGCTGGCGACGGCCAACACGCCCATCCGTCCCAGGCGCTGTTGGATTTGTTTGCGCTCTATCAACTGCTCGCGCCGGCTGCCCCCAGGCAGTTTTTGGCGGGCAAGAAAGTCGCTATTGTCGGCGACATTCTTCACTCGCGGGTCGCGCGCTCGAATGTTTATAGCTTGACGGCGATGGGCGCGCGAGTCCATTTAGTTGGGCCGCCGACGCTCGTGCCCCACGCCTTTGCGGAGAGTTTTGGTATGGCTAAACCCCAGGTCCACTGGCAGCTCGAACCGGCCCTAGCCGATGCCGATTTTATTATGGTGCTGCGCCTGCAGCAGGAGCGCATGCGCGATCGCTTTTTGCCTAGCTTGCGAGAATATCACCAGCGCTACGGTATCGACCGAGCGCGGCTGTCTTTAGCGGCACCTGGTGCGAAGGTGTTGCATCCGGGGCCAACCAATCGGGGCGTCGAGCTGAGCTCCGAACTCATGGACGACCCCGACTGCAGTCTCATCTCTCAGCAGGTTACCAGTGGCGTTGCCACGCGCATGGCCTTGTTGTATTTGCTGGCCACCTCTGCCCCTCTGACTGCGGCAGCTTGAGAGTGCTAGCCTAAGAGGGCTTGTTTTTTAAATTTTTGTAAAAACAATGGCTCACTCCATCGTTACCGATGTTTGCGAAGGCGTCGCCGATTGCGTTTCGGCTTGTCCGGTCGCCTGCATTCATCCGGGCCCCGCAAAGAATGCCAAAGGCACCGACTGGTTTTGGATTGACTTTGACACCTGCATCGATTGTGGCATCTGCTTGCAGGTTTGCCCGGTTGCCGGTGCAATTTTGCCGGAGGAGCGACCCGATTTGCAGCAGACTCCCACCTAAAAATCTATAGAGTTTTACAGCACGCGCGCCGATTGGGTGGCACACTAGGCGGACGACCCAAGCTGGAGCGTTAACCTGTGGAATCCTGGCCTACCAAGATCGAGAGCGCGACGGATCTGCTGTACTACAACCGAGGCTATGCCGACGGCCAGAGCGACGCTCGCACGATCCTGACACCCGGAGATCGCCGCTACCTCCAGGGCGCGACGATCGTGCGAGAAGAGCAGCTCGCAGCTTGGCTCGGCGAGCGCTGGGAGCGACTGCCCGATCGCGACAAAATCGAAGTCTACACTCGCGGCTGGATAGCGGCAGTGTCGCGGCCCTAGACTTCTCGGTCTCGGCCGGCCAACCAGAGCACGAAGGTCGCGCCCCGCTCGCTGGGGAGCAGCTCGATATCGCCGCCCATTTGGCGGGCCAAATCTCGGGCGATCGCCAGGCCCAGGCCCGTCCCCGGTAGCGACCCCGAAGCTTGCACGCCCCGGTAGCGGCGGTCGAAAATGCGGTCTCGGTCTTCGGGGGGGATGCCTGGGCCCGTGTCGCAGATGGCAATGCCCTGCTGAATGCCGTTGCCCGCCGGACGCGCCAATCCGGCTCGCACGCCGACACCGCCGCCGGCTGGCGTGTACTTGAGGGCGTTGTCGAGCAAATTATTTAAGATCTCGCGCAGCGAGTCACGATCGCCGCAAACAAATGGCAGCTCTGGGGGAACTTCGCTGGCAAACTGCAGCCCCCGCTCGCGGGCAATGGCGCGAGCAGTTGCCAGCAGGGGGTCTAGCTCGGCTGCGACATCAAGGGCCTCGGTTGGGCGCGGCGGCAAGAGCGCGGGCTCTTCCTGGCCAGGTGCACCGAGTAGGGTCTTACTCGGCGTGTCGATAGCAGCATCGGCAAAATCGAGGAGTTCTCGCAGGCGGTCGCTCTCGCGCATCAAATTGGCGGCAAGATCGGCATTTTGGCCGCCGCGCAGGCGCTTTTGCAAGAGCTTGCCAAAGGTTCGCAGGGCCGTCAGAGGATTGCGCACCTGGTGCAGCCAGTCGTGCAGGCGCTCGCGCTGCTGTTGCTGTTGTTGCTGGTAGCGCAGCAGTTGGCGCTGGGTCCAAGCATGGCGGCGATCGAGGGCGCAGGCCCAGGTCAGGCTTTTGGCAGCGCGCTCGATTTGCTCGAGTTCTTGGGGCGTCCAGCCGCGAGATTTGCGCCCTGCCACCAATAGACCGAGCACCAGTCCCTCGTGCAAGAGGGGCAGCACCACCCGACCGAGAGAGTCGCCTTCATCAAACAGCAAAGACTCGGGCCCCGGCACCACCGTTTCTGGTAGTGCGCGTGCCCCTCCGCTACCGGGCAAGGATTTTGTTGAATTGGGGGAAAACTCCTCTGGGTAGGCGGCCACCGGCACCAGGGTTGGTTCGTCTCGACTCTCTCCCTTGCGGGTCAAATAGACCGCAGAGCGATCGGCACCCAGCCCATCCCGCAACCAGCCAATCTCGCTCTGGCACAGGGCTACGAACTCAGCGCTCGGCTGCATTACATCGGTCATAGATTTCTGGGGATCGCTCCTGTAACCCTTATTACTCTAGCCTCAACGCGGGGTCACTGCGGGACCCAAGCAGGCTACTTCGCCTCCATCCAGTTCTCTCCGGCATTCACGTCAACTACTAGAGGAACGCTCAAAGTAACGGCACGCTCCATGGTGGCTTTGAGGAGCGTCCGAACTGCTTCGAGTTCGGCAGGGGGAACCTCAAAGACCAGTTCGTCGTGGACCTGCAGGAGCAAGCGAGTGCGATAGTCCGCCAGCCCCGCCTGCAGCTTGGTCATGGCAATTTTAATAATGTCGGCACTCGAGCCTTGAATGGGAGCATTGGCAGCCGCTCGTAGGTTTTCGGCATCGACACGGCCGGGTCGCAGGCGCTCGATGGCAATTTCGTCGATATCGCGGCCGCGCAAATTTTGCAGCGACTGGCCGACAAAGCTAAAGTAGCGCCGCCGCTTGCAGATTGTCTCGACATAGCCGCGACCGATGGCCTCGCGCTTGCAGCGCTCGAGATAACCAAACACCTGCGGGTACCGGGCGTGGTAGCGATCGATAAACCGCTTGCCCTCGGCTGGGGGCACCCCAGCCTCGCGAGCAAAGCGCTGGGCCCCCATGCCATAAATAACCCCAAAATTGATCGTTTTCCCCAAACGGCGCTCGTCGGGGGTGACTTCTGCTTTGTCAAAAATGAGCTGGGCGGTGACGGTGTGAACGTCGCGCCCCTCCCGGTAGGCCTCGAGCAAAACGGGCTCCTGACTAAAGTGAGCTAGGATACGCAGCTCGATTTGGGAGTAATCGGCAGCCACGAGCGTCCAGCCCGGCTCCGGCAAAAACGCCTTGCGAATCTGCCGGGAAAAGGCAGTGCGCACGGGAATATTTTGCAGATTGGGATTAGACGACGACAAGCGCCCGGTGGCGGTGACGGCTTGGTTGAAATCGGTGTGGACCCGCTGGGTGCCGGGGTCGGCCAGCTCTGGGAGAGCATCGACATAGGTAGATTTTAGTTTTGAGAGAGTACGGTGCTCGAGAATCGCGTCGATGACTGCGTGATCTCCCTGGAGCTTCTCGAGCGTGGCATGGTCGGTGGAGTAACCGGTTTTGGTCTTGCGAGACTTGCGGCGATCGAGGTTGAGAGTCTCAAAGAGCAATTCACTCAGTTGCTTGGGCGAATTTAAGTTAAATTCACACCCCGCTGCGGCATAGGCGCTTTGCTCGATCGCGAGTAATTTTTCTGAGAGTTCTGTCGAGAGCCCGGCGAGATAGGCCAGATCGATGCGGATGCCTCGGGCCTCCATCGCAGCCAAAACTGGCTCCAAGGGAATCTCAATGTCGGCAAATAGAGCCAGCAGATCCGGTTCTTTTGCCAGTTCGGCGCGCAGCACGGGCACCAGCCGATAGGTGGCGTAGGCATCTAGGCCGCAGTACTCGGCAACTTTGGCAATCTCGAGGTCGGCAATGGTCTTGCCGCGACCGATGCCGAGGTCTTTAAAGCTTTGGGATTGGACTTCAGGAACGTAGCGCGCGCACAGGTCTCCTAAGTTATTGCTGCTACCGGGGCTCAAGACATAGCTCGCCAGCATAGGGTCGAAAACCACCCCGGCGAGTTCGATGCCTTGGTAGTGCAGCACGAGGCGATCGAATTTGGCGTTTTGCAAGACCTTGGGGTAGTCTTCGCTCTCGAGAATGGGTCGCAGGGCCTCAAGCACGTCGGCCAGGGGCAAATTCGTCCCTTCGGTGTGGGCGATCGGAATGTAAGCCACCGCTGAGGGCTCTTGTCCCCAGCAGCAGCCGATCCCGACGAGGTCGGCCAGGCGTGGCTTGAGATCGGTGGTCTCGGTATCCCAGGCAACGGGAGCCTGGGAGTCAGTGTGGGTTTTGAGTGCGGTGACGAGGGCGGCAAGCTTTTCGGGGGTATCGATGACCTGTGGGACGATAGTGACGACCTCGATGGGCTCGCAGGCATCGGTCTCTTCTGGGGTGAAAAAAGAAATATCGCCACTCTCGGGGAACTCGTCGCGAGCGCTCTTGGCCTCACCCGTATTTCTGGGTGCGGTTGCCGTCCCGCCACAGCCCACTTGCAGGCGATCGAGCTGCCGCAGCAGGCTACCGAGCTCTAGTTCTTGCAGGATGGGCCGAACGGCATCGGTCTCGAAGCCGGCCAGGCGGTAGCGGTCGAGGGCAACTTCCACCGGCACTGCCCGATCGATGCGGGCGAGAAATTGCGATCGCTCGGCGTCTGCTTTGCCCGCTGCCAATTTCTTCTGGGTAGCACCTTTGATGCTGTCGAGGTTGGCATAGATTGCCGCAAGCGTCTCGTACTCGCCGAGAAGCTTGACGGCTGTCTTCTCGCCAATACCGCGCACGCCCGGAATATTGTCAGATTTATCGCCACAGAGGGCTTTATAGTCGACAACCTGAGCGGGCCCGATGCCAAGCTTGTCTTTCACCTCAGCCGGACCGAACTCCGTGGTGCCACCATTGCGATTGAAGTAGAGCACGCTCACTTGCCGATCGCAGTCAACCAACTGAAACAAATCCCGGTCGCCGGTGATGATTTTGACGCGATGGCCGGCGTCGGCCGCTCGCTCTGCCATCGTTGCCAGCACGTCATCGGCTTCGTAGCCTGGGGCTGTCACGACTGGCAGCGCCATGGCGTTGAGAATGCGCTGCAAATTGGCAATATCGGGGATGAAATCTTCTGGCGTGTCAGGGCGATCGGCTTTGTATGTCGCATCGGCCTCGTGGCGAAAGGTCGGAATGCCGAGATCGAAGGCGATCGCCAAATAGTCTGGCTTGTGGGTCTCGAGCGCGCCGAGCAAGGACTTCAAAAAGCCAAAACACACGCTTGTGGGGATGCCCCCGCTAGTGCGCAGGCCGCCATCGGCTCCCTTGGCATGGGCATAGTAGGCGCGAAACGCCAGGGAGTGGCCGTCAACGAGCAAGCACAGAGGCGATGGAGACATGCAGGGAAAACCGACGGGCGGCTACAACTCAAAAAATTCCCGGGCGGCCGCCCCGATTTCTGGGAGTACGTTACCGAGGGCATGGTCGCTATCGAGCTCTCTCAGGGTAACCCAGGGGCGCGCGGCAGCGTAAGCGCGGCTGGCATCGATGGGAATTGTCTCGTCGCGGCGGCCGTGCAAAATCAAGGTCGGCACCGGTCGCTGCAGCCGAGCCTCGTCGTAGGAACGGGCATCTTCAACAAATTGATAGCCCAAACGCTCCTCGCGCCCGTACCCGTAGTGATAAAGCGGTAGCCCTCGCTCTTGCCACTCGAGCCGCCGCCCCAACTCCAGACGCTGCAGCAGTAAGTTTATAAAACTAAAAGCCGGTGCGAGCAACAGAACGCGCTCGACTTGAGGGTACGCCTGAGCCAACCAAGCCGCCGTCAGCCCGCCCAAGCTCGAACCTACAATCGCCACGGGCGCGGCGGGAAACAATGCAGCGACTTGGCCGATTTGGCGCGAGAGGGTCAGATCCCGAAAGTTACCTGCATTGAGATCCGGAATGCTCAGGGGAGTTGCCCCCCAGCAATCGCGCAAATAGCGCGCCTTCGTCGAATCGGGGCTCGAGGCGAGGCCGTGCAGGTAGAAATAATCCATCACACTCAAGGGTTCAGAGGCCGAGATCGGCCAGAGCCAGGCGAATTTGCTCCAAGCGGCGGCGATTGAGCCCTAGGTCGGATTCTCCCAAGCGCGAAGCCGAGCGAATGTGGATGACTGACTCCTCGGGGGGAAGATAAAACTCGCCATCATCAACGAACCCCAGCAGGCGCGTCTCGAACGCCACGCGAATGTAGTCGTCGCCAGCAGCGATAATTTCCGTGCGGGGCACGACACCCAGGACTTTTAGAAGCGTTGCCCGTGCGGTTTGGCGATCGCCTTGATAAGCAATGGGGTCGATGGCGTGGGCCGTGTCGTCGCCTGCCTGACTGGTGACGCAGTTGGGGCTCGGCGGACAGGGTGCGAGCGTGCCCGTCCGCACCCCCAGATCGTCCGGAGGCGTCCCAGTAAAGACGCCCTGCAGCCCGGGGAGGACCGCCAGGGGTTGGCCGAGGGCCAACCAGCCGGCCAGGAGCAAACCAAGAATGGGGTGTAGCATTGCTGTCGCGTACCTCGCCTGCAAATAATCTTTCTGCTCGCAATCTTTATCTAGCGTCCCGAAAACCAACCAAAATCGCAAGCGCGCGCTCGAGACAACAGTTACCGGCAAACAGACGTGCCGAACTCTGTCTCCTGTTGCTGGAGCTGTCCGGTGCGAGCGGCTGCCAGGAGCGCGGGCAAAGTGAAGACATAATCGCGATCGCGCACCATCGCATGGCAACTGATACAGGAGCCCTGACCGCTCGATACCAGCGAGCCCTGCGGGCCGTACCATGCTGACTGCCATTCACCGCTCTCGGCACTAACCCGCCAGCCGTCGCGCTTTTCGCGCACGAACACGTTACCGAGCCGGGTCGGAACCAGAGAACCGGTAGCGCGATCTCGACGGGCGGCGTGCGTTTCCATCACGATTTTGGTGCCACTGGGTACTGTGTCGCTGGTTTTGAGGGCTGCGAGCGCTCCAGGGTTGACATACATCTCGCGCACGATGCCACTATTCGGACAAGCGACGGTGGCATAGCGAACGTAGCGCTCGCGGTAGTCGGCTGGAAACGCGACAGCAGCCTCCCCTAGAACGGGCCGCCCGTAGGGTTCCGAGCGCGCCAGGGGAGGCGACAAACTCGCCAGGGCGACCACCGTTGCGACCGCAGCCACAAACAGCAGCAACAGGCTACAAACAAACGGCAAGCGCTTAATTTTCACGGGAATCCTCCAAAAACGCAGCAGCCAGCTAGGGGACGAGTACCAACGAGTGGGCTCCCCGCGTCACGGGAATGGAATGCCGAGTTTGCACCAACATCGGCCGCGGCTGGAGGGGATCGGCAGCAATGCGCCAAAAATCAATCGATCCCCCGCGTCGGCGATCGTCGAAATGGTCGTAGTTGGCGATCGCAACATATTGGCTCGACTTATCAAAGGCCGCCGCTTCCGGCAAAATGCCATCGAAGGGATAATCGGCGATACGATCGAGCTGCCCCGTTGCTGGATCGAGGGCAATCAGGCTCAGGGACGGAAACCAGGTAATGCGCTCGTCGTCGTAGGGCAGATAGCTGCGCTCTAAGTTGGTCGTGACGACGTAGCGACCGTTGGGGCTGATGGCCAATCCTTCCGGGCTCACCCCCGTCATTGCCCGCGACACTAAGGCATGGCGAGGCGAGCCGTCGGCTCGAGTTCCTGCCTCGAGGCGAATGCTGGCGATGCTGCCTCGGGGGGCTTCGCTCCAGCGGCCTTCGACATCAGGTCCCCAGTAGAGGCCATTGACAATGGCATGGCGACCATCGGGGGCAAACCGGAGCATAAAAGGCCCCTTCTCAACCCGCACGGCATTGCCCCAAGCCTGCAGGCCCCAGGTGCCGCCGCCCCGACGAACGGCCCGTACGAACGAAACTGCTGCTGCTGTCTCGTCCACCAGCGCCAGCACATCCTGGCCGGGGTGCCACTCAGCATGGATAATGTGCCCCGGCGAACCTGGCACCTCCGGATAGACGGGCTCTGCGAGCCGCCCGTTTGCAAATGGAATCAGCGCCAGGGGCGTCTCGCTCCCGGCACCCTTGGGATGAAAGCTAACGGCCACCAGAGAGCCGTCGCGGTTGATGCTCAAAGAGTCCGGTCGCTCGGCGATCGCCACATCCTGGACCAGCAAGGGCTGTCGGGGGTCGGCAAGGTCGAAAACCTGCAGGCGATTGCCGTGGCTGAGGTCCGCAAACGTTTGATTCTCCCAGGCCCCCTCCGGTCGGGGTGCATAGGTTTCGATAACCAGTGCGTAGCGACCGTCCGGCGTCACTGCTACAGCCACGGGCGGCCCCGCTACCGAATTACTGGCCTCGACCTCGTAGGCTTGCAAATCTCTGATGTGCCCGTCGAGGGGAATGACGCTGAGGGTATCGCGCCCCTCGCGCGGCCCCAAGCGGCCATCCACGTAGGCTGAGGCCACCATATCGGCGTCGGAAATTGAGACCAAGTAGCGGCCTTGGAAATCTAGAGGGGCAGCTCGGTCGGCACTTACGCTGGCGGCAGCAGCCGGGATGAGGGCCAAACTAACTGCAAAGGAGCGAAGGCAGAAATTAAGGGTCATGGGCCGGGATGTAAAAACCTAAAAACACCCTAAAAAACCTAGCTATAATTTGTCCAATAGATTTGTAGCTTATTTTTAATAGACTCGAGCTATCAAAAAACCTGACGCGACTGCTATCGAACTACGGCACCTGCGGTATTTTGTCGCCGTGGCCCAACGGCTGCATTTCGGGCGAGCAGCCGCAGACTTGAGCATTACCCAACCCGTTCTGAGCGACCAAATTCGGCGTTTGGAAACCTTGCTAGGGGTGCAATTGCTCCATCGCACCAAACGGGTCGTGCGGTTGACGGAGCCGGGGCGCATCTTTCTGACAGAGGCCCAGCGCACCCTCGAGCAAACCGAAGCGGCGATCGCCACTGTGCGGCGGGCAGCAGCAGGTAAGCTCGGCAAGCTTACCATCGGCTACACCGGCCCCGCCCTATACACCGTACTGCCACAAATTTTGCAGTCCTTCCGAGCTCGCTACCCCGAGGTCGAGCTGACCTTGCGCGAACTCTGCACTCCCGAGCAAGAAGCCGCCCTGATGGCCGATACGATTCAAGTGGGCTTTTTGCACCCGCCCATCGATGCCCCCTTGTGCCTGCGCGAAGTCCTCAGCGAGCCTACGGTCGTTGCACTCCCGGAAAATCATCCTCTTGCAGCGCGATCGCGCTTGTCCGTGCGAGACCCAGCACCAGAGTCCTTCATCCTGTTTCCGCGCTCTGTCGGTCCGGTACTCTACAGCGAGATCCTGGCGCTTTGCGCCCAAGCAGGCTTCAGTCCGCGTATCGTTCAAGAGGTCACCCCCCAGCCGACGATGGTGGGATTGGTCGCAGCAGGCATGGGCGTGGCGTTTGTTGCCGAGTCGCTGCAAAATATTAGCCGTCCGGGGGTCGCCTACCGATCTCTGCAGGAGCCAACTCCCGTGCTCCAGCTCGCAATTGCCTGGAAAGCAAATACCCACGCGCCCGATCCCGTCACCCAGGCATCGCCCGTGCTGCAGAGCTTTTTGCAGGTTGTGGCCGACTGGTGCGCCCAGCACTAAGAGGGTTTTAGGTGGTGTATTCGGCATTAATGCGGACGTAATCGTAACTCAAGTCACAGCCCCAAGCCATTCCCTGGCCCGACCCGGCCCCTAGATCGATGGCAATAACAACCGTGTCGGACTTGAGGTACTCGCCAGCGGCGGCTTGTCGCAAGTACTCGCTAGCCGCCCCTCGCTCGAAGGCTTGAGGGGTGCCATCGCACATCAAGACGAAGTCTCCCAGTCGAATGTGTAGGCGCTCTGCGTCGAAGGCCACCCCTGCTTTTCCGGCCGCCATAGCAATGCGGCCCCAATTCGGGTCGCGTCCGTGAACGGCAGCTTTGAGCAGCGAAGACCCAGCAATCGACTTGGCCACCTGACGCGCGTCGGCATCGCTAGGCGCGCCCCCAACGCGAACCTCAATCAGGCAAGTCGCCCCCTCGCCATCGCGCGCGATCGCCTTGGCGAGGTGCTGGCAGACAGCTATCAAGGTTGCCTCGAGCGTTTCGGCGGCCGGGCCCTCCTCAACGATTGCTGCCGCCCGCGACTGCCCGTTTGCCAGCGCCAGCACCGTATCATTCGTACTGGTGTCGCCGTCGACGGTAATTTGATTGAAGCTGCAGGCCACGGCTCGCGAGAGCATCTGCTGCCAGAGTTGGGGCGCAACTGCCGCATCGCAAGTAATAAAGGCAAGCATCGTCGCCATGTTCGGGCAGATCATGCCCGAGCCTTTGGCAATGCCGCCGATGCGAACCGGGCGATCGCCTAGGGCGGTCTCCAGAGCGATTTCTTTGGGGGCCAAATCGGTTGTCATAATGGCCCGTGCTGCTGCGGGCGAGCCCGTTGCCGAGAGAGCCGCCGCTGCCTGGGGAATGCCCGCCCCCAGAGCGGACATATCGATGCGCTGGCCGATAACCCCTGTCGATGCCAGCAGCACGTCATCTGGCAAAATTTGCAAGGCCTCTGCCACCAGGCGCGCGCTCTCGATGGCATCTTCCCAGCCTCCCGTGCCGGTGGCAGCGTTAGCCTGACCGGCATTGCAGAGTATGGCGCGGGCGCGGGCTTTTTGTAGGAGTTTTTGGCGGCAATAATCGACGCACGCCGCCCGAACGCTCGAGGTTGTAAAAGTGCCTGCTGCAGTTGCTTCTGTTTCTGAGACCAACAAAGCCAAATCTGGAGCGCCAGAAGGCTTGAGCCCGGCTGCAATACCCGCTACCAGAAATCCCTTGGGAGCTGCGATTCCCCCATCGATGGGTTGCCACTGTGCCATCACCGTACACCTACGCGCCAGTTCGGGGCAATTATAGACGACGGCGATCGCGCGCGCGAATCTAGCTCGGCAAATAAACCCAAATTCATATCATGAAACGAGCGATCTGAAGGCGCAGTTTCCAGAAATCTCATGGTAAATATCCGGAACGAACCACTTCTCGAAGCCTGTAAAAAACCTGGAACTTTTTATCATCGCCAGATAGATTTCACTTACGTAAACTAACAAGTGTCGAGAGGCAAGGACTGCACCTCCGGCATCAAAAACAATTCTCGACCAAGGAAAAACCATGAAGAATGCAATTGCTCTGCTGGCTACTGCTACTGTTCTCGGCCTGAATGTCCTACCTGCTTCTGCTGTTGAAGGCAGCGACGGTGTCGTTCAAACCCAAACCCAGTCAACCATCATCACCGGTGACGGCAACGCCACTTTCCAGCGCACCACCCAGCGCAGCACCAACGTTCGCGGCCGCGACTCTGTTGGCGATAGCGCCGTCATTCAAGACAGCAGCCAGGTTACCGACGTATTCGGCAACGGCAACTTCTCCGACCAAGTCAGCGAGCAGAAGAGCCGCAACGTTCGCAACCGCCCCCGCAACGCCGACGCAGAATAAGCCTGCCGGCCTAGCTTCAGACCAGGGTCGGGACTTTGCCCGCAGCTGTCCCGACCCGTCCGTAATTCTTCGTTACTACTTTCTTGTGAGGGCCGCAAGCCATGCTTTATAAGCCCCTTATTCCGACGGCGATCGCCTTGGTTTTAAGCACTAGTGCGATCGCTGCTGCCGGGTCAGTTTCGATGACCGTTGGCAACGTCAGCGTTTCCTCGAGCAGTCGCGGCGCGACGGTCAAAACCGTTGGCACCCGAACGACGACGACTCCCGCTGTGCGTCCCTATTCGTGGCACTCATCCCAGGCGGCGGCTGCCAGTCGCGCGCGCGCTTGCCAGAAGGCAACGCTGCAACAGGCCAGCCACAGCTCGGGTAGCAGCACCTACCAGTCTCAGACCTCGCAGATCTGCCGCTAGTGCCTGTCGTCCCCTCTGTATTTGTCTTAGGAGATCGTTTCCCATGAATCGCTTTCTTTGGATCGCGACTGCCACGGCGATCGCGCTGGTAGCCGCGCCCGCTGCCCGCGCCCAGTGTGTTGGTGCGGACACGTCCGTTCAAGCCAACATCAGCGGCAATCCCCAGACCGAACGCAGCAACGATGTTGCTTTCGAGACCAACGGCTCCTGCCGAGGTAACGCCGCTAGCACCACCGGCGTTCAGCTCAATGTGGGTGGTAATGGCCCAGTGCGCCAAGATCGCCGCGTGCGCCAAACCTTTAACGGCAGCGATGACAGCACCCGCCCGAGCGGTCCTACGGTCACGGTTAAAACCAATGTCGGTGTAGATGTCTACAATCCGGCTGACAATTTGGATCGCGAAACGGGCGAGCTGCGCTCTCGCTAATACTTCCCGCTTCCATTTAGATCGCACAGCTCGGATGGCAGCGGCAGGCACCAGGCCTGCGGCTTCTCCCGAGCTTTTACCTGCATCCATCACTCCTCACCTATCCTCACTCGCCCAAGCTCATGATTTCTCGCCACTGGACCGCCCTCGTCTGTGCGTTAACTGTCGGCGGCCTCGTCTACGCTCACCCTATGACTCCCGCCGCCCAGCGCCAGCGATCTTCCGTCAGCCTGGACGCCTCTGCCCTGGAGCAGCCCTTGTGGCTTTCTGTAAGCGCCCCTGGTGCCCAGCTCGACGGCCGGGTAACCCTTGATGGCCGCCACCTGGCGACCCTGCGCCAGAGCAATCTGCGCACGAACATCTCTCCCCATCTCTCGCGGGGGCAGCATCGCCTGTCGGTCAGTGGTTCCGTCCGTCCCCCCAGTGCCACCGTCAGTCTGGAGTTGATTGGAGTAGGACTGCAGGTATCCCAGCAGTCCGCTGGCAACAGCCAACTCGATCGCGAAATTATCCTCAATGTTCGCTAGCGTTCTAGGATGGATGCACGATTTTCACTCTCGGCCGATATTGCATCTCGAACTTGCCCTATGGAAATCTTGCTGGTTGACGACCACGAACTCATCGGTCGCGGGACGGCTAACGTCTTGCAGGAGCGCTATCCCGAGGCCACCATCGCGATCGCGACGACGGTACGGACTGCCCGCCAGCGCCTGAGTGCGGGTAAAGAGCTGTCTTTGCTGGTGATGGACCTGTCTTTGCCCGAAGCCGAAGGCGCAGTCCCCAAAGTCGAGTCTGGGTTAGAGCTGCTGCGAGATGCGCTGGCCGCGCGCCCGCCCCTCAATATCGTGGTGCAGAGCACCCACACCAATGCTCTGGTGCGCGTCAAGTCCGACATCGACAGCCACCAAGGCGGCTTTACGGTTGCCGACAAGAGTCTCGGCTCCCGAGAGATGCTCGGCCGAATCGACTGGGCGCTGCAGGGTTTGACTCATACTAAAGATTTGCAATCGGTGCAGCGTGGCTTGGAGGTGCGGCCCGAGTGGCTGCAGGTGCTCGAGCTGGCCTTTCAAGAGGGCCTACAAGACAAAGCCATTGCCGAGCGCCTCCACGTTACCGAGCGCACCGTGCGTCACTACTGGTCGAAAATCCAGGACGTTCTGGGCATTTATCCCGAAGAAAGCAAAAAAGAAGGGAAAAACCTGCGCGTGCTCACCGAGATTCGCGCTCGCGAAGTCGGACTGGTGGACTAGGCCCACATGACTCTGCGCCAACAACAACTGTGGAGTGGTGTGGGCGTTGTGGTCCTGGTCTTGGTGCTGCGCGCCTTCGGTTGGTTGCAGGCCCGAGAGCTGGGCTTGCTAGATGCATTTTTGCGCTGGCGCTGGCCCGAGCCGACAGACAGTCGCATCGCCCTGCTCGAGATTGACAAAGAGGCGATCGATCGCCTTGGAGGCTATCCCCTCCGCCCTGGCAATATGGCCGCGATGCTCGCCAAGCTCGAGTCCTACGAGCCGGTTGCGATCGGCTTGAATCTGCGCTTGGGAGACTTGGCCGAATCGCCCGCTGCCGAGCCCTCAATCGACCGGCTCGCCGCCAGCGAATCCATATTTACGGTCGAAAAGGCATTTAAGCCCTTTAACTATCCCCCGCTGACGGCTACCGACCCCGAGCGCGTCGGCTTCTCTGACATTCCCCTCGATCGCGGCGGCAGCGCGCGCCGGGTTTTGTTGGGCTCGCCCCCCGACCCTGAGTACCGCGATCCCCAGGCGGTGTATTTATTTTCCTTGGCTGCCCGCTTGGCTGCCCGTTACCTAGAAGCCCAAGGCATCCCCCTCGAGAATGGTCGCCGCGATCCGCAAACCATGCGCTTCAGGGACACCGAACTCCCGCGCCTGCGATCGAATTATGGCGGCTATCGCAATGCCGACGCAGGCGGCACTCAGATTCTGCTTTTGCCCCGTGCGGGCCCTAAGCCCTTCATTCGCTTCACCTGGCAGGATATCGAGACCGGCGCGATTTCACCTGCGATGCTGCGCGATCGCCTGATTTTGGTGGGCATTACCGACCCGCGCTACTCGGAGGCCATTCGCATTCCGTCTTTGGGGCGCGCGACGGGCATTGAGTTTCAAGCCCACGCCACCAGCCAGATTCTAAGTGCCGTTCTTGGCGATCGCCCGCTCGTGCGAGCCTGGCCCCCTCCTGTCGAACTCCTCTGGATCGGGTTTTGGGGGGCCTGGGGCGCATTTTTGGGTTTGGAAGTTCCCACCAAGCTGGGCTTATTCGGCAGCAACCGGCGCGATGACGAGCGACGCCCGTTGTTGCTGCTGCCTGCTCCAACGCTGGCAGGTAGCCTCGCGCGCGTGGCCTGCAGCGGTGTCGTTTTATTCGGGAGCGGCTACGCCTTGCTGGTTTTCTGGGGTTGGTGGGTACCAGTTGCCCCAGCAGCGCTAGCCCTCGGCCTCAACAGCGTGCTGCCGGCTTTCTACGCGCTCTATCGCTTCGATCGCGATCTGCGCGACCGCCTCAACGAGGCGCGCGAGCGCCAGCGCACCCTCGAGATGACCTTCAATATTATTCACAATGGCCCGCTGCAACGCTTGGCCCTGCTCCTGCGCGGCATTCGCGATCGCAAGCTGGCCACCGAGGCGATCGCCACCGAGCTAGAGCGACTCAATGACGAGCTGCGCCAAATCATCCAAGACCTCGCCCCAGCCGAAGTTGGCGAGGGCGGGCAAGAGACCCTGCGCTTGGGCAGCGGTCAAAAAATTGACCTGCGCCAGCCCCTGCACGAACTCTTCGACGCGGTTTATCAGTCGACCCTAGAACGAGATTTCCCTGGCTTTAGCAGCCTCAAGCTCCAGGTGCGCAACTTCGAGCCCGCGACAGACGCCCACCTCGATCTCGAACTCAGGCGCCAGCTCTGTCAATTTTTGGAAGAGGCCCTCTGCAACGTGGGCAAGCATGCCCAGAACCCAACTCGCCTGGAGGCTGTGGGCCGCAGCGAGCCCGACCGCTATCACCTGCGAGTTGTTGACAACGGTCACCCAACTCCGATCTCGCCGCCGACCGTCGGCGGTAGCGGCACCCGCCAGGCTCAAAAGCTGGCCACCCGACTTCGGGGTCGCTTCGCGCGCGCGCCCAATCTCCGCCAGGGGATGTGCTGCGAGCTGAGCTGGCCGCAGAATCGCACTTTCCGGAAATGAGCTTGGAAGCTTTCATTCTAGGCAAGGCGGGGGATTCAGGCGTATTTTAGAGAAAGAGTAGAAAGCTGCCACAAATCATATCGAGACACGGATTAATGAATGTTGTTAAGGTGCAACGGATGTTTGTTTGGGCGTTACTGCTAGTCCTGTGGGCAGCGCCCCTTGCCCTGGCAGGCTACAAACCGCCCAAAGATCAAAAACCCCCCCGAGAGACGGGGTCTAGCGCGCGCGCCGTCGAGGTCGTCGAGCCGCTGATGTCATTCACGCTTAAGGCATAAGCTCGGGTAAGCCCACCTTAAACTTTTGCGGTAGCAGCCCGAACGAAACTTGAGGAAATGCCCGGATCTGCCTAGAATGGTAGACCGGGCTAAAAATTGCAATGCGTTCTCTATTCTCTTTGGCAAGGCCTTCTCCTTTGCGCTTGCCGAGAGCGGGGCGCTTTGTACCCCGAGTTCGTTATATCTAATGCAGGAGAAGAATTTCATGTCGCGTCGATGCCAACTAACCGGACGTAAAGCCAACAACGCCTTTGCCGTTTCTCACTCCCACCGCCGGACCAAGCGCCTGCAGCACGCCAATCTGCAGAAGAAGCGCATTTGGTGGCCCGAAGGCCAGCGCTGGGTGACATTGAAGCTTTCTACTAAGGCTATGAAGACAATCCAAAAGAAAGGTTTGCAAGCCGTTGCCAAGGAGAATGGCATCGACCTAAACCAGTTCTAGAGCGACCTTCTAGAGCTACCGAAGCAGCACGGCAACGACGCGACTTGTCCTTCGAGAGCCTCCCACTTGGGGAGGCTTTTCCAGTTTTGGGCCCCTGCGGCGAGATTGGCGAATCCATTAAGACCCACGAGCGAGAAAACAGACCGGTATTTGTGTATTTTGTGATACAAAAAAGATGCGTTTGCTGGCTACTCCTGCACTACGAAGGAGGCGCAAGACTACTATGACTCACCGTTCGCGACTACCCGAATGAGAAAAATTGCCGGGCTGCCACTTCAGTTTTGGGTCGTCACTTCCATCGCTTTTATCAATGCTGTTAGCTTCACTATCATCATTCCGGTTCTTTATCCCTACGCCAAGCAGTTTGGCTTGAGCGACTTCCAGGCGAGCCTCTTGACGACCGCCTATGCAGGCTGTCAGTTTGTGGGCACGCCGATTTTAGGGAGCCTCTCAGATCGCTTCGGTCGCAAGCCGCTACTCATTGCCAGCTTGTTGGGTACGGTAGTCGCGAACTTGGTAGCGAGCCTCACGCCGATTGCTTGGCCGCTCTTCGCCGCGCGCGCCCTCGATGGCCTGACAGGGGGCAACACCTCTGTAGCCCGCGCGGTCATCAGCGACATCACCAATCGCGCCGAGCGCACCCGTGCTTTCGGCATTTTTGGGGCGACTTTTCGTTTGGGGTTCGTCGCCGGCCCGCCCTTGAGTTTTCTAGCGCAGTCGGTGCCACCGCTGCCGGGCGTTTCGTCTTTGGGGATGAGTTTTCTGGTCGCCGGGAGCACGGCACTAGTGGCAATGCTGTTGTGCTGGCTGGTTTTGCCCGAAACCTACGCCAGCGAGGAAAAACGGTTTTTCCTCAAGCTTTCGGACTTTGGTTTTTACAAAATTCTCAAATCAATCGGACGGGCAAAGTTCAACCGCATTTTTCTACTGACGTTTTTGAGTGGCTTCACCTTCACGATTTTTGCCTTTGCCTTCCAGCCGTTTTTTATCAATATCCTCGAGCGATCGCCCAAGGATCTAGCGATTGTTTTTGCCGGCCTGGGTGTTTTGGGGTTTCTCTCCCAAATTCTCGCCCTCGACCCGCTGTTACGGCGCTATGCTCCCGCTCGCTTGCTCGCATCGACGCTGGCGATTCGGGGGGCAGTTTTTTTATTGCTGCCGACGTTTCCCCAGTTGACTGCTTTTGCGGTGCTGATGTTGGTCTTCGGTCTGGCGAATTCGTTTCCGCTTCCTATCCTTGATGCGGCCATTTCTTTGCGAGGGCGCGATCGCGAACAAGGCGAGATGCTCGGAGCCAATGCTGCTTGCTTGAGCCTGGCAAACGCCCTCGGCCCGGCGACTTCGGGCGTGCTAGTGGGCCTAGGCTACGGCGTACCCCTGTGGGTGGCAGGCGGGCTGACTTTCGTTACGGCGATCGCGGGTCTGAGCTTGCCGCAGCAAGCTCCCAAAGCAGGCTAAAGGACTATTGCAGTTGTGCTTCTAGTTGCGCTCGAGCTGCCGCTAGTGCCTCTGGCAGCTTGCTCGCATCCCGGCCGCCTGCCTGGGCCAGATTCGGGCGACCGCCGCCACCGCCACCGCAAATCTTAGCGATCGCGCCGATAAATTTGCCCGCTTGCAGTTGCTTTTCTTTGTTGAGCTTCGGGCTAAAGGCTGCCACTAGGCTGACTTTACCTGCTTCAGGGGCAGAGCCGAGCACCACGGCCCCCTCGCCGAGCTTGCTCTGCAGGCGCTCGGCAGCGGTTTTGAGGCCTTCGGCATCCACCTCGCCAAGATTGGCAACTAGCAGCTTAAATTCGCCAATGGTCTGCGCTTCGCCCAGAAGACCGTCAGATTTGGCCAGGGCAAGCTCTTGCTGGAGGCCCGCCACTTGCTTTTGGGCGGCTTTGAGTTCGGCTTGCAAGCCGTCGATGCGCCCGAGGACTTCTTCGGGCTTGATTTTAAAGCGATCGCTCAAGTTCCGGACGATGCCATCGCGCAGGTTGAGATACCCTAGAACCGCCGGCCCGGCAATGGCTTCGATGCGCCGCACCCCGGAAGAAATTCCCGTTTCCGAGACAATCTTAAAGAGGCCAATTTCGGCCGTATTGCTGACGTGCGTGCCGCCGCATAGCTCCATCGAGACCCCCGGCACGTCTACTACGCGCACCACCTCGCCGTATTTCTCACCGAACATTGCCACCGCACCTTTAGCTTTGGCCTCAGCAATGGGCATGGTGGCAACCTGCGTCTGGTGGGCTTCGGCAATCCAAGTATTAATTGTCGTTTCAATTTCGACGAGCTCTTCAGGGGTTATCGCTCGGGGGCAGTTGAAATCGAAGCGCAGGCGATCGAAATCGACCAGAGATCCCGCCTGGGAAATCGAGTCATCGACAATGTTTTTGAGGGCTGCTTGCAGCAGGTGCGTGGCGGTGTGGTTGGCCTGGGCGCGGCGGCGACAGGCTCGGTCGATGCGAGCTGCAATCGTGCTGCCGGTGGACAGGGTGCCGCGCTCGACCCGGCCAAAATGCACGAAGAAACCCGATTCTTTTTGCACGTCTTCAACGCGCACCAGCAAATCGTCGCCAGCGAGGTAGCCCCGATCGCCAATCTGACCGCCAGATTCGGCATAAAAAGGCGTTTTATCGAGCAAAATTTGCACGAGATCGCCTGGGGCGGCCGTCTCGACGGTATTGCCTTCGATGAGAACAGCTTCGACTCTGGCGGCGTACTCCGGCTCGGTGTAGAGAAACTCCGTAGGATGGATGCGCTCTGCTAGCTTATCGAGGCTACCGCGAACGGTGAGATCGATGGTTGGGTGGGCTGCTTTGCCGCGTTGGCGCTGGGCTTCCATCTCGGCTTCGAATCCAGCAATATCGACGCTTAAGTCCCGCTCTTCGGCAATTTCTTGGGTTAGCTCCAAGGGAAAACCGTAGGTGTCGTAGAGGGTAAACGCATCGACGCCGGAGATTTCTTTGTCGCCACGATCGATAATTTCACCAAGGAGTTTTTCACCCCGGTCGAGAGTTTCGAGGAAGCGCTCTTCTTCACGGGCGAGTTCGCCTTTGACGACCGTTTCGGCTTCGCGCACGCCCGGATAGGCCCTCTCAGAAAGGGCAATCGCCTTCTCGGCAACGCGATTGATAAAAGCCCCTTCGATACCAATCAGGCGGCCGTGGCGCACGACGCGGCGAATGAGGCGGCGCAAAATGTAGCCGCGCCCCATGTTAGATGCGGTGATGCCATCGGCGATCGTATGGACGATGGCACGGACGTGGTCGCCGATGACTTTGAGGGAGGTTTTCGCCGTTTCATCGGCTGCTGTGTAATCGAGGTTGGCAATTTCTGCAGCGGTTTTGACGATGGGGAAAATTAAATCTGTTTCGTAATTGTTCGGGACACTCTGCAGGATTTGCGCCATGCGCTCGAGGCCCAAGCCCGTATCGATGTTTTGCTTTTCTAGGGGCGTGAGGGTGCCAGCAGCGTCGCGGTTGTACTGCATGAAGACGAGGTTATAAAACTCGATGAAGCGCGTGTCGTCTTCGAGATCGATGCTGTCATCCCCCCGCTCGGGATGGAAATCGTAGTAAATCTCAGAACAGGGACCGCAAGGGCCAGTCGGACCCGACACCCAAAAATTATCTTCTTCGCCCAGGCGCTGGATGCGATGGGGGGCGATGCCAATGTTGTCGCGCCAAATGGCAAAAGCCTCGTCGTCTTCGCGGAAAACACTCGGCACCAAGCGCTCCGGGGGCAGCCCAAAGACCTGCGTCGAAAGCTCCCAAGCCCAAGCGATAGCTTGCTCTTTGAAATAATCGCCAAAGCTGAAGTTGCCCAGCATCTCAAAGAACGTGTGGTGGCGCTTGGTACGGCCGACGTTCTCGATATCGTTGGTGCGGATGCACTTTTGGGAGGTGGTGACGCGATCGCAGGGTGCGGGCTTTTGGCCCAAGAAAATAGGCTTGAAAGGTAACATGCCCGCAATCGTCAGCATGACTGTCGGATCTTCTGGCACCAACGACGCACTCGGCAGAATGCGGTGGTCGCGCTGGGCGTAGAAATCGAGGAATTTTTGCCGAATTTCGGCACCGCTGAGGGGGGTGGGCGTAAATGACATGGGACGGCGATGGCTGGCGCTGGCTTTGTGCTAGGTTACTCCATTCTAGGGACCTTGCGTTGCCGCGTACCGCGAGCGTCGCAGCCACGCTCCGGCCGAGACGAGGCACAATTTGAGAGGCGATGTCCTCAGTACCCACACCATGCCTGCCATCCTGGTCGAGAATCTCTGCAAAAACTATCCCGTCGCCAACAAAGATCCGGGCTTAGCGGGCACACTCAAACACTTCTGGCGCCGCCGCTATCGCCTCATCGAAGCCGTCCGCGATATTTCTTTGAGTATCGAGCCGGGAGAAATCGTCGGTTTCTTGGGCCCCAATGGTGCGGGCAAGACCACCACGCTGAAAATGCTGACGGGCCTCATTCACCCCAGCAGCGGTACTCTGCGGGTTGCCGGGGCCATTCCTTTCGAGCGCCGCAACAGCTTCCTGCGCAAAATTGGCCTGGTGATGGGCCAAAAACAACAGCTCATCTGGGATTTGCCTGCAATTGACACCCTTAGAATCAACGCAGCCGTTTACCAAATTCCCGAAGCCACTTTCCAGACGCGCGTGGCTGAATTTGCCGAGCTGCTCGACCTCAAAGAAAAACTCACCCAGCCCGTGCGCAAGCTCTCCCTCGGAGAGCGCATGAAAGCCGAGCTGATGGCAGCCCTGCTGCATTATCCGGAGGTACTGTTTCTCGACGAGCCCACCCTCGGCCTCGATGTCAACGCCCAGCAAGCCGTACGAGAGTTTTTGCGGGCCTACAACCAACGCCACGGCGCGACGATTTTGCTCACCAGCCACTACATGGCCGATATTACGGCGCTGTGCCCCCGCGTCGCGCTCATTCACGAGGGCCAGCTCTTCTACGATGGCAGCCTCGAGGGCCTGCGCGATCGCTTTGCACCTTACCGCGAGGTTAAACTCGAACTCCAGCAAGCCTTACCGGCCGACAAGCTACAGACCTTTGCCGAGATTGCCCATCTCGACGGGCGTAAGGTGCGCTTTGTGGTGCGCCGCGAAGACCTGCGCGAAACCATCGCTCAGTTGCTCGAGAGCTTTGAAATCCTGGATCTCACCGTCACCGACCCGCCCATCGAAGAGATTATCGGGCGACTATTCGCACGCGGAGCGGCCTCTGATGACTAATTATCCCTGGCTGTGGCGGCGCGCCAGAATCATGGTGCTGACCTACTACGCCTACATGTTGGAATATCGCGCCGAGTTGATTTTGTGGGTGCTATCTAACTCGTTGCCTTTTATCTTAATGGGAGCCTGGGTCGAAGCCTCCCAAGGCGGTCAATTTGGGTTGGGTCCGACGGATTTTGCCCGCTATTTTCTAGCTGCTTTTTTAGTGCGCCAGCTCACCATCGTATGGGTTGTGTGGGAGTTCGAGCGCGGCATTATTGAAGGCGGTTTATCTTTCCGGCTACTGCAGCCCCTCGACCCGATTTGGTATCACGTTGCCGAGCATGTCGGCGAGCGTTTGGCGCGGCTGCCCTTTACGTTTGTCGTCGTTGGGCTATTCTTTGCCCTCTATCCTGAGGCTTTTTGGCTGCCCGGCCTCGGCCAGATGCTGCTTTGGCTGCCTATTGTTGCTTTAGTATTTGCTTTGCGGTTTTTGATGCAGTATTGCGCTGGGTTGCTTGCCTTTTGGACGGAGCGGGCGAGCGCCCTCGAGCAGGTTTGGTTTTTACTGTATTTGTTTCTTTCGGGGTTGCTCGCTCCTCTGGAAGTTTTTCCAGAGGGCGTGCGCGAGGTAGTTTTGCTAACGCCCTTTCCGTATTTGGTGCATTTTCCAGCGGCGCTGTTGGTGGGTCTACCAGTACGGTGGGGCGAAGGCTTGGCAGTTATTTTCGCTTGGTCGATCGCCTTTTACGTTCTCAGTCGGTGGCTGTGGCGGCGCGGACTGCGGAAATACTCCGGCATGGGGGCTTGATTCACTTTTTGCACCAGCTCAGAAGTCGAGAGGTTTGGGACCCAATGCCTGTGAGGGGGCATGCCGACTCAAAACCACGCACTCCCCAGACCTCCCCCGAAAGTGATAACGCTATTCGTATGGCAGATTCAGGCTGTGTCTCGTTCTCAGAGCCCAGTGTCGCTTGGGTTAAGGAGCCCGGGCGATCTGTAGCGGAGACCAAGAGAATTGGTATTACGCTTCCTGAGAAGGATTTGCTCTAATGATTACTCTCGGAATATCTAAGAAATGTTTCGAAAGAAAAAGAAAGTATTACCAAATAAGAATTAAAGATTGCGAGATCGAGTAACTAGAGGGTCGATCTTGTCAATTCTTAATGCTGTCTTAGCGTTATTTTTTCGGGGCCTTAACGTTTCCCTGCCAGAGTTCGTATGGATTCATTTCGAATACGTTTCGAATATCTGGATGGGGTCTGCTTCTCGAGCATGCAGACCCGTATTTCTGCGACTGCCAACACAAAAGTAATCCGTGCGAGATAGGAGTTTTTTATGGCAACGACAGCTGGGGATATTGCCTTTACCGGTTTTAATGCCGATGGCAGTGACAATTTTGCGATCGTACTCTTGAGCGCCATTGACGGCTCGAGTATGCCGGTCGAAGTTATTTTTACCGATAACGAGTGGGATGGAACTACTTTTAACTCTGGCGAGGGTGTCTTGACGTGGACGGTTGACACGCTACTTCCGGCCGGAACGGTTGTAACTTTTGACAACACCTCTTCAAGCGGCAGCGTCACCTCAAGTGAGGGTTCTGTTTCCTTGTCGGGCAGCCTCAACTTGGGTGCATCTGACGAAGCCCTCTTTGCCTTTACCGGCTCGCTTGCGGCCCCTTCGGCTTTCCTGGCGGCCATTACCAACGATGACTTTGCTGCCGCAGGCGCGACTCTAGCAAATACCGGTCTAACGGCCGGAGCAACGGCTCTCGAGCTTGACGGTATCGATACGGATGCAGACATTGCCGAGTACATCGGAACGCGAACGGGCGAACGGGCGACGCTCCTGGCAGCTCTCAACGATCCGGGTAATTTCATTACCCAAGATGGCTCCGGAGACCAGAGCAACGACGGCACAGAGCCCGATATTCCTTTTGACCCGACATCTTTCACAGTTACCGATGCTGCCGGCGCTGCGGTCACGCTGTTTGAGGAAGATTTCGAGAGTTTTGAGGGCAGTGGGTTTGCGCCAACGCCTACCGCCGGTCAACTCGATTCAGACGAGTGGCGCGTGACCGGTCTGAGTGATGGCGATGGCAGCTTCGGAGGCACTTTTACGACAGGAGACTTCGCCAGAGGCCTTGACGTTGGGGGTGGCGTGTCCACCGGTGGTGTTTATGCCTTCGATACGGGGAGCAACATTATTTTTGGCGTGCAGCCTGCAGGCAGCGACTTCACTCCTGGAGAGATTACGCTGAAAGTAACCAACACAACAGGCTCTACGATTACCAGCCTGGATGTTGCTTACGACATCTTCTTCAATAACGATCAACCTCGCGCAAATTCTCTCAACTTCGCTTTCTCGACGGATGATGTCACCTACACTCCCGTCAGCATCCTAGACTTTACAACCCCGGAAGCCTCGGATGATGGCTTCCAAAGTGTGGGCCGCTCCACTACGATCTCGGGTCTCAATCTTGCTGATGGTGCCGATCTCTTCCTGCAGTGGCAAGGAGATGACGTTAGTGGCGGTGGCTCTCGCGATGAGTACGGGATCGACAATATCTTGGTTGCGACCGGCTCGGGCGATGGCAGCCCGGCAGACACGACCCTCAGCATCGTCGATGTCAGCCAAGCTGAAGGAGACTCCGGCACCACAATTTTCACTTTCACCGTCACCCGCGCCGGCGACACCAGCGGCACCACGACCGTAGACTTCGCTACCGCCGATGGCACGGCAGTAGCAGGCTTGGACTACACTGCCAACTCGGGCACGCTGAATTTTGCCATTGGCGAAACGACACAGACGATCGCAGTTGATGTGGTTGGCGACATCGATGTCGAAGCCGACGAAACCTTCACGGTGACTCTATCCGACCCGTCTGGCGGTGCGACTTTCACAACCGACACGGCAACGGGCACTATCGAAGACGACGACGCGGCTCCTCCTGCCCTGGTCATTAACGAGATTAATGCCGATCCCGATGCCACCGATGGCGATGCCAATGGCGACGGCACGGTTAACACCTCGCAAGACGAGTTCGTCGAGATTGTCAACATCGGCGGCAGCGTGGCGGACCTCTCGGGCTTTACGCTTTCAGATGGCGTTGGCGTACGCCATACCTTCCCGGCCGCAACGGTCCTAGACCCCGGCCAAGCAATCATTGTTTTCGGCGGCGGCACTCCCACAGGCAGCTTTGGCGGCGCGATCGCCCAGACGGCGAGCACGGGCGCGCTAGGCCTCAACAACGGGGGCGATACCATAACCCTCAACGATGGGACCGACGACATCGCCCAAGAATCCTACGGTAGCGAGGGCGGCAATAATCAATCTCTAACCCGCGACCCCGACTTATTCGGAGACTTCGTTCAGCACTCCACAGCGACCGGAGCCAACGGCGCGCTCTTTTCTACCGGTACGCAAGTTGATGGCACGCCTTTCTTCGACGGCGTCGGCACGGCACTGACCATCGTCCCGGCGATGGCCGATCTGCTCGAAGGAGATGCCGGTACTACGGCCTTCACCTTCACGGTCAATCGTTTCGGAGACCTCTCCGGCGCGACCGATGTAACCTTTACCGTCTCGGGCGGCCTGGCTGCTGCTGCCGACTTCGGCGGCACATTCCCCACCGGCACCGTAAGCTTTGCAGCCGACGACAGCGAAGAAATCATCACGATTGATGTTGCTGGCGATGTGGATGTAGAGCCCAACGAGAGCTTCATCGTCACCCTGTCCGACCCCACTGGAGGAGCGGCCCTTTTGGTCCCCCTGGCAAATGGGACCATCCTCAATGACGACATCGCCCCCATCCCGATTTTTGAGATTCAAGGCGATGGCGATGACTTCACCTCCCCCGAATTTGCATCGCCCTTCAACGGCCAGCAAGTCATCACCCAAGGGGTTGTCACGGCAATTGACTTGGCAAGCGATGGCTTCTACATCCAAGATGCCGTTGGCGATGGCAACGACGACACCTCCGATGGCATTTTTGTCTTCACCGACACGCCCCCGACTGTAGCTCTTAACAGCTTGGTGGAAGTCAGCGGAACTGTAGATGAGGAATTCCTCTTTACCCGCATCGAGGACGTCACTGGTATAACCGTACTCGACCCCAACGCCACGCCGATTGTCCCCATCGTGCTCGGGAGCGATCGCCTCATCCCCACCGATATCATCGATGATGCGGGCTCCGATGACTACGACGTGACCCGCGATGGCCGCGACTTCTACGAAAGCCTCGAGGGGATGCTCGTTACCCTGCCAGATGCGATTGCCGTCAGCACTGAAGTAGACACCTTTGCTGGGGGAAGCGTTGGAGAATTCACCGTCATTGCCAACCAAGGCGTGGGAGCAACCGGTGCTAACGCTCGCGGCGGCATTACCATCTCTGGCGATCCCGACCCCGACAATCCCATTGGAGCCGACCTCAATCCCGAGCGCATCCAAATTGACAACGACCTAGCCACCAATAGCTTCCCCAGCAGCGTTGGCTTGGGCGACCTCGTTGGCGACATTACCGGCGTTGTCAATTTCGCCTTCGGCGACTACGCCATTTCTCCGCTGGAGCCCGTCGTTGTGACGGATATTCCTTTAGAGCCGGAGACCACTGACCTAGTCGGCACCAACAACCAGCTAACCGTCGCCTCCTACAACGTCGAGAACCTCGACCCCTCCGACCCCCAAAGCAGCTTCGATGCCATCGCCGCTCAGATTGTCAACAACTTGCAAAACCCCGATATCATCAGCCTGCAAGAAGTCCAAGACAATGACGGCCCAGGCAATGCTGGCGATAGCACCGTCACGGCTGCAGACGAAACCCTTCAGCAGCTGGTGGATGCCATTGTCGATGCTGGCGGACCCACCTATGAATTTGTTGACAACACGTTTATCGGCGACGATGTCAACGGCGGCCAGCCGGGTGGAAACATTCGTGTAGCCTTCTTATACAATCCCGCCCGCGCCGACTTTGTCGAGGGCTCGGACCGTCCGGTGGGCAATCAAGATCCCGGCAGCCCCTTCAATGGCTCCCGCTTGCCCCTGGCAGCAGACTTTGCTTTCGGCGGAGAAACAGTCACGGTTATTGGCAATCACTTCACCTCGCGCGGTGGCAGCGACCCTTTGTTTGGCACGACCCAGCCCCCAGCGATCGGCGGCGAGGATGACCGGATTGCCCAAGCTGAAGAAGTAAACGCCTTTATCGATGCCGAACTCGCAACCGATCCTGACGCCAACATTGTCGTGCTAGGAGACTTCAACGGGTTTCCCTTCGAGAGCTTCCAAACCGACACGCTCGCAGCTGACGGGGTAGTCAGTGACTTGCTCTCGCTATTACCTGAGGAGGATCGATACACCTTTGTCTTCGATAGCAACTCCCAAGCCCTCGACAATATTCTGGCCACCGATGGTTTGGCTGCCATTGCCGAGATTGATGCCGTCCACATCAATGCCGAGTTCCCCGAAGACGAGCAAGCAAGCGATCACGATCCCCTGATTGCAAGATTCGCATTCAACGCTCCTCCCATTGCCAACGACGACACCGCCACCACCGACGAAGCCACCCCCATCACCATCGATGTCCTTGCCAACGACAGCGACCCCGACGGGGACAGCCTGAGCGTTGCCGCGTTTGACGACAGCACCACTGCCGGTCTGGTGACAGATAACGGCGACGGCACCTTCGACTACGACCCCAATGGCTTCTTCACCTTCCTCGCTGATGGCGAAAGTGCCACTGACACCTTCAACTACACCGTCACCGACGGTAGCGAGACCGACACCGCACTCGTGACGGTGACTGTCGAAGGGCCAGACATCGTCACCAATTCGGGCACATCCTTCCGGTTTAGCCAAGGGACCAACGGCGGGGCCAACACCTTCGGCTTCGACGGCGATGCCTTCTTCATCTCCGGGCAGGGGGTTGGCGGCCGACCGAAGTTCCAAGACTTCGATGACTTCCTCGAGGTAGCAGCCGAGGTCTTCGACGGTGTCATCGAGAGTACGGGTACCATCAACGACCAAGTCCTCCCCGGTGGCAATGGACCCAATATCCTCAACGTCAATGATGCCGACGAAGTCATCATCAGCGGTAGCGGCATCGGTGGCTCCTACCGGATTCAGTTCGAAGAGACGGGCGAGGCCGAAACCTTCCTCGACTTCGTCGAGCGCATCTTCGATGAGATTGATGCCAACAACGCCGTGGCCACCGATCCGACGGATTTCCGTTTCGATGCCCTGAGCGGGGCGCGGCTCTTCTTTGATGATGTCAACGATGAGTTTGGCTTCACCACCGATGGCGGCACCACCCAGGCGCGCTTTGACACGCTCGAAGAGTTTGTCGAGAGCGTTGCCACCGAGATTTTCGGCGGCGAGCAACTGCGCGATGGGAACTTCAACGCGACTCGGATTGCTGAAGGTCGGGTCCCCAACAGAGTTCGAGTTGCCGGTGGCGATGATGTCGTCATCGGCGGCCGCAGCGTCGGCGGCCAGTTCCGATTCGACTTCGCCGACGGGGGAGTTGCTAGCGACTTTGCCAATGTCGCCAGCACGCTCTTCGGAAATATCGATGAGGCCAATGCGATCGCACTGGGCGACGTCTAGTCTAGTCGGACTGATACCTGCCTGACTTCTAGGCAAAAGGCAGCGCGGTCGCTAATTGGATCGCGCTGCCTTTGTCTATCAAACGCTAAGCGCGCAGTCTGTTGGGGCGATCGCCGCGCTACTTTTGTGAGAGCAGGCGCTAGCCTCCATAGCTTGCTGGAGCTGGCGACGCTATGATGCGCTGGCCGAAGATGAATCGCCTCAACCGCCGCCACCTGCATGGAAACAGACAAACTCTACTACCAGCTCTTATTGCTGTTTCCTAGCTTAGTGCCCGAACTCGCCAACCTCGACCCCGCCCTCCGCTTTCGCTTTTCGGCCCCCGTGGTCAAAGCTCTGGAGCGCCGCCTCGACGGGCTGCTACTGCCAGAGTCCGACGACCCATCTGAGCCACTGGTATTCGTAGAAGCGCAGATGCAGCCGGATACGAATTTGTATCACCGGATGCTGAGCCAGTTGAGCACCTATCTGGCCCAGTACAATGAGGCCAGACCCTGGCGCACCGTCGTCATCTATCCCGACCGCCAGACAGAGCGCCCCGCCCAAGCCCAAGTGCTGGCAGCCCTCAATCTCACCCGCATCTACCTCAACGAACTGACCGAAGAACGGTCTCCGGGGTGGGAGTGCTTGCGGCTCATCGGCGCGGAGGCAGCGCAAGTGCCAGCACGAGGAGCCGAGTTGGTAGCGCGCGTGAGAACCGACCCCGAGTTGGCTGTCTCGCGGGTTGAGGTCATTCAGCTCATCTCGAGTATCGTCGCTCGCAAATTCCCCCAGCTCTCAGACCAGGAGATCCGCCGAATGCTGAACCTCGTCCCCCTCGAACAGACCAAATCCTTCCAAGAAGGCCGCCAAGAAGGTCGCCAAGAGGAAGCGTTCGGTCTCGTCGCGCGCCTATTGAGGCGACGACTCGGTAGCGCAGTAGACTCATCCATCCATGTACGTCTGCAGCAGCTACCACTTTCGGAGCTAGAAGACTTGAGCGAAGCATTACTTGACTTTACGAGCTTAGAAGACCTGCAGACTTGGCTGGAGCGATAGGTCTCCCCCTTCGACCCGGCATTGCATCAGCCTCTCTCCATGCCCCAGAGACTATTAACCGCCTTTACCCGTCGTCGACCGCCTATCGGAGGCGCCAGAGCGTGTCGGGGGCCGAGTACCCCTCGCGCAGAGTCACCGAACTGCTGGCGCGAGACTGCAACGATACTCGGCAGTCTCGCATTTTGCAACTGCTGGCTCACTGAGACCGTACCCCGGTGAATATCATCACCGACCCTGACGCAGAAGACCGGGAGCTAATCGTAGTCTCATAGCTCTAGTTCTCTGGAGCGCTCGACGGGACTTAACCTTTGCCGAAACTTCCAGCAACGCTAGCACCCCAGCGCCGTTATGGCAAGGGGAGCAACAAGCTGAGTTTTTACCTCTAAAAATCCAGTATTTTCCCAAACCTCCCCAGAAATATTGCGTATAATCAACAGTGCTGCTGGATATACATCACAAACTAATACATTCTGAAGCTCTTGGGGAGCCAATGCGTTTTGAAGCTCTTGGGGAGAAGGAAGTTCCGTTATTGGCTGTTGACTGCAGGACTGCGAGCCAGAACGCTTGCAGACAGCATCATCGCTAGCGCCCGAAGCCAGGTGCTAGTGCCGAGCTGAGTCCCGTCCCGGACTCCTCAGTTAGCAAGTGATAACGGAAGTTCTTCTAAAGACTCCGGCCGTCGCTGGTGTTGGCCCGCAGCTTTCTTGCGGTTTTGTTGTGTGGCTGTGGCTGCAGAACGCACGCGGGAAAGCAGTGAAGTCGGCTGATACTACGGCAGCTCGGGTAACGTCTGTCGCCCCTCACTGAAGAATCGTAGGCCACGTTTGCATCCGGGTTGCTTGGCTTGAGAGCCAGCAGAGCCGCGTGCGAGGTTGCCTGGTAAAACCCCTCAGTCACACCGTGTTTATAAAGTTAAGGAGAGATTGCAACGATGAACGATGAGTTGCTGATTGTAACCACACTCGCAGACGAGAACGATGGCATTGATGTCGGGGGGATTAGTCTCCGAGAGGCCTTGGCTGCGGTCTCCTCGGGCGGTACCATCACTTTTGCGCCGGACTCGATCGCTGCAGGCGGCACTATCACCTTTGCCCCAGGCAACGGCGAATTGGTCATCAACAGCAGCGTCACGATCGACGGCGATGTCGATGGGGATGGTATCGGCGACATTACCCTCGATGCCAACCAACAGAGCCGCGTCTTCAATATTGACGATGGGACTACAAATGAGATCGCGGTCAATCTCTCGGGGCTTACCATCAGCGGCGGCAGTACCACCGGCAGCGGCGGTGGCATCCTTAACACCGAAAACCTCACTCTGACCGACAGCACCGTCTCAGGCAACTCCGCTAACTTCGACGGCGGCGGGATTTTCAACACCGGCACGGCCAGCATTAGCAACAGCACCCTCTCAGGCAACTCTAGTACCTCTGCCTACTATTACGGTGGTGGTGGCGGGATTTTCAACGACGGCGTAGCCAGCATTAGCAACAGCACCCTCTCAGGCAACTCTGCTAGCAATAGAGGTGGCGGGATTTACAACTACTTTAACGGCACGGTCAGCATCAGCAACAGCACTCTCTCGAGCAACTCTGCTGGCCTGGGCGGTGGGATTTTCCTCTACGGCACGGTCGGCATCAGTAACAGTACTCTCTCGGGCAACTCTGCTGAAGGTGACGGCGGCGGGATTTTCAGCTACGGCACGGTCGGTATCAGTAACAGTGCGCTCTCGGGCAACTCTGCTGGCAGCCTCGGTGGCGGAATTTTCAACAACGTCGCAGTCAGCATCAGTAACAGCACGCTCTCGGGCAACTCTGCTAGCAACGGCGGCGGGATTTACAACTACTCATACGGCACGGTCGGCATCAGCAGCAGCACGCTCTCGGGTAACTCTGCTAGCTATATCGGTGGCGGGATACTCAACTACGGCACGGCCAGCATCAGCAACACCATCGTCGCTGGCAACAGCGCAGACAGCAGCGGCAGTGAGGTCTTCAACGTCACTGATGGGTTTTTCGGCAATGGCACGATCGTCGCCGATGCTAACAACCTCTTCGGCGAGAGCAGCCAAACCAACGCCGATGCTTTTGAGGGCTTCACGCCTGGAGACAGCGATATCACCGCTACCTCGGATGGCACTGATGCCACAGCTTTAGACGCTATCCTCGCCTCCGCCGGCCTACAAAACAACGGCGGCCCTACCCAGACCATTGCCCTGGTAGAAAACTCTCCCGCCATCGATGCTGGCGATAATTCGCTGGTTCCCCCAGACAGCTTCGACCAACGGGGCGATGGCTTCGACCGCATTGTTAACGAGGTCGTCGATATCGGTGCTTTCGAGCTGGCCCTCGAGATTAACCCCCTTGTCAATGGTCAGCCGGCAACGATCTTCGTCGACGAGACGAACACGGTTGTTGGCAACGCCTTCGAAGCCGGAGAGACCTTTAGTGGCACCCTCTTCAGCAACACCGACGCCGAATTCGGCACGGGCGCGTCTCCTGACGATGTCATTCTCGGCACCGAAGGCGATGACAACATTTTTGGCGGCGCCGAAGGCAACGACCTGATTGATGCCGGAGCCGGAGCAGACATCATCGGCATTCCTGCAGGCGACGCGACCGTCTACGCCGGCAGCGGTGATGACTTTGTCTACAGCGTCGACAGTGGTGCTGGCGGCACTAACATCATCGACTTGGGCGAAGGTGACGACAGCTTCTTTGGCGAAGGTGGCGACAACACGGTTACCGGGACGGGGAACAACACCATCGGCATCGGCACGGGCAACGACACCGTCACGACTGGCGACGGCGATGACTTTGTCTATAGCGTCGACAGCGGTGGCGGCGGCAGCAACATTCTGAATCTGGGCAATGGAAGCAACTCAGTCTTCGTAGTGGACGGTGATTATGTAATTGTCACGGGCGCGGGTATGGATTACATCGGTTTGGGCACCGGCACCGACATCGTCGATGCTGGCGATGGCGACAATGTCATCTATGACATCGACGCCAGCAGCACCAATGATGGCAACAAGATCGTCACGACCGGCAGCGGCAACGATTCCGTAGAAACGGGTTCGGGCGACGACCTCATCGATGCGGGCACGGGCCGTAACACCCTGCGTGGCGGGACCGGAGCCGACACCTTCGTCCTCAGAAGCGGAGCCTTCAACGCGATCGATGACTTCGAGCTGGGCACCGACCTCATCGCCCTCGATGGGTTGAGCTTCGCGGACCTGAGTTTCTCCCAGGGAACGGGTAATGCCGCTGACAATACCTTCATTTTCGTTGGTGGCGACGAACTCATCGGTCGAGTTGCCAACACCACCGTCGCCGAACTCGACGACAGCGACAACTTCGCTTGAACAACGGCAAACAGACTCGCGCTCGCTGGCGCGAAGTACGACTGATGTGAAATAACCGATGTGAAATGGCAGCGGCGATCGCCCCAACAGTCAGAGCGATCGCCGCGCTTCTATTCGTGCGCGGGACTGCACCTCACCTGAGAGTTTTGCCCGAAGTGGTAAAGCTGCAGCGGTTATAGGCAGCTTTGATAGTCTGGATGAAGAAGTGAGGGATTCAGTCTATGACAGCAGCACTGTCTTCAGTTCCTAACCGAATTGTCCTAGATAACATTAGCTGGAAAACTTTTCAGAGCCTGGCCATAGATTGGGAAGCCAGACCGGGACGAAAGCTTGCCTACGACAACGGAATATTGGAAATTATGGCCCCCTCCGGGAAGTATGAAGGGAGTAAGGAAGTATTGGGTCGATTGGTAGAAACCGCCACTAGAGAGATGGGCCTGGAGGTGTTGAGCTTGGGCCAAACAACCTGGAAACGGGAAGATTTGCTCAAGGGTGCTGAAGCTGACAAGTGTCTCTATATCCAGAACGAGAAGGTCGTCAGGGGTAGGGATGATATCGACCTTAGCGTGGACCCACCCCCCGATCTCGTCATTGAAATCGATATCACCAGTAGCTCGATCGATAAACTTAAGATTTACGCAGCGCTTGGAGTTCCGGAAGTGTGGCGATACGATGGCGAATGTCTGGAAATCCAAAGCCTAGAAGGGGGGGAGTACGTTCCTCGGCAAAAATCAACCGCACTGCCAATTCTTACCGTCGCAGACATTGAGAATGTTCTGGAGACACGCAAGACCGTAGGTCAGAATGCTCTTTTCAGGGAAGTAGAGGTATGGCTGCAGGCTCGCTTAGAAGAGGACGAATGACCGCGACGATTCAGACCAGCGCAGCTGTCGATTCGTGCTCGCGGTCGATAAACTCCTGAACTCGCTGCCGGTACTCGCGTAACATGCGCGAGGTCCAGGCGCGATCGTCGCTGTTGGCGTACAAGTGCACCTGCGGTTCGCCCGCATCTGGCAGCACCAATACCCAGTTGTCGGTTCCGGGCACTAGAATTTTGACGCCGTCTTGCAGCTCAATTCGCTCGGGCGGATGAGTTTCTACGAGATGGCGCATGAGCGCGCCTTTAGCCGTCCAAGGGCAGCGCATAGTGTAAGACTTGTGGTTGACCCGCGGTAGCTCCGCTCGGACCTGGACGAGCGATCGCTCCTGTACCGCCAGGGTCTCGATGAGCTTGGCGATGCAGAACATGGCATCGAACCCTGGATGCAACTGCGGGAAAATAAACCCCAAGTCGCCGCTTCCGCCCAGAATGGCATCGGGGGTCTGGCGAACGGCTTCCATCAAGGCAGCGGGATTGGCCCGAGTTCGCAAGATCCGCCCGTCGTGGCGGCGGGCAATGATATCCACGGCGCTAGAAGCATGAACCGGTACTACAATTGTTCCGCGAGGCTGGGCCGTCAGCATCATACTGACCATCAGCGCCGTGAGCTGCTCGCCTCGAATGGGCGATCCTGCCTCATCGACGACAATTAACTGCTCGCCATTGGCTGCAACCTGTACCCCAAAGCTGGCTTTGAGAGCTTCGACGACATGGCCGAGCTGGTCGAGAAGGTCTTCGCGTTCGGATTCCGAGAGGGCGTGGGGTCGCAGGCTGGCGTTTAAAACCACCGCATCACAGCCAAATTTGGCAAGCAGTTGGGGTAAAACCGCGCCTGAAACCGCGTAGGCATAGTCGATTGCCACCTTCGCACGGCTGTCGCGGACGGCTTCGACATCGATTTGCGTCTCGAAGGTGTGGCTGTAGGTTTCGATGACATCGTTGGGGCTCGGAGACGAGATGCGGCCGATCTCCGGAATCGTGACGCGGCGCAAATCTTCTTTGAAATAGGCCCCTTCGATTTTTTTCTCCCAGGTTTTGGAAATATTGATGCCCTGCGCGTCGAAAAACTCCAAGAGAAGGTGATCGGTTCGGGCTGGGTGCAAGCGAATGTGAACGCCGCCGGCGACGGCGAGTTTGGGAGCCATCGTGCGGGCGATTGGAATGGCTGTCGCCTCGAGATTTTGCACGTTAACCCCGGCAGACATCAATCCTGCGATGAGGGCGCGCGCGAGCATGCGCGAAACATTGCGCTGGTCGCGGGAGACCACGACCTGAGCGCCAGGCCGGAGGGTCGAGCCATAGGCAACGCCGAGCTTGACAGCAAATTCTGGGGTGACATCGATATTGGCTGTGCCAGTCACGCCCTGCTGGGAAAAGAGATTGCGCTGGGCAACGTTACCCCAAATCAAATTCGTGTTGAGAATGGCCCCAGATTCAATTTTTTTGTGAGGCCACACCCGCACGCCAGGGCTGATCTGGGCTTCTTCTTCAACAGTGCACAACGAGCCAATGGCCGCCCCTTCGCGGATCGTGGCACGCCGGTCGATGCGGGCTCCCCGCGCGATCGCACAGCCCCAAACTTGGGCCTGGTCGCCGATGATAGCACCGTTCCAAATAACTGGGCGGCGCAGATCCGCCTCGGCCCCGACGGTGACATTGTCGCCGATTACAGTGCCTGCTTCGAGAGTAGCGCGTGGGCCGATGCGGCAGTTGTGGCCGATGAGAATGGGGGCTTCGATGCGGGCAGTGGGGTCGATCGAAGTGTTGTTACCAACCCAAATGCCGGGGGCGGTTTCGCGGTAAGCCCAATCGAGGCGCACCCGGCCGCGCAGGGCGTCGTACTGGGCCTCTCGGTAAGAATCGAGATGGCCGATATCGCACCAGTAGCCTTCGGCAACGTAACCGTAGAGAGGCTCGCCCCGCGCCAACAACAGGGGAAACAGATCTTTGGAAAAATCCGTTGGCGTCTCGACAGGCAAATAATCGAGCACCTCAGGCTCGAGAATGTAAATCCCCGTGTTGACCGTATCGGAGAAGATCTCGCTGCTGGTGGGCTTCTCTAAGAAGCGCCGGATGCGCCCGTCGCGATCGAGAATGACGACGCCAAATTCGGCGGGGTTGGGAACGCGGGCCAAAATTAAAGTTGCCTTCGAGCCGCGGGCGCGGTGGAAGCGCAGGGCCGCACTCAGATCGAAATCGGCAATGCTATCGCCGCTAATCGCCACGAACGTCTCGTCGAGTAGCTCGCAGACACCGCGCACGCACCCGGCGGTTCCCATAGGACGGTCTTCTTCGATGGCGTAGGTAATCTGCATGCCAAAAGCACTACCATCCCCAAAGTAAGCCTGCATGACATCGGGAAGGTAATGTAGCGTCGCGATCGCCTCGCGGATGCCGTGGCGTTTGAGCAGGTTCAGAATGTGCTCGGCTACCGGACGGTTGAGCACCGGCACCATCGGCTTGGGCAAATCGCAAGTTAGAGGCCGCAGCCGCGTGCCGGAACCTCCAGCCATCAAAACTGCTCTCATACAGTTTTCTCCAAAATGCTCCGAGGCCGCGAGCGCACTCGATTGTCTGCCCTGCGGGGATCCCCGGCCGGGCAAGTTTAGGCACTAGCCAACTATAGCTCATCAATTTTTTTGCGTGTGCCTCTCCTCAAGCCGACCGCAGACAATTGCTGAAATTTCTTTACAAAAATTTAAATTTAAATGCGCGCGCGCCACATGGCTTTTACAACCGCACTTCAGGTGCCTGCATACCCCTTAATTTAGATTTATTGAGACGTATCGATGCCTCGTCAGACTCGAACCAGGCTGCCAGCCGAGAACTCCGAGATAGTCCGCTCGAGACCGATTGGAGGCCGCCAATCGAGGTTAGCAGTCGTCTTGCCGGAGCCATAGAGGCTGCCCAGACATCTCACCCGCGTCGAGCCGCAGACCGCTCTCGACCGCGCCGCGGCCTGGCGGAGACTCGGCGCGCACGGGGCAGCAAGCTATCTATAAGCTGATTGTGGAATGACTGCCAGGCTTCGGGTAACCTTACACGTTGTCGCCGGAACTCATGCCACCCTGGTCCCATGGAAACTCCTGAATTACCCAATATCTTCGTCCTCGGGCTATTTTTGATGTTCGGCAGTAGCGCCTATGCGCTAGCGCGAACGTTCCGACTGCCTCGCGTCACGCTCTTGGTCATCTCAGGGCTTTTAGTGGGGCCTTCGGTCCTCGACCTGGTGCCGGAGCCAATTGTCGAGCTTTTCCCCATCATGTCTTACGTCGCTTTGTCGATGATTGCTTTTCGGTTGGGGGATGCCTTTGTCGATCTCGACTTTTTTAAAGAAGGCCCGCGCGTCTTTGCTATCTCCGCCCTCAAAACCATTGTCGCCAGTGCCTTGGTATTTGCAGTTGCCTACGCCATTCGTGGGGATCTCGTTCTGGCGCTGCTATTGGCAGGCCTCGCCCCAGCTTCCGCTCCGGCTGCCACTCTCGATGTCATCAGCGAGACGAATGCCAAAGGACCCCTGACCAGTACGATTGTGGGCGTGCTCGCTATCGATAATGTTTTAGGCGTCACGCTTTTTACCGCACTATTAATTGTGGCCGAGGTTGTTTCCGGCCGAGGCGAGCCTACCCAAGAGCTTCTTGCCGGGCTCTACGAAATTGGTGGGGCAGTGGTCCTAGGCTTGGCGATCGGCTGGTTGATGGCCCGGCTCGCCGGTCGCTTGCGCGCGGGCAAGGTGAGCCTTTTGCAAATTACGGGCTTTGTTTTCCTGTGTGCGGGCTTAGCCTATCAAATACATGTTTCCTATTTGCTCGCCTGTATCTTTCTGGGCGCGACCGTTGCTAAAACGCGAGCGCAGCCGAAGAAAAACATCTTCGTTACGGTAGAAGAAGTCAGCGAGCCTTTTCTGGTAATTTTCTTTCTCTTGGCAGGCTGCGAACTCGATCTTTCGGCCTTGAAAGAGCTGGGTTTGATTGGCATTGCCTACGTCCTAGCTCGGTGTTTGGGGTTTGTCATCGGTGGGGGTTTGGCCGCGCGCCTCGTGGGCGCGCAACCGGTCGTGAAGGCACACATTGGCTGGTCGCTATTCCCGCAGGCTGGAGTTGCGCTAGGCTTGGCGGTTATCACCCTCGAGCGGTTCCCACAGCTCGGTCAGCTCTTGGTCTCGATTATTGTGAGCACGACGGTTGTCTTCGAGCTATTTGGTCCGACCGTCACGCGCTGGCGCTTGTCTCAGGCCGAAGAAACAGCAGAGGCCAAACCTGCCGAGCGCTCGGACGACTTGCCTTTCGTTCAAGTGAGTAAGTAAATATAGTTGAGGTCGATCCCATGGCAATCAAATTAACGACGGGTCAAACAATCTCACTGCGCAAAGAGTCTCCGGGCCTGACGACATTGCTGCTCGGCCTGGGCTGGGAAATGTCCGATCGCAAGGGACTCAGGAAACTCCTTCAGTCAGACTTCGATCTAGACATCTCGGTACTTTGCTTGAATGCCGAAGATAAATTAGCCAAGAGCACTGACGTGATTTACTACGGCAATTCCAAGCATCCTACCGGGGCGATCGCCCACCTGGGAGACGAACTGACGGGTGGCGACGATGACAAGAAAGAAAAAGTATTGGTTCACGGCGATCGCGACGAAGCCAGTCAGCCCAAAGGCGAGCAGGACAAGGAGCAAATAATTGTCAATCTCGCGCAGGTTCCCGAGGATGTTGCCAAGCTGCTGCTTTTTGCCAATATTTATGAGTGCGTTCCCCGTCGCCAGAAATTAGGCCAAGTCCGCAACGCCTACGTACACTTAGTCGACCTCGAGACTGAAGCCGAAATTGCGCGCTACGACCTATCTAATGAGGACTACTATGATTGCACGGGAATTCTGATTGCCGAGGTTTACCGCGAAGACCAAACGTGGCAGGCTTCGATTGTCGGCGAGGGGGTACAAGTTGCCAGCTTGCAGCAGTTTGTAGGCCGCTTCAGCTAAGTTGTTTTTTTCGCCCGCACTCCTTGCAAAATTTGACAAGCAGATAAGGCGCCGAGTCGGCCGGTAGCTCCGAACTTACCGCTCGAAATTACCAATCTTTGAGTAAAGTCTCGACGAGCGTCGTCCAACCGCGACCTTTGCCCCTAAGGGCTCTCCCCAGTTTCGCTTCCTTCTCCTGTAACTTCTCGAAAAAATCTTGCGATTCTTCTTCAGGACGAGCTGGCTCGTTCTTGCTCGAACTTATCCTTCGGGGATTTATTATTCATCCGATCGATCTTCAACCTCTCTTTGCATGGCAACAAAATAGGTGTAAACTCCTTCTTGCTCCATTCCAAGTAGGCGAAGCTCCTAACCTGCTCGCCCATTGCATTGTAGAACTGGTCTATGGTGCGGGACTCCGATACCTGTTGACCGTTGATATGTAAAGTAGAGATTTTGCCAGTGACGCCACGGCCCTGCAGCTGATACCGAACATTCGTAAATTGAAACTTGCATGCCATCTATTTTCCTCTAAAAGTGTCTGGCGAAGCCCAACGTTTTTGAGTCCGAAGACTCCTTGAAAAGCCTGGCTCGCCGGCCACCGCATCCTCTGAGGCAAGCCGGGCATGCCCGAATCTCAGCACTCTAAATTTAGAAGGGAATTCTGAAGCCAAAGGCTCCTCAGACAATAGCAATGAAGTCCATCGTCAGGTCGAGGTAGCTGAGTCTCGAAGAACTTTTTCGTTCTACTGCTGCAGTTAGCCTTGGCGTGGAATCTGTCACCGGCCGAACGATGTTCGAAATCTCGGTAGGTGAGGCAGCAGTGGACATCCCCTGCCAGCGGAGCCAGCCTCAAAGTCTTTCGGCAACTATCAATAGCACTATTGTCGGGCTCAAGTGAGAGACAGAGATCGCCCACTCACACGAAATTCTTGACAGTCCCCACGTCAACGTTCGCGAGCTAACCGTTCAAAACGGAACCTGATAAGAGAA
>CAYTBI010000024.1:0-40255 GCA_964435975.1 uncultured bacterium
AGAAGCGCGATCCGTACCTCTCATCCTCCTGGTCCTGAATAAAGCAGGCTAGGGGCGCGGTCAGAAATTACAGAATGAAGTCTGGTGCATAAGCTACCGCGTCCCCTGCAGCGAGGTTTTAGACTGTAGCCTATACGAGCGCCAGCACTTAAGAAATAGTAGGAGCAGGGATAGATCGCTAACTCCATACCCTTCTCAGGTCAAGGGTGAAACCAGGAAGGACATCTTCGCCAGAAACCTCGCTTGGACTATCCAGGACCTCTACTTCCTGACCGCTACGATAGATTTCTACAGTTCGATTTTGTGGGTCGACGATCCAGCCAAGGCGGGTACCATTTTTCATGTATTCGCCCATCTTCTCGCGTAATGCTGTGAGGGAGTCGCTCTCGGAGCGCAGTTCAACAGCAAAATCTGGGCAGAGGGGAGCGAACCCCCTACGCTCCTCGGCAGTAAGCGTATCCCAGCGATCGCGTTCTACCCAAGCGGCATCGGCAGCCCGGGTTGCGCCATTGGGCAACTTAAACCCTGCAGAGGAGTCAAACCCTTCCCCAAGATCTGGATGCTCTTCACACCAGCGAAATAGTTGACCGGTTATGTTGAAATTGCGTCTACCAGATTCGCTACCAGTAGGGGGATTCACAATTAGCTCTCCGTCTGCAGTTCGCTCCAATCGCAGATCGCGGTTAGCTGCCGCGATTGCTATAAATTCCTGTTGGGAGACGTGGAGTGCGACGTCTCTGGGTAGCTCAAGGGTCAGAGTCTGCATTGTGAAAGTCCTCCGCAAGCTAAGGCCACTGCTTCAACAGCGCGACCTAGACCCCATTCTCCCCGATCTCTGGCTTGGGGTGTTTCTCGCGTGGCAAAGCCTAACGTTTTTGAGCTTGGGGGTGCGGCCAGAATTACAGAATGAAGCCTAGTGCATTAACCACCGCGTCCCCTGCAGCGAGGCGTTAGGCTATAGCCTATACGAACTGCGGTGCTCTAAACTTAACAGAAGACGAAACGCCTGCATCCTAGAAAAAATAGCAAGGAAATTGAGAGGCGGTAATTATTTTCTTCGCCAAATCAGTGTAGCGAAGATTCCTAGAAGCAGAGATTCCGTGAGTAATAGGCCGTTTAAAGACTGCGCATCTGCGGGAGTGAGGACGAATTGCGAGCGAAACAACGTGTAGGGAACAACTTGGAATAATGTAATCCCTCCAAAAACGAGCCACACAGACCAGAATGCCTTGCACCATAGGCCGATAGCAGCTATCACATCAAAAGATAGCAATATTACGTCCATAACACGCCATAGTAGCGGTGTGGAGGACCAGGGCTCGCCGGTCAAACCTACTATGTTGCTGACATGAACTGCAGCTCCATAAAATAGAGCAACTGCCACCAGCTTGGCATAGGCAGCAGTCCAGGGGGCTTGCAAAGCTTCTTTGAGCATGCTGTCGCCTCAAAGTAACGATCGCTATTCTATCCAATCAATTGTGATGATGGTGTCATTGACTCGGCAATAAGCTTTTTGCGAAGTCAATGCCCGACTACTCGCCAAGTGTCCGCTGTTTTAAGCCTGGGATTCCAGTCTCTGACACATTCGGCCATTGCGCGTACGAGCTGCGAACTACACGGCCTGTTTGCTGGCCTGAGAAATGCTCGTACGCTATCGCGAGCGGCACATCCGAAAACCAATGCTGTCGTTGCCACCGCAGGGATCGAATCCTTCGCGACAGGCCGAACGGCAGTATTCTGGAGTGGCGAACCAGGAGCTACCGCGTATTACTTTGTACTTACCTTTCCGGTCGCCCTCACTGTCAACCCAAGCACGTCCATCCGTCGGCGCACCCGTATAGTTGGTATGGAGATCGTCCTCATACCATTCCCAAACGTTGCCGTACGCGTCACCGATCCCGAATGAATTGTCAGCGTTGAAGTAGCCCACAGGTGTGGTGGCTTCTCTGTATTCGCCTTTCAGGCCGTAAGACCCGGAAGATTCCAGCGAAATATCCGTGCTCCGGTAATTCGCCAGGTCTGTGGTGATGGTTTCGCCGAAGTGGAATGGTGTCGTCGTCCCGGCGCGGCAGGCATACTCCCACTCCGCTTCTGTTGGCAGGCGGTAGTGGCAGTCGCTCAGGCGCGAGAGACGGTTGCAAAACTCCTTCGCTTCCAACCAGCTCACCTGCTCCACGGGAAGACGATCGCCTTCAAACCTGGACGGCTCCGGGTAGAGGTAGATTTCAACTTTCTCGAGTCGGGCAACCGCCCGCCACTGAGCTTGAGTGACAGGATAGCGCCCCAGCAACAATGGCCGAATCTCGACTACATGCACGGGGCTTTCCGAACCCGTGCGATCGAGTTCGCCTTCCGAAGACCCCATCAAGAAAGTGCCGCCCGGTATGGAAACGAGCTGTATGGAGGTGTCGCCAACGAACTCTATTTTTGCCATCGCCTCGCGTGCATATTAGCGGCTACAAGATATCGCGCCCTTGCTGCCAAGCTCCCCACAGGTTGCCGCCCATCAAGCTCGCAACGGCATCCAAGCCTTTGATTTCTGCAGAGTCGGGTGCCAGGGCCAGCGCCGGTCGTAAGGCTCGCTTGGCCGGACCGGGTCGCCAGGCCACTAAGTTAACGAATGCCTGGTAAGCATGGCTGTAGGGGTTTTGGCGATCGAGTGCCACGATTGTCTCGAGAACCGCGAGGGAGGCGTCGATTTTGCGCTGCATGACGCGCGCTAAGAGCAGACCGTAGGCATAGTCGAGGTTTTCTGGCTCCTGGCGCAGGCGAAGGGCAAGCGTATCCTCGGCCTGCACGTAAAAGTTTTGAATGGGGTCGTAGAGATTCAAGCGCTCCAAATCGGCAAAGATGCCTTCGAGGGCCGGGACCCCCTCGGGCAAGCCCGTTGCCAACTGCCGCATCTGCGTGACGAAATCGAGCGGCGGCGCGGGCACGGCTGGGGCAGCAGGGTCGATGCGCAGCGAAACCGGTGGCACCTGCAGCGGGACCAACCGATCGCGAGCGTCGTCGAGATAGGTCGCTTGCAAGGTGTAAGTGCCCGGAGCGACCCCAGCGGGGAGCATGGCCGTGCGCTCCGTGACTCGAAACTCGCGGCGGCCGTCAACTAGGGCTGGGCTTTGGGTAAATTGGTTGGCCTGAATCGGGCCGGGGCGCAGGGTTCCCAGGCCGATGCCGCGATCGTGCAGCCAGCGATTTGGGCCACTGTAGGCCGATGCCGCCTCGCTCTCGGAGACCCACGTCAAGAGAACCCGCCCCTGGCACAGGCGATCCCATTCGCCCTCCCATACATAGGTCACCGGGACCGGCGCACCGGCAGGAACGACTTCAGGCACGGTTACCCGCGCCAGGCGAATGGGTTGGGTGGCTGTTTTTTCGGCTAGGGGCTCGACCGTGACGGGCAACTCTCGGCGGCGATAGAGCGACACCTGCCGATCGCCCAAGACCTGCCAAGTGCGCTCCAACTGGAAATCGGGCTCGTCAGCCAAAAGCCGACCGCTGCGCTGCCAGTCTTTTAGGTCTTCAAAAGAGGTCGCTGCCGATTCTGGGTCGGTCAAACTCAAAAACCAGTCTGTATGGCGAAAGTCTCGGTCTCGCAGGCGATCGCGGTGCCCCAAGTTGCGCCCGTAAACCTGAAAATTGGCGCGGGCCCCTTCGTAATTGATGTTGTACTGGTTCAGCCAGGGCTTGGGCGGCAAAACGCCGACGGTCGAGAGCTGGTGGGGAGAAGTCGCCGCGATGTGGGCGACGATCTCGGCCTGGGGCCAGTCGGCTCGGGTTTCGATAGGGAAGCGGCCAGCAGCAGCAAGACGATCGGCCAGCCATTGGCCCGCCCCGCCGCCGACGGGAAAAAGATTGCACGCCATCAGCAGCGCCGCCAGCAGCACCGTCAGCCAGCGCACCAACCGGTAGCGCCGAGGCCAACACAGCAACCCAACCGCCAAGAAAATCGATATAACCGGCAGATAAGGAACGATGTAGCGCAGATCTTTGTTGCTGATGGCCGACCATAACAAATAGGCCCCGAAGCAGAACCCCCCCAGCCACAGCAGGGCATCGCTGCGGGATTTAGACGCAGCAGAAGAGCCCGAGAGTGCGGACTGCCCGAAGAGCCCGAAGGCGGCCAACAGCGCGCCGACGGCCGGCACCACCAGCAAAGGCCAAGAGATCGACTGCGGCAGCTTCTCGAAATAATAGGTCCAGGCTGCCAAAGTATCGAGGCTCGGATCGCCCTCGGCAGCAGCAGAAGCGAGATTGGCATTTTGCCAGGTGCTTCCTAAAAAGATCCAATTGGTCCGCACCCAAGGAAACGCGATCGCCGCCGCAACCGAGAGCCCTACCCCAAGCTGTAAGCAAGCCTCCCACCGTCGCTGCCACAGGCGCGCGATCGCCAGCCAGAGCACCGGCACTACAAAGAAAAAAGCAGCGGGATGCTTGGTCAGGAGGCTCAGCCCCAAAACCACACCGAAGGCGATCGCGCGCCACCAACCCTGCTGCCGAGTCGCTGCCAGTCGCCACAGGGTCAGGCAGAAAAAACTGGCCGTCACCATCGCCACGAGAGGGTAGTCGAAGAGAAAATCCAAACTCAGGGCATACAAACTCGGAAATAGCAGCGTTAATGCGGCCGCCCAAACCCCCACCGCCGGCCCGAGGAGCGAGCGCCCCAGCCCATAGGTCGAGAATACCAAAACCCCTTGGAACAAAATATTGACGCTGGTGGCGCGATCGGGCCCGACACCCAGCAACATCTGCCAAAATCCGGCAGCAATGTAGTAGAACGGCGGATACTTCGACGAGAGCATCCACAAACGCTCCCACCATTGGGCAGAAAACCACTGCGGCTGATGCGATAGCGTCCACCAAAAATCCACCGAACCACTCAAGGCGCTGCCTTGGTCCCAGGCGGGGGCGCGGCGATCGAGCCAAAGCCATAGAACCATAACCCCAGCGCCAGCCAGCCACAGAGCGAGCAATTTCCCGGCATCAGGCCAGGTGGTGGTCTGGCGCGATGACGACGACCTGAGGCTTGAGTCTGCTACTGGAACCATGGGTTGCCACTAATACCGATGGGGAGAAGCTTTCGCCGGTGCCAGTGTAACAAAGCGCTCGATGCACCCCAGCAGAACTAAGAATGTATCTCTGCCCTCAAGGCGGCAGCTTCGCCAAGTTGCAAAATCTTGCCTGCAATCTCCTGCGGAGAATCGACCAGGGCATCGGGCCGCAGCTTCAAAAGCGCGCTCCGAGAATTAAAACCCCAGCCAACGGCGATCGCCCAAACCCGGCTGCGGTGGGCGGCCTCAATATCGCGGGTTTCGTCGCCCAAATAAATTACTTCTGCAGGCGACAGATCCAGCGTCCGCAGCGCGCGGCGAATGGAACGGCTTTTGCCAAAAACTGTGATGCCCGCCCGAACGAACTCAAAAAGGTCTTGAAGTTCTTCGGTCTCGAGGAATGCCTCCACATTCTCTTGCAAGTTGGAGGTGAGAATTCCGAGCCGGTAGCCCCGCGCCTTGAGGTCGCGCAGCGCCTCGGCCATCCCCGCAAATGCCCGCACGGCGCGTATTTCTTTATGAAGCTCGTGTTTGGCGCGATGCAGAAAAAAAGGCAGCTTGTAAAACGGTAGCCCGGACGCTCGGAGGGCCGCTCGCGAGTGCAGCTCGCGCAGAGCGCTAATTTGCTCGGGCTCTAGGGGCTCGTAACCAAATTGGGGCGCGAGACGATTGGCAATCCCAATGAAGATGTCTTGAGTATCGGCAAGCGTACCGTCAAAGTCAAAAATCAGAGCCTTGGGAGTTGTCGTCATCTGGAGGGTGCGATGCGGTAAGGTTGGCGCGGGCATTGCGTCGCCACATCCAGGGCTTGATGCGCCGGAGAGCCGATGCTCGAAATTGCCGCTCCCACACCGCAGTTGTGAGGTCTGCTAGGTCTTTCAGCTTAGGCGAAGTATTACCAGCATAGGGCTGAAAATCTGCAATGTCCGTTTCGCGGGCAAATCTCTGATTCCAGGGGCAAACGTCTTGGCAGATATCGCACCCAGCCACCCAGCCGTGCAACTCGAGATCGGCCGGGAGATCGGCTGCGCGATTCTCGATGGTGTGGTAGGCGATGCAACGGTTGGCATCGACTGTAAAAGGCGCGGCGATCGCCCCTGTCGGGCAGGCATCGAGGCAACGGGTGCAGGTGCCGCAATGTTGGGTGTGGGGGCGATCGGAGTCGAGGTCGATATTAACCAAAACTTCCCCCAGAAAGACCCAACTGCCGTAATTGCGGGTAATCAGGTTGGCGTTTTTGGCGATCCAGCCGAGGCCCGCCCGCTCGGCCCAAACTTTATCTTGAACCGGACCGGTATCGGCATAGTAGCGCGCCTCGATGCCGGGGTCGCACTCCCGCAGCCACAGGGCCAGGGCTTTGAGCTTTTTGTGCAAGATGCGGTGGTAGTCGCGGCCCCAGCCGTAGCGAGAAATCTTGCCGCAGCTGGGGTCGGGGGGGTGTTGGTGGGGCGTGTAGTAGTTGAGAGCCACGCAAACGATCGATCGCGCCTCCGGCCAACAGGCCCGAATGCTGGCGCGGCGGGGGGCCGCCATCCAGGCCATATCGGCTTGGTAGCCTGCGGCTAGCCAGGCGCGCAGGCGCTCGGCATTAGTGCGATCGGCCTCTTCGGCAGCGACGGTGGCGACCCCTGCGAGGTGAAATCCTAAATCGAGCGCTTTTTGTTTGATTTGGGGGCTTTTGGGGAGCAAACGAGCAATTTGCAGGCTTGGCGATGGGCTGCGGAACATCAGTCTAATGCAGGCATAGACCGCGATCCCTGGGTCTGATAGACTTTAACACTGACAGATACAAATGTTACAAAGGCCGCTCGGCTCGACGCTGCGGTCCCAACTTTAAGCAAACGGGAGAGGAATATCGTGGAAAAAACGCTGGGCCTAGAAATTATTGAGGTTGTCGAGCAAGCTGCCCTGGCCTCTGCCCGCCTGATGGGTAAGGGCCTCAAGAACGAAGCCGACCAACTGGCGGTCGAAGCCATGCGCGAGCGCATGAACCAGATTTACATGCGCGGCAAAATCGTTATCGGTGAGGGCGAGCGCGATGACGCACCGATGCTCTACATCGGCGAAGAAGTCGGCATTTGCACTCGCGAGGATGCAAAATCCTTCTGCAACCCGGACGAGCTAATTGAAATTGATATCGCCGTCGATCCTTGTGAAGGCACCAACCTGGTGGCCAACGGTCAGAATGGCTCCATGGCCGTACTGGCTATCTCCGAAAAAGGCGGCCTCTTTGCCGCTCCCGACTTCTACATGAACAAATTGGCGGCGCCCCCGGCGGCTGCAGGCCATGTCGATATTCGCAAGAGCCCCAAGGAGAATCTGCAAATCTTGGCAGACTGCCTCGGTCGCGCCATTGAAGAGCTGGTGGTCGTGGTCATGGATCGCTCCCGCCACGAAACCCTCATCAAAGAAATCCGCGAGACCGGCGCTCGCGTTCGCTTGATTAGCGATGGCGACGTTTCTGCAGCCATCTCCTGCGCCTTTGAAGGCAGCAACATCCACTCACTGATGGGCATCGGCGCGGCTCCTGAAGGGGTCATTTCTGCTGCTGCCATGCGCGCCCTCGGCGGTCACTTCCAAGGCCAGCTAATTTACGACCCAGAAATCGTCAAGACCGGCCTCATTGGCGAGAGCAAGGAGAGCAACCTCGAGCGTTTGGCCTCCATGGGCATCACCGACCCCGACCGCGTTTATAACGCAGGCGAGCTAGCTTGCGGCGAGAATGTGCTGTTTGCCGCCTGCGGCATCACCCCCGGCACGCTGATGCAGGGCGTTCGCTACTTCAATGGCGGCGCTCGCACGCAGTCTCTGGTTATCTCCAGCCAGTCTCGTACCGCTCGCTTCGTCGATACCATTCACGTCTTCGACGAGAAAATCAAGCACGTTCACCTACGCTAAGCGCCCACATGTAAAGCAGCCAAGATCTCGGATGTCTTGGCTGCTTTACGGCCTACATTTTTCGCCAAGGGCTAGCGCAACCGGCCGCAGCACGAGCGCCAGGTTTTCTGGCTCAAGCCCCACCTACAAACTCACGGCGCCCAACAGTTGCGCTGCTGTCAGACCGAGCCGGCCAAACCTGGGTGACTCGAGGACTTCCTCGCCTTGGTAAACGCGTTCCTCGTACAAACCAGACTCCAATTCGAGGATCGTGACCCTTTTCTGGTGGGGATCCACGATCCAATACTCCTGGATTCGCCGCGCGGCGTACTCAGACCGCTTGTAGCGATAGTCCCGTTTGCGATTCTCCGAACCTGGGCTGACCACTTCCACAACCAGCTCGGGTGGAGGCATATCAAGCGTGACCGTCGCACGCGTCGCTCCCTCCAGAGCAGCGGACAACTCTTCGCTCAAGACCATTAGATCTGGCAAACGAGCCGTAGCCCGGCCGCCGCTGGTGACTACTTCCGTGTCCATGCTGAGCAAGTGAAATGGGACACCCTGCTTCAGAAAGTAGGCAAACAGTAGAGAGGCAATGCGGTCGTTCAACCGACTCTCAGGCGGCATAATGACTAGCTCCCCGTCGACGAGTTCGCAACGATTCTCACTGTCGTCGTCGTACGCGAGATACTCAGCCAGGGTCATCGTTGTCGAGACGGCCATTTAAATCTCTCCTGCAAGCGCTATTTTTCCCCATCATCGCCCGCACCTGCGCTCTCCAGAGCATACGGTAGCTTGTCCGCAGGATTGCGAACGCAGAGACCCGCGATGCCAGGAGTCTCAACGATTTTGTTCGTCTTAGGTCCCTCCAGCGGCGATCGCAACCGATACAAAACATGCGATCGCAGGGGATGGCCTACCGGAAGCTTCGCATGCTCGAAATCATCGCACGCGCGGCGAGTCATGCCCAAGCGCGCCATCACCGCGCGCGATCGCTGGTTTGCTGGCACGGTAAACGACACGATCTCCGCCACGCCCAACCGCTCGAAGCCATCAGAGATTGCCGAAGACCTCGGTTACGAAGTTGTGTTCAGCCAGGCGGAGCTAGACGCCCTCGACCCCTCTACCGAGTTCGTTCTGGGTATTTTTGCTGCGGAAGATACCTACAATGATGTGCCAGAAACGGCCCTCATCAATAATGGCTTCGTTGACGCCAACGGCGACCTGATTACCTACGGTCAACCCGTTCCCGAGGAGAACGAAGCCAATGCCGGGCTCGTCCTCGACACCGACGGCGACGGCTTCACCGACCCGCCAACAGTTGGCGATCTGCTCGATGCTACCCTTTCGCTGGACCTTTTCAACCAGGAAGCTCTCACCGACGATGCTGGCGAAGGCTTCTTTATCGTCCTCGAAGAAGAGGGCACCGATAACTTCGGCAACAACAACAACGCGCGCGGCGCAATCGATGCTGCCATCCAAGCCGACGAGGCCATCGGTGTTGCCAACGACTTTATCGAAAATGTCAACCCCAACACCTTTGTCATCACGGCTGCCGATAGCGCGGGCGGCGGCATAGAAGTAGATGATGTCAACGTCAACGAAGGGGAAGCTGGCACTCCCGTCGGCAACACTGAAACCCAAGAGCAGCTCGATGCCGACGGCAATGATAGCGGCATTATCGTTCCCTTCGACGGCACCACCGGCAGCAACACTGCACCCTTTGTCACCGGCGCGCCCGATGCCAACGGCGACATCTTTGAGTTTGGCGCTCTCTTCGCTGGCCTCCCGGACTTTGCTGGCAGCATCGTCACCAAAGCGTTCGGTGCTGGCGCAGAGCGACTGCCGGCCACCATCGACAGCACGGGAATCTATCGTCTGATCTACGAGAGCCTGTTCGATGTCAGTCTCGATGCGCCGGAGGGCATCCCTGACGACATCAACGACGCTCGCGTTGCACCCGAGCCGACTGCCGACACGGGCAACGTCATCTTCATTCACCCCGATGGCACCAGCCCGTCTCACTATGCAGCCGCTCGCTTCGCCACCGTCGGTCCTGACGGTCGCCTGAACTACGACCAGCTCAGCGACGCGGGGGTTTACCTGGGGCACATCGAGGACCGCCTAGTTGCGAGTTCTAACGCTGGCGCGGTAGTTCACGCCTACGGCATCAAGCCCTTCAACGAAAGCTTTGGTTTTGATGCTCCCTTGGCCGAAGGCGGCGAGGAAATTGTCTCCCTCTCCGGTATTCCCGACACCATCGCCCAAGAAGCCCAGGCAGCTGGCAAGGCAATCGGCCTTGTCAACTCCGGCTTCATTGCCGAGCCTGGCAGCGGCGTGTTCTTGGCTGACGTAGACGATCGCGACCTGACCGAGGAAATCACTGCCGAGATCCTCGAGAGCCTACCGAATGTGATCCTCGGTGGCGGTGAAACCGATTACTTGCCCGAGGGAACCATCGGCGTCTTCGGCGAGGAAGGCACCCGGACCGACGGTCGCAATTTGATCGAAGAGGCCGAGGCTCTCGGTTACGAAATCGTCTTTAATCTCGAGCAGCTGCAGGCAGTCGACACCGAAAACACCGAGTTTCTGCTGGGCATCTTCGCCGCTGAAGATACCTACAACGACCTCTTCGAGGACGAACTGCGCCGGGATGGGTTTGTCCAGCCCGATGGCGAGCTGGTGATCTACGGTCAACCGGTCCCCGAGCCGAACGAAGCCAATGCCGGGCTCGTCCTCGACACCGACGGCGACGGCTTCACCGATCCGCCCACCCTGGCTGAAATGCTAGAAGTCGCCCTGGCAATTCTCGACAACGATCCTGACGGCTTCTTCCTGGTTGCTGAAGAAGAAGGCAGCGACAACCTCGCCAACGACACCAACGCCCAAGGTGCCATCCAGGCAACCATCAATGCTGACGAAGCGATCGGCGTAGCCCTAGACTTCGTCGACAACATCGACCCCAACACGGTGGTCGTTACGGCTGCCGACTCCGACGCTGGCGGTCTGGAGGTCGATGACCTCCCCATCGGTGGCTTCGGTCTGCCCAATGATGAGGTTGACGAGGAGGCTGCAGGCTTTACCCTGCGCGTGCAGGCCGAGGAATTTCCCTTTGGCCCCAACGCCGACGGCATCCTGGTGCAGGTTGACGATGTCGATGGCAGCAACGACGTCCCCGGCTTCGACACCGATGTCTTCGAGCCTTTTGTCACCGGTGCTCCCGACGCCAATGGCGATACCTTCGAGTTCGGGGTTGCTTTCGCAACTCAATCTGACGTCGCTGGGGGCATTGTCGCCAAAGCCTACGGCTTGAACTCGGATACGCTGCCGGCAACGACGGACAACACCGATATCTATCGCCTCTTCTACCGGACGCTGTTCGGGCTCGAGCCCGAAGAGGCTGCAGCTCTGCGGGCGAGCGACGGCGAGTCAACCATCGGTACGGCCGGAGACGATACGCTCGATGGCGGCATCGACTTTGCGTCTGACGACACCGTCATCACCGGTGCCGGCAGTGATTCGATCGACTCCAACCTGGCACCCGAGCTACCCGATGCTCTGGGTAACGGCATCATCCTCTCCGGTAGCGGCGACGATGCCATCTTCACCAGCGACGACGACCTCGTCTTTGGCGGTACCGGCGCTGATGTCATCGCCGTTCTCGGCGAAGGCGGCCGTATCTCTGGCGGTGCAGATGCTGATGGCTTCATCGTCGAAGAAGAAGCGTCCAACAACCGCATCCTCGGTGGCGACGGCGACGACGAGTTCTTCTTCGCCAGCGGTAGCGACAACATCATGTCGGGCGGTGAGGGTGCAGACTCCTTCGACTTTGTTGCCGACCAGTCCGTCGCTGACAACGTCATCGTTGACTTCGACGCTCTTGAGGACTCCCTCACGATTGTCGACCTAGGCGTAGGCGGCGAGCTGGAATTCGATGGCAGCGACGTTATCTTTGGCGGCGTTACCATCGTGACCCTGGTCGGCGTTGACGCAGCTAACGCTGGCGTCGAGTTGTTCGCGCCAGCTCCTCTTGCTTAATGCCTTATTGCTAGTCACTTACGGACCCGACTGACGCTTGTCTGTCGGGCTCCGTGATGGCTACTCAGCAATAAAATGCAGGCCCTCATACCCAGGTTTCCGGGTTGCAGGGCCTGCATTTTTTTTGCCTGGGTCGCACGCGACTTTGTTGTAAGGGAAGAAAAGAGAGCAACCTCGCGCGTTTGGCTTCCACGGGCATTATCGCTCCCGACCGCGTCGGCACTAATGCCACAGAGCGTGCTGGTACGCCCTGTGGCAAGCGAGCAAAATTAGCGCGAAAATAACCGACTCAACTCATCTGTCCCGCGCGCACTGCCGGCAGCACCCAGTTATGAGGACGATCGTAAATAATCTCGCCCTGCTTTGTCAGGGCCTGGAGCGCCTCAGCTAGAGGGGTCATAATCTCGTACAACGGCTTCTCCAATCTCTGGGAAAATTCGCGGGCAAGCTCGCCAATTCCGTAGGGATGAGCCTTGAGGATCTCGGGCAGGGTACCGAGAATCGAAGCAAAAATAGCCATCTCGTATTCGGTCATGAGCATTAGTACCTAACTCGGCTAAACATCAGCCTAAGCCAGTAAATATACTCATGCCCGCAACCAAAACCTAACGTACGAAAGCGTCACTCAACTACAGCTGAGTTTGCAGATCTTCAACTGAGATGCTGCGATCGCACCTAAGAAGCAGTAGCTAGCTCAAGACCCAGCTCACCAGGGTTCGGACTGGAAAGCCCGTTGCTCCCGAATTATCGACACCCGATTCTTTATCGGCCCAAACCGGACCGGCAATATCCAAGTGCGCCCAGGGAGTCTCGTTGACAAACTGCTTGAGGAACAGCGCTGCCGTAATCGAGCCCCCCGGCCGCGGGCCGGTATTTTTCATGTCGGCAATCTCTGACTTCAGGCCCTCGAAGTAGGATTCTTCTAGGGGCATGGCCCAAAACTTCTCGCCCGTGGCTTCGGCAGCGGCTTCGATTTCGGTGGCTAGGGCTGCATCGGGGCTCCAAAGGCCAGCAATCTTACCTCCGAGAGCGACAATACAGGCCCCGGTGAGGGTCGCCAGATCGACGATCGCATCGACGCCGAGCTTTTCGGTAAAGACCAGGGCATCGGCTAGGGTGAGGCGACCTTCGGCGTCGGTATTGTTGATTTCGATGGTTTTGCCGTTAGAGGCCGTCACGATATCGCCAGGGTGAATGGCACGACCGCTAATCATGTTCTCAACAGCCGCACTGATGAAGTGAACTTCGACATCGGGCGCGAGCTGGGCGATCGCCTTGGCGGCTCCTAGGGTGGCCCCGGCGCCCCCCATATCCATCTTCATGGTTTCGATGCCACTGCCAGACCCCTTAATATTGAGGCCTCCCGAATCAAAAGTGACGCCCTTGCCGACGATTGCTAGCTTGCGGCGCGGCGTCCCCTCGGGCTTGTAGGTTAGGTGAATGAACTTCGGCGGCAGCTCCGAGGCTTGGCCCACGGCCAAGTAAGCTCCCATGCCGAGCTTTTCGCAATCTTCTCGCTCTAGGATTTCAATCTCGAGACCGTGCTCGCGGGCAATGTCTTCGGCGGCGGCAGCCAAGGTTACTGGCGTGATGGCATTGGCGGGTGCGGCCACCAACTCCCGCGCCAGCAGAACGCCACTGCAAACACTCTCGGCAGTAGCGATCGCAGCGGCTTGGCCGCCAAATTGCAGCAGATCGACCGTTTCGAGCTTGAGCTTGTTTTCCGGCTCGGACTTGAAGCGTTGGTCTTGGTGCAGGGCGAGGATGAGACCCTCGGCAATTGCCTGGGCGCTGGCTGCCGCGTCGCCACCGGCAACTGGCAGGTCGATGCCTAGGGTTTTGACGCTTTGCTGCTTGGCTAGGCGCGCGATCGCCGCGGCTGCCGAGCGCAACGTCGCGGCAGTCAGGGTCTCGGCAGGCCCCAAGCCGACGGCGATAATCTTCCGCACGCCTGTGCTACCCGTGCGGGTAACGGCACTGGTACCCGGTTTGCCTTCAAATTCTGTTTCGGCAATCAACTCGGCCAAGACGCCATTCGTGCTGGCATTGAGACTGGCAAGCTTGCTGTCGCCAGCCACCTCGGTGGCCCCCTCATAAATTCCCAGAGCGAGCGCGTCGCCTTGCCAATCAGTCGTGGCGGTGTCAATTGCTTGGATTTGCATGGTGCCTCGAATCCCTGAAAATTTGCATAATTCTCAGTTTAGTGGGAGTCGGTTGCCCTAATCGCCTTCAATCGTCTGACAGAGGCGGGTCAGGGCCACGCAATCGACGGGTCCATAGTAAGGGGAAATGCCGAGGTAGACGGCCTTGTGACGGGGCCTGAAGCGCTCGAAGCGAGGCGAGCAATTGATGTAGGTTAGGGTGCTGCTGCTAGCAGCCGCAAATTGACGGCTCTCGGTGTAAGAATGACTGACGATTGCCGCAGCATGGCTGCCAGCGCGCTCGCGAATCCAGGTCACGGCTTCTGCGGCGCTATCGACCGTTCTGAAGGCAATGGTGCCATCGAGATAGGGGCAACCCCACTCTTGAGGGGCTGCCGCTGCGAGCCAATTGGTATGGCGGGCAGTGAGGGCCGCATCACCGCGCAAGGAAAACCCCGCTTCCTGGAGAGATGCAAAGACGCGGTTGAGGTCGGTAGGGCTGACACTGGTGTGAACCAAGACTTTTTCGATCGCATTGACTGCATCGGGCGCATGCTGGTGGCTGCTGGCGATCGCCTCCGAGACGCGCTCGCAGGTGCCGCTCGGCGCCCAGTACAAAGCGCAATTCCCCATCGCCAGGGGCATCACCGGGACGCTGGCATAGTGTTTGACCTGCTGGACGAGAGCGTTGCGGCCGTGCACGATGGCCAGAGCAACGGTAGATTTGCTCGCAACCAGCTCCTGAAGAGTGCCGGCTCGCTCGTCCGAGAGAAAATCGATGGCCGCAGCGGGCAAGTCAGCCGAGGCCGCTGCCTCTTGGCAGAGTTGCTCGAGAACTTGGTTGGTGTGGCTGGTTTCACTACCACCACGCAGAACGATACTGTTGCCAGTTTTGAGGCTCATCGCAGCCGCAATTACAGCCAGGTCGGCAAAGGCTTCATAAATGAAGGCAACAGTGCCGAGGGGAACGGCCCGTCTGAAGGCGCGGCCGCTGCCTTCTGCTAGTAGTGAAGGGGCAGACTCCCAAGCCAGGAGCGGATCGGGGGCGCCGGAGAGCTGCTTGAGAATCTCGATAGTGTTTTCCAGGCGCTCGGGCGTCAGCTTCAGCCAGCCAAGGACCACCTCGGGGACGGCCATTTCCCGTCCGGCCTCGAGATCGAGGGTGTTGGCATCGAGTATGTCGTCGAAGCCCTTGCTCAGGGCCGTCGCCAGCGCAGAAATACCGCGATCGCGCTGTTCGCTGCTCGCCGTTGCCAATTGATGGCCAGCCTGTTGCATCTGCAGCAGCAGGCTGGCTAGCGCATTCGCTTCATCTGTTACGCCCATAGAATTTGGCGTTTCTCAAGCAGGTTCGGGCTCGACGGGTGACTCCGGGTAGCGTGACTCGCCAGGGCCGGAGGCTGTAGTTAGTTTAGTGGGACTTGATGCAATTGAGCCGACATATTAAGCAAGATCGACGCAAACTCAAGACTGGAAAGGAGGGTTGAGGGTGGTTTGCAGGCGCAGCAGCTCGATAGGCAAACCATCGCTATCGGCAATGAAGGCCACCTCCCAAATCCGATTGCCGATCTGCTGCTGTTGGGGGGGCAGCAGTACGCGCAGGGGCCGCACGCGCTCGGGATCGGCAGCGGCGGCGCCCTCGAAGTCTCGAGTGCGGGCCTGCAACCAGGTTGGTAGATCCGGGGCGAGGGCGGTCAGATCGAAAGACAAATGGTAGTACCCAACGTAGTGCTCGTCACCGAAACAGTCGGGTGCGGGGTGCGGCTCGGGAATCTGGAGAAGCTCCAAGCGAGCGCTCCAAAGCTGCCTCTCGAGCCAACAAGCCAAGGTCGCACCCGTGGTGAAGCGCTCGCTCACCTCGAAGCCCAAGAGTTCGTAAAAGGCGATCGCTCGATGGATATTAGCCGTCCGAATGGAAACGTGATGCAGCACCGGGTGCTTCACTCAAACAGTCGCAAGTAGGGCGCGCGCGCCGAGACGCCAGGCTGGTAAATCACTCTGAAGTTGATCACATCCCAGCAGGGGTCTTCTGCCGGATCGGGGCCGAAGTCGATGGGGAGACCGTAAAGCTTGGGTAGCTCGGAGTTCGCGTCGCGGGATCGCCAAGAGGTGTGCCGCTCTAGATAAGATCCGACGAGTTCGCGATAGCGATTGGCAATGACGATACGGGTCGCGCGGTAGCCCTCGGCATAAAGGCGATCGAGAGTCTCGTGAATTTCAAAGCGAATGCCATCGGGGTGGGTGTGCTGGCGGTACCAGCGCTCTTCCCACTGCCGCCAGCAGCGACCGGACTGCAAATGGGTCAGCTCGCCGGTCTTGGGTTCGGCCTCAAAGGCACCGTGGCGCGGGCACAAATAGGTATCGGTCAGGGTTAATGCCTGGATGGTTTGGTGGCAATGGGGGCAGGCAATTTCCGGACCGAAAATTGGATATTGCAAAGCAAGATTAAGTTCCATGAAAAAAGTGTCGCGCGAACCGTCGAGCTATGTTTCGAATTAATTAGCGAGGCCGGCTCCATTATATCCATTGGCATGCGAATGACTGGGCTTCGGTCGCCGCATTCTTAGAAAGAATTTATGAAAAATGCCGAAAAAGAATTAATAGATTATTAAGAGCGTGGCTGGCGATCGAGACGTGCCTTGAGATGAAACGAGCTCGCGGGTAGCGATACAAAAGTCTACAGATTGCGCGAACGTACCTCCCGTGCGAACCGATCTGAAGAGCTCTCAGGTAGGCAGTTTGCTAAGCCCGAAGAGATGCTTAAGTGCCACCACGGGCTCGAGAAGCATCGACTACTCTGGTGGGAATCCGCGAGATCGGGCTTTATTTATCGTTTTGGAGCCAAGGAGCGCCCATGCTAAGTAGTGCAGAAACCGCAATCGATGCCATCGTTGCCAGAGAGATTCTCGATTCTCGGGGTCGCCCGACAATCGAAGCCGAAGTTCGCCTCGAGAGCGGCGCCGTCGGCATCGCCCAAGTCCCCAGCGGTGCCTCGACCGGGAGCTTCGAGGCCCACGAGCTTCGCGATGGCGACGCGCGCTACGGCGGCAAAGGGGTGCTCAAAGCCGTTGAAAATGTCAGCGAGAAAATCGCCCCCGAACTTTTTGACCTCGATGCGTTCGATCAGGTCTATCTCGATCGCCGCATGATCGAGCTCGATGGCTCGCCCAATAAAGCCAACCTCGGGGCTAACGCCATCTTGGCAGTTTCGCTGGCAACGGCCAAGGCTGCTGCTGCCGAGCTGATGTTGCCGCTCTACCGCTACTTGGGCGGCCCCTTGGCAAACGTGCTGCCCGTGCCGATGATGAATGTCATCAACGGTGGCTCCCATGCCGACAATAATGTTGACTTCCAAGAATTTATGATCTTGCCCGTCGGGGCACCCAGCTTTAGCGAGGCGCTGCGCTGGGGAGCAGAGGTATTTGCGGCCCTCAGAGGCGTGCTCGGCGATCGCGGCCTCCTCAGCGGCGTCGGCGATGAGGGGGGGTTTGCGCCCAACCTCAGCTCCAACGAATCGGCCCTGGAGCTTTTAATCGAGGCCATCGAAAAAGCAGGCTACAAACCGGCCGAGCAGATTGCGCTGGCGATGGATGTTGCTGCCAGCGAATTTTACAAAGACGGTCAATATGTCTACGACGGCCGACCCCACCCAGCCGGTGAATTCATCGACTACCTGGGGCAGCTCGCTGAAAAATACCCCATCATTTCTATCGAAGACGGCCTCCACGAAGACGACTGGGAGAGCTGGCAGCGACTCACCCAAAAGCTCGGCAGCAAAATCCAACTGGTGGGCGACGATCTGTTTGTGACCAATCCCACTCGCTTGCAAAAGGGCATCGACCTCAAGGCGGCCAATGCAATTTTGATCAAGCTCAACCAGATCGGTACCCTCACCGAAACCCTGGAGACCATCGAACTCGCCCACCGCAATCGCTTCCGCTGTACGATCAGCCACCGCTCCGGCGAAACCGAAGACACGACCATCGCCGATCTGGCGGTGGCGACGCGCGCCGGCCAAATCAAAACGGGATCCCTGTGCCGCAGCGAGCGAGTTGCCAAGTACAACCGCTTGCTCCGTATCGAAGACGAACTCGGCGATCGCGCCGTCTACGCGGGCACCATCGGCCTGGGCCCCAGCCCGCTTCAGGGATAAAACCCGACTTGGGGCAAGCCGAGAGTCTCATCCCAGCCCATAGCAATGTTGAGGCACTGGATGGCTTGGGAGGCTTGTCCCTTCATAAGGTTGTCGATTGCCGACATCACCACAATGCGATCGGTGCGGCGATCGACTTCAATGGCTAGAAAACACGCATTTGTTGCCGTTGCCCACTTCGTTTGGGGATAAACCCCCGACGGCAGCAAGCGCACGAAAGGAGCGCTGCGGTAAAAGGCATGGTAGATAGTCTGCAGATCTTCTCGTACCAGGCCCGGATCGCGCAGGCGCGCGTAGACCGTTGCTAGCATGCCGCGCACCATTGGCATTAGGTGCGGCACGAACTGCAGGCGAACGTCTTGCCCGGCCAGGTCGCTGGCAACTCGCTCGATTTCGGGCGTGTGCCGGTGTCCGGCGACCCCGTAGGGCCCGACACTGCTATCGGCTTCTGCGAGCAGGAGGTTGGTTTTGCGCTTGCGGCCGCCACCGGAGGTCCCGGATTTGGCATCGATGATGATGCTCTCGAGTTCGATCAGGCCTTGCTTGAGCAAAGGAGCCAGAGCCAGCAAGCTTGCCGTCGGGTAGCAGCCGGGGCAACCCACCAAGCGCGCCCCAAGCAATTCTGTGCGATACAGCTCCGGTAGCCCGTAAACTGCCAGCGATGCGGCTTCCGGGTCGTTGCGAGGAATGCCATAAACTGCCGAATACGCCTCTAAATTGGCGAAACGGTAGTCAGCAGAAAGGTCGATCGCCCAACAGCCGCGCGCGAGGAGATCGGGGGCGAGCTGATAGGCCAGGCCGTGAGGGAGCGACAGAAATGCCACCTGGCAGCGCTCGGCAATGACTGCCACATCGATAGGCTCGATGGTGAGTTCGATCTGCTGGCCCAAGTGGGGATAAAGCTCGCCAAAGGACTTGCCCGCACTGGCATCGCCACCAAGATAGGCTATTTCTACTTGCGGGTGAGCCTGCAGCAGACGCACCAACTGCACGCCGCCATAGCCTGAGGCTCCGACGATCCCGATCGAGATGCGCTCCGACTCACCCATGGATCCACCGCACTTGAAAGGCCGTTTAAAAACTCTGCTGATTGTAGCAAGCTGCCGCCTTCACCGCCCCCGGCCAGCAGGCGCACTCCCGAAACAGGGTACAATCGTATCTTAAAGAGGATTTATAAAAATTAACAATTCGCTGCGATGACAGGGTCTTCTTCCCAGTTCGACGATTTCGACAGTGTCGATAGTGCTCTAGCCGACCTGCAGGCTGGGCGCTCGGTAGTGGTAGTAGACGATGAAAACCGCGAGAACGAAGGTGACATCGTTTGCGCGGCCCAGTTTGCTACGCCCGATGCCATTAATTTCATGGCCGTCGAGGCGCGGGGGTTAATCTGCTTGGCTATGACGGGCGATCGCCTCGACACGCTCGATCTGCCCTTGATGGTGACTAAAAACACCGATCGCAACCAAACGGCCTTCACCGTCAGCATCGATGCCGCTCCCCATCTGGGAACGACCACGGGTATCTCCGCCGAAGACCGCGCGCGGACGATTCGCGCGGCCATCAATGTCAATTCCAAGCCCGAAGATCTCGTGCGGCCCGGACATGTCTTTCCCATTCGCGCCCGCGAGGGCGGCGTCCTCAAGCGCGCCGGTCACACCGAAGCGGCCGTCGATCTCTGCCGCCTGGCCGGGCTGATTCCGGCCGGTGCGATCTGCGAGATCCAGAATGCAGACGGTTCTATGGCCCGCCTGCCAGAGCTAATCGAGTATGCCCGCCACCATCATTTGAAAATCATCAGTATTGCCGACGTGATTAGTTACCGCTTGCAACACGACCGTTTCGTCCTGCGGGAGACCATCTGCGACTTCCCCAGCCAGTTCGGGAAGTTCAAGATCTACGCCTACCGCAATACCCTCGATAACACCGAGCACATCGCCATCGTCAAGGGCGACCCAGCTGATTTTGAAGGCAAGCCGACAATCGTGCGCGTTCACTCCGAGTGCCTGACGGGCGATGCCCTCGGTTCGATGCGCTGTGACTGTCGCATGCAGCTGCTGGCGGCCCTCAAGATGATTGAGAGTGCGGGGGCGGGCATCATCGTGTACCTGCGCCAGGAGGGTCGGGGCATCGGCTTGGTCAACAAGCTCAAAGCGTATTCGCTCCAAGATATGGGGCTCGATACGGTGGAGGCCAACGAGCGTCTCGGCTTCCCGGCTGACCTGCGCGATTACGGTATCGGCGCCCAAATGCTCAACGATTTGGGGGTTACGAAGATTCGCCTGATTACCAATAACCCGCGCAAGATTGCCGGTCTTAAAGGATATGGCATCGAAGTTGTCGAGCGCCTGCCGCTGCTAATCGAAGCCAACGATTACAACATGACGTACCTGTCTACAAAGGCCGAAAAGCTCGGCCACATGCTGTTGCAAACCTGTCTGGCAACGGTGGCCATTAATTGGCACGATAACGTGCGCTCGGTGACCGAGCGCTACGAGCACCTCGAGCGCGTCCGGGCCCTGGTGACGGCTCAAAACCTACTCTTGCAAGAAGAGGCCCGGCCAGTAGGGTTGGCCTTATTCGATAACCCGAATCTAGTCGTGCATCTCGGTTTTGACCAAGCGGATGTTGCCAGCCCTGACTGGTATCGCGACCCCGAGCACCCTTATGCCCGCGCGGTAGCGGCGATCCTTGATGCCCTAGCGACTTGGGGTGATGTCCGGAATCTATCGTTTTTGATATCCTCAGGCGAAGATTCGATGAAGGGATTGCAGGAAAGCTTGCATCGCGAAGCTTTGACTGCAGGCAGTAAGCCCTCAGAACTGCGCGATAGCTTTCAGCTGCAGACGATTTACACCTTGCTAACAGAATAAGGTGCCTGAATGGAGAATAGGGGATTCGAACCCCTGACCTCTGCGGTGCGATCGCAGCACTCTACCAGCTGAGCTAATTCCCCTCAAGTCCGGTCAATCAGTCTAGCACTCGTTACCGCGCCAGAGTTTGGCCGACGCGTTCGATCTCGAGTTGCCGGAGATCGTCAACGGCCCAGTCGGCGCGGCGCTGCAGCATGTGGAGCGGATAAAGATTGGCCACCGCCGCCGCCAGCAGTCCGGCGGCTCGGGCAGCTGCCAGCCCGGCGTAGGTGCTCTCGATGGCCAGGCAATTGGCCGCATCCAGGCCCGGGCAATTCTTGCCTAGCCGGTCGAGGGCGAGATGATAGCCCTGGGGGTCGGGCTTACTGGCAGTCGTATCGTCTCCTGAGATGGCCACGCTAAAGGGAATCTCCAACCCAGTTCTCTGCAAAATTTGGCTTGCAACTGACTGCGGCAAGCCAGTAACGACCCCAAGCACCAGCCCCGCCGACCAAAGTTGGCGAACGAGTTCGATAATTCCGGGGCACAGGGGCAGGGCCACCGGCGCGTCCAGGCGCTCGCAGTAGGCCGTGGTGTAGTCGGCTGTCAAGCGGGCGATTTTTCCCTCGTCAGGAGGGCAGCTACGCCGGCGCAGTAGCTCGGCGATGGCCGTGCGATCGCTACGGCCCAAACAAACCGCTTGAAATTCTCCCGGCTCGAGGCGCGAGCCTTCACTCAGAAGTAGTGCCTCGTAGAGCTGGCGGCGCAAGGCAGTATCGTTGACAATTGCCCCACTGCAATCGAATAGGACGGCCTTGAGACTCATGCGGGCACGACAAGCGAACTAGACGGAGCCGCAAAATCTTCGGCAGAGGCAGGTTTGAACCCGCAGGTGACCTGGTAGAGCCCCCATATAAAAGTTGTCGTCACCCCCGCGAGGCCCGCAGCAGCGAGATCGGCGTCGAGATTGCCGGCAGCGTAATTTTTGATGTGAGGCTCTTCGAAGATTTCTGTCAGCCACGTTGTCGCATTCAAGGCTTGCTGGTTGCCATCGAGAGCCAAAAACTGGCCGTTCGGAGCCAGCAGGCGGGCGGCCTCCTGCAAAATTGCCCGCCCCGCAGCCGGGGGAACCTCATGGAAGAGCAACCCGGCCGTAACGAGATCGTAAGACGCGGCCGGCAGGCCCGTCCGCTCGGCTAGGCCATGCTGCCAAAATATTGCTGCGTCGGCTTGGCGGGCTTTATCGGCAGCGAGGGCGAGCATGTGGGGCGAGAGATCCAAACCGACAATTTCGGCCTCTGGAAATGCCGATCGCAGCATCAAGGTAAAGGTGCCAGTGCCGCAGCCCAGATCGAGGATGCGGCGGGGCCGACCGGCAATGAGTGCGATCGCATCGGCCCGGATCCAATCTTCGCTGGGGGGCAAGACGTAGCGCGTGATGGGGTCGTAGGTTATGGCGGCGTCGCGCGTCAGGTAGCCACCTTTGATGCCATGGAAATTTTTTAGGTAGTAGTCGGGGTAGCGCGTTTGGGGATTGGTGCGGCGCGCGACTTCTGCGTCCCAGTCGATTGCCTCGTACTGGCGCTGCATGGCATCGCGATCGAGCAAGGCACTGACAATAGGCTTTAAGAAGCGGTCCCAGAGGGGTTCGGGAGGCTGCTGCACGACTAGAATCCTCAAGCGGCGCGGGCTTTACTAATCTTAACCCCACGTCCGGGTCAGACCCAGAAGCAAGCGCGATCCCAACGGCGAATCATCTGGATTCCGCAACCCGTGCAGCACAAGGCTTCTGATGGCGGGGCACAACCGGAATTGACGTGTAGCCTCAATTTGGGAATTGGGTACTAGCTATTTTCTCAATAGATCGCAGCAGTTGTGAAAGTAGGGTTCTATTCTTCTCAGCGCGGCGGTCGATATCCCGGACAGAGGCGGCGGATGGCCGGATCTCGGTGTCTGTGCCGATAGTCTTCTAACCAAGCACAACTGCGGGCGAGCAAGCTTTCAAGCCCCAAGTCCCACAGCACCACCGTGCCGTCGTAGGTTGCCGCAGCCATCACTTTACTATCGGGAGTGAAAGCAAGCCCATAAACCGGCGCGCCCTTGCTTTCGAGTCTCAGGAGCTCTTCGCCGTTGGGATTCCACAACATCACCGTTCCATCGCTGCTGGCGGTCGCGAGTAGCTCCCCGTCGGGCGAAAAGGTCAGATCGAAGATACCCCCTCGGTGGCCTTGCAAGGTCACCAGCTCGAGGCCATCGGCAACGCGCCAGAGCTTAACGGTTCGATCTAAGCTCGCCGTAGCCAGCAGCTTGCCATCGGGGCTAAACGCCGTGCCATACACCGGCCCTAGGTGACCCTTGAGCACGTGAGAGGGCGAGCCATCTTGCTGCCAGAGGTAGACCGCGCGATCGCTGCTACCTGCGGCGACTAAGTTGCCGTCCGGGCTCCAAGCGACGCTCGTCGCCGCGGGCGGACGGCCATCCGGGGCGATGGGTATTGTCAGGGTCTCGAGCAACTCACCAGCCCCGTCCCAGAGTTTGACCGTCCCGTCCCAGCCTGCCGTTGCCAGAGTCCGGCCGTCGGGTGCGAAGTTCGCCGCTGCGACCCAGTCAGTGTGGGCGGCAAGCGCGCGCACCTGCTCCCCGCGGCGGTTCCAGATCCGGACCGTGCCGTCGATGCCGGTAGAGGCCAGGGTGCGGCCATTGGGAGCAAAGGCTACCCCCTGAACCGCGCCCTCGTGGCCCTCGAGGGTACGCAGGAGTTCTCCCGCCCGATTCCAAAGTTTGACCGTTCCGTCCCAGCTAGCCGAAGCCATGACTTTGCCGTCGGAACTGAATGTCAGACTCGTGACCTCCTTGGGGTGAGCGGCCAGCGACGGTGGTTGCGCCCCGTCGGGCTGCCAGAGTCTCACGCTGCGGTCGCGGCTGGCACTGACAAGCACATCGCCAATAGGGCTCCAGGCGATGGCACCGATCGTGTCGGTGTGGCCGGTAAAGCTCTCGATTGGCTCGCCCCGCTCGTCCCAAATCTTAATGGTGCGATCGCTACTGGCGCTGGCGAGCAAGCGGCCGTCGGGGCTAAAGGCAACGGCCGAGATCGTCCCTTGATGTTGGCCTGTCAGTGTCTCGAGGCGCTCCCCCGCCAGGCTCCAAAAGCCGATGGTCCCGTCACCGCTGGCTGTAGCAATGGTTTGGCCATCGGCACTAAAGTCGATGTCGTTGACCCAGCCGTTGTGACCGGTTAGAGTGGCTCGCCAGCGCCCCGCGCGATCGAAAATCTTAGCCGTCCGATCCTGGCTGGCGGTGGCGAGCCAGCGGCCATCGGGGCTAAAGGCAACGGCTGCAATGGCAGACTGGTGGGCGGCAATCTTGCGGACGAGTTGGCCCTCGGCATCGCGCAGCTCGAGCACTCCGGCAGCCGTGCCGACGGCGATCGTGCCATCGTCCGGTGCGATCGCCAAACCGCTGGCGGGAGCGCCAATCGGCAAGCGGGCAATCTCTTCGCCATCGGGCCGCCACAAGAACAGGCTGCCGTCGGCCCTGGCCGCAGCGATGGTCTTGCCTCGGGCGTCAATGGCGACGGCATCAAAGCTCTGTTTCTGGCTGACATCCGTGCTCGCATTCGTACTGGCATTCGTGCTGGCATCGCCGGTTGCCAGGCTCCGAATCGGTCTCCCATCAGAGTGCCAGAGGTACAAATCTCCCTCCGCTCCCCCCGAGACAATAAGCTCGGGACCCACGGCAACGGCATTAACCCCGCCGGTGTGGCGCTCGAGCTGGTTGCGCTCGCGCACGGTGTAGAGAGCATCGTGCAGGGCCACGGCCAGCTGCAGGCGCGTCGGCTCGGACAGGGCGCGCCTGCCGATCTCGCCGGTTTGCAAAGGACGCGCGGCCCTTAGAGCGGCAACCAGAGCCGCGAAAGGCCGGTCGTCGCGCGCCAGCTCGCGAGAGTAGGCACTCATCGCTCGGGTTCGCGCGTCGTACAAAGGGCGATCGCGCCCTCTGACAAATTGCTGCCAGCCCCAGGCCAGCGTCGAGGCAATCGCTAATGCTGCCAGAACACTCGTGCCAATCGTGGTAAGGCCGCGGGTCTGCGGGCGCGACTGGCGCTGGGGGCGCTCGGTTTGGGTAAATCCGGCGCTAAGGCGACCGCCTTCGCGCCGGATCGGCTCCACAAAAGCCGCACTCGTTAGTTCGTACCGGGCAACGGGCAACTCCGAGCGCTGCCACAAAATCCCCGCACCCACCGCAATATTCAGTACGGTTGGTAAGTTTTGGCTCTCGCCCGCCCGGCAGCCCTCGAGCCAGCGTGCCAACTCCGTTTGGGTCTTGCGCAGGCGCTCGCCGTTGTCGGGATCGACGAGGGCATCGAAGGTCAGCCAAGCCGCCTCGGCACAGCGATCGCCGCAAGCTGCAACTGTCCGAGCCAAGTAGCCCACCAGCAGCGCCGAGGCCGAGCGCGCGGCAAATCCCTCCCGCTCGAGCTGCATCCCCGCAAGCTGCAGATGCAGGGGCAGTACGATATCCCGAATGCCCTTATCAAGGGCCAGATCCCGCGCCAGGCAATCGCTCTGACTGGGGCCGATGCCGAGGGCTCTCAGGGCGGCAATTGCCTCGTCGAGGGTGAAATAGTCGAGACGATAGAGACTGTCGAGATCGGCCAAGTTCTCCGCTCGCAGAGCGGCAAGGGCGCGGTGCAGGGTTGTCTCTCGCAAGGCCAGCACGACCCGCAGCCTGGGATCTTGCAGGCACCGCTTGAGGAACGCGCAGAGCGCCGACCAGTCTTCTAGGGCCTCAAGGCGATCGAAAACCAGGACTGTTGGCTGCGAGGATTGCTGTTGCTGGAGGCGCTCCCACAACACCTGCGGTGTTTCAATGCGGTGGCGCTCCCGCTGACCGGTCAGGGCGCTCCCTAGCTCGGCCGGCCAGCGCTGGCAATCGTGCGAGCGCAACACCCGCCAGCCGCGCTCTACCAGAGCGGGCACCACCCCTGCATCTAGCAGAGAGCGCTTGCCCGATTGCGGCGGGCCACAAACGATTGCAAGACGATCGGTACTGGAGTTCGAACGATCGGGATCGGCGGCCTGGATATGGGCTAACAGACGCTCGAGAATGGCACCCCGCCCCGGTACCGAGACCTCATTTGCGATTGCCTCGAGAGATACCGCTCCACTAAAGACCCGCAAACCCGCGCGGCGCTCTTCTTGCAGGCACGCGCGCTCTACTTCGAATGCGGCGACGAGGTCGTCCCGTTCGCGGTAGATCTCTTGCAGGCGCTGCAGCTCGAGTCGGAAGCTTGCGCTCCCTTCTCCCGGTCCGAGGGTAAGGGCTCGCATCCAGCTTTCTCGAGCCAGCTCGGCTTGTCCGAGACCCAGGCGAGCTTGGGCCAGCAGCAAGTGGAAGCATCCGACTGCTGCTGGCTCTGCCGAGGGCGAATTGCCAGCAATGGCCGCAAGGGCCGACTGGGCCGCGCCTTCGGCGTCGTGCCAGCGTCTTTGACATAGCGCAACCCGCGCGCGCCAGCCCCAGATTTCTACCCAGTGAGGGGAGCCCTCGCGATCGCCAACCCAGAGGATCGCTCGCTCGGCCAACTGCTCGAGGGCCTCCCAACTTTGGGTCTCCTGCAAAACTGCCGCCAGAGCGCTCGCGTACGCGAGCGCGACATCTTCGCGCTTGGCCCGCTCGCAACAGAGCAGGCAGCGCTCGAAGGCCTGCCGCGCCTCCGGCCAGTCGCGGCGATCGCGGTGGCACAATCCTAAATGGAAAGTTGCGACCGCACGCCGCTCCCAGCTCGCCGCATCGCTGCCCTCCGACCAACACTCCAAGCACTGTTTGAGATAGGCAACTGCGGCATCGCGGTCGCTGTGGGTGTAGGCATCGCGCGCCCTCAAAAACGATCGCCCTCCCTGCAGAATTGGGTCTGCCTCAACAGGCATGGCAGTGAAATTGGCAAGGCTTTGCAGACTGACTTCGAGTTCGGCATCGGGGATAAAGCGATTGCCTCCAGCACCCAGCAACCATTCACACAGGAAATCAATCTGGCGCTGCCAGTGGCTCGCATCGAAAGTAGGATGGGTTGTCCCGGTCACGGCATTCGTTAGCTCTGAAGAATTGGAAAAAACTTCCCAAAGACGGGATGGCTTTTGCGGTTTTTGGTCGAAATCTTAAGAAATAAAGTGTTGATGCTAGGGATTGCAAAAAATTTTGTACATTTCGGCGATCGTAACATGGCAAGCGATATTCGTGGGAATAACTCCCACCGCTATCCGACACGATTAGTCTCAATTAGTTTCAAGTTCGGACTCATTCACCATGCGACGCTTGTTGTTATTTAATAAACCGTTTCGGGTGATGTGCCAGTTTACAGATACCTCGGGGCGGCCTACCCTCAAGGATTTTATTGATGTGCCGGAGGTCTACGCGGCAGGACGGCTGGATTTCGAGAGTGAAGGTCTTCTCGTACTCACTAATGCAGGCGACCTCCAGCAGGCAATCGCTCATCCTCGTAACAAACTTCCTAAAACCTACTGGGTTCAAGTTGAAGGCATCCCCGACAGTAATGCCCTCGAGCGGCTCGCCCGCGGCGTAAATCTCAAAGACGGTCGCACTCGCCCGGCACACGCGCGCGCGATCGCACCGCCTCCTGTTTGGCCGCGCCAGCCCCCCATTCGCACTCGCCAAAGCATTCCCACCCGTTGGCTCGAGCTCACGATTTCTGAGGGTCGCAACCGACAGGTCCGGCGCATGACTGCTGCTGTCGGGCATCCAACGCTCCGACTAATTCGCCAGGGGATTGGCCCTTGGACGCTTGGAAATCTGGCGGTTGGCGAGTGGCAGTCGGTCCCTTGCCCCCGCGATCGACAAGCCTTGGCTCGCCTGTTAGCGCCTCCGCAAGAACGATAGCGAGCACGCACTCTTCGATCTAGATGGGCTGGAAGGGATTTGCTAGGCTGAGAGACCGATCGCTTTTTTTTCTGCGCACTCCAGTACATTCGCAAGCTTGCGACAGCACCGCGCGTTCTATGCTCTCGAGCAATCACCACGCCATCTACTTACTAGAATACCAGGCCAAAGAGCTGCTGCGGCGCATGGGGGTGAAACTCCTGCCCGCCCAGAACCTGGCCTCATCGGCGGACGTGCGCAATCTGCGCCTGCCCTATCCCATCGTGCTGAAATCCCAAGTCAGGGCAAGCAGTCGCGCGCGCGCGGGGGGCATTCGCTTTGCCAATAATGCCATCGATGCTTTTGCCTGGGCGCGTGCTATTTTCAACCTCGAAATCGACGGTCAGTATCCTGAGGTATTGCTCGCAGAGGCCCGCTTTAGAAGCGAGCGGCAGTATTACTTGGGCGCGATCCTAGACGATCGCTTGCAGCGCCCGGTACTCGTTGGCGCGCCGCTAGGAGCCGCGGGCGAGCCGACAGCGCGTTACCAGGTCGCCATCGAAGAAGAGTTTTCGCCCTTTTACGCGCGCCGCTTGAGTCTGCGATTGGGGTTGTCCGGGCAAGAGATGCTTGCTGTCAGCGCGATCCTCGAGAAGCTCTATCGCCTTCTGGTGGCCAAGGATCTCGCGAGCGTCGAGATCGACCCGCTCGCCATCGCAGCGACAGGAGAAATTGCCATACTCGACGCTAAGATTCGCGCCGACCGGCGCACCCTCGGTCGCCATCCCGACGTTGCAGCCTGGCTTCCGGTCGATGCTGCCTTGCCGGTTGGGCCGGGATTGCTCGGAGAAGCCGGGGGGCTATTGCTTGCGAGCAACTGCGAGAGCCTCCTGCTAGCCGTGGCAGATTGGCTGCAGGAGGCCGGATACACGCGGCCCCTCGGGACGCTGTTGGTCGGCGAAAATGCCAACTCAGTCTCTTTGTCGGAGCGGGTTCGAGAGTTTGGAATTGTGTTGGCAACCTTTGGCAAGGATGTCGCCACGACTACACTGATGGCTGAGGCAATTGCTGCTGGTTGCAGCCGAGGGCAGGAGGTTGTTTTCCACGTTACGGGTGGGCCCCCTGCCGCCGTACGGGAGCGCCTGGACGCGGCTACTGCCACCTCTGCTGTTGCCGTTCGCTGGTGCGAGGGGTTCGAGGGCGCGATCGCGGCCGCTCTGGCACTGGCGGTGCCTCCCTCCGCATCCGATGGAAGAATCTAAAGACCAAGTTATGGAATTCACTTTTTTGGCGCTGGTATCGCCGGGGCAAACACCGTTTTGGATAGGCGCTGCGATTGTCGCCTCAATTATTCTGGGGGCGAGCTGGCTCAACGCTCGCCTGCGCTATCGCAGCGCGCTCGTCGTTGTCGCCCGCCAACAGCTCCACGAAGCCTATCGCGAGGCCATTGCCAGCCTGACAGATATTATCGGCACAGCAGCAGTTACCCCAGATCGCCCGGTAAAAGCCGATCGCGTGGCCGCAGCCCTCTACCTGCTCCAGATCTATTTACCGCGCGATCGCGCCGTTGAAGATTTGTCCTACAAATTGCCTCTCATTGGGGCCGACCGCCAGCGAACGTTTTACGAGGAGCTGCGCGAGTCAATCGTGAGGATCGCAAGTCGCGACGCTCGCCTGCGCTAGGCTGGGGGTTTGCAGGTTGCGCTAGATTGCAATGGGATTCTTCTCAATAGCAGGTCAATTCGGTCGTTCCCTGGCTGCTTTGTCGAAACTGAGGCGGTTGGGCCAGTTGTTTGGGGTCTCGGAAGAGTCTACGGCTGCTGCTGCCCTGCTTCCTACCGCTGCCCGCGAGGTGCCGCAATTGCCGACTTTGCCCGATCGTCATCTGTATGGTTCTCGCCTGCGCGCCATCGTCCAGGGCCTCGATCGCCCTCTCGGACGCCAGTGCGCGGCTCGGATGCGAGCCCACGGAACCCCTGCTATTGCTGGCATTGCACCCGGTGCGGCCGGATCGCGCTCTGAAGAGCTATCCGTATTCGATCTCGTCGAGCGAGCGCGGGCAGAGTTTGGCACACCCGATGCGAGTTTGATTGCCACAGAGCCCTTCGGGGTGCTCGATGCGGGGTACGAGGCTCTCGCTGCCGGCATCCGACAGCTGATCGTTCTAACGCCTGGGGTGCCGCCCCTGGACATGATGCAGTTGCTCGGCAAGGCCGAGACTCTAAACGCGCGAGTTTTGGGGGCGGGCAGCTCGGGGATTTTTGTTCCGGGGCAGCTGTTGCTGGGCAACTACAACGCCGATTTTTATCGGCCGGGCCGAGTGGGCCTCATTAGCAGCGTGGGTTGCCTAACCGATGATGTGGCCCTCGCGCTCGGGAGCGTCGGTCAGTCTTTGGTGGTCAGTTTGGGCACCGAAGAAATCCTTGCTTCGAGCTACGAGCCGTGGCTCGAACTGCTCGATAAAGACACCGCAACCGAGGCAATCGTGCTGGTGGCGCGGGCAGACTGCAGCGTTCTCGAAGCTGCCGCCGACCACATTGCTGCCGACTGCAACAAACCTGTCGTTGCTTATTTGGTCGGGCGATCGCTTCCCCCAGCCCCAAAAGATTGCTCCCAAGCGCTGGAAGAGGCGGGCGCGCGCTTGGTTGGGCGTCCGTCCCAAATTTTGTCGGCCCTGGGTTTGTAGGACTTCCGGAACGCTTCCGTGGCATGGTTTAAGTTAAGTTCGCTACTGGAGAAATTCTCAGTCTATGTCTGATGCAGACGACATTCGCCGCCAAGCTCTCAGCGCCCTGACCGCGCATCTCACCGCGCAAGGTCACCCACAGCAATATGCCCAGCACATGGCAGCAGCCACCATCTTTCAAGCCGACCTCGACCTGCGCAATGCCCAGCTCTCGCGCCTTTTGGCCTGGATTGAAACGGAACAGGCGTCCCTCTACCCAGCGGCATTGGCCCTGATAGAAGAGACTCGGGTCGAGTTCGAACGCCGCGTTGCTGAGAGCTGAGGGGTGCTTTTTGCCTTCGGGAGATACATCTAGTTGGGGCCGTGCGGTGCGATCGGGCGCGTCTGTGGACTTTACCAAACTCGCTCTGGTTCAGCGCAGCACCCAGGCCAAACCAACACTGACATCGGTTTCCTCGCCACGATTGCTGCGAATCCGCTGCAGGGTTGCCGACAGGCGCAGGGTGTCGGTGAGGGCATAACCGGTCGAGACGATCGTGCGGCTGACTTCGGTATCGCTCCCCGGGCGCAGAAAGACCTGCGCGATGCTCGCATCTGCACCGCCACCGGCCGAGAGGGCGACGAGCAAGCGCCCGCCGAGAACCACCCCATCGCGGGTGAAATCCGACCGGGCGCTGTTGCGGTAGCCTACCACGGGGGAGAAATTGATTTTTTTACCCAGGGGCTTTAGGGAATAACGGAGCTGCACGCCCCAACTCGCGGCATCCGACTCTAAAGATTGCCAATAGTCGCCTGCAAGGCTCAGGCGAGTCTGGCCCAGATAGATATTTTCGACGGCCAGGCGCAGGCCAACCGTATCGTCAAAATCGGCCAGCTCGAGGCCCACTTGCGTTGGCACTACCGGCTCGGTGCGGATGTCTTCGAGGAGATCGGGCACCTCTTGATGCCACCGCTGCAGGACCGGGCTCTCTTCAACAATCGCAGGGTCGAGGTCGAGTTCCTCGGCGATGCCTTGGGCGAGGGCGCAGGCCTGATAGAGCCCCGGCAGCAGCCATCCTAAGGCACTCCAAACGAGCGGCGACAGGGTTCGATGGTTGGGTAGCATGGTGAATTCACAACACAAGAACGGCTCCACCCCTCGTGTGGGAGCGGAACCGTTGTGGAAAATCTAGCGGTTGCAGCCTCGCTCTAGCGAACGGCGCTTTGCTCGGCGACAACGTCGATGGGCTCGATGGCGAACAGGCGCAGGAATTGCATGACATTGCCCAAGTAGACTGGCAATTTGCGCAGGGCCTTCAGGGGCGTGCTGTCGGCGTCAATGGCCCGCAGCTTCTCGTTGTTGGCAATGCAGACTTCGAGGCCGCCGTAGAAAGCAGGGTTATGGATGTCGAGCTTGACCGGGAACACGCGCGCGGCGGTTTCGTTAGTCTTGTCGATGACGTGCTTGTCGTACTCGCGAGCGTCTAGGCCGAGAGCGGCATAGAAATCAGCCCGCTGAATGTCATTGAGGTACATGGTGGCAAACACCGACACCAAGAAGAAGCGGCTCCAAATTTTCGGTGAAACCAAATTCACCATGAAGTAGCGACTCCAGGCCTTACCAGAAAAAGAACGGGGGAAATCCAAAACGCGCTGCAGCCAGCTCTTGGGCTTATCGAGCATTTGGGGCTGGGCGCGCATCACCGCATCAAAAAAGTCGCCGTGGCGGTTCTCGTCTTGGCACCAGTTCTCGAAGAAATTGAAGATCGGATAGATGCGATCTTCGGGATGCTGCTCCAGATGGCGGTAGATGGTGATGTAGCGCCAGTAGCCAATCTTCTCAGAGAGGTAGGTGGCGTAGAGGATGAACTCGGGCTCGAAGTAGGTGTAACTGCGGCTCTTGGTCAAAAAGCCCAAGTCCAGGGACAAGTTGAAGTCGGACATGGCTTTGTTGAGGAAACCAGCGTGGCGCGCTTCGTCGCGAGAGATCAAGTTGAAGCACTCGGCTAAGACAGGGCTTTTATGCTTGAGGCGGCGGCCTAACTCCTTATAGAGCAGGAAGCCGGAGAACTCTGCCGTGCAGGAGCGCTCGAGAAATTCCACGAATAGGCCGCGCTTGTCTCCGTCGATGTGCTCCCAGGACCGAGCGAACGACTCGTCGCGAACGAAATGCTTCTGGTTGTAATCGACACGGAGCTCTTCCAAGATGGCCAGCAGCTCTTCCTCGTTGACAGAGATATCCATCTCGGCCATGGCATCGAAGTCAGTGGTGTAGAAACGCGGAGTCAGCAGCGTCTCTTTGGCAGGAACTTTAACGCCCGGACGCAACTCGGCGGCCGACGGGTCGGGCTTGTTGAGGGTGTCTACCATCTTTTCTATTACTTTCCTTGAATTCTTTTCGCAGCGTGAGACCAGAGCGGCGAGCCACTGCACCCATCAGTCTATAGAGTACTCTCCGGGGCTCGAGGCGCTTTGTTAAAAGTTGCAACAAGGCAGTCGCTGCTGGCAGCAGTCTGTAACAATTTGCAATTTCTCCCTAGATCCCGAGTTGGGGTTCGCAGAAACCCTGCGGAATGACTGCCTGCTGGGCGGGCGTCAGGTTTTTACCCTGCAAGAGCGTGCCAAAGCCTCCCAAGCCAGTGGGCTCGACGAGCTGATGGAGCGCGTCGCGGCGGCCCAGGAGTGTGGCAGGATCCGGACAAGCTTGGGTCAAACTGGCCCAGCGATCGCCTAGCCCCAGTGCCATCAAAAACAGGCCCTGCTGGGTAAACCCGAGGCGATCGAGCCCGACGCGATTGCCCCAGTACTCGAGATCGGTGAAGTTGACATGGGCGGTGATATCCTGCTCGCCGGGGGCTTTGTAGGGGTCGTCGTGGCGGCGATGTTGCCAGTAGCACTGCAGCGTGCCCCGAGCGCGCTGGGGATGGTAGTACTTAGCAGCAGGGTAGCCGTAGTCAATCGAGAGCAGATAGCCCTGCCGAAGTTTGCTGGCAACGGTGGCCAGCCAGGTGCGAGCGGCAAGGTTGACTTCGCTGCGGTAGCCTTCGGGGTAAGCCCCACCGAGCAAATCGAGACCGAAGGGCTGCCAATAGGTTGCCAGCTCGGGAGTCGAAGGCTCGTCTCGAATTTCGACAAAAGTATCGTCCCGGCAAGTTACGTAAATCTCCTGGAGGCAACCGCTGCTGACTTCTATAAGGTGAACCGGCAGCGCGTCAATGAGCTCGTTAGAAAAAGCACAACCGACCAGGGAGCCAGCGGCAATCTCGGGCCAGTCCGTCCAAGTGATTTTGTGGGCGGCGCGCCAGGGAGCGAGCGCCTCCTGCTGGCGCGCGCCCAAGACGGGAGATTTCTCAACGATGCGGTACTCCAGAGCGCCGTATAGCTCGGGATACACCTGCTGGCAGTAGCGCAGAATATCGGCGGCCAAAGCCCCCGTCCCGGCCCCCATCTCTAGAAGCGTGAAAGGCTGCGGTGCGCCCAAAATCTCCCAAAGCTGGGCAAATTGCACGGCGAGAAGCTCGCCTAAATCGGGCCCCAAAGACGCTGAGGTGAAAAAATCTCCCCCCGCTCCACCGATAGCAGCTCGGCCGGTAGCGTAGTAGCCGCACTCGCGGTCGTAGAGAGCCAGAGCCATGAATTCGGCAAAGGTGAGACGCTGCTGGGGACGAGTGGCAATTTCGCGGGCGATTTTGGCTGCGGCTGGGGTCATGGGCTCCTCGGCAAAGACTGGGCTTCAGGTTAACTACAAAGATGCGAGATGCTCCGCTAAAATCCTTGCTGTCTCTCTGGCAAACAGCGCGATCGCGGTTCCGCTATACTGGCCCCAGATAATCTTGAGAATACTCTCGCACGTGCGAATGACGACCGATCCCGCCAGCATGACCGAGGAGGGCAGCAAGGGCAGTGAAACCGCTACTACACCTCCGGCTCCAGCCAGCAAGCCCAAAATTCTAGCGAGCTTGCCTGACTTCCCCATTGCTCGCTCGGGATGCTCGCCCCACACGCAGCGGGAAATCGATCTCTTGCTTCTGGCGATGGAAGCCCTGGAATTTGCCGGTGGCGAGCGCTTTTTGCTAGCCCTGAAGGATTTGCAGCTGCAGCCAGTCGTTGGCGGTCGCTTGGCGCTGTGGCAGTTGCGCCGCACCAACCCTTGGCGGCGCGCCTACAACCGGCAATCGATACAGCTCGATGAAGCCAAGGCACTCGCGCTGATTCTGAATTATCGCATCAAGCAGCAAACTGCTCTGATCCGACAGGTGCTGATGGCCCGCCAGCAGCTCCAAGAAAAGGGGCTGCCCCTGGCGCAGAGTCCGCGACTGGTGTCGTATCTAGATCGCTTCGAGGCTCACTTCAGAACCCGCATGAATCCCCGCCGAGCCAAGGTTGCCTTGTACCTGGGCGATCGGTCGCGGCTCGATGCCCTGGCGATATCCCTGCTCGAGCGGTTGCTCTTCGGCACGGGAACGGCGGGCATTTTGCGGCTCTGGAGCAGCTTGTTCGACGGCGAGGTTAACCCGGCATGAGCATCAGCCGCCAGTACAGCTTGCCTAATGTCTCGCTCCTGCTCGAAGGCTGGAGCGATCGCGAGACACCCGACCCCGAGTCCGAGCTAGCGATCGTCACTGGGGTTGAGTGCCGCTTTCTGCCCCAGCAACAAGTTCTTAGAGGCGGCAAAGAACTCCTCGATGCCCTTGCAGAAGGGGTCGGCGCTTACGTCCAAGACATCCTTAGCGATCTGCACGCTTACACCCAACAGGCTGACGAGATCGCACCCGGCCAACTGCGCCTGCAACCTGCCGAGCGCTCTGGTTTTCATCGCTTGATTTGGCAGCCACCTGCTGCCGAAGGGCAGGCTGCCGCTGCTGCTGCCCCTGGCAAGGTCGAGTTCGAGCTGACGACCGTGCAACTCTTCGATCTCATTGAGGCGATCGATCAGTTTTTGCTCGACGGGACCACCATCTCGCAGATGACCTTCGGCGTCGCGCCCCGACCCAAGGGGGCCCGCCGTGCCGATCGGCCGCTCGCCCAACGAACGGCACCAGCAGCAATTGGAATTGCCGGATTCGCCGCGGCAGCAGCAGTGATGCTAATGGTGCCGGTACCCGAAGTCCGCGAGGTCGAATCTAACGAAGGGACGGCGACAGAACGACAAGATGGGGACGCGTCGGCATCTGGCTCGCTACCGGTAGGAATCGCGCGCGACCTTGCCGAAGTCCCCCGCATTGACGAGCAGATCCAACTGACAACTCTTGCCAACCAGCTACAGCGGCGCCTCGATGCTGCCTGGCAAGACCGGGGCTTAGTGCGGGAGCCCACGAGCTATCGCCTCTGGGCCACGCAATCTGGAGAGGTCGTCGGTTTCGAGACAGTTGCCGGCGACCTGCCGGCGGCGGCAGCACCCGTGCTGCCAAGCCTGCTGGCCCTACAAGAAGAAGATCCGCGCCTGCTACCGCGCGTGGCCGAGCTGCGCGCGACCTTCAATGGCAGTGGTACGGTAACCGTTACGCCTTGGACGGACGGCGATACGGGAGCTGAGTAACGATATCGGTAGCCCGCGCGGGCATCAGGCGTCGAGATCGACTGCTTGGGAGCCACCTGCTTGAATCTCGAGCATGAGCTTGCCCATTTGCACCCAAATCAGGCGGCCGCTCAGGGCAACGATGGGCGCCGATACGGTAAAGGCCAGCCAGCGGGCGGCGCTAAAAATTTCTAGGCTCGCCGCCAAAAAAATGCAGGAGCCAGCACAAATACCGAGATAGGGAATGACAACATCCGGGCCGAGCATTTCCTTGAGGTTTTGGTCGCGGCGACCCTGACGCCAGGCACGGGCGGTTCGCTTGAGGCCGGCTTCAAAGGCAATGCCTGAGGTGATGCCTGCAAAAATCCCAAAAATAATCAAAACAATCGGCGGTTCGGGAAACATGGATTTCGCTGTTTTTTAAAAGTTGAGCGTTGGCAATCGAAAAAACTGGGCTAAGGAGCAGCCACTGGCAGCAGTGAAAAACCCTGTAAAGAGGCAAAGGCCATCCCTAAAATACGACTCGGCTCGAGATCGTCTTTGACGAGATCCCAGAGGCGAGAAATCTCTTCGGCATGGAGGCGATCGTCTTCGGTAAGAGCCAGCAGCAGGCGATGGCGCAGGTATTGACCTTCTTGTGAGAGCAAATACTGCAGGCCGAGCTGCGCGGTTGGCAGCAGGTCGAACTCGCGATCGGCTCGCGCGATCGCAATCATGTTCTCCAGGCGCTCCCATTGGAAGCGACCGTCTTTGAAGAGAACTTCTACCAAGCGTCGCCGCATCTCGGGCGATTCTCCTTGTAGCAGCCGTCGCGAGACGAAAGGATAGGCAACATCGACAATTTTGAAATTGTCGTTGAGCGTCAGCGCCAGACCCTCTTGAGTAACCAGCGATCGAATGATCAGCGCAAACTGGGCCGGAACCCGAAAGGGATAGCGAAACATCAAATCCGAAAAATCATCGGTGATGGTTTTGAAGTTGAAATCTCGCACTGACTGGCCTACAGAGTGGCCGAGAACCTGCTCGAGCGCGGGGATGATAGGCTCGATATCGACATCGGGAGCCAAAAAGCCCAGTCGAATGAAGGTGTCGGCCAGGGCATAGTAATCTCGATTGATGAGTTGGACGACAGAACTGGCGAGGGTCTCTTTGGTCTCCTCTTCGAGTTGGTCCATCATGCCGAAATCAATGTAGGCCATGCGGCCGTCGGGCATGGCAAACAGATTGCCCGGATGGGGGTCGGCATGGAAGAAGCCGAACTCGAGAAGTTGGCGCAGGCCCGCACTCACCCCAACTTCGATCATGGCATTCTCGTCGAGGCCCGCCGCACGAATGCGGTCGAGATCGGTGAGCTTGTAGCCGTCAATCCACTCCAGAGTCAGCACGTTAGTCGAGCTGCTTTTCCAGTAAATCTTAGGAACCTTGATGCGTGGGTCGTCTCGGAAATTGGCGGCGAATTTCTCGGCGTTGCGGCCTTCGTTGAGGTAGTCAATTTCTTCGAAGAGTTTCGTCCCAAATTCATCGACGATGAGGGTCAAATCGTGCCCCAGGTTGAGGGGCAACCAATCTGCAATCCACGCAGACCCCCAGCGCATCAGACAAAGATCGAGGGCGAGCTTCGGCAGCAAATTCGGCCGCTGGACCTTGACGGCAACTTCTTCGCCCCCGTGGAGCCGCGCGCGGTAGACCTGGCCGAGACTGGCAGCAGCAACCGGTTGCGGCGAGATGGTTCGAAAAATAGCTTCCACCGGAGCGCCTAGATCTCGCTCGATCGTTGCAAAGGCGATCGCATTGTTGAAGGAGGGCAGTTTGTCCTGCAGCACGATCAGCTCGTCGATGAAATCTCGACGCACCAGGTCCGGGCGGGTGGAGAGTGCCTGGCCGACCTTGATAAACGTAGGCCCGAGAGAGGTCAGGGTGCGTCTGAGGTCGGCAGCGCGCTTGCGGCGATTGACGGCAGAGCTGCCCCGCCAGTTGTCGATCTGCAGGCGCAGGGCAAAGCCACCCAGATGCCAGGCGATCGCGAAGGTGCGCCTCAGGAGCGCCCAGGGCCGGGCTCGATAGTAGCGAGCGATCGCGTCTGCATCGTAGCGCCGTAGGGGTGGGCCATCATGCCCCTCTGCCTTTGAATAAATCATCTGCTGCTTCCCAGTGCTGGGACCGAGCTTAAGGGGTTCTAAAGCGGTTTTTAATATCTCTTGACCTTTTTTAATCTATCACGGGCGATCCCCACTCCGGCCGCTGCGGGCTTTGGGGCTCGGCGCGATCGCACCGGACCAAGCTCGGCTAGAATTGCGACGACTAAAATTTCAGCTCCAAGCTCATGAGCGGCCAACTTCTGCAACAAGCACGCATCCTCGACCCTCGCACGGGGAGCGATGGCGTCGCCGATGTCGCGGTCGCGGACGGGAAAATTCAAACAATTGCCCCCAAGCTCGACCCAGCAGAGTTTGTTGATTTTGAGGTACGCAGTTGCCAGGGCTCGGTCTTGGGGCCGGGGCTTGTCGATCTCTACAGTCGGTGCAGCGAGCCGGGACACGAAAGCCGCGAGACCCTGGCAGAATTTTTGGCCGCTGCTGCTGTCGGAGGCTTTGCCCGCGTGGTGGTGCTGCCCGATACGGTACCGGCCATCGACTGCCCGGCCAGCGTTGCTCTGCTCGCCGCTCGAGCCGAGCGAGCGACCCCCCTGCCCGAGCTACAGGCGTGGGGTGCCCTGACTCCCGGGACTAGTGGCGAGGGCTTGGTAGAGCTTGCCGATCTGGCCACTGCCGCTGGCATTGCTGGCTTTAGTGATGGCAAGCCCCTCGTTGATTGGGCGCTTTTGCGGCGAGCCCTAGAATACCTGCAACCGCTGGGGCTGCCCGTCGCTTTGGTCGCCTGCGATCGCCGCTTGCAAGGCACGGGGGTCATGCGCGAAGGATCGCTTTCTCTGCAGGCAGGACTGCCCGGCGATCCGGTCCTGTCGGAGTCGGTTTACCTTGCCGGGCTGCTGGAGATGGTGGCGGTAGTGGGCACGCCCGTTCACATCATGCGACTCTCAACTGCGCGGGGTGTCGAGCTCGTGGCGCAGGCTAAAGCAGCCGGGTTGCCTGTGACGGCTAGCACCACTTGGTTGCATCTGCTGCTCGATGGGCGCTCGCTGGGAGACTATGACCCCCATCTAAGGCTGAATCCACCGCTGGGCAATCCCTCAGATCGGGCAGCTCTAGCAGCGGGGGTTAAAGCCGGCACTATCGATGCCATTGCCACCGACCGAGCGGCCTACACCTACGAAGAAAAAGCCGTTGCCTTTGCCGATGCCCCGTCAGGGGCCTTGGGGTTTGGCCTCGTGCTGCCCTTGCTATGGCAGCAGTTTGTCGCGGGTGGCGAATGGACGGCTCTGGAACTTTGGCGATCGCTCTGGCTCGGGCCTCTGCAGTGCCTGGGCCGAGTCTGCGATCCGCCAACAACTTTCATCTTGTTCGACCCAGCCGCGAGCTGGGAGGTTAGCCCCCAAACTCTAGGAACTTCAGCTAAAAACACGAGTTGGTGGGGCAAGACCCTAACGGGAAGAGTCGTGGAAACCTTCACTGCGCCAAAAGATTGGGCCCGGCAGCCGATCGCCAATAGGGCGCGAGGCAGCGAGAAATTGTCATGAATTCATGACAATTTTGTCTTGCCAGTCCGTCTATATAGTGATTAAGATTACATTATAAAGTGAGTTCGGTTGGCGATCCTAGTTCTCTCAGGGCGGATCGCAGCCGAGCGGTCGCGAAGGGGGGCAGTCGGGCATGTTGATTTTAGACAGCGAGAAAGTAGTTGCTGGGAGAGTTCGTTCGCGAGAGCGTCCTGATGGTTGCGCCGGGGTGATGTATCGCGATTTGTTGTTTGTCAAGGGGCGCGCCTTCTCAGACAGCAAGCGACAGGAGGCCGTTCGCCTTTGCCAGGAGGTTCTAGACAGCGGCCGATTTTGCATTCTCCTCAAAGAAAATGCCGGGTCGCGCTACACGCTTTGCTATCAGGTGAAGTCCGGTCGCACCCGCAAACCAGCTCCGGCGCCCGCCCGCAAGCCAACTGCCAAGGCGGCGTTCGCCAACCGCGATGA
>CAYTBI010000024.1:40355-60062 GCA_964435975.1 uncultured bacterium
AGCCGCACGATTTTGCAGCGTCCGGTGGCCAGAGCAAAGGTTTTTTAAGCCAACGACTCGCAAGCGGCTTCAGAAGCGGGTCTCGTAGTTGATTGTTGCCTGCTCGTTAACCCCAAAATCGGTGAACGCGCGAAAGAATATGCGCTCGGTGATTCTGTAGCGCAAGCTGTAGATGGGGGGTTGCTGGTCGGTCAAGACGGCCAGGATCGAGAGGGTGATGCTATCAGTGATATCGATACCTGTTTCTGCCACGAGCTGGACGCTTGTGGTGCCCTCACCATCGTCGTCACTGTCGTCGTCATCATCATCATCGTCAGCGAGCGGCAGGGGGAATACACTAAACTCGCTCAGGCCTAAGGCATCGGCGATCGCGGCTTGAATGCCCCCCGTCAGAGAGCTTGCCAGGCCGAGGGCGCTGCCGCCGCCGAGGGCCCCCTGGCCGATCAGAGCCAAGATTTCACTTTCGCTGCGACTGGGCGTACTGTCGAGAGACAGAACCTCTCCCAAATTGCGCTGGGCGATCAGGCTGGTGGCGCGTCCCTGCACGCGGGCCCGCACGTCCACAGTTTGGGACGAACCGAGGGCATTGGCAGAAATTCCGGAAGATTCGGCTATCTCAGTCTGGCTGGGATCGGCGATCTCCGGCTGGCGGGTCGTTTCGACAACTTGGGCTTGCAGGCTGACGTCAAGGGTCGGATCGAGGCCTTGCTCGGGAACGAACGTGGCAGTCTGAGGTTCGGATTTGTCCAAGCGGAAACGGGTCGAGCCGATGGCAACCGTGCCGCGCGTCAGATCGACTGTGCCTTCGGGACAAAGTTTGGGAACCTCGAGCAGCGGGCCATTAAGGTCGAACTGCCCTTCGACAAAGAAGCTCGCTACCACAGGCACCTGAACGCTGAAAAGCGGTCCGACCTCAATGCCAAAGTCCTGCAGCAGGAGGGGCGTATCTTCGGCAAACTGACAGGTGTTCGTCGGGAGCTCTGAGTCCAAATTTAAAGAGGCTGCCAGGGCGTCGCGGGGAGTAGGAGGGGCGACTGCAACGACCGGATCGTTCAGGGGTTCGGCTGGGGGCTGGGGGGGCTCTTCAGCAGCAGGCAAGTTCGCCAGATCGAGAGTCCCCGAAGAAGCGCGCACGTCACCACCGATGCGAGTTGCTAGGGCGGTCCCGCCCGCTCGAATCGTGCCTTCGACTTTGCTGCGGAAGAGGCCATCGAGCGCGTTGAGTTCGTGGGTGCCGAGGGTGACAACAAGCTCGTCTTCGCTCGGAACGAAAAACGGCAGCGCGCCAGCAATGGTGAGATCGCCGCCCCCGAGTCGAGCGGTGATGCCGTCGGTAGTGAGGCGATTGAGATCGAAATCTGCTCGGCCATTGATGGCCTCGATGGGTTCGGCCAGAATAGCCGAGACCAGCCGTGCTTCTTCAAAGGTGGCAACCCCCCGCCCGGTCAGGGCCTCGAGGCGCGGGTTGGCAAGCTCGAAGGGTCCGGTTACCTCGAGATCGACATTGGCGCTGCCACCTCCCCATCGCAGTTGCTGGTTGGTGAGAACGTCTAAAAACGCCAGGGCATCATTCTCCAGGGAGACGCGCACGTCGAGAAGGTCGTTCTCCGGTGCAATCGTTGAGGTGGGAAGCTGCAATGGAATGGTCCCGCTCGCTAAAACGGGGTCGGAATCAGTCGCAATCGAGCCGTCAAACCCAAACAAAAGCTGAGAGCGACGGTAAGTAAAGCTCCCACCCACGCGCTCGATGGGCGTTTCGTTGATGGTGGCTTTGGCCACCTCAAACTCGCCAGTGGCGCTCGGTTCTTGAGGCGAGCCGGCCACGAGTAAATTAGCCTCAAAGTTGCCACCAAACCCAATCGCCGGTGGGAATTGCACGAAATTACGCGCCAGCTCCACCGGCACATCGCGCACCACCAAGTTAAAGTTCAGGGAGGGATCGCCGAGATCGAGGGTCGTGCTGCCGGTGAGTTCGATGCTACTCTCGCCTGATGCCAGCCGGACGGGCAAAACCGTCAGGCGGCCATCTTCTAGCTCTAGGCGGGCTTCAACTTGTTGGGCGGCTAGATTGCCCCACTGCCAAGCCTGGCCGTCTAAGCTGACCTCGCCCCGCGCGGTTTGGGGGGAGAGGCCTTCCCCGGCAACGCTGGCGTTTATTGAGAAGTCGCCCACGATTGCCGAGAGCGGTGGCAAGGGCGCTTGGGCCTGCAAGGCGCGCTGGGCTTCGATTTGCTGGGAGATTTCAGCAAACCGCTCGAGGCGATCGCCCAAGCTTGCATTCGGCTCGACGGGAGGCTCGATGTCGAGGTCGCTGGCATCGCCGTAGATGGGGGTCTCGAAGTTACGGTTGAGATCGGCCAGGGTCCGAATCTGCAGCGCCGCCAAGGCATCCTGCAGGCGAGCCTGAGGAACGGATAAATTGGCCTCATAGGTCAGGGCGTCGAGGTCTTGCAGATTATCCGGGTTGAGACGAGCTTCAGCGCTGAGTTGGTAGTCGCTGCCGCCAAACTGCAGGCGGCCATTGGTGAGGGTCGCGCGCCCTTGTTGGGGGCTGAGATCGAAGTCGGCACTCAGAGATTCGCCTCGGAAAACTCTGCCCGGAAGCAGGGGAATTTGCGGTCGTGCGAGGCTGACGGTGCCGCGCACGCCGAAATCGCTTAGATTAGCACTCAGCTCTCCTTCGAGGAGGCCGCCAGCAGGCCCGATCGCCAGGTTCGGCGGCAGCAGCGGCTGGAATTGCTCTAAAGGAATTTGATTGAGAGTGACCCGGAATTCTTCGCCCGCGCGCGTGCCGACAACCTCGGCCTCACGCAGGCGCAAGCGCAGGGCCTGCGGCTCGACGGGTAATGGCCGCCCGGGGTCGGCAAGGGACGCTGCTACTTCGATAACGTCGTTTTCTCCCACCAGCGCCACCCTCAAGCCATTCTCGAGGTCGGCGCGTACCGGGCCAGAAAGCCGCGGATCGAAGGTATAGTCGTTGACTTTTAGATTTCGCAGCGCCAAGGTGCCATCGACTTGGGGTGCGATCGCAATCTCCTCGAGAGCAGGGGTACCAGTCGGGGGCAGTGCCCGCAGGCCCTCACCTCGAATGGTTCCCACAAATCCGGCCCGACCGCTAACAGCCGCGATGTCCGGTGGCAAGGGCACGCGCGCGAGATCGAGATCTTCGGCGGCCACATCCAAATTAAACGGCCCGACGACATCGAGTCCCGTTGCCTCTAGATTCGGGGTGACAAATCCCCGCGCCTCTACCTGCGCCGAACTCGCTTGCAACAGGTTCAAGCGGCTGCCATCCCAGGTAATTGCCGCACTCAGAGGCTCAGTAATAACCGAGAGCCCGCGATCGAACTCAAATTGGGCGCTGGCGCTTAATTCTCTTAGAGTTGGCAATCCGGGGGAATCGAGCAGTGCATTGAGCGGCAGTGCTGCTTCGAGCTGGCTATTAACAGGGGTTGGTGTCTCCAGGCCCGGTACTCCAAAAGCTGCTGCCAAGCGGTCCAAGCGTACCCCGGCCGTCTGTGCCTGCAGGCGGAGGTTACTTGCTTGCAGGCGCAGGTTGGGAATTATAACTGTCCCATCGGCAAGCCCGTCGAGGCGCGCAGTCGCAGCCAAAGCCACCGCTGCGAGATCGTCGGGGCGCTCGAGGGAACCACTCGCGCGGGCCGAGCCCCGCAGGCGAGCGTCCCGCAGCAAGTCTGGGGGTAAATCTTCAAGGACGATCGCCCCAAGGGGGAAATCATTGAGATTGGCGTCCACCTGCCAGCGGCCGTCTTGCAAGCGAACATCCTGGAGGCGCGCGCTGCCGCCAGCGGCTCGCAGAATGCCGCTCGCCCGGGCTTGCAGCTCTTGCAGGGGCTCGGCTTCCGGCCTCAGGTCTGCCGGCAGGGTTGCTGCTATCTGCAGTTGCCCCGATAGCGGTGCCGCATCCGGTGCCAGGAAGGGAGTAAAGTCCTGGAGGTCGACATTGTCGAGGCTAAAGTTTGCTTGCAGCTCGCGCTCGGCAAGCTGCAAGCGGCTTGCCACCAGCTGCCCGATGCCGGCTGCCTGTAAGATGCCACTCGCCCGGACTTGGAGTGCTTCTAGTGGCTTGGCTTCCGGGCTCAGGTCTGCCGGCAGGGTTGCTGCTAGCTGCAGTTGCCCTGATAGCGGCGCCGCACCCGGTGCCACAGCAGGAATAAAGTCTTGAAGGGCGACATTGTTGAGGCCGAGATCTGCTGTTAGCTCGCGCTCGGCAAGCCGGAAGCGGCTCGCCGCAAGCCGTCCGATCTCGCCCTCCCAGACAAAATCACCCGTTGCAACAGATCCTGTCAAGTCAGCAAGAGTCCCGCTGCTGCTGCCGCTGGCGTTGAGGCGCCCGAGATCGTTGAGGAGTGACCCAGCCAGATAGGGGCGCGCGACTTCGCCGCTGAGGTCGCGAATGTCAAACTTTGCCGACCAGGCCTGTGCCTCGAGGTCGTAGCTGCCGTCAGCCAGGATTTCACCACCGGCGGCAGCCGCCAGGTTCAGGCGATCCAAGATGGCGCGATTGTCCTGCAGGCGAGCGGCGACTTCGAGGGTGCCTAGGGTTTCGCCGTCAACTACCAGGGGCTCGGGAGTAAAGAGCTCGGCCGAGATTTGGGGCCCATCGAGCGCGCCAGTTATCCGTGCTTCGGCGGCGATCGCACCGCCGACTGCTACCGGCGGTGGCGACTCCAATTCGACTGCGTCCAAAATGGCTGCCAGCTGGGCGCTCGGGATGGTGGCAACCAAGTCATAGCCGGTCTCGGCATCGAGCCGACCGGACACGACAGCCTGTAGGGCCTCCCCGACTTGGCCGTCGAGCCGCTCGACGACGATCGTACTTCCTTGCAGGCGCAAGTCGGCTGCAGCAGTGGCAGGTTGCCTCAAAGAAGCCAGGCGGGCGATCGCGTCGGTAAGGGCAATCGTTCCCGTACCAGACCAGCTCTCCAGGGGATCGCTAAGGCTAGCGCTCAAGGTCAGGTCTGTTGCTACGGTACCCGCCAGTTCTTCAACGGCCACCGGCACATAAGATGCCGCGAAGGGTAAAAACTGGGCGAGTTCGACCCCCTGCAAGCGGGCTTGGGTAACTTCTAGGGTTCCAGACGAGAAATCGACATCGCCTGCAGCGGCAATCGTTCCTACTTCTAAATCGCCGCCAACAGCAAACGCGATCTGCCCAAAATCATTCGTCACCGTCGCGCTCAAATTGGGAAAGGTGGCGCGATATTCTGCGGCTAGTTCTCCCGAAGGCTGGCGCGGAACCAGAACGACTTCGGCATCTCGAACGGTCGCATCGATGCTGGCAAAAAAGACAGGTAATTCTTGCGCTTCTTCTGCAGGCTCGGGCAGATTGGGCGATATATCGACCCAAGCACCATCGGGGGCTTGCTCGATATAAACGCGGGGATTCTCAACCGTCACCCGCGCGTTTACAACCCGCCGCCAGAGAATTTCTCCCAAGTTGTAGTCGATAGCGATGCGATCGATTTCGATGCGGTCCGGGTCGCTTTCTGTGGGAGGCAGCTCGCTTGGGCCCAAGCGCAGCGCCGACAAACTTAGAGATTCGATGTCTCCTAAGTCTACGGGGCGGCCCAGAATCGATGTTAGCTGCGCCTCTATCAGTGGAATGGTGCGATTGTACAGAAAATACCAACCATAGGCCACGCCGCCCCCGATGCCTAAGGAAAGCCCAGCGATCGCCCACAGCCAGTAGCGGCGGCGCCCCGGTCGAGTTTGCATATCCGAGGAATCATCCGGTGTTTGTTCGGGTGGGGGACTCATAGTTTACAGAGACTCCTGGATAGTAAAGAAACCCCAATAATTCTACAATCGAGTTCCCATTTTGGAACTTTTTTTTAAAATCGCGTCCGAACGAACATATCGAACTCACTCCAGTTGCCAACCGTTGAGAATTCGGTGTCTGCTTCATTCAATGTCTTCCAAAACCGCCGAAGCCAGAAAATCTGCTATCGCGGAAGGTCAATCGGCCCAGGCCGAGGGTGAGGGCCAGGGGTTTTTCGCCCTGAGGCAGGGCTCGCACGCGGAAGAGGTAGATACCCCCAAAGCGAGGGTTGCGACGCGCGACCAGCCCCACTGTCACGGTCGTGCCAGGCGGGATGGGACGAGCCAGCTCGACTGCGATGGGACCGCCTTCGGTTGATTGGGTGACGGCCGCGATGGCGACAGGCTCGCCTTTGCGCGGTGAAGTCCCCAAAAACGCCAAGGTCTCTTCTAGGAAAAACTCAATCGTTTCGAGATTGGGTTGCTGGGTGAGGGTCAGGGTTTTCAAGGGTTCGTCGCTGTCGGCCGGGAGCGCCACTGTGAAGTAGTATTCGACGTGACGGACTCTCACGGTATCGAAGGCCGCACGCGCGCCCAACAGGCGCGGTGACTTACCGAAAGCAACCCGGCCGTCTGGGAACTCCACGGCCTCGACTGGGGGAAGGCTGCCGAGTGTGGTACCGACGGCGCCGGCAACAATCAGTAGGGGCAGTAAGGGAAACCAAAACTTCGGGGTCGTCTGCATCGCTACTCGGGCTCCTGTGTTGAGTGCGGATGCTTCCATTGTGCGACTTGCCCGAGAATTTCTGGGCTGCCGCTCCAGATGGAGCCGTACCTTTGCCGAAAACTTCGAGAATTGCCCAGCCGGTCGCCGATTGCGACTCGCTGGGCTATCCTGGGCTAGAGGCCAGTCTGCGGAGCATTGGGTTCGATGGAACTTAGGTTTGCCCCAGTGAGTCGCCCCTCAGTAACCTCCGCATTGATGCTGGCACCGAGTCCATGAATATTTCTGGCAACCTTGGCTCTAATTCCACCCCAGAAGATCTGCAGCAAGACGTCGAGCAGTTGCGACGGACGGTGAGGCGCTTGCAGAGCTGGGCGCAACTGCTGGCAGGCGGGCTGGCACTGGCTTTGCTGTTCGTTGTCGGCATCTCTAGCTGGTTTGCCTTTAGCTTGGAGGTCCAAAGGCAAAACTCTCGCCGCGAACTAGAGCAATTTTCCCAGGAGAAAGAGCTGCTGCAAGTCCGCATGGAGGAAATACAGTCGACATTGGCGCTAGTCGAAGAGCGCCTGGCAGAAGAAGGACCCCTAGGAGAGCAAATCGAGAGTAACCGCTGGGCCCTGCTGCGCGTGCAAGAGCGCCTCGATGCCATCTCACTGCAAGTCGATCGCCTGCAAGTCGATCGGGAGTCGTTCAACCCGGCCACGCCTCGGTCTCAATAGGCCGGTCGCGACTAGCCGGGAAACCCCGTAAAGGTTGCCGCAGTGCCGATCGCCCAGACATCTACCAGTAGCAGCAACGCGGCAAATACAAACAAAATTCCGTACATCCAGGGCTGAGCCAAGGGCCGAATGTCGGTCGTATCGAGCGCGGTGTGGGCCTCAACTTGCTCGAGCAAGCGGGCAAACCCAGCCACGCGCATGGGCAGCAAGTAGGCACGGTCTTGCTGGTGGGTTGTGAAGTAGTACACCAAGCCCCCCTGGCCGGTCGTTCGAAGCTTGAGGGCGGCGACCTCCGACCAGGGCAGAGACCATCCCGACCGAAACCAGCGCGGCACCCAGCCAGGGTAACCGACGCGTATTGCTTCGGCATCGACGATTGCCCGCTCGCTGAGCGCGCCCCACAGGGCAATAAACCCGACAGCCATTGCGATCCAAAGCAACATAGGCGACACCGGCGCCTGCGTTGCCGCAGCCAAAAACGGCAGCGGTAGCGTCAGGGCAACATACAGCAGCGAGAGTGTCAGCCGAATAATCGGTGAGATGCGAAAAATTGCAGGCGATCGACCGGTCATGGGTAAAACTTTTCTGCTGGTTTCGTGTCTGGGCCACGGGCCTCTAGCAAGCAACGGACTCGGGCAGGGTAGCTCTTTTACTCGTGCAGGCCGCCGATCTTATCTTGTAGTAGAGAACGTATTGTCCGGCCTGGCAATCTTCAACCAGAACGCAGAAGCGCCCCCTTTCGAGAGTTGCCTGGCACCAATGGATGGCTCGCTCGCGGGCGGAGAGGGGGAACGCCCGAGACCGAACGAAGACCTGGTCGCCAAACTCCATGCCGTCGTACCAAGTTGATTGGTAAGGGACGCGAACTTGACAGAGATCGACCTGCTGGCTGCCTACAATAAGCATGTCTGAAGACTTAACCTAGCGCTATCCTGTAATTTTAGTCACTTTTCTTTTTTTTGTAAAACAATATTTTTGTATTCTTAACTTCTCGTTAAATTAGTTGAGATGTCTAAAGCGATCGCAACAAGCTCGACTAAGGACCTGAATTACTAAAAAATGTGACTCAAGGCACAATTAGTAGCAGCGCTCGCGTTGCGGTATGCGAGCCCACTCTATAGAGTGGCGGGCAAAATATTAGCCTCGATTGGCGATCTTGGCGATCGCGCGCTCGATTTCTTCGATGCGAATCGGCTTGCTAATGTATCCGTCCATTAGTGCTATGGCGCGATCGTGCAGGCCGACAATAGCATGGGCTGTTAGTGCGAAGATCGGCGTATTGCCATTAACCCCGTGGGGCGACTTGCGGATGTGTTTTGTTGCCTCCGCTCCATCCATGTTGGGCATCTCTAAATCCATCAAAATCAGATCGAATGCTTCCTCCTGGCACCAACGAACCGCTTCAGCGCCGTCGCGCGCGATGGTAACGCAGTGACCGCGATGCTCTAGAAGAGTCGAGATTACTTTTTGATTGACTGCGTTATCTTCTGCCACGAGAATTTGTAGCGGTCGCTCGGTGGTTACGGTTTTCAGGCGCGGCCCGGTCTCCGGGCCCCCAACGGCAATCGGGCACTCCAAAACAAAAGAGAAGCAAGAGCCATAACCCGGCGTGCTGCCGATTTGCAGCGCAGATCCCATCAAATTGAGGAGCCGATTGGTAATTGCCAACCCCAGCCCGGTCCCTTCAATGGGTAGCGATGCTGCCGTAGAGGCGCGAAAGAAAGGCTCAAGAATCCGCGCGCAATCTTCTGCCGCAATGCCATCTCCCATATCGCTGACGGCAATTTCGAGCTTGACCCGTCCTACGGTGGCGGGCATCGCACGAGCAGTGACTTCGACCCTGCCGCCAACGGGCGTAAACTTTACTGCGTTCCCACAAAGGTTAATTAAAATCTGACGCAAGCGGCTGCCATCTAAAATTAGATACTCGGGAATATCCGGATCGAGATGGCAGCAGAGGTCGATCGTCTTATCGGCAGCTGCACTTTTGAGAACTAACCGAGTCTCTTCAACAATCTGTCTGAGGTCGGCAGGCTTGAGATTGAGTTCGATTTTGCCAGCCTCAATGCTCGAAAAATCGAGCACCTCATTGACAACTGAGAGCAACATAGCAGCAGAGGTGCGGGCAGTCTTGAGAAAGTCGCGCTGCTGGGGGTCTAAATGGGTTTCTGAGAGCAACTGCAACATGCCGACAACTCCATTGAGCGGCGTGCGGATTTCGTGGCTGACGGTAGAAAGAAATAACGTTTTGGCTTGGTTGGCTCGCTCCGCTCGCTCCTTAGCGTCCTTGAGAGATTCCGCATACTCGGCTACCTGTTTGCGGTGCAAGCGCCCCTCCAAAAGCGTTACGGCTTGCTCGGCGAGTATTTGCAAGTATTTGAGTCGATCGGGCTCGAGATCTCTGGGGACAAAATCAATCGCACACAGCGATCCCAAGTTATGGCCCTTGGGAGAGATCAACGGATAGCCGGCGTAAAAACGAATACTCGGCTCCTCGAGCACCAAGGGGTTATCCTTGACGCGCTCGTCGCGGGTAGCATCGCGAATGATGCAAGGTTCTGTCCCCAGGAGGGTGTAGCCGCAAAAGGCCCAGTCGCGGGGCGTTTCGCAAGCAATCGGCCCGACTCGGGATTTAACCCACTGGCGATGGCGATCGATCAGGCTAATGAGGCTGACGGGGGTTTGGCAAATATAGGCAGCTAGCTCGGTGAGGCGATCGAAGGGCTCCTCCGGCGGCGTATCCAGGATGTCGTAGCGGAGGAGTTCGGCAAGGCGATCCTCCTCGCCAGTAGGCAAGGGCGCAGCAGGCATATTGGTGGCGTTCTCGAGCGAGGGTTTCCTGCGATCGATTATAGGATTTAGGGTTTCTTAAGAATCGCCCCAGCCTCACTTACAGGCCAATAGCCCCGGCTCCTGTCTTAGCGGCGCCTTTGCGACTGGAGTTCTTCGGGAATGTCGATAAACACGCGATCGCCTGCGGTCAACCCCTGCAAAATTTGGGTTTGGTTCTCCAAAGTCAGCCCCAAGGTAACGGCTCGAAAATCGGGTTTGTTTTTTTCATCGACGAGCATGACCCCGGGCTGCCCGGACTCGGTGACGACCGCCACAGTCGGCACCACCAAAGCCGCATCGATGGTTTCTCCCAAGAAAGTCGCATCCACATTCATCCCCGATCTCAGCACGTCTAGCCCGGTTTTGATGGCAACGCGCACCTCGAAGGAGGTGACATTCTGCTCGACAACGGCCTCGGGGGCCACCAGAATCGTTTCGCCCTCAAAAGTGCGATCGGGATAGGCATCGGCCACAATTTCGACGACTTGTCCGACTCGAATTTGGCCGACATCGACTTCGGCGACTTTCGCGAGGACCTCCAGGCCCTGAGCCAAGGCCAAAATCGAAGCTGAGGTTGCCGAGGCGGTTGTAGACGCAGAGGTCGTCGGCGTCACGAACGCGCCTTCGGTGGCATATTTTTGCGTGACAATGCCACCGAAGGGCGCGCGCACGAAGGTATCGTCGTAGGTCACTGTTGCCCGTTGCAAGTCGGCACGGGCGGCAGCGGCGCTGGCTTCGAGGCTGGCAATTTCTTCAGCGCGAGTGCCATTTTCGAGTTGGGCGAGGGTCGCCGCACTCTCAGCGACGGCAGCTTCGAGGCGGACGATCTCCGGTCGGTCGGTATCGCGCACCTGCTGCAGGCGCTTGCGCGCATCGGCGAGATCGGCTTGGGCATTGCGGAATTCGGTTTGGACTTCATCGAAGCGGTCCTGGGCGATCGCACCGGCACGAACGAGGTTGCGGTTGCGCTCCAGGCGCTCTCGGGCCAAGTCGAAGCGCGCGCGGGCCGAATCGAGCTGGGCCTCAGCGCGATCGATGTCGCGGGGAATGCGCGCGCGGGCCTCGTCGAGTTGGGCGCGCGTCTGGCGCAGGCGCGCGCGGGCTTGGGCGATTTCTTCGGAGCGCGGGCCATTGCGGGCTTCGGCCAGGCGGGCGTTTACTTCGGCCAAGTTGGCTTCAGCTTGCAGGCGCTGGGCGAAGACATCGCGGTTCTCCATGACCCCTAGAACTTCGCCGGCAGTGACGAGATCGCCCTGGTTGACCCGCAGCTCGGACAAGCGACCGGCAGCCTTAGGAGAGATATTGACATTCTTGATGGGCACGACAGTGCCACTGGCTTTGATGCGGACGGTCAGCTCTTGTTGGGCGACGCTGACGGTCAGATCGTTGAGATCGTAGTCGGGGCGATTGCTGCGGATGACGCCGATCGCCCCGGCAGCTACTGTCGCAGCGATTGCTGCTGTTATTGCGACCCAATTGCGAACTTTACCCACAGGTGCCTCTCATCTGCTGCTTGCCTTATATTCCCCATTCTGCCGCGCGCGCTGTGTCAATTTAGGGGTTAATCTTGCAGTCGAGAGAACTTGCGAGCGCCCAAAACAGACAAAACCACGGCAAAACCCGCCAGCACCAGCAATGAATACCAAGGAAACTGCCCCAAAGGCAGGTATGCTGCCGCTCTTAGGGCCGTGGTTGCATAGGTCAGCGGCAAACAGTACACCACAACCTGGAAAACCGGCGGCAGCGTGCCGGGGTCAAAGAAGGTCGCCCCCAAAAACGACATCGGCACGATCAAAAAATTGTTGTAGAGCCCCACGGTTTCTAGGGACTTAACGCTCAAGCCCACCAGCACGCCCACACCTGCAAAAACCGCACAGTTGAGAACCAGCACCAACAAAAACAGCGGATTGAGAAAACTCAAAATCTTGCCCGTGAACAAGATCGCCACCACCATGACCGAGGCTGCTGTCAGCACGCCACGCAGCACACCTGCTAGCATGCGGCCCAGATGCAAGGCCAAGGGATGCACCGGGACGAGTAAGAATTCTTCAAAGGTCTTATTAAAGAGGCGATCGCCGCAGATCGAAAAGGTGGTGCCACCAAAGCTAATGGCCATCGATGAGAGGGCAACCATCCCCGGCAAAATAAACTCCAAATAACTATCCCCCGCTGGCGGCGCGCCCGCGTCATCGATGACCCGGCCGAGGCCCAACCCGAAGGCCAACACGTAAATCAAGGGGGAAATCAAACCCGTGGCCGCAATTTGCGCGATGCGCGCTCGCAGATCTAACCATTCGCCCCAAAAAATCGTCAGCGTATCGGCCCAAATCCCGCGCCATGTCTTGAGTGAGAGAAGTTCCTGCGACTGCATTGCCACTCCTTGAGCGCTCTAGTGCTTTTCTTAGTATTACTTAACACGTTCGTCGTAGCTCGAACCACGACCCGGATCGCCTACAGGGAACACGCCGAGACCGTATGGGTTCTTTGTATTCGTATCGAGTTTGAGGATTGACTATTGTTCGATCGTTTTCTCCCGAAGCTACTCGTCAGCGCCGCTACCGTCACCCTTGGCTTTGCTTTTGCTGTTGCTCCTGCTTGTGCTGAGAGGATGCGAACGGCCTGGTACGGACCGGGCTATCACGGCAATCGCACGGCCAACGGCGAAACGTTCAGCCGCTACGCCTACACCGCAGCTCACCCTAGCTGGCCTTTTGGGACCGAAATTCGGGTTACCAACCCCAGTAACGGTCGCTCCGTCACGCTACGCATCAACGACCGCTCTGGCGGTCTGCTCGATGTCTCCGAGCAAGCCGCAACAGAGCTGGGGTTCAAAAGAGATGGCATTGCCCATCTAGACGTACAAATCGTCCGTTGGGGCGATCGCTAAGGCTTTTTCAGCGCCCGATTCCGCGCTCGACTCGCGCCCGATTCTGCGAATCGGGTGTTTTTTTTGCCTGTTTTAGCGCTCTTAAGACCCGAGCCATCGCGACCGGCCGATCGCGAGTGCGATAACTTGAGCAACAACACCTAAATCTTGGGAGGATGCCATCCAAACCATGTCTGACGGATTTTTGCTCGGTCGCACGCTGCTCGAATTCGGGGACACCTCGGACGCCGACCTCACCTCGGACCTTTCTGCTGTTGCCCTCACTCCAGATGGCAGTCTTTGGCTGGGCTCCGACGAGCACCTCACCCTCGAGCGCCTGACCCCGATGGGAGGCGGAATTTATGGCAACCACAAAAACTATCCCCTCAACGATTTCATCGATCTGCCCGATACCGATTCTGAGATTGACATCGAGGGGCTCGACTACGCCGGGGGCTATCTCTGGGTCATCGGCTCCCACAGCCTGAAGCGCAACAAACCCAAAGGCAAAAACCTCGAAAAAGACTTCAGACGCCTAGCAGAAATCAAAACCGATCCCAACCGGTATTTGCTCGCGCGCCTGCCCGTCCTCAATGGCGAGCTCGTGCGTACCTACGCCCGGACCGATCGCGACGAGCCTTTGTCGCCAGCGATGCTCCCAGCCGCAGAAGATGGGGGCAATGTGTTGATGGACGCCCTTGCCGCAGACGACCATTTGGGGCCATTTCTCAAGATGCGATTGCCCTCAAAAGAAAACGGCCTCGATATCGAAGGACTTGCCGTCAGAGGCGATCGCATCTTTCTGGGTTTGCGCGGCCCCGTCCTGCGGGGCTGGGCCATTATTTTAGAGCTGCAGGTTGAAAAATCCGGTCCCGGCACCCTCAGCCTGGCCAATCTTGAAAATAGTAGGCCCTACCGCAAGCACTTCCTCGATCTCGACGGCCGTGGCATCCGCGAGCTGTGCTTCGCTGGCGAAGATTTGCTCGTACTCGCAGGCCCCACGATGGATTTAGACGGCTTCATGCAACTCTTCCGACTCAAGGGAATCTCTGCAGCCGGTGGCGATGCCCTCTGGGATCGCGATTCTGGCAAGCTCGCCGTCGCCTTCGACCTTCCCTACACGCCAGGCGCAGACAAAGCTGAGGGTTTGGCTTTGTTTCCCCATCTCGGCTACGACAACAGTCTCCTGGTGGTCTACGATTCTCCCCACGACCGCCGCCTGCCTAGGACAAACGCCATCTTTGCCGACATATTCCTGCTGCCGGACCGCTAGCGCCCCGCTGTAGATTTCAAAAAAAGAACGCAAGAACTATGGTACAATTGTACGCAATCGCTCGCCAGGACACCGAAAACCAAGAGGGACGCGTTAATGTTTGTTGCCTACGTCGAGTACAGCCATACCAGCTTCGATGACTGCTTTGCGATCGACCGGGATAGCTTTTTTATCGATGCCGAAGAACATGCCTCGGGAGAAGAACTCCTGCAAGAGCTAGAAAGTTTGCTTCTGGGGACGACAAATTATTGCAGCGCCAGCGACGACACGCTGCTGATTCGACAGGGCGGCGATCGCACTGAATATTACCTCATCGGCGGCACGCAGTACGTACCCTGCAGCCGGCGAGCGGCAGTGGCTTATCTAGAGAGAGAGTATATTTGCACTGAAGAAACCGAGGTGCCCGTTTCGGTGGGGTCCCCAGCCCGACACTAGCCGTCGAGCTTGACTAGCGCCGCCTGCAACTCGGGCGGCAGGCGGCGCATAATCTTGCCTCTGGCACGATCGAGGGCGACGAGCGTGACTCGACCGCTGGCGTAGAGTGCGGAGTCGTCGTCTTCTGGGCTGCAGAAGCACTGCTCGAGGAGCAAGCGCGCGCCTTTGAGGCCGGCAAAGCGGGTTTTGAGAAGGGCCTGCTGGCCGAGGCGCAGAGCGCGATGGTAGCGCAAGGCCAGCTCGACAACGGGTAGATCGCAGCCGAGGGCGACTAAATTGTCGTAGTCGATGCCTTCTGCGCGCAGGCACTCGATGCGAGCGGCTTCCATCCAGCCGATATAGCTGCCATGCCAAGCAATCCCAGCGTGGTCGGTGTGTTGGGGATAAACCCGGATGGGATAGTGATGCCACCTGGCTTCGGTTCGAGCCTGGAAATCTGTGTCGGGCTCGCCGCCTAAGAGAGAAGGGAGTTGTGGATTGGTCACGGGTCTTGGCGGTTCGCTAGCGAGCTACAATCCGCGGGCGAGCCATCTGTTAGCGGTCTACAGAGACGGCCACGGGCATCGACCAGGCAATCTTACCCATGATTTGGCCGTATTGCCGAATCAGGCAATCGGCTTCGCCTTCGCTGAGGTAGTCGCAGCGACATGCGAGCTCGAGCCAACTTTGGGTGCCCGCAGCCAGCATCTCGGCCTCGTCGAGCTTGGCTCGAAAAATACCGTCGTCGAGTCGCTTGCGCCAGGCTTGGGCCAACACTACGCAGAGCGTTCGGGCAGATGTCTGCAACGGCTCGACCAGGGTTCGCTGCTCCCAGGTGGGAAACCTCTTGCTCGACTCGAAAACTGCCATCGCTGCCTCGAGAGCCAAACCGTATAGCTCCCAATCGCTATGATGGCGAATCAGTTGCCGATGCATGGATGTTTTTTTCCTTCAATTTTGTAAGATTCGAACCTTTGAGAGCTAGCTTAGAACTCCACTTGCAGATCGGCCATCAGCCGAGAGATGGTTTTAGGGTCTCCCTTGCGGTAGTAACCACCATTGAAGTTGGCAATCTTCTCTAACACGTCCGGATCGAAGTCTCCCTCTTGGCCGTAGCCGATTGTAAAAAAGGCAATATTGCGGTCGCTCTCAATACCGCTTGTTGCGAGGGCTTCGCCCAACTGCCCCAGATTGGTTTCCGAGCCACTATCTTCGCCGTCGGTCAGCATCAACACTGCGTTGATGGCCTTTTCCTGGCGGTTGCGCTGCAGCCAATCGCGGGCAACCAAAGCCGCATCGTAGAGGCGAGTGCTGCCTTCGGCTTCGAGGCTAGATATAAAGGCATAGCCGCGATTCTTGCCCTCGGGGGTACCATCGACGAGGACGGGCTGTCGAATTCTGCTGTCAAAATCAATGAGGGCGATGCGTTCTTTGGGCCCGAGGTTTTCGATATAGTTGCGCAGGGTATTCTGGACGGCCGTCAGCTTCTCGCCCCGCATCGAGCCAGAGCTATCGACAACCACTGCCACCAGCGAGGGCTTCTTGGCAAATTGCTGCCAGCTCTCGATCATAGCGGCGACAACCTCCGGTTGGGGCGGCCGGTAGGAGTCGTAGCTGGGATTGGGCTCCACGCCAAACTGCGGCCCGAATTTGGGCCCCAGAGCAATTCCCGGCGCGCCGGGGCGTAGGCCCAGATCGGCCGCAATGGCTTGGGCCTCGGGCGATCGCAGATATTCGATCGTTGCTGTCGCGGCGGCGCGCTCGAGATCGCTGACCCAAGGGGCATCGGGCAAGATAGCGCGCATGTTGGAGGTGAATGTCGCTGGCGGGTAGGTGGCTTCGTAGCGCTTGCCGCCCGTGGCGGCCGCATCGCTGTTGGCGCTGATGACCAACGACTCATAGACCGACCCTACCGATGCCCAAAATGGCCCGTTTTTAACCATATCTCTGGCAAGAGAACCGGTCGAAACGCCGTAGCGGGTAATTTTGCTCTGGATTTCGCGAACTTCGTCTTGATGTTTGCGAACGTCTTCGATGGTGAGTTCGTCCGGGCGCTTGCCAGAGACGCCCGCAAACTGGGCAACTAGCGTTTGCAAGCCAGAGTTCGAGCGCGTCGGGGCCGTGTGGACGAATCGAATGGGAACCGGCGGCGCATTGGGATCGAGTTGGCGGTGGTCTTCAAAGGAAGCCAGGGCTCGGTAGGGTTCGCTAACGCCTTTGAGGCCCGCGGCTAAATCGCGCTCGGCCATCAAAACCATCGGACTAAACGCCAGCAGCGGCGCGTCCGTGAGAGCGGGGATGTAATTTTGCCCGGGGGCAATGCGGTCGATTTGGAAAATGAGCTGGGCGTGGTAGATGCCACCATCGACAGAAATAAGGGTGGGAAATTCTGGTGCCTCAGCAGAAATATTGCCTGCCTGGAGCCGCTCGGCTAGCTCGACGGTGGTCGCTACCACATCCCCGCTGCCTTTGGCATCGCACTCGAGGCGGTAGCGCTCGCCACTTGCGAGTTGTGGGTTTTGAGCATTAAGGCGCTCGGCAGCCTGGGCGCAAAACTCTTTGAGGGCGCTGCCGGCCAGGAATTTCACTACGATCGCGTCATCGCCGGCATTCTGCAGGCCGAGGCCACCGCCACAGGCCGCCGCCCCGGCCAAAGTTAGCCACATTGCGGCGGTCGCGCTCGATTTTTTCCAGAAACGTCCCATTGCCTAAGACTCCACTCTCCGCGCATCTTTAGAAATCGGCACCCAATCTTCGCTCGCACATTTTGCAGGGGTCGCGAGCGATCGTGCGGTCGCCCTCAAACATTCTGACACGGACGCTCTGAGACGGATCGGCGCTCGGCCCTAAGCTGCCGGTATTTCCCCAGTTGCAGCCACGCGGGCATACCAATGTCCCGAGGCTTTTATGGTTCGAGCCAGGGTGTCGTAATCGACATACACCAGCCCGAAGCGGGGGCCATAGCCCTCGGCCCACTCAAAGTTATCCATCAGGCTCCAAGCGTGGTAGGCCCGAACATTGGCACCGTCGGCGATCGCGCGGGCGAGTTCTGCTAGGTAGCCGCGGTAGTACTCAATGCGACGGTCGTCGCGAATCTCACCAGCTGCGTTGGGGCCGTCGTTGAAGGCCGCGCCATTCTCGGTAATTTCGATGGGTAGGGGGCCATAGGCTCGGGTGACCTCCATCATGGCGTTGTAAATTGAGACTGGCCACACTTCCCAATCTAGGTCCGTGCGCGGTCCTGCTTTGCCCATGTCGGTGTAGAAATTCAAATTAAAAAATCCCGGATCGCTCCCCGTGCTGCCAATTAGGGTGCGCTGGTAGAGATTGATGCCCAGAAAATCAAAGGGGACCCGCAGCAACTCGAGATCTCCCGGTAGCACGCCCATGAGCCCGTAAACAGAATCATCGGGATAGACCCCTTCCGGGTAGCGCCCTTTTAGGGCCGGATCGAGAAACCAGCGGTTGATGATGCCATCGGCCCGAACGACAGCGGCCCGGTCGGCGGGATTGTCGTTTTTGGGCTCGCAAGGCATCCAAACCGTCGCCGGCCCCACCTGCAGGCGCGGGTTAACAGCCTTGATGGCCCGAAAGCTCAAGCTTTGGGCCAAATTTACCGTGTGGGTGGCTCGCAAAAAGTCATCCAAGCTCGCTCGGCCCGGCGCGTGATAGCCCGAGAAATACCCCAGCCAGGTAAAAATGTAGGGCTCATTGAGGAGCATGAAGGTATCGACGCGATCGCCCAGGTGCTCGGCAACGATCGCGGCGTACTCAGCAAAACGGGTGGCCGTGTCGCGGTTGGGCCAGCCACCGAGATCTTCGAGGGCCTGGGGCAGCTCCCAATGGTAGAGCGTTGCTGCCGGGCGGATACCTGCTTCGAGGAGCGTATCGACGAGGCGATCGTAGAAATCCAAACCCCTGAAGTTGGGTGCGCCCCTGCCGGTGGGCTGCACGCGCGGCCAGCAAATCGAGAAGCGATAGCTCTGCAGGTTAAGAGATTGCATCAGCGCCACGTCCTCGCGGTAGCGATAGTAGTGGTCGCAGGCGACATCACCCGTGGAGCCGTCGCGAACGCGCCCCTGGTGGCAAAAGCGATCCCAAACGGACTCGCCCTTGCCGTCAGCGTCCCAGGCGCCTTCAATTTGGTAGGAAGAGGTTGCCGCGCCCCAAATAAAGTTTTCGGGGAAGCGGATGGCCTCTGGAGCAACGGCAACTTGGGTGGGTGGTTGCGGCTCGAGCGCTCGAGCGGCATTGCTCGCAGCAGCAGCCTGCATGCCCATTAGGGTAATGACTCCGGCATTCAAAAACTCGCGGCGACTGAAGCGTTGCATCCCAGGGGTTCCTTTGGTGTCGTCCGCCTGCAGATGGTAGGCAATTTGTCTGCAGCGGATTCGGCCCGACAACATAACTTCATGCTTGCGACTTCATGCTTGCGACAGTGCAGCAGTAATCTTGGGGCGCAGAGCCATTACCCCACCTCAAGCGGGAATGGTAGGATTGCATGTGCTGTATGTAGTTGTAAGAGCGCTCGATGGCAGAGACGATTTTTTTTAATGCCCTGCGGCAGGCCGTGGATGAAGAAATGGCCCACGACGATACCGTATTCGTGCTGGGTGAGGATGTAGGCCATTACGGCGGCTCCTATAAAGTCACCAAAGACTTGTACAAAAAATACGGCGAGCTGCGCTTACTCGATACCCCCATTGCCGAAAACAGCTTCACCGGCATGGCCATCGGGGCTGCGATGACTGGGTTGCGCCCAATTATTGAAGGCATGAACATGGGCTTTTTGCTGTTGGCCTTCAACCAAATTGCCAACAACGCCGGCATGTTGCGCTACACCTCCGGTGGCAATTTCAAAATTCCTGTCGTCATTCGAGGCCCAGGCGGTGTCGGCCGCCAGCTCGGTGCCGAGCACTCCCAGCGCTTGGAGGCTTATTTCCAGGGGGTTCCCGGCCTCAAGATTGTCACCTGCTCGACGCCTTACAACGCCAAGGGCCTGCTCAAGTCGGCCATCCGCGACGACAATCCGGTGCTTTTCTTCGAGCATGTCTTGCTCTACAACCTCAAAGAAGACTTGCCCGATAGCGAATATTGG
>CAYTBI010000025.1:0-59502 GCA_964435975.1 uncultured bacterium
CGCCCAGACGTTGGCGCTTTCGCGCTGTTGTAGGGTTGCGGTCATGTTGGTATAAATCCGTAAATGAATTTGGGTTATGCCGAATCAGGCATGGACACATGTTAGACAACTTAATTGAGTTTTGTAAAGGTGTATCCGCTTAATTTTCCCTGTAGTTCTCATCTAAAAAGGCTTCTGCAGCGGTGAAGCTATTCCGGATGGTGCGAGTAGGCGCTCCCGAGCTGGGGATTTTTGAGAGCTTTGTTACAGAAATGCAATCGCCTACAATGCAAAGCCAATCCCGATAGCGGTCGAGATCGCACGGCATCTAGCATCTACATGAGTAACCCACTCCTGCAACTCGAGTTCGTGCCTGCCTTCGCTGGTTTGGGGTCGGAGTACTCCGATCCGGTCGAGGCCGCAGAATTTCCCCAGCAGCTGCTGCGCTTCCGTAACGACCGCCTGTTGCCTCTACTCGGACTCGACCCGGCGCAGGTGACCGACGCAGACTTTGTGGCCGCTTTTGGCAAGTTTCAGGCTCCGCCCGACCATATCTTTCTGGCCATGCGCTACCACGGCTATCAGTTTGGCGAGTACAACGCTTTTTTAGGGGACGGACGAGGCTTCCTTTACGGGCAGGTGCGCGGCACAGACGGCAAGCTCTACGACCTAGGCACCAAGGGCTCGGGCACCACGCCTTACTCGCGGGGGGGAGATGGCCGCCTGACTCTCAAAGGCGGCGTGCGAGAAATACTAGCGGCTGAGGCGCTCCACGAACTCGGCGTGCGTACCTCACGATGCCTGAGCCTCGTCGAGACAGGAGAGCGGCTTTGGCGCGGCGACGAGCCATCACCAGCGCGATCGTCGGCGATGGTCAGGCTGGGCGAGTCCCACATCCGCTTCGGTACCTTCGAGCGCCTGCATCACCTGGGGCAGCCACAGCTTATCGGCCAACTGCTCGACCATACGATCGCGACTTACTATCCGTACATCGGCTCCCAGAGCGATCGCGAGGCGCGCTTCTATGCCGAGCTAGTCCGGCGGGTTGCCGAGCTGGCAGCTCAATGGATGGCGGCTGGGTTTTGTCATGGGGTGCTCAACACCGACAACATGGCCATTGTGGGAGAAAGCTTTGATTACGGCCCCTATGCTTTTATCCCAACCTACCAGCGCTCTTTTACGGCAGCGTATTTTGACTACTCGCGACGCTACTGCTATGGCAATCAGCCGGGTATCTGCAAGCTCAACCTCCAGATGCTCCAACGGCCTCTGGCTGTGGCCATCTCCACTCGCGAGATGGAAGTGGCCCTCGCAGCGTTTGACGATTGTTACCGCCAGGCCTACTGCCAACTGCTGGCAGCCAAGCTCGGCTGCGAGGGCCTCTCGCCCGAGCTAGCCCTCGAGCTAAGTGCGATAACCGTCGAACTACTCGAAGAAACGCAAGTGCCCTACCATGAGTTTTTCTACGAGCTAGGGCAGTGGTTTAACGTCGGCTGGCGCGATCGGGCCGAGGTAGTGGCCGAAAACCTGTCTTTTGTGGAGCTGCAGCAGGCTCCCGGTCTGCTGGCGCAGTGGCAGCGGGTTTACCATCGGGCTCTAAACACCCTGCCGGTCGAAGCGGCGGCATCCATTGCCCTGCGCCTGAAGCGGCACAACCCCAGAACGGCTCTCTTGAAGCCGGTTATCGAGTCTGTCTGGGAGCCCATCGAGCAAGAAAACGACTGGGAGCCCTTCTACGCCTTGCTAGCAGCAATTCGCAATCGTCAGTAGAGCACAATTAATGGGATGGCCCGAATTATCTGAGATTGCCCCGGCGTGCCTAGTGGTGCTTGGGCAAGTCAACAGTGATGGTCGTACCCACCCCTTCGGTGCTGGCAATCTCGATGCTGCCCCCGTGCAGGTCGATGCAAGTCTGCGCGATAAACAAGCCAAGACCCGTACCGGGGGTCGTGCCGACGTTGCCACCTCGCACGAACGATTGACCGATCTGAGAGAGATCGGCAGCCGGGATACCGATGCCACAGTCGCTGATTGTGACCGTTAGCTGGGCTTCAGACCCCATAACTCTCACGACCGCCTCGCGATCGGCTGCAGAATACTTCAGCGCGTTAGAGAGCAAGTTCTCAAAAATTTGAGTCAGCAGCTTGGGGTCGGCCCAAAAGTTGTCGAGATCGCCAGAAAAAGACAGCGCGACGCGATCTCGAGCCGAGCTATCGACGAGGCGCTGCTCTTCTAGGAGCGTGCTGAAAAACCGGCCGGGATGAATGCACTCAAGCTGCAGGGGCTGGCAGTCGCGGCTGTGGCGATCCACCAGAAGCATGTCTTCCACGAGCTGGCCTAGATGTTTCGCCTTTAACTCGATGGTGGCCAATAGATGCTGCTGCATCGAGTTCGAGAGCTGGCGATCGTGGGTCTTGAGCGTCGTGGCGGCTGCCAAAATTGCCGCCAGAGGCGTGCGGTATTCGTGGGAGATTGTCGTGACGATTTGGGACTTCACGGCATTGAGCTCGCGCTCGCGGGCCAGGGCCGTTTCCAGGCGTGCCAGCATTTCCGTGTGGCGCGCTGCGATCGCCAGCTGCGTGGCCAACTCTTCGAGCAGCTCCACCTCATCAGAGTGCCACTGGCCGCTTTCGCGGCAGGCTACTAGAACGCCCCACAGCCGAGCGTTGCCCTCGCAGTAGAGTTCCTCCCAAGCAATGGGCAAAGCCCAAGCCGTCTCGTGGGTAAATTGCCGTAGGTAAGCGCGCTGAGCGGGGCTGAACCCCGCGCTCAGCGCGCCAAGGGTCGCCCCACCGCCGCGATACTCGGCCATTGCCTCGCTGTCGGTCTGTCGGTGCGGCTCGCCCGCATTCCGCCGGATGCGGGCTTCGCAAACGAGGGTGGATGTATCTGCTTGCGCGCTGGTTTGAAAAACGGCGACCCGCTCGCAAGCTAGCAGGTCGCGGACTTCAGCGACCGTAGCTGCGAGAGTTTCTGGCAAATCCATCCCTCGGCAGACGCGTAGGGCCAAACCGGCAATGAGCTGGCGCTGGCTGCGAACTGCCTGCAGGCGGGCTTGCAAGCGAGCTTGGTCGATTGCGGCGCGCACGGCCCAGCGCAGCGTGTCCGGACCGAGCTTCTGCTTGATGATGTAGTCGCTGATGCCACTTTTGAGAGCGCGTACCGCCGTCTGTTCGTCACCAAAGGCAGTCAGCAAAATCGTTGCGGGGGGACGCACGTTACCGTTGGCCCGCAGGCGCTCCCAAACCTCTAGGCCGCTCATGTCCGGTAGTTGCAAGTCGAGCAGCACGACGTCCCAGTGGCGCTCGCGGCAGAGCTGCAGCGCCACCTCGGCAGACTCTGCCTCGCAAATTTGGTAGGACTTCGTGCGATCGGCAAGCAGGTAGCGACGGTAAGCTTCGCGGTCCTCGCGGCAATCGTCAACAACTAGGAGCCGCCATTCTCGCTCTGTAGTTCGATAGGGGGCTCGGTCTTGCAGCGCTCCCGTTTGCATACCCACGCTCGACGCCTCAAAAAAATTTCGCCGCCGACAGCAGCGGTGCAGCACTATCAATTATTAGATCGCACCCGGCAATTATAAGATATGCATTGCTCCAAAACTCACGCGCGAGATTCGTACCGAGTGCCATCAAAGCAGTTCGGATGGTGGCAGATTGATCGCGAGCCAGTAGCGCGTAAAGGCTTCCACAGCTCGCTGGAGAGCAGATAAATCCATCGGCTTAACCAGGTAGCCGTTAGCACCGCTGCGGTAGCAGTACTCAACGTCTGTAGGGTTGGCCGACGTTGAGAAAACAACGATAGGAATTTTCTTGAGTTCGTTGTCTTGTTTGATCTGCTGTAGAACGTCGCGGCCGTCGGTCCCGGGTAAGTTGAGATCCAGTAGAACCGCAGCGGGGCGCGGGGCAATCTGAGGATCGGTGTATTCTCCCTTGCGATAGAGGAAATCCAGGGCTTCATCGCCATCGCTGCAGCGGTAAACGGGGCCGGGTCGAACCTGCTGTTTTCGAATCAGTCGCTGTAGAGTGACAAAATCTTCGTCACTATCCTCTACGACTAATAAGGGACGCGAATCGCCTTCTTTCATCTATTGCGGCAGGAGTAATACACTTAACCAATATCTGCGTATCTCCAAGGCAAATTGGGGATTTGTTAGCTTGTTTTAAGTTTTGTAAGGTTACCTCTCGAGGCCGAGGTCAAAGTAAAAGGTCGACCCCTCTCCAGGGATTGACTCGACCCAAATTTGTCCGTCATGCCGCTCGACAATGCGTCGGGCGATCGCCAGACCCGCCCCCGTACCGCCGCCGTAGCGATCGCGACTGTGAAGGCGTTTGAACAGGCGAAAAATGGCTTCTTGATGGCGAGGCTGAATGCCGATGCCATTGTCTCGGACATAGAACAGCACGGGTCCGTGGGGGCCGCGCTCCGGAAACCGATGAGCGCGCTCGGCGGGTGCGAGGTAACCGATTTCTATCCAAGGCCGATCGCGCTCGTTGTACTTGCAGGCATTGGTAATTAGGTTGCCAAGCAGCTCGCGGACGAGGGTCGGGTTGCAGGACACCACCGGTAGCGGTCGCGGACGGCGAAACTCGAGACCAGCCTGGGGACGGCTGAGGTTGAAGAGTTCGATTTCGCGGGTGACGAGTTCGTTGAGGTCTGTTGGTTTGGCGTCGAGTTCTGTCTGGCCCAGGCGCGAGTAGTAGAGCAGCACGTCGATTAGGTTTTCCATGCGCTGGGAGAGGCGCACCAGCACCTGCAGGCGATCGCGTCCGGTCTCGTCGAGGCGCTCGGCGTAGTCTTCGAGTAAAAAGGTGGCGTAGTTGTGGATGCCGCGCAGGGGTTCTTTGAGATCGTGAGAGGCCGCAAAGGCAAAGGCAGCAAGCTCGCGGTTGCTGCGCTCGAGTTCGCGGTTGCTGCGCTCGAGTTCGTCGGTTTTCTCGAGTACGAGGCTCGCAATAGCGTTGCACAGCTCCCGAGCGCTGCGAATCTCTTCCGGTTGCCAGGGTTTGGCAATACCTCGCTTGGTTTGTTGCCAGCGAGCAAAGGACATACGCGGGCCGAGGGGCGCATTCTCAATCACCTGACTCGGGTTGCCAGCCCAAGTCACCGTTTCGGGAACTTCGGGGCGAAACCACAAGATAGCCCAGTGCCGCAATGCTGAGATTCGCAACAAGAGGAGGCCGCTGGCAACATCGGCATAGGCTGCAGCCTCTGGATGTGCTACCGGCAACCTGTCGGTTACTAAGAGAGGCTCGTCTGCATCCAGAGAGGTTTGGGCCCAAGCAAGGAGATTCTCAATGGCAGCCCGGTCGGGGGTGCGACCGATAGGGGCGATTTTACCCTCGAGGCAAACGGCTGCTCCCGTGGCCCCCGTCAGCGCCAGCAGGCGAGGCCCGTCAGCCAGCAGGGCCGTTTGCAAGTCGCCCGTGCCGCAAGCCAGGTCGGCGATTGCCTCGGCCCGCAGGACCTGGAGCTTGAGTTCGTAATCCCGCTCGGCTCGGTTGCGTCGGTCGGCTAGCTCTAGAGCCAAAAACTGCGCGAGAAGCTCGCAGTCGGTTCGGGTTTCTGGTGCGAGATGGTGAGGGCGACTGTGGTGGCAAGAAACGAGGCCCCAGAGCTGGCCGGATTGCAGCAATGGCAGGACCAGTAGCGCTTGGGCACCCAGCCTGGTGTGATACTCGCAGCAGCAGGTGCTGGGGTACCGCAGCAGAGCCCACTCGAGATTGAGGGGTTCGGCAGCATGGTCGGATTTGTCAAGGGGGACGGGCTCGGCTGTGAAATCTGCAATGTAGCGCAGCGGACAGTGTTGGTAAGCGGCCCGAGCTGCTGCTGGGATATCTTCGGCTGGGTAATGCAGCCCCAGATAGGACTCGCCAATGTCGGGATGGTGGCGGCTCTCGGCAATGACCTCACCGGCTCCTGTTGGGTCAAATCGATACACCATGACGCGATCGCAGCCCGTTAGCGCTTGCACCTCTGCAGCGGCTGCCCGCACCAAATCTTGCCAGCCCGTCGCGCGATGCAGGGCTGCCAAAGCTCCCCTCAGGGCATCGCGATGGCTCTCTCCCCGTGGCAGATGGGGAGGCCGTGGCTCGAGCTCGAGCACGAGCACCGAGTCAGCGTTGCGGTGGGCTGTGGCGTGGAAGTGCCCGCCCGTCAGGGCTCCTAGGGTGCCGTAGAGAAATTCGCCAACGCTCAGAGCGCTGAGGCTCTGCCAAAACCCCGCAGTGTCGCCGGCAAAGCAATCGGCGATCGCGCTACCGAGAGCATCCCCAGGCAACCCCAGCACCTCAGGAGCATTAACACTCGCACGCACGGCCACCAAGGGCGACCCCGCCAGTACCAGGAGCGCGCCGTGAGGCTGGACCCAGTCGCCAATTGACAAAGCCTCAGGCGCGAGATAGTTACTGTCGGCTACAGTCATCGAGCGCCTCGCAGAATCTTAACATTATGTTAAGACAAGTCCTGGAATATTACAGATTTACTTAGTGCGGTCGCTTCCTGCTGCTACAGCGAGGCAGTTGCTGGTTTTTGATAGCAACTGCTGCTGGTGGCGGTGTGGCGAGCGAATGCGCGGATAGTTTGGCTATGGGCTCGTCAAGCGCGGCCGCCTGCCGGTGTGGCGGTAGCGACGGTAATCCTGCAAAATGCGTCCGTGGTCGAAACAAAGCTCGGCAGGCAGGGCCTCCAAAGAGAAAATATCCAAAGCTTTGGCATCATCAGCAGCAATGGGAACTCCTCGAGCAGTCGCAATAAAAACGATGCTGAGCGTGTGCTGGCGCGCGTCGCGACCGGGATCGGAATAGACGCCAAACTGCTCGACCAGCTCGACCTTGAGGCTCGTTTCCTCGAGGGCTTCTCGCCGCGCCGCCGCCTCGACCGATTCTCCATAATCGACAAATCCCCCTGGCAGCGCCCAACCGTGGGGCGGGTTGCGGCGCTCGACTAGAACCAACGGCCGCTCGGGGCGATCGACAAGCTCGATGAGGATATCGACTGTGGGGGTGGGATTGCGGGGATGAGACATTGGTGGGTCATTCAAAAGCAGCAAAAATCTCGGCCAAGACAGCGTTTGAGAACAAAAACCCTTCCGGATCGCTCAAGCGCAATCGCCCGGTCGGTGGTAGGGGCCTTTCGGGTGCCAGCAGAGCCCCATCAGGAGTAACGACCTCAACCCAGCCGCGTTCTCGGTAGGGTCGCAGAACATCGGAGAGTTTGGCAAGGGCCTTCGAGCTGCGATCGCCTGCTACTGCTGCCAGGTCGATCCCTTCTGTCAGGCGCAGCCCGAGCATCAGGCCTTCTAAAAATAAATCCGCTGGCGAGCTGGCCTCGGCGTTGTCGGCATTGATGGCTTCTGGGGAGGCCGTCCAGGCTTCTACCCATTGGTAATATCGCTCGCGGGCGCGGGGACGCGAGAATCGCCATCCTTGCCAGTAGCTCGCCGCGCCCACACCAAAGCCGTAGAAGGGTTGGAGCTGCCAGTAGGCGCGGTTGTGGCAGCATTGTCGGCCGGGGCGGGCATAGTTGCTGACCTCGTAGTGCTCGTAGCCTGCGGCCACCAATGTCTCGCGGGCGAGCCGATACATGCCAGCGGCGCGCTCGTCGTCAGGCAATGGGCGCTCTCCCGGTCGATATTGCTTGCTAAAGGCCGTCCCGGCCTCAACGATCAGGTCGTAGCACGAGATGTGCTCCGGCCCCAGTGCGATCGCGCCCGCGAGTGAAGCTTGCCATTGACCCAAGGTCTGATGGGGCAGGCCGGAAATCAGATCGAGGCTCACATTCTCAATGCCGCCACGCCGGAGTAACTCGACGGCAACCCCGATATCGGCACTGCGGTGCGAGCGGCCGCACAGCTCGAGCAACTCATCTTGAAACGCCTGCACCCCCAGGCTAATCCGCTCAATGCCAAGGGCTTTGTAATCTGCGACTTGTCGGGCGTCAAAAGTGCCCGGATCGGCTTCGAGAGAAAGCTCGGCCCCGGCGGCGATGCCAAAGGTACCATCGAGCGCCGTCAAGATTCGGGTAAGTTCGGGTGCTGGCAACAGTGACGGCGTGCCTCCCCCAAAAAAAACTGTTTTTAGCGGCACTGCAGCGACGCGAGTGGCCGTGGCGGCAATTTCTTGCAAAACATAATCGACGTAACGGCGCATCGCTGCATCGGTGCCGGCAGTGCGGCGATCGCCCATGACCGCAACGGGAAAATCGCAGTAGAAGCAGCGACGGCGACAAAAAGGTAGGTGGATGTAGGCCGAACGCGCGGTAGCCCTAATGGCGGGTTGTGGCGAGGATGATGATGCTCCCAGAGAGGGATGGCTGCTGCCCATTGGCTACATTTGAGTGGCTACATTTGAGGCTGGTTGCACATGAGGTTAGTACGCTCGGGGTATGGGGGGCAGTGGCCCGTCAGGCAATGCCCGGGGCGATATGAGGCCGCAGATATAATGGAGGCTAACCCTTCATCGGAAACTTGCGAATCCCCAGGCCTACGGAACCTCGGGTGCGGGCAGAGAGTTAGTAGAAGGAGCGCCGAGTTGAGGGCAGTCAATTGATCGATATCGCGATCGTCATTCTATTCGTAATTGCAGCCGCAGGGACTGGCTACGAGAGCGCCGATTTGATCGCGCCTCAAGTGCTCGAAACTGTGACCAACATCGAAGCGCTCCGTTGGACCCTCGCGACCTTTTCGGCCTTGCTCGGCCTGGCCATAGGGCTCAACGTTCAAGTGACCTACCGGCGCTTGGTGCAGCAGATTCGCAAGACGCCCATCGAGACTATCTTGACTCGCGCTATCGGTCTGGCAATCGGGCTGCTGCTGGCAAACCTGCTGCTCGCACCGATTTTCTTGCTGCCGATTCCAGAAAAGCTGGGCTTCATCAAGCCTCTGACGGCAATTCTGGGGAGCATCATGTTCTCGTTTTTGGGGATTTCCTTAGCAGATACCCACGGGCGTACGTTTTTGAGTTTGGTCAATCCGGCAAGCATGCAGTCGCTGCTGGTGGCCGAGGGCACCCTGCAGCCGGCGGCAGCTAAAGTACTCGATACCAGCTCCATAATCGACGGTCGCATCGAGCAATTGCTTGACACTGGCTTCATAGAAGGCCAACTGCTCGTGCCTCAGTTCGTTCTCAAGGAGTTGCAGCGCCTGGCAGACGCGGCTAACGACCGCAAGCGTGCGCGCGGACGCCGTGGCCTCGACATTCTCAAGCGCATCCAAGCTGCTTACCCGGACCGCATCTCGCTGCACAAGGCCGACTACGACGACCCACCAGAGGTCGATGCCAAGCTCGTGCGCTTTTCCCAAGAGATTGGTGGCGTTTTGGTGACCACAGATTACAACCTCAACAAAGTTGCCGACTTGCAAGGCATCCAGGTTCTCAACGTCAACCAGCTCGCTCAATCCATGCGTCCCATTTACTTGCCGGGAGATACTTTAGAGCTAAAAATCCTCAAGCAAGGCAAAGAGCCCGCCCAAGGCGTGGGTTACCTCGAAGACGGCACCATGGTTGTCGTCGAAGAGGGCGTCGAGCATGTTGGCGACGAGTTGCCCGTCGTGGTGACCTCGGCACTGCAAACTTCTGCTGGCCGCATGATTTTTGCGCGGCTCTCGCCGACACTAGCATCATCCTAAAGGTCCTGACTGGGGCCATAGGACTCGAGCCGACCCCACTGAAACGGGCGCTTAAAACCATCGGTGCTACCCTGTAGCCATAGATAGAGAAGGCTGGGCCAACCGATAATTGATAATCGGTAGCGGCTCGCCTTTATCGACGTGACACAAGGGGGCAGGCCCGATGGGCGATCGCAATAATCATCCCGAGCGGCTAGACGCGGCAACTCATTCGCACTCAGAAGAGCCGAATGGATCTGGCAATGGCAAAGTCGAAGCAGATGGCAGCAGGCAGCCCGAGGATAAAAACATCAAAGCCTGGGGCCTAGACGCGCACCCCGTTGTGACTCCTGTGGCTGGCGTTGCGATCGTTTTCTTTATCGTGCTGACACTGCTCTTTCAGACTCAAGCCGAGACCTTTTTCACGAGTCTCCAATCTGGTGCGGCCAAAGTCACCGACTGGTTTTTTATCTTGGTGACCAATCTCTACCTGGGCGTCGTGCTGCTGTTGGCCTTCGGGAAGTTTGGCAGCATCCGCCTGGGAGGCCCTGGAGCCAAGCCGGAGTTTTCGACCTCAGCATGGTTTGCCATGCTCTTTAGTGCCGGTATGGGCATCGGCTTGATGTTCTGGAGTGTGGCAGAGCCGATTTTTCACTTTGAGAGCCCGCCGACATTTTGGGGAAACGTCGACCCGGGTTCGGCAGATGCGGCCAGAGCCGCGATGGGAACTACCTTTTTTCATTGGGGGTTCCACGCTTGGGGAATTTACTCCCTGGTGGGTCTGGCGCTGGCATTTTTTGCCTTCAATCGCAAGTTACCCCTGACAATTCGCTCGGTGTTTTATCCGCTGCTAGGCGATCGCATCTACGGCTGGCCGGGCAATCTCATCGACATCCTCGCACTGCTGGCGACGCTCTTCGGACTGGCGACCTCTTTGGGCTTTGGTGTCTTGCAGGTCAATAGTGGCCTGAATTTTTTATTTGGCGCGCCCGTCAATACGGGGGTGCAGGTCCTATTGATTGCGGTTATCACGGGCTTTGCCACGCTCTCGGTGGTAGCCGGGCTCGATAAAGGCGTGCGCTTTTTGAGCGAGGTAAATATCTACATCGCCGCCGCCTTGATGTTTTTCGTGCTGCTGTTTGGGCCAACGCTATTTTTGTTGGGCTCCTTTGTCGAAAATCTCGGGTACTACTTTTCGGTCTTTCCGGCGCTGAGTTTCTGGACCGAGACCTTTGAGGGAACGAACTGGCAAGATGGCTGGACGATCTCCTATTGGGGGTGGTGGATTGCTTGGTCGCCCTTTGTCGGCACCTTTATCGCGCGCGTCTCCAAGGGTCGTACGATTCGGGAATTTGTCATTGGCGTGCTAATCGTTCCATCATTTTTGTCGTTTTTCTGGCTCTCGGTGTTTGGGGGTACGGCCCTCAATCTTGCCCTAGCCGGGGACAATCCTCTCGTTGAGTCCGTTACCGGGGAAAACGGTAATGAGGCAGTTGCATTGTTTGTCATGCTCAGGGAGTTGCCCCTGCCGGTGGTTAGTGCGGCAATCGGCGTACTTTTGGTGGTGACTTTCTTTGTGACCTCCTCCGATTCGGGTTCGCTGGTGGTCGATAACCTCGCCTCCGGTGGCAAGCTCGATTCTCCCGTACCCCAGCGGGTGATGTGGGCCGTAACCGAGGGAGTTGTTGCGGCCGTGCTCTTGCTAGGAGGCGGCCTCAAGGCGCTGCAGACGGCTTCGGTTGCTACGGGGCTGCCCTTTGCGGGCGTGTTGCTGGTGATGTGCTATAGCCTTTACCGAGGCTTGGCCTCGGAGCTAGCAGCTTACGAAGCGGCACGTCTGGCACGGCGAGAAGCTGCCGCCGCACTACAATACGCCCCCAAAGAGGGCGAAGAAGTCCAGAACCTGGGGCGCTAGCTAAAGCAACCAAGTCACCAGATCGGGGAAGCGCACGAGCAACAGTAGCGCCAAGAGCTGGATGGCAATGAAGGGGATGACGCCGCGATAGATGCTGGCAGTCTTCACTTCTGGTGGGGCGACGCCGCGCAGGTAAAACAGCGAAAACCCAAAGGGTGGGGTCAGAAAGCTCGTTTGCAAATTCACCCCGAGCATGACCCCAAACCAAACTAGGTTGTAGCCAAAATCGACGGCAACGGGTGCCATCAGCGGCACGATGATAAAAACAATCTCGAAATAATCGAGAAAGAACCCCAGAACAAAAACTAAGGCGTTCGCAAACAGCAAAAACCCGATTTGGCCACCCGGCAGATTGCTCAGTACGGAGCGCACGATCGCATCGCCATCGAGGCCCCGGAACACCAAGCTAAAGAGTGTCGCCCCGACGAGCAAAATAACGACCATCGTGGTGAGCTCTACCGATAGGCACAGGGCCTCGAAAAGCGTCTTCAGACTGAGTCGCCGAGCGATCGCGGCTAACCCGAGGGCACCGAGAGCGCCCATAGCCCCAGCTTCAGTGGGGGTAGCGACCCCAGCAAAAATGCTCCCCAGCACCACCAAAATCAACACCAGAGGGGGCAGCATGACTTTAAAAACCCGCGCGACGAGGGTGCCCCGCGCCTTGGCAAGAATCTCTTCTGGGAGAGCGGGAGTCAAATCGGGTTGGAAAATCGCTACAAAGACGATGTAGAGCAAGTACAGCCCGGCCATTGCTAGCCCCGGCAGCAGCGACCCCAAAAACAAATCGCCAACAGAGACACCGAGCTGGTCGCCCAAGACAATCAGCACCACGCTCGGGGGAATGACTTGGCCGAGGGTGCCAGAAGCGGCGATCGCGCCGGTCGCAACAGCTGGGCTGTAGCGATAGCGCAGCATAATCGGCAGCGAGATCGTCCCCATCGCGACGACCGTCGCGCCCACTACGCCTGTTGCCGCTGCCAGCAGGGTGCCGACCAGAATGACTCCGATTGCTAGGCCCCCCCGCAGGCGGCCAAAGAGCAAACCAAAGGTCTCGAGCAGGTCTTCGGCGAGCCCCGACCGCTGCAAAATTGTCCCCATCAAGATGAAAAACGGCACGGCCAGCAGCACCGTGTTGCTCATAATGCCGAAGATGCGCTGGGGCAGAGCCGAGAGCAAAATCCAATCGAATTCGCCGCTCCAGGCTCCGAGAGTAGCGAACACTAAAGCCGTGCCCCCAAGGGCAAAGGCCACCGGATAGCCCGTAAAAATTAAAACGAGGGCTCCCAAGAACATCAGCAGCCCCAGGTTCTCAACGAGAAATGCCATCAGGAGCGCTCTCCTCGCTCGATGTCTCGCAACAGAGCAACCTGGGCGATCGCCTGGGAGATTCCTTGGAGGGCTAAAAAGCCAAAAGCGGCGACCATGGCTGCTTTGAGGGGATAGCGCGGCAGGCCATTGGGGTCGGAAGATTGCTCGAGAATTTGCCAAGAGTTGAGGGCGGCCGGAAAAGAATAGCCCACAATGACGCCACACACCGGCAGCAGCAACAAGAGCGCGCCGAGCAGGTTTATCCAGGCTTTGCCCTTAGCCGAGAGACGCCCGTAGAGAATATCGACGCGCACGTGGCCGTCTTGCTTGAGGACGTAACCCGCGCCGTACAAGAAAACCAAACTAAACAAATACCACTGCACTTCAATGTAGCGATTGGAGCTTAAATTCAAGCCAGTGAAGCGCCCGAGGTAGCGAGCGACGGCGTTATAAGCCCCAATGGCGGTCATCACGAGCATGCAGCCGCAGGCGAATCGGCCGAGCCACTCGCTGACCCAGTCGATCCAGCGGGCAATTTTCAAAAGGAGTTGCATTATTTCGGTGCGGTTTGGGTGCGATCGCGGGCGCAAGATCGGCTCTGGTCCGCCCGCCGCAGACTATTCTAGAGAGTTTTAGAGCCGCCAACAGGCGCGCGCGGATGCTGCCTCAGGCAAGCAGTGGCGCCTAAAAGCCCGGCTTTGGGGGGATTTGCAATTTCCGAGCCCCTGGTGAGACCGCCCGGCCTGCGGGGTCTGTGGAGCGATCGCTGCTGGCAAGTATTTGTCTGCTCGGTCAAATGCGACCGTGAAATGTGGCCGCAGAAGCCTCGGAGCAAGGGCACTTAGACACCGCTCTCACCCCAAGAGGTTCACGGAATCTGGCAATTTCAGCCGTAAGGCATAGCGCGTCAAAAACGCTGTAGAGAGATTACAAAATTTAGGCAATTTAATCACTATAAAAATAAAATTAAGAAATATTATTGTTCGTAGCGCCCCTTCGCTGGCCGTGGGGGATTGCTGAGTCTAAGGAGGAATGCCCCAGATGTCTGCTCCGCAAGACGATCGGTCCGCGCTTCTGACCCACACGACCGACAGCGAAGATGCGGCGGCCCCGGAGCGGCCGCGCTGGCTGGGGTATCTCCTGGCGATCGCCCTGCTGGGCGGGGGTATCGCCATCGGGCGATGGTTGCCCGCTCCCCCCGCGCCAGAAACGACAGCCTCTCAAGAAAGCACTCCCCCCGCGCGTGCGGTCGAAACGACCCAGTTGACCCGAGGCGGCGGCCAACAGCGCGTCGGGCTCCTCGGCCAGGTTGCCGCGCGCACCAGCGCTACGATCCGGCCGCAGACCGAGGGCCGCGTCCGCGAGATCCTCGTGCAGCCTGGCGATCGCGTTGAAGTTGGCACCCTCCTGGCCCGCCTCGAAGATGCCGACCAGCGCATCGCGCTCGATCGAGAGCGCGCTCGTTTGGCTGAAGCTGAGAGCACCCTCGCCCGCCTCGAGGCCGGAACGCGCCAAGAGATCGTCGCCCAGCGGGAGGCTGCCCTGGCCGCCGCCGAAGCTCGCGAGACCGAAGCTCGCGACAACTTCAACCGAACTCGGACTCTGACTTTGGCCGGTGCCCTGTCGAGCCGCAGCCTAATTGAAGCCGAAGCCCAAATTGACACTGCCCGCAGCGATCGCCTCGAGGCCGAAGCGGCCTTAGCTGAGGCGGTTGCGGGCCCGCGCCCGGAAGATATCGCTGCCCAGCGCGCCACAGTCGAGGCGGGTCGCACCACCGTCGAGCAAGCCGAGTTGGCCCTCGAGCGCACTGAAATTCGATCGACCACGGCTGGAACTGTCGAGTCTCGCGTTGCGAGCAGCGGCGATTACCTAGAAGTTGGCGACCCGGTCCTGACCTTGGTGAGCGGCAGCACGCTGGATATCTTTTTAGAGGTGCCCGAGACTCTGGGCTCGGCTGTCACTGTGGGTACCCTCACGACCCTCGAGAGCCGGGCACTCCCCAATTGGCAGCAACAAGCCCCCGTTACTGCGATCGTCCCCACGGCCGATGCCACCTCTCGCCAGCAGCGGGTCCGCATCCAGCTCGATAATCCCCCTGCCGATTTGGTGCCGGGCATGGCTGTCCGGGGTGAAGTCGCGCTCCCCATCCAGACCGATGGCTTTGTGATTCCTCGCGACGCCTTAACAGCGCGCGGCAGCCGCTGGCTGGTTTACGTTGTCGGCGAAGAGAATACCGCTCGCGAGCTGCCCGTCGAAATTTTGGCCGATCTCGGTGCCACCGTCGCCATCGCTCATCCGGAGCTACAAACCGGTCAGAGCATTGTGGTGCAAGGGGGTGACGGTCTCAAAGACGGCGTCCCTGTCAAAGTAATTCCAATCGCGCAGTAAACTCCCCCAACCCTGAGGTGCGTTCCATGAAGCTTGTCGAAACTGCCGTTCGCTGGCGCCACGGTACTTTTGTTTTGTTTTGCCTGCTGGCGTTGTTCGGCGTGCTGGCGCTATTGAGCTTGCCTCTGGAGCTGCAGCCCGGGGGCGATCGGCCAGAAATTTCCATTACCACCCCTTACTCGGGGGCGAGCCCTGCCGAAGTCGAAGACCTGGTAACCCGCCCTATCGAAGAGCGCCTCGAAGAAGTCCAAGGGGTGCAGGAGATGACCAGCACCAGCGAAAATGGCCGCAGCGTCATCAATCTGGAGTTTCAGTGGGGAACCAGTATCGACGAGCGCTTCGTAGACGTGCTCAACAAGCTCCAGCAGGTAGACGCGCTGCCAGTCGAGGCGGACGAATCGGACGTAGAAATCGTCAGCGGCAGCAGCAACCCGATGATGTGGACCATCTTAGTCCCCAAAGAGGGCCAGGTAGCCGATGACTTTCACTACCGCGACCTAGTTGATGACGTCGTGATGCCCCGCTACCGCCAAGTAACGGGGGTAGGGCAGTTTATCGTGTCAGGGGGCCGCGAGCGCGAAGTCGAGGTCGTGGTCGATCCCCAGGCGCTGGCCGATCGCGATTTGCGCGTCTCGGATGTGGTGCGCGCCCTGCGCGAAAATAACCGCGATATCCGGGGCGGTCCCTTGGTGCTCGGCCGCCGGGAATATCGCGTGCGGACGCTGGCGCGCTCGACCGATGTCAAGCAGCTCGAAGACATGGTGCTGCGCCGCGACGGGCGTGGCACGGTCTACCTGCGCGATGTGGGTATTGCCCGCATGGGACGCAGAATCCAAGACCGGGCGCTGATGCGCAATGGCAAGCCTGCCGTGGCCGTCGGCATCATTCGCCAAGTGGATGGCAACGTTCCTGAAATTTCCAAGGGCATCCGCACGGCCATTGCCGAGCTCGAGGAGCGCTTCGATCGCGAAGGAGAAGGGGTTCGCTTCGACATTCCCTACGACGAAAACGACTACATTCTGCTGGCGATCGGCTTCGTGCGGGGCAATCTGATGGCTGGGGCGCTGCTGGCGTCTTTGATTCTGGTGTTGTTTTTAGGCTCGCTGCGCACTGTTGCCGTTATTGCTATCACCATTCCCACAACGCTCATTACGGTCTTCATTGTCTTTGCGGCCTTGGGGCGATCGCTCAACGTTATCAGCCTGGCGGGCTTGGCCTTTGCCGTGGGGATGGTCGTTGATAATGCCATCGTGGTGCTTGAGAATGTCTTCACCCACATGCAGCGGGGCAAGTCGCCCGTGCGCGCGGCTATTGAGGGCACTCAAGAGGTGGGCTCGGCGATGCTCGCCTCGACGCTAACTACGGTGGCAGTATTCGCGCCGATCGTGCTGGTTAAAGGCGAAGCCGGCCAGCTCTTCTTCGATATTGGCATTGCCCTCTCGGCAGCAGTGCTGATTTCTTTATTTGCTGCTCTAACCCTGGTACCCATGCTGGCGGGCTTGTTTTTGAGCCGCACCGAGGCCCAGCAGCTGCTTGCAAGCGAGAGCCAGACGCGGCGCAATCCTCTGGAGCGGGCGATCTGGCGGGCTTCGGCACTTTTCTTGTGGGTGCAAGGCGGCCTCGAGCGCACGCTTCTGGGCACGGTGCGGTGGACCTTGGGGCCGCGTCGCGCCATTCGCCGGGTGATAATCCTGGCGATACCGGTGGCTCTGCTGGTCGCGAGCGTTCCCTTGCTGCCGGCTGCCGATTATCTTCCCGAGGGCAACCGCAACATTGTTATTTGGCTGACCGAGACGTTCCCGGGTACCAGCATCCCAGAGGCCGTGCGCCTCGCCGAGGCTCCCGCCCAATTTGCCCTAGATCAACCCAATGTGTTCCGGAGCATCTATGTCCATCGCCCGGGACGCAAGCTAATTGGGGCTTTCATGGAGCCGGAGCTCTCCACGGGCAAAAATCTCAACGACCTCGTCGATCGCCTGCGCGCCGCCAGCACTGACTATCCGGGCTACCGCTTTATGGTGCCCGTGCGGATTTCCATTTTTAGAGATCCGGGCAAAGAATTTGAGATCCAGCTCATCGGCCCCGACCTCGAGCGCCTCGACGAGCTGCAACGGGACTTGGGCCAAACCTTGAAGTCGCTCCCCGGAATTCAGAGCGTGCGCTCTAATTTTGTCACCGGCGCGCCGGAAATTCAGGTCATTCCCAACCGGGAGCGCTTGGCAGAAGTGGGCCTCTCAGAAGCCGAACTCGGCACCGTAGTCGAAGCCGCTCTCGGGGGCGTGCGTGCCTCGGAGTTTATCGATGGCAAGCGCGAACTGGACGTGACCGTCGAACTTAAAGACACCCAAGCCGGCAGCCCTGGCGAGCTGCGGCAGCTCCCCCTCTACGGCGAACGGGGCCGCCAGGTGCAGCTTGCCGACGTGGCCGAGGTCGTTGAGACCACCGGCCCCGATAGTATCGGCCACGTGGGTATCGAGCGGGCCATCACCCTAACGGTCCGCGTAGCGCGAGAAGCACCCCTAGGCGCGCTGCTCGAAGCCACCGAGGCCCAGGTGCTCGAGCCCTTGCGCGATCGGTTGCCGGCGGGCTTCCGCATCGAGCTGGCGGGCTCGGCAGATGTTTTGGCCGAAACCCTGGCACAACTGGCATCGGCCTTCGTGCTATCGCTACTGGTGACCTATTTGCTGCTAGTGGCGCTGTATCGCTCCTTCAGCTACCCGGCGATCGTCATGGTTACCGTGCCGATGGGGATGACCGGGGCTGTCTTGAGTATTGCCATTGCCAATCTGCTGCCGGGGGAGCCCGTGCCGCTGGATATGATTACCGGCTTGGGCTTTGTCATTTTGACGGGCATTGTGGTGAATAATGCTATTCTGCTCGTCGATCGCGCCTTGCAACTCCAGCGCGAAGCCGGACTGAACTTAGATGAGTCCCTTGAGGGAGCCGTTCGCGATCGCCTGCGACCGATTTTTATGTCTGCCGGGACGAGCGTGTTGGGCATGTTGCCCCTGGCAATTTTCCCCGGTCAAGGCGCGGAGCTCTATCGCGGTTTGGGCGTTGCTTTGGCTGGGGGCCTGGCCCTCTCGACGGTTCTGACACCGACGGTCGTGACAGCTCTGATGCGACTCTGGGCCGATCTCGAGCCTCGCCAAGTTCGGCAAACCCCTGCAGCAGAGCCAGCTGAGATAACGCACTCCTGAGTCTCGCATCCGTAAGAGGGCTGCGCCATTTCATCAAGGGCGCCCCAATAATGGGGGCCGAATGCGGGCGGCTTGCAGGAGCTACAAATCTACACCATGTAACCCTCTTCTGCTAAGTCGTCGCAAATCTCCAAAGTGTGGGTAGCATCTATATAATCGATTTTGGATTTAGGCACGATGGTTGAAATTTCTAGACTATTGCTTGACACCGAAGCATCGAGGTGTCTCAAGTCTTCCCTTCAATCTGTCTCGGAATTTGCCAAACTCGTCAAGTCGCTCTCTGTAAGGGCGATCCTCACCGGATCCCTGACAGATACCAACGTACTGCGTCAATTTATCGAAACCGGCCAAATTGCCCGCTTTGGTGTCATTGGGAGCTTGGCTGTTCTGAAGTTCTACGAGTCTTTGGTCGCAGCCGAGCCAACGACTTGCGAAGTTGCCCAACTCATCCGCGCCGACCTAATCGCCATCGAGTCGAATATCGAGGCAATCTTGTACGAGTCTTCCTATGCTCTCCAAGAGAAAGTAGCCCTCACCGAAGCAGTACTGACCAGGGTTCGCAACTCCGCTGGCGATATTCTGGCGAAGCTCGGCAATATTTCGAGGCAAGCCGATGGGCTCGTCGAGCGCCAAGAGCAACTCCGCGCTCTGCAACGGGCCTAGGGCTTGCTGCCATTGCCCTTGTAGAAGGTTTCTAGGCTCTCGAGGTCGCCGACGTAGCGCCAATGCCAGGGCTCGTAACTAATGCCTTGGGGATTGTCTGGTGGGAACGACAGCTCGAAGCCGTAGCGAGCGGCGTTGCGCTCGAGCCAGCGGAATGCTGGGGTTGTGGCGAAACTCTCTTCAATGTGGGTGCTAGGCGCGCTGCCATCGCCGATGTCAATGGCATAGCCGGTATGATGCTCGCTGTATCCGGGCGGCGCGCTGACTCTGGCGCGATCGCGCGCGTCTTGACCGCGATTGGCCTTGATTTGAAAGAACAAGTATTTCTGCTCTTCAAACGTTCGGTATCCCGAGAGGGCGGCCAAAGAAATTCCCTGCGCTCGCGCGGCAGACTGCATGGCCAAAAACTGCTCGGCGGCGGGTTGGCGCAGGCGCACGCGGCCATCTGCAGTCACGGCCTTGAGGCCATCTACGGGTGCAATGGGGTAAGGGCGGTGACCGAGCAGGTCTTCCGAGGTAACCTCGGGGGTATCGGGCTCGCTGGGAGGAGTTTCTGCTTCTATGGTCGGCGGCGGCTCGGGCGCACTTCTGGGGTCCGTCGGGATCGTGGTGACGGCAGCCAAAATTCTCTCCCAAGGCAAAGCGCGCGCGGCAAAGCCTCCAGCGACAATTACTCCTAAGGCCAAACCTGAGAGGATCGCCGGCTTCCAGGGGAGCGGAGGGAGCGACTGTCGGGGTCGAGCAGCAGAAGATCCGCCAGTGCGATCGCGCTGGGCAACCGGGATATCTTCGCCAACAAGTTGCTGTTTGTGCCGGTCGAGCTTGCCGTTCACGCTTGCCCTCAGTGAGATATTTTGCCCCCCTACTTTAGCGAACCGACGGTGGGAACGCACCTGCAGGAGGCATAGCTTGGCAGATGTCTCCTGCGGCTGGTGAGTTCCCTGCGATAGGATCGCAACGGCAAATCGTGGAAATCTCTCAACAGGTACTTCGGTGGCAAAAGGCTCTTTTTTGCTCGTTGGGGGGCTGCTGCTGGCAACCTTCTTGGGGGCGAACACCACAGTGGCCCGTCAAGGCTTCGACCGCTTCGTGTTGCCCCTCATTCGCATCGCGGGTCTAGAAGACTATGGCTTCGACCGGGGCGATGCGCCCGAGTTCGGACGCGGCCAGCGCGTGCAAACCGCCGATTGGTCCCTAAAAGTCACCGAAATGCGCGAACTCGGCAGCTTACCCAATCTGAGTTTTGGGGGCAAAGAGCTGCAAATCGGCGGCAAGTGGGTTGTCGTGGCAATCGAGGGCAAGCGTTCTAATCCCGATGACGGCGCGAAGTTCCCGGTTGTGAACCTGCGGGATGAGAACGGTCGAGCCTATCCGGCTCGCAGCATTGCCAAAAGCCAGCAGGCGCTCGAGAACCCCGAAACAGTCGCCGGGCCTGCTGAGACTCCCGCAGAAGGCCCCGACCGCAATAAACGGACCGTGCGTCGGTTTCTGGCCTTTGAGGTCGATCGCAGCGCCGAAAAACTTCAGTTGTTCGTGCCTTGAGATCCTGAAGTATCTTGCAGGCTAGCAATCGCTTCGGTCGTATCGACCTCTCGAAAGCGTACGAAGTCTTGGTGAGGATCGACTGCGGCTAGGGTTATCTGCAGGCGATCGCCGAGGCGCACCCCCTCGCGCCCAAAGCGGTGGGGAAACTCCAGGGCAAGATCTTCAAACAAAATGATGCCGAGGTTTTCGCCTTGCCGCAGCCATCTCAGCACGAGTACGGTCCAGATCGCATCGGTATGGCGGCGGAGAAACTCCAAGGCCCAGTAGCGCTTGGTCTGTCGCTCCACCAAAGTTGCCTCGTAGGCAGCAGTAGAGGCAGTGTAAGAAATCTCGCGCACGCGATCGCTCGAGAAGGGCGGCGCTTCGCCGCGCAGGTGGGCCTTGATCTGAAAGTGGGCGAGCAAATCGGCGTAGCGACGAATGGGGGATGTGACCTGTGTGTAGATTTCTAGGCCCAAGCCCGCGTGGCGAGCGGGAGCAGTGCCCGTTTCGCTGCGGGGCATGCAACTGCGAATCGCACAGTAGCGCACCGGACCGGCCGGTAACTGCAGCAGCTCTTCTTCGGCTGGGAGTTCGGGCTCGGGTTGGCCGCGAAAGGCAATCGGGATATCGAAGTCTCGTGCAAAGCGACCCGTCACCTCGCCTGTGAGGATCATCATCTCGGCCACGAGTTGCCGCGCGGCAGAGTCTTCAAGGATAGCAATCGTGACGTCTTCGCCATCGGGACCGTTGGTATCGACGGCGATCGCCGCTTCTGGCATGCGAATTTCGACAGCGCCTTGCGCGCGCCGCCACTCCCGCCGCCGTTTGGCCCAGCGGGCGAGGGCGCGAATTTCTGGCTCGGCGGCGAGATCGAGTTCCAGAATTTCATCGACGTCTTCATAGGTAAGCCGGTAGGTCGGCCGAATTGCGCTGGCATGAATGCTGTAATCGACGACCTCGCCCGACTCGTCGAGGAGCACCCCAAAACTCAATGCCGGACAAATCTGCCCCTGCACGAGGCTCATGGGCCCAGTTGCCAGCTCGTAGGGGAACATCGGCGTCGCTCCCGTCGGCAGATACAGCGTCGTCCCCCGGCGGCGGGCTTCGAGATCTAGCTCGTCTTCAGGGGCGATCAGGCGCGTCGGATCGGCAATATGAATCCAGATCCGCTCTAGGCCACTTTCTAAAATTTCTAGGCTCAGGCCGTCGTCGATCTCGCGCGTGCTCTCGTCGTCGATGGTGTAGACCTTGTGGTGAGTGAGGTCTAGGCGACTGTCGCGATCGCGATCTTCAGGCAGCTCGGCCAAGTACTGCCCCACGCGCGCGAGCACCTCAGCCGGAAACTGAGTCGGGCAGGAGCTGCGCCGCAGAAATAAATTTTCATGGCGAGACCAGAGACCCAAATCGACGAGCAACTCAAAAGCCGCTTCTGGAGTTTGCTGGCGCTGCAGGGCCGCCAAGAGGTCTTTGGCCGCGCGAACGTCCTGCTCGGGTTGTAGCACCCAGCGCTCTAGGGCCTCCAAGCGGGCGCGATCGTTCTGGGCCCAAACCACGGCCTCTCCCGATAGGGCTCGGTGCAGGCGCTCGAAGAATTCTGCTCGCTCTCGCTCTTTCTGCTCGGCGACAGCGGCCTGATGGCGCAGCTCGGCAACCTGGGCGGCCGGACGCGGCTCGTAGGCCTCGCCCTTGCGCTTAAAAAAGAACTTATCCTCGCTCAGCAGACAGTGGGCGGCGTAACTAAAAATTGCCCCATCGTCAGAGAAAAGAATCTCGGCTAACTCAGAAGGCGTTGCCGCTTCCCCGTCCTCAGCTAGCAGCTCCCAGGCAACTTCTAGACTAGCCGGGTCGATGTAGGGCCGGACCTCAGCCAAAAATGCCTCGATTTGGCTAGCACCCCGGCGCTCCTGGGGCACCACGAATTCGATTTGGCGCGGATGGATGACGTGAGATTGCCCCGCCGCGTCAACTGCAACCCAGTTTTTTTTGCCCTCCGGTCGCTCGATCGCCGCCAGTCGGCGATCGCCATGAACCCGGATCTCGATTAGCGTTCCCTTCTCCACGGGCGCTCCTCAGGCAAACTGCAGCACGGTACGGCAAGTGCGGGGGCGACAGAACTTCTAACCGTCGCGGTTGACGTAGGGCAACAAAGCCATCAGGCGAGCATACTTGATGCTGCGCGTCAGCTCGCGCTGCTGGCGGGCGGTCAAGCTCGTGATCCGGCGGGGCAAAATCTTACCGCGCTCGGTAATGAACTTCCGAAGTAGCTCGACATCTTTGTAATCGATTGGGTCGCCGGGCTTGATAGGAGAGAGGCGCTTGCGAAAATAAGCCATGGTGCGTGCGGTTACTTAATTTCTTTATGGACGGTGTGCTTGTTGCAGTGGCGGCAGTGCTTCTTGAGTTCCAGCCGCGAGGTCGTGTTACGACGATTCTTCATCGTGGTGTAGCGCGAGACCCCATTGGTGCGCTTGTCCGGATTCGTCCGGCACTCAGTGCACTCGAGGGTAATAATGATGCGAACTCCCTTCTTACTAGCCATCGATGTTTCTTAAATATCGTTACTTTAGGGCTTAAATTGCGCGCGAGGAATTTTTGAAGGCACGGCCTACAATTATTGCACGCGATTTGGCCCCAAGGCAAGCATATTTGACCGGAAGGCTATTACGGCGGGCTTAAGGATCTACTCAAACTCAGCTTTGCGGGCATCTAAAAGGTTTCTCGATTGGGGGCGCAGGGCAGCAGCCTTAGGGTGAGCTCTCAGCAAGAACTTAACCGTCCAAGGACAGGGACTCGCACAAGCCATGTCCCACAGTCCCGTGCAGGGCAGATGGTCGAGGATCGCCTCTGAGGGGCGCGCGACTAAGACCGCGACTAGGTGAAACAGGCGGTAGGCTTCCAGAGATAGCGCCTGCCAGTAGGGAAGCTCGTCAACTGCGACGACCTCGCGATCCCAGTTAATGAAGTATAGTTTTCCAACCGGACAATAGTTCCAATCATCGATGTCATAGTCCTTCTCGAGGCGCGGGCCAATGCGGGGAATATGAGCGATCGCATTCATAAAAATTTGTCGCGGCGGCACGTGGGGCACGAGGTCGTCTTGATACTCGTAGCGGGTGGCATTGGGAAACCACGCGTTGAACTGGCGCGCGAAGTCGGCATCGCCGCAGCGAGGGGGCTCGAAGATAACGATGCGGCCGATGGGAATATCGGCATTGCGCAGCAAGACCGCTGCTAGGGGCGCTAGGGCTGCCCCTTTGCTGTAACCGGTCACCAGCAAAGATTTGTTGGGGCTGGCCGCCTGCCGCCGGCGAATCTCGCTGATGAAGTTATTGCCCTCGAGTGCGGCCAAGTTGGCGATCGACCGGTAGAAGCCCTCATGCACTCGGCCGGGAAACCCGCGAACGTAGATGGGTTTGGCCTCGAAATTATTGATCCAATCGGCAACTTGGGTGTCGAAGCCGTCAATTGGCAGTGCCGTGCCGCGAAAAGACAGAACGATCTCGGTCGCGGTTTCGCCAACGTAGCAGGCATCAACTTCATCTCGACCGGTTTCAAAGCAAGTCACCGGGCCGATGAGACCGAGCTTGTCAGCAGCCGGATAGGCGGTGACGCCGCCGGGCACGTCAATGCCATAGGAAATCCAACTGGCAATCAGATCGTGGCAATTTACGTTCATGAAGGTTCGTTTCAACGCCGCGCTCGACTCCGTAGAGCGGCCCGAATGGCAACTTCAAAACGTTATCCCAAGACAGCGCGCTCGCGCTCGGCCGAAACTTCCCAGCGCTGCTGCGGTCCCCTTATGCCGGGGGCACGATGGCATTTATTTAGTTCTTATGTACTATTTTTTGGTATTATCGAGCCAACTGCCTCGGATGAGGCCGAGTGAAACCCCATTGGGCGATCGCTCGAATGACGACAATCGCTAGCGACAAGGAGAATTTATGGGAACGAGAGATCGTTACGAGCACGGTGTTTTTTGCTGGGTCGACCTAGCAACCACGGACCCCGAAGCGGCCAAACCCTTCTACAGCCAACTCTTTGGTTGGGATTTTCAAGACCTTCCCGTCGAGAACGCGCCCCCCTACTCGATGGCCTACAAAGCCGATCGCCGCGTCGCCGCACTGTTTCGCATGCCCCCCGAGATGAGAGCCCAGCAAATTCCGCCCCACTGGCAGAGCTACATCAATGTCGAAGATCTCGATGCTGCCGTCGCGCGCTGGCAAAGCCAGGGAGGCGAGGTCTGCGAACCGGGCTGCGCGATCGTAGATGCCGGACGCATGGCCGTAGTCCGCGATCCAATGGGTGCTTTGGTTCATCTATGGCAAGCACAGAACCACATCGGGGCGGGTGTCGTCAACGAAGCCAACACCTACTGCTGGCCGGAGCTACAGACCCGTGGAGTCGAAGAAGCAGCCAAATTTTACGAGGCTGTATTTGGTTGGGAGATCGCAGTGAATGAAAAGCCCACCTTCTACATTACGGGGAAGGTAAAGGGCCACTACAACTGCGGTATGTTCGACTTGGCGCGAGCCGGCCTGCCGGCCGAAATTCCGCCCCATTGGGAAGTCTACTTCAATGTCGAAAATCTCGATGCGGCCCTCGAACGGGTCGAGCAGCTACAGGGAAGCACCCTAACCGAACCCATGACGATTCCAGAGGGCCGCTTCGCAACGGTTGCCGACCCGCAAGGCGCGGTCCTAACGCTGATCGAGCCGACGGCAGTAGATGACTAAAGGCATCCGCACCGGCTTAAATAACCGCTAAATAAGGCCGACGTTAGGATGGGAGCGCGGCACTGCCAACACAAACAAACGATAGGAGCTATCCGAGCTATGAGTCGCATGCGCACTTGGCTATTCCTGGCAATGACAGCATTGCCGGTGGCGGCACCCGTGCTGCCATTGCAGTTGGCACGTGCCGTTGAGGTCGCCCACGTCGACCCGGAGCTGCTCGAGCGCCTCGATGCGGCCATCGTTGCCGATCCCCAAAATGTCGGCGCTTACATGCAGCGCGGCCTCCTCTTTAACCATTTAGAAGACTCGGAGCGCGCCATTGCCGACTTCAGCGCTGTCATTCGCCTCGCTCCCGATAATGTTGACGCTCGCAATTTTCGCGGCACGCTTTACTACCGTCAAAACCAACTCGATAAAGCCCTCGCCGACTTCGAGCGCGCCGTTGCCCTAGCACCAGACTTCCCCATCTTGTACTACAACCGGGCTTACGTCCGTCGGGATCTTGGCGATGTGGCCGGTGCCATTGCCGACTTCGAGGCCGGTGCGGCGCTATCGGAGCGTCAAGGGGATACTGCTACAGCTACCGAGGCGAGAGCTACCATTCGGGAACTCCGGCAACAGCTTGCCGGCACCCCCAAGAGATAGACCCAAGCCGGGGCGGACTGGCTGCGGCCTGCAACCCGAGCCAATTTCATCGGTGCGATTTGCGATCGCTCAATGGAAATGCCAGCAGACGCCAGCTAGATCGATAAGGTGCATTTCTCGGGTCCCCCAGGGGCGCTCCTCAGGCTGACTAAATTTGACTTCTGGAAACTTCTCGTGCAAGTTTCGAGCAACCAAGAACTTGTAGAACACATCTAGATCGTTTGTCCCTACCCGCAGCATGTAGTTTTCTTGGAATTCTCGATTGTCGAGATCTTGGAGCAGAAACCTGGCATCTACGCATTGAAATTCACAAATTGCATCTGCTTCCCAAGCCAGCTCGAAACCCATCTCAAGAAATAACGCTTTCGACCGGCTGTAATCCGAGCCTCCGGGAACGAACGGCAACAGGCTAGAAAAGTTCATGACTTCCACGCTTGCTCTAGAGAATTTCTTGGCTGCAGGTCAATCGATCGTCAAACGCGGGTGGCCCGATTGACGCTCTGAGACTGTTCGCGCTCGAGATCGCGCGGCTTCTTGCCTCGCCAGACGATGCGCACTGGCGTTCCGGCAAACCCTAACTGCTCGCGAAACTGCCGGTCGATGTAGCGGCGATAGTTATCGTTGAAGCGCTTGGGATCGTTGACGAAAAGCGTAATGGTGGGAGGCTGACTGCTCGCCTGGGTGCCGTAGTAAATTTTGCCTTGACGGCCCTGGCGAGTCGTGGGTGGCGTGTGCCAGCGCACGGCTTCTTCGATGACTTCGTTAATCACAGCCGTGCTGACGCGGCGGCGATGCTGTTCGGCAGCCCGGTCGACAAGCTCGAAGATCTTTTCGACGCGCTTCCCGGTCTGGGCGCTGACGAAAATACGCTCCGCCCACTCCAGAAAGTAAAGGCGGTCTTCTAGGTGTTTTTGATACTCGTTGATGGTGTAGGTGTCTTTGTCAACCGCGTCCCATTTATTGACAATTAATACGGCTGCGCGGCCCTCGTCGATAATGCGATCGGCCAGTTTTAGGTCTTGCTCGGTCGCGCCGTCGATGGCGTCGATAACCAGTAGCACCACATCGGCGCGGCGAATGGCCTTGAAGGCCCGATTGATGCTGAAAAACTCCGCCCCATACTCGACGTTGCGCTTGCGACGGATACCCGCCGTATCGACAATGCGGTAGGCGCGGTCGTCGCGCTCGATCCGGATGTCAATGGCGTCGCGCGTCGTGCCCGAAATCGGGCTGACAATCGAGCGCGTCTGGCCGCTAAAGGCGTTGAGCAGGCTAGATTTACCGACGTTGGGTCGCCCGACAATGGCAATGTTGATTTCTTCGCGGGCTTCTTCGAGTTCGTCGGGAGAAGGCAAGTGAGCCATTAGCGCCTCGAGCATTTCGCCCGTTCCGTTACCGTGGATGCCCGAAATGGGGTGGGGCTCTCCTAGGCCCAATGCCCAAAACGGTCCGGCCATCGCCAAGCCTTGCTCGGGGGATTCGCACTTGTTCACCGCCAGCACGACCGGAACGTTTCTGGGGCGCAACCAGGCGGCGATCGCCTCATCACTCGCAGTCGGCCCCATTTGGCCATCGACGACCAAAATAGCCGCGCAGGCCTCAGCGAGAGCAATTTCAGCCTGCTCGCGAATCAGGGGCAAAAATTCCGTGTCGTCATCAAAAATAATGCCACCCGTATCGACCACCATAAAGTCGCGCGCCCCCCAAAAAGCCGGCACGTACAGGCGATCGCGCGTGATTCCCGGCTCATCAAAAACAATCGCATCCTTGGTTTTCGCCAAGCGATTGACGATTGTCGATTTCCCCACATTCGGGCGACCGATAACAGCAATGACCGGCAGTTTCTTCACGGGTGGCGGCCCTCTCTCCAAATTCCCAAATCTTCATTCTATCCCCATCGCCCTCGAGTGTGGGGCGCTCAAGCCAGGCACGCGCATTAAGCGCGCCCGGAAGATGCGACCCAGCTTTTCTGCAACTCAGCAATAGCAGGAGTGGCCGCATCGTAGCGCGCAGTCTGGCCGGTCGGCCATCGCACCTCTCGAAGCGGCACGACTCCCACAACACAGTTGCAATAGGCAACTGCCTCGAGCTGTGCCACCAGAGTAGGAGTCCAGCTCGAGACGAGCGCCGGCCGGCCTTGCGCGCCCAAGCGATGCAGCAGTTGCGCGCGCGCGATTCCTGGCAAAATCCCCGCCTCCACAGGAGGCGTCAGCCAAGTTCCAGTGCGCCAGCCCCACAAGTTCCCCGTACTCGTCTCCAGCCAGTTTCCGGCAGCATCGGTGAGGATGGCCTCTTGAGCCCCCACTGCCAGAGCGGCCCGGCGAGCTTGCCAGCAAGCCAGATAATTACCCGTTTTGTGGGCGGGCAGCGATCGCGCCAAACCTGTTATCACTAGGGCGATTGCGCCTTCTTGTTGCCAGCGAGCCAGATCCAGCGGCAACGCGCGGCCGACAATCCACTCGCAGCCATTGGGAAAAAGCGTCACCCGCAAAACGGGGTAGCGCGCGGCCATCTCGCTGACGCCGCGCTCGAGCTGCGCCCATTGCGGCGGCTGCCACCCCAAAGCGGTTACCGTAGCCTGCAAGCGCGCCCGATGGGCTTCCCAAGCCAGAGGTTGCCCCTCAATGGCCCGTAGAGTCGAGAATGTCGTCGCACCGAAGAGTAACCCTGGCTCATCAATCGGCAGGGTCAGCTGGGTGGCGTTTGCTAATTCTCCGTCGTACCAATACACCGGCTAGCTACAGGGTGCGGGCGTGGTTCTCTGCAGCCGTTGGCAACAAATCCATCCCCAACTCAGTCGGGGAACTACAGTACCTTACAAATTACTCAAAAAGCCATTGAGCGATAGTAGCAAGACCGACGCTCGGGAGCTTCAAGACGTGCTTGCCTCCCTACGCTCGACTCGAACGCGGCTTCACCAGGCCTGCGATCGTGCCGCTCACCTCCAAGATGATGGGGAAGGTAGCGAGGCGCAGGCACTGCTCCTCGAAATCGAAGTCCTCCTACAGGAGCTGCACCTCGACACCAACACGATGATGGCCGAACGAGCCCGTGCGACTGGCGCTGGCGAGTCTGCTGCGGCACTCGATTTGGACAGTTTGTTGGCGCTGCCTGCTGAGATGGGCTCTTCCGAATCCAGTTCTCCAGAGGAGACTCTCTGAGATTGCTCGCCTAGTGAGTTAGTGCCAGGAGCCTTTGGTGCATCTTCCGAGCTGCCGCCACAATTTCAGGCGAGAGGTAAGTAAAGCCGTCGGGATGAAATTCGGCCAATAGCTCGTGCCATTTCGTGCGTGCGGCCAGAGTTTCGCCAGCAAAGGCGGCATCGAGCAAGGGCAGCACCTCTGCCGAGATAGAGAGGGATTGTACGATTGCGCCGAGATACTCTCGCTCGGCTGGCACGATGCCGTCAACGGCTGCGAGCTCGTAGGCAAATGCCAGCAGCAAGGTGCGCTCGGAGGGCAAGAGCGTTCGCGTCAGCTTGAGCCAGTCTGATGGGTTACGGCTCTCAGCGTTGGCTTGCAAGTTTTCGACCATGCCAATTAGGGCCACGCGCAAGCCATCAGCATCCGATGCGGGCAGCAACTCAGCAATGGCCCCGAGCGCTAGATCCATCTCCTGAGGAGTAATCTGCCCGTCAGCTGCCATCATCTCCAGAGTTAGAACGGCCAAGGCCCCCAGAAATACTGCCACGGGCGGCGTATTGACCTGACTAAAGGGATAGCCGCTCCAGCGCGAGAGCAACTCGACCACCTCGAAGTCCACCAAACGAATACCCAAGTATGCAAAGGTCTTGGGCTCTAGAAGATCGCGCAGCTCCTGCATCGATTCGGCATCGGGGCGAGCATTATTCTCGGCAATGGAGGCGATCGCAGTTTCTTGCTGGGGCTCGATTGCCAGGGCTCGTGCCAGCTCGCTGAGATGCTCGCGCTCGCGTGGATCTACCGAGCCATCCGTGGCTGCCATCTCGTACCCCAAACTCAGCAGCAGCAACTGCTCGCGGGGGTTCAGGGCCCGCGCTAGGGGCAACCACTCAGAAAGCGTTTTGTAAACCGGATCTTCGATGAACCCTTCGAGAATGGCATCGAGCAAGTCTCGGGTTTCCGTGCGGACAGGCAAGAGGGTGTCGAGCATTTTGTCGAGCAATTCCTTCTCCGCTTCCGCCACCGTGCCATCGGCATAAATAACGCTCAATGTGGCTGACATCAGGGCCGAGAGAAAGAGAACCGGCGGGTCGTCGACCGCCTCTGAGGACAGCGAGCGCCCGCTCAAGCGCGAGAGCAGGTTGAGGGCCTCGGTATTTGACATTATTCGCGATTGACTGTAGGTTTGGCGCGAGCAACCCCATCATATCCAGCATCCGCGCCGTAGCGCGTGGGATTTACCAATTGCTTTAATGCAGGTTCTGCAGCCCGCAGTTGCAGTCGCGCGAGGTTGGTGCGAAATCTTACAGAAACCCGAATGCGCTTATAGCGACCATAAGTTAACCTAATTGGGGGGGTAAGTTACCCCACTGTCTCAGTAGGTCTTTCCCGGGCTACCTGCAGCTCGCACGGCGCGCTTGCAAGTATGCCCCCCGCTCGCTAACTCGGAATCGAATCTATCTGCCTGCTAGGCCTATCTTTTTTTGACCCATGCTTTGCACTGCCTGCCAACGTCAAGAGATCTGTATCATTCCCCAACTGGCCCGGCGAGATCCCAAGCTCGCAGCAGCCATCGGTAAAACCCTCAAGCAGTGCGAACTGCACCTGCCGAGACTGGCAGCCGCCGCGCGCTAAGTCGTCTTGCCACTCCCGGCCCCAAAGCTATCGGATGCCATGGGCTCGCCAAAGCAGTAGCCCTTGCCGTACACCGTCCGAATCGGGTTTGGTACCCCTGTTGTCTCAATTTTGCGGCGCAACAAGCGCACCAAAGCAGCCACCACATTACTGCTCGGCTGCTGGCTACCTTGCCAGATCCAATCGCGGATTTGCTGCTGGCTGAGAATTTGTCCCGGATGCCGCAGAAAACACTCGAGCAGGCGCGTTTCTTGGGCAGAGAGTGCTAGCGGACTTCCCGCACGAAAGGCTATCTGATTGTCGGGCTGTAACTCTATACCCCCATACTTGAGAGTGGTAGCGGTCGATTCGCCCGCTCCAGGCGACCGTCGCAGCAGTGCCCGGACCCGAGCCAAAAACTCTCGCAGCTCAAATGGCTTGACAATGTAATCGTCGGCCCCAGCATCGAGGCCGGCGACGCGATCGTCTACCGTATCTTTGGCGGTCAGAATCAGGATCGGCGTGACATCGCCGCCATGGCGCCGCTCTCGGCACAGATCGAGACCAGAAATCTCCGGCAGCATCCAATCGAGAATCAACAGGTCGTAGCCCTGCGCTGCAGCCAGCCGGGCGCCTCCGGGACCATCGCTTGCAGTATCGACACAATACCCTTCGCGCTCCAACAGCCGCTGCAAAGCGGCCAGTAGCTCGGATTCATCTTCAACGATGAGGATATGCATGGGCTGAGATTGAGGGTACTATCGAGCGAGAGCCAACTCCAAACGCCATCATGCTCGTCGTCGCGATTCCCAAAGGGGCACTACTCCATGAGAGTATCGCCCTCCTGCAGAAAATTGGCCTAGATTTTTCTGCCTTCCTCGATAAAAACAACCGCCAACTCCAAATTGCCGATCCGACCGGCACGGCCAAAGCCATGCTCGTTCGCGCCCAGGATGTGCCGGTCTATGTCGAGTACGGCCAGGCTCAGCTGGGCATTGTGGGCTACGACGTGTTGCGAGAAAAGAAACCCGCAGTCGCGCAGATTGCCGACCTCAAGTTTGGATACTGTCGCATGTCTGTGGCCGTACCGGCGGCTAGCCCTTACCGCAAGACGCTAGATTTGCCGCCCCACGCCCGCATTGCCTCGAAATATGTCACCTGCGCGCGCGACCATTTCCAGAAGCTCGATCTGCCCGTCGAGATTGTCCCCCTTTACGGTTCTGTCGAGCTCGGGCCGATTACTGGTATGTCGGAGGCGATCGTCGATTTGGTCTCGACGGGCCGCACCCTCAAAGAAAACGGCCTCATCGAAATCGACGTTCTCTACGAGAGTACGGCCTACGCGATCGCACACCCTCTGAGCTACCGCCTCAACTTGCACGGTGTTTGGGAAGTGACCCAAAAACTCGAAACCACAGTCTCAGTCTAGGCTGCCACACACCCGCGTCATACCCGCGCCATGGCTCTGTATATGTCGGGGGCCATTTCACTTTTGTGAGGTATTTCAGCGAACGTTCAGGGGTTGACTGTAATCTGTAAATAGCGAATCTTTACATTTCTATACCAATGCTGAATCTACTGGTAAAATGCTGGCAGATGTTTTTAATGCTGCGGTGCAGAATTTGTGTCGCTTGCTACCTCAAACCCACAGATGTAGTCGGATCGACTGGATCTGCTGCGGGCCTTGGTTGGGCTCCCGAGCTATGGGATTCATTAAGCTTCTTTGCTGATGGATGCTATCCCCAATGGCCGATGCGAGATGTTTGCAGGCAGCTTTATTTTGGGCGGATGATATTTCGCCCTAGTTTTTTGTGGGGAGTCGGATTGTTGTGAATGGAGCTGCTCTGATAACTGGTGGTGCTATTCGTTTGGGTCGGGCGTTTGCTCTAGAGCTGGCGCGCCTAGGCTATGACATTGCGATTCATTTCAACCAGTCTCCACCCGATGGAGCGGTAGATGAGATTCGCCGTCTTGGTGTTAGCTGTGAGTGCTTCCAGGCAAACTTTACAGCCGATCCCGATTTCGAAGGGCTGGTTGCGGCCGCACGCGATCGCTTTCCCGGCCTTAATGTCTTGGTTAATAGCGCTTCTGTTTACGATGCTGCTCCTCTGTCTGAGACCAGCTTGGCGGTCTTCGACCGGCAGTTTGCTGTCAACTTGCGGGCCCCCTACTTCCTCACGCAGGCATTTGCCCGAGGTTGCGGTGCCGGCAATGTCATTAACATCATCGACAACAAAATCGCCTTCAATCAGTACCACTACTCGGCATATCTGCTTACGAAGAAAGCCCTAGCGGAGTTGACGAAGCTTGCAGCCGTCGAGCTAGCCCCCAATATTCGCGTCAATGGCATCGCTCCCGGGGTAACTTTGCCCATGTCTGCCCGGTCTCCCGAGTATATTGCCTGGCGCGTTCGCGGCATTCCCGTGCGGCGCCAAGGAGACGTGGATTACCTTCTGCAGGCGATGCGGTACATCCTGGCCAATGAGTTTGTCACCGGCCAAATTCTGACGGTCGACGGGGGCGAGTCGCTAACCAATGTCGGACAAAACTCGGAAAACTACAGTCCTCAAGAGGCACAACTGTCATGAACGACGTTCTGCTATCCGTTGGATCTAACATCAATCCAGTTGAAAATATTCGCCGTGCGGAGCTGATTCTGGCTCGAGAGCACATCCTGGTCGATGCCACCGAGGCCATGGTAACCAAGCCCGTTGGTTACCAATATCAGCCCGATTTTCTTAATTCGGCTCTGTACCTGCGTGCGAGCCTCGATTTCGAGAGCCTCAACCGCTACCTGAAAGGGGTCGAAAAGCGCTTGGGGCGCGTCAAAACAGCTATCAAATCCGGACCGCGAACGATCGATCTCGATATCGTCGTTTGGAACGATCGCATCGTCCGGCAGCAGGAGTACGATCGCTACGAGTACGTCCGGCTGCCCATCGATGAGTTGGCCGCTCGGCACGGCATCTGGCTGCGGCCCGAGGTGGCCGTGGGCCTAGTCAGGTAGAACGGTCGAATACCGCCTCGGATCGTCGCACCAGAGAAGTCGCTTATGCCCTCAGCCCGAATTCCTCAAGCCGCCAAAGTACACCTTGCAACGCTACTGATGCTGCTGGGTTTGGGGTGCTTTGCGATACTGTCTATTCTTTGGTTGTCGGGCAATGCCACTCTCTTGGCGGCAGCAGCGGCCCTGCACCAAGCCCAGCTCGCTCCGCCGTGGTTTGTCAGCGCTCCAGCCGAACCCTGGCGACCTCTTTGGCTCGGGGCGATCGCGCTGTTGTTTGTGGTTATTTTCGCCGTCATGGTTGCCGTGCCGCGCCCGCGGAGTTGGGCGCGCAGGGTTATTACGGGCATTTTGACGGTGGCTATCTTACGCTACGTGCTCTGGCGGGTGCTGGCGACCCCAAATTTTGCTGGGCCCTGGGATGGCATTGCGTCTTTGGTACTACTCTTGCTGGAGATTCCCCTGACACTGACGGCGCTGCCACTGATTTTTTGGCAGCCGCGCCAGCGAGATCGCAGCCGCGAGGCCGACCGCTATCAAACCCTGGTCGAAACGGCGCAATATCTCCCCGCCGTGGATGTTCTGATTCCAACCTACAACGAGTCAGAGCGAATTTTACGGCGGACTATTTTGGGATGTCAGGCTCTCGATTATCCCCAAAAGACTATCTACGTTTTAGATGACGGTCGCCGCGAGGCGATCGCCCAACTCGCCCGCGATCTGGGGTGCGAGTATATCGCCCGCCACGACCGCTGCCATGCCAAGGCTGGCAATCTAAATCACGCCCTGACCAAAATTCGCGGCGAACTGGTTGCCGTATTCGACGCGGATTTCATCCCGACGCGCAATTTCCTGCAGCGCACGGTAGGTTTTTTCGATCGCGCGGATGTTGGGTTGGTGCAGACCCATCAGAACTATTACAATCCCGACCCGATCGTTAGAAATCTGGGCTTGGCGGCGTACATGACCACAGAGCGAGAAGCATTCTCTCGCCAGACCCAGCTCACCCTCGATAGCGTCGGCTCGACAATTTGCGACGGATCTGGGTTTATCGTGCGGCGCCGTTCCGTGGAGCTAGCAGGCGGGTTCGTTACCGAATCCCTCTGCGAAGATTTATTCACCGGTATCAAGCTCGAATCTAACGGGCAGCGGGTTATCTATCTAGACGAAAATCTTTGCGCTGGCCTATCGGCAGAAAGCTTCGATGCTTACATTGCCCAACAGCAGCGCTGGCTCAATGGCAGCTTGCAGGCATTCTTTATCCGGGCGAATCCGCTGACACTTCCGGGCCTCAAACTCCGCCAGCGCCTGGGTCACCTCGCCCATCTCTCTTACTGGCTGACGGGTTTTAGCCGCCTCTTTTATCTGTGCATCCCCATGCTCTGGGTCCTGACGCGGGTCCTGCCCTTAGCTTTTACAGCGAACGAGTTTTTCGATTTCTTGATTCTGACTTTCCTGTTGCGCCTGGTGACGACGAGCTGGCTGAGCGATCGCTCGGATTCGGCATTTGTAGCGGATATTTACGGCATCATTCACGCCATTCCTTTGAGCCTGACCGCGCTCCAAACCCTAATCGTCCCCTTTGCTCGCGGGTTCCGCGTGACGCCCAAGGGCCTCTCTGCAACCAAGCCGCAACTCAATCTTTGGCTGACGGCTCCGTTGGCCGTTCTTTGGCTGGGAAATGCTCTAACCCTGGGGCTGTTTGTCTGGTCTGGGCTCTCGGGGTCTGAAGAGTCGAGACTGCTGCTGAGTGCGATCGCGCCCGGAAACGCCGGCATCTGGGTCTTTTGGTGGATCTACAACCTCATTTTTATTGGGCTAGCCATCTTAGGCTGCATCGACGCCGCCCGCCTCGAAACTTACGAATGGCTGGGCCTGCAAAAGCCAGTCGCCATTCGCCAGGGCGATCGCGCCATCGCCGGGACGACCCTGCTGGCTTCCGAGAGCGGCCTGCGAGTCCGCGTGGATGATTGGCAAGATCTCGATCTAGAAGCCGCTGCCGACCTAGAAGTTGAGATCCAGTGTGACGAATGGCCGGGGCCGCTGACGCTAGCGGGGCGAGCGCTCCCCGGCCAAGAAGCCGCAATCGAGATCCGGTTTGCCCCCCTGAGCGATAGCCAGCACCGACACCTGGTGGAGCTGCTATTTTGTCGTCCGGGCCAGTGGCTGCGACGCCAACACCCCAACGATTTGCAAATGCCAGCCCTGCTAGCCCGACAGATCCTGCGCCCGCGATTTACCCAAAGAGACGAAATTGCGCTCGATGCCATCCCCACGCGCTCGGCTTTGCTGCCGGGCATGCTAGGAGAGGCAGCCAGTGACGCCCTGCCGGGTGGGGACCTCCGACCGACGGCCCAGCAAAGCTAGTTCGCCTATTTGCCCATTCCCAACTGCTGTGCTTTTTGGTAGACCTTGCCTTCGGTCAGCAGTGAAGGCGCGATCACGATTTCCACATCCTGCATCTCCCTGAGGTCTTTGGCCCCAAGGGTGCCCATGCAGGTCTTGAGGGCTCCCAAAAGATTGTGGGTGCCGTCATCGAGCCGGGCTGGGCCGGTGAGAATTTCGGCGATCGTACCGGTGGTGCCGACGTTGATGCGCGTGCCGCGGGGCAGTACCGGCGATGGCGTTGCCATCCCCCAGTGAAAGCCTTGGCCCGGGGCTTCGGCTGCCCGTGCGATGGGCGATCCGATCATCACGGCATCGGCACCGCTAGCAACGCACTTGCAAATATCGCCCCCGGTGACCAAACCGCCATCGGCAATGACGCTGACGTAGCGCCCGGTTTCTTGGAAATAGTCATCGCGCGCGGCAGCGCAATCGGAGACGGCCGTAACCTGCGGCACGCCCACCCCCAGAACGCCGCGCGAGGTGCATGCCGCCCCCGGCCCGATGCCCACGAGTACGGCTGTTGCGCCCGCTTTCATCAGATCGAGAGCGACCTCATAGGTCACGCAGTTGCCCAAAATCACGGGCACGGGCATGTCTTGGCAGAACTTCGCTAAATCCAACGGCGCGATATGCTCCGGCGAGAGATGGGCCGTCGACACTACCGTGGCTTGCACGAAAATCAAGTCGGCCCCCGCCTCGGCGACCGTCGCTCCATATTTTGCCGCGCCTGCCGGGGTGAGGCTGACCGCTGCAATTCCCCCCTGGGATTTGATTTCGCCGATGCGAGTGGCAATTAGGTCGGCTTTAATGGGCTCGGCGTAAAGCTCCTGCATCAAGCCGACAAACTCATCTTTGCCGACAGCGGCGATCCGCGCCAGCACGGGATTGGGATCGGCGTAGCGCGTCTGGATGCCCTCAAGATTTAGAACCCCCAGAGCGCCCAGTTGCGAGAGGAGCACGGCCATGCGCACATCAACCACGCCGTCCATCGCACTGGCAATAATTGGGATTTCGCGCTCGATGCCCCCTAACTGCCAGCGCGTGTCTGCCAAACTCGGGTCTAAGGTTCGCCGCCCTGGAACTAGAGCGATCTCGTCAAAGCCGTAGGCTCGACGTGCCTTCTTACCTCGACCAACCTGAATTTCCACGCTCGCCCCCAGTTTTGCCAACAATATTATTTTGTCTAGAGTATCAAATCGCGGGTTTCCCCGGCTGGCCGCCACGTACGGAATCTCGGCCGGTTGGCACGGGCTCTTCATCGCTTGCAAGACGCTCAAAAAAGCGGCAACCCTCTAGTTAAAGGATTGCCGCCTGAGGGCTCGACGACCGGTAACTCATCGGTAGCTCATCGGAGTCAGAAAAAACAGCCCGCTACGCCGTAGCCGTAGCCGTAGCCTCTGCTGCCTGTTGGAGCAGGCGCTCGTAGGTTTCGCGCATCTTCAAGCCAACCAAAACCTGGAACAGGCCGGTGCCGTTGTCGGAGCCGGGATAGTCGGGGTGCTTGAGCATCAACTCGGTCATCTCGCCGTAGAACTTGGTCGAGGTGTTGCTCAGGTGGCTCTCGATGTAAATCATCTCCTTGAGGTCGTCGAACTTACCATCGACTTCGAGCACGGAGACCTCATGGCCATAGTAGGCATCCGGACCGTAAAACATCTTGATGCCTGGATAGGAGCAGGTCAGCTTGCGACCGCAGGGACGCCAATCGATGGTGGAGCCTTCGTCAAAGAGATAGACCGGGTCGAAGTTTTCGACTCCTTCTTTCTGGATCAGGCGCACCCGCAGGTACTTACTCTCTTTGTCGTCGATGAGCTGGGTTGGCAACACTTGGATGACGACATCGGCAAACTCGCGCTGGGGCTCGATGTAGGCGGTGAAGTCGGGCTTGCGGGCCTCAATCGAGGCCAACACGTCTTCGTAGGTGTGGCCTCGCTCGGCCATGTCGCGCTGAATTTTCCAGTTAATCTTTACCTCTTGACCGATATCAAGGTAAACGCCGAAGTCAATCAGCTCGCGGACGCGCTCGTCGTAGAGCGGGTGCAGGCCTTCAATGACAATGACTCGGTTGGGCTCGATGCGTTCGGGGGGGTCGATTTCTCCGGTTTCGTGGTTGTAAATCGGCTTGTCAATCGCCTTGCCCTGCTTGAGGGCTGCGATCTGCTCGTACATCAAGTCGAAATTATTGGCCTTCGGATTGAGGGCGGTGACCCCCGCAGCCTTGCGGCCTTTGCGGTCCAGGCTGTGATAATCGTCGAGGCAAATCACCGTCATGAAGTCTTCGCCGAATAAATCCTTCAGGCGGCGCAAGAAAGTCGACTTGCCACAGCCAGAGTCGCCTGCGACCCCGATGAGTACGATACGGTCTAGCTTGTCAATCATGACGTTCCTCGAATAACAGCAAAGTAAATCTATTTTTCAAACCGCCGCCTGTAGATTCGGGCTGGCAATCCCCCCGCCGCACCCGCGAGCCATCGCGCCCCCTGGGTACGTAGCCTCACTTGGATGGGGATTCTAACAGAACCAGTAGATCCCGAACAAGGAGAGCATCTGGCATGAATTGCTAGCACCACTTGGCGGGCAACACCTAAGAAGAAACTCTTAAATTGCTCGCCGCTAACAGTTTACACGCTCGCCGTTCTCCAGCGTTTCTTAGTATGTAGAGAATTCCTCGCAGTCGCGCGGTGGCAACCCCATGCATTCTCGCTCGGTGGTAGGTCGGGTTGGGTGGGAATTCCTGCAAACTCGTAATACAGTGTTATGCAAGATGCGATGGTTGCCGCGAGAGCCTGCGAGGTTTTCCACGCCCGATCGCGCGGCATCCCTGCGCTGGCAAGGCTGTCGGCAAGCTAGCTGGCAAGGTGTGATAGCGTTCGGCGACAGGCTCTGTAGGGCTCTATAAGCCTGAGGGCTGGCCTAGCTCAGTCGGTAGCGACGCGATCGCGGTATCCCAATTCCCAGCAGAAGTAGATAAAGTTATGACTCAAGCAGAAGCCAAGAAAAAGTCTGACGTTCCAGTCAATATTTACAAGCCGAAAACCCCCTGGATGGGCAAGTGCCTCGAAAACTACGAGCTGGTCCGCGAGGGCGGTGTCGGTAAGGTTCGCCACCTGACGTTCGATCTCGAGGGCAGCGAGCTGCGCTATCTCGAGGGCCAGAGTATCGGTGTCATTCCTCCGGGTACCGATGCCAATGGCAAGCCGCACAAGCTGCGCCTTTACTCTATTGCTTCGACCCGTCACGGCGATCGGGTCGACGACAAGACCGTCTCCTTGTGCGTGCGCGAGCTGGTCTACAAGCACCCCGAGACTAGCGAGACAGTTTACGGCGTCTGCTCCAGCTACCTCTGCGGCCTCGAAACGGGTACTGAAGTGCAGATCACAGGCCCAGTCGGCAAGGAGATGCTGCTACCTGAAGATCCCACGGCTAGCGTCGTTATGATGGCCACCGGTACTGGTATCGCTCCCTTCCGTGCCTTCCTGTGGCGGATGTTTAAAGAAAACAATCCCGATTACAAGTTTGAAGGATTCGCCTGGCTCATCTTCGGCATTCCGCACACCGAGAATATTCTCTACCAAGAAGAGCTCGAAGCCCTACAGGCCGAGTTTCCTGACAATTTCCGCCTGACTTATGCCATCAGCCGCGAGCAAAAGACTGCCGATGGCCAGAAAATGTACATCCAGAACCGCGTTGCCGAGCACGCACCCGAGATTTGGGAGCTTCTCCAAAAGGAGAATTCTCACGCCTACATGTGCGGCCTCAAGGGCATGGAGGATGGTATCGACGAGGCTCTCAGCGGCGAAGCCAGCAAGCACGGCCTCGACTGGACCGAGTACCGCAAGCAGCTCAAGAAAGCCGAGCGCTGGCACGTCGAAACCTACTAAGTGCCTGCTCTAGGCGTTTTGAGTGGCGCTGCCGAAACAGTCGCCAAATCGAGGTGGCAGAGCTTCTGCAGGGCAGGGCTCTGCCGCTTTGGCTTTCCGACTTTCTGAGAATTGAAGTTAAATTTAGTTAAGATTAGGATACACAACGGCAATCTGCAAGCTAGTAGGCATTCTCCAGGCCCAGTCGGGATGAGTCCCACTCGAGCCAGAGAGAGCCGCCAGCCGCTACGGTCGTTATTAGAAACTCAAAGCAGATAAACAGAAGATGAAACTTCCCTGGAAAGCCATACTACTTTGGACGTTGCCAGCACTGGTCATTGGGTTTTTCCTTTGGCAAGGCACATTCACCCCCAACACGGGAATGTCTGCCAGTAATGCTGCCAATACCCGCATGACCTACGGTCGCTTCCTGGAGTACTTGGATAACGGTCGCGTTCGCTCTGTGGACTTGTTTGACGGTGGCCGGACGGCAATCGTTCAAGCTGAAGACCCGCAACTCGACGGCCGCATCCAGCGCTTGCGCGTGGACCTACCGGAGCGCGCCCCCGAACTCGTCAGCAAGCTGCGCGACCGCGGCGTCGCGATTGATTCTCACCCAGCCAGCAACAACGGTGCCATTTGGGGCTTCTTGGGCAATCTCATCTTCCCCGTCCTGCTGATCGGATCGCTATTTTTCTTGTTTCGCCGCTCCGGGAATGTCAATGGCGGCCCCGGCCAGGCGATGAACTTTGGCAAGTCTCGCGCTCGCTTCTTAATGGAAGCCAAGACGGGCATTTTGTTCGAAGACGTCGCTGGTGTTGAAGAGGCCAAGCAAGAACTGCAGGAGGTCGTGACCTTCTTGAAGCAGCCGGAGCGCTTTACAGCCGTCGGCGCGCGCATCCCCAAAGGCGCTCTGCTCGTCGGCCCTCCCGGTACCGGCAAGACCTTGCTTGCCAAAGCGATTGCTGGCGAAGCGGGCGTGCCGTTCTTTAGCATTTCTGGCTCGGAATTTGTGGAAATGTTTGTCGGCGTCGGCGCCTCCCGCGTGCGCGATCTCTTTAAGAAAGCCAAAGAGAACGCCCCTTGCTTGATCTTCATCGATGAGATTGACGCCGTCGGCCGCCAGCGCGGTGCGGGCATTGGTGGTGGCAACGACGAGCGCGAGCAAACCCTCAACCAGCTCCTGACGGAGATGGATGGCTTCGAGGGCAACACCGGCATCATCGTTATTGCTGCAACCAACCGCCCCGACGTTCTGGATACGGCTCTGCTGCGTCCCGGTCGCTTCGATCGCCAGGTAACCGTCGATGCTCCCGACCTCAAGGGCCGCGTGGGTATTCTCAACGTGCACGCTCGCAACAAAAAGCTGGCGGCTGATGTTTCGATTGACACCATCGCTCGCCGCACTCCTGGCTTCACGGGGGCGGACTTAGCTAACTTGCTCAACGAAGCAGCCATTCTGACAGCCCGCCGCCGCAAGAAAGAAATTACCCTCGCCGAAATCGATGATGCGGTCGATCGGGTCATTGCGGGCATGGAGGGAACGCCCCTGGTCGATAGCAAGAGCAAGCGCTTGATTGCTTACCACGAAGTCGGCCACGCGATCGTCGGCACTCTGGTCAAAGACCACGACCCCGTTCAGAAGGTCACGCTGATTCCGCGCGGCCAAGCTCGCGGTCTGACCTGGTTCACCCCCGGTGAAGAGCAGAGCCTCGTGACGCGCGCTCAGCTCAAGGCGCGCATCATGGGCGCTCTGGGCGGCCGCGCGGCCGAAGAAGAGATCTTTGGCGAGGATGAGGTGACCAGCGGCGCGAGCGGCGACATCCAGCAGCTCACGGCAATGGCCCGCCAAATGGTTACCCGTTTCGGCATGTCCGAGCTGGGTCCCTTGGCACTGGAGAATCCCTCGGGGGAAGTCTTCTTGGGCAGTGGCTTGATGTCTCGCTCTGAGTACTCAGAAGAGATTGCCGCTCGTATTGATGTCAAGGTTCGCGAGATTGTCGAAGAGTGCCATCAGCAGGCGCGGACGCTGGTCCGGGATAACCGCGAAGCTGTCGATCGCCTTGTCGATCTTTTGGTTGAGAAAGAAACTATCGATGGCGACGAATTCCGTCAAATCCTGGCCGAATACGTCGAAATCCCTGAAAAAGAACGCTTCGTCGCCCAGATCTAAGCTAGAGCTAGCTTCTGGTATCAGAAGCTCCCCAATCTAACTCCTGCTAAAGAGGGCAGCCCGACCGGGGTTGCCCTTTTCGATCTCGTTTGGCATGAGAGACGCTCGGCGCAGGAATGAATCTTTAACATTTCCCCCAAAAACGTTTACACAATCTTAATATTTAAAGAATGGGGTGATTCCGCCCCGACTGCGCCATTCTTCGCGCCCTCTTCTATGCCCCAACTGTCTACAGTCAATTTACTGACACTCGCTACCCCCGGCCTAGCACTCAATAGTCTGGCTTGGGTCCACGCTTGGGCGGTCACCCACTACGGGCCCCACGGCCTCAGCTGGTTGCCACCCGATCGGCTTCCTCTGGGCGATCGCGTCCGCTTGGCTCTCAGGGGTAAACCCTGCCCGCGCCCGCAAAACCGCCGAACCCCAGCCGATCTGGGGCTGCCCTACGCAACCGAGTGCCTGCCTGTCGGCAGCAGGCAGTGGCTCGAAATCTGGCAGATTCCGGCGGAGGGTCGCGCTAAAGCTGTGGTGCTGCTCTTTCCAGCCTATGGCGAGAGCAAAGACACGCTTTTGAATGCGGCTTGCCAGCTGCGGGAGCTGGGCTGCGCGACCGTACTCGTTGATTTTCGTGGGGCGGGCGGCTCGAGTGGCACCAGTACGACTCTGGGCGTGCGCGAAGCAAAAGATGTTGCTATCGTCGCGCGCTGGGCGCGCCAGCGCTGGCCCCATTTGCCGTTGGTGCTTTTTGGTATGTCGATGGGGGCCGTGGCGGTGGTGCGGGCGATCGCGCTGCACCGGGTACGTCCGGCGGCGATCGTGCTGGAGTGTCCTTTCGACCGCCTGATCTCGGCCGTGCGTCACCGCTTGCAGGTGATGGGGGCGCCGTCAAGGGGGTTGGCGGAGCTGATTTTGTTTTGGGGCTGCTTGCAGCACGGCCACAATGGTTTTGCTCACAATCCGGTGGAGTTTGCTCGCCAGGTATGCTGCCCGACGCTGCTGATGCGGGGTAGCTGCGATCCGCGCGTAAGCGAAGCTGAGGTTAGGGGAATTTTCCGCGCTCTGGCGGGTGAGAAGCAGTTGCTGCAGTTTGCTGGGGCCGGGCACGAGCTGCTGGCTGATGCCGATGCCGAGGGCTGGCTGGCGGGGGTGGGGGAGTTTTTGGTGCGGGCCATTCCGTCGTCGGGTGGGGTTGCGGCGGCTGAGCCTTTTGGGGAGCGAGGGGCGCGGGCGGCTTGACATTGGCGTGCGATACTCGTGCCAAATTCCTAAATGGAGCTGCACGCCAATGTCGTTTGACACCCGGGCGCTTGTTAGCGAGCGAAAGCCCTTTGGCCGCAAGAGATTCTATCTCGCTCTAAATGGGGATCTTCTGGTGGAGTTGCCAGCTTCTGTCCCAGTCCAGGCATTCGAGTCGAGCAAGCGCAGCTCGATGCGGCGGCGGCTCTTGTCGCGAATCGAGCCGGAATCGATTTCTAGAGTGCGGTCCGGGCGCAGCATCTGGCCGGCAGAGTAGGGCAGAAAGTAGCGAATGCGCGGGAGAGCGCCCTCTCGCTGGGCTGCCCGCAGAACTCGGACGATCGACAGGGCGCGCAGCATGCCTAAATCCAAGTTACTCCCCGGCACCAGCTGCGGCAGCTCCGCTCGATTGAAGGCCGCAACGAGTTCTCGATCCAAGTTGGATCGCCCTCCCACGGGTAGGCCGTCGGTGTGACCGATAACCTCAATGGCATCGCAGCCACACTCGCGACTGTGGCGCTCCAGCTGGGGCACGATTTGTTCGAGGAGCGCCTGCTTGTAGTTATCGGAAATGACCGCCGAGCCCACCTCAAATTCGTAGCGACGATTGGCTTCGGAGAGCACGACGATGGGCGGTCGGGCGGCCTCGACTGCAGCCGTGCGGGCAGCGGCAAGCTCGGCTTCGAGACGGTCGACTTCAGCAGCTTTGGCTTCGAGCCGAGCGATATGGGCCTGGGTTGCGTTGGTCGTCCTGCGTTTGGCAAGGCGATCGCCTGCAGCGCTCTGGCGTGCTTTCTGGAGCTGGCGCTGTAGTTCCGGGACCTGGGCCGCTGTTTGCTGTTGGCGGGCTAGCTCGCTCTCGAGTTCTGGCACGCGCGCGGCCACCTCTTGGCTGCGGCGTAGGTCGGCACGGGTTGCCAAGATGATAAACAGAAAGATAAAGGCCAAAAACGCAAAGATTTCGCCGTATTTGAGGTCTTTGGGGTTCATCTAGGGCTCTGGGGTGTTTTGGGGACCGATCTGAGCGGCGGTTGTTGGCGAGCTGTTCTGTGTGTTTTTCACGGGTTCTGCGTGGGCGGGCGGCTGCTGTCTCGTGCTGGGGTTTGGGCGGGCATTTTGCACCACCGTTTCGACGGCCTGCAATTCCTGGGTGGCGCGGGTGAAACTCGCACTCAAATCTCCCAGTCGCACGATCGCAGCTGAGAACAGCGCGTTGAGGCGATCGCTGAGTTGTCCTTGGGTCTCGGCCAAGCGCGCGTACTGGTGCTCGTTATCGCTGACGAGTTTGGTCTGGAGCTGCTGGTGTTGGCGCAGCAGCTCGATTTGTTGGGCGTGCAAATCTCGATAGGCATCCGTCGCGCGCTCGACGGTACTCAGATAAACATCATGCACCTGCTGGAGAGCTTCGCCGAAGGCGGCAAGTTCGCGGGCAACCTGTTGGTACTCGGTATCCAGAGTGCGACGCTCGGCATTCGCGCCCAGGCTGACAATCTCACCGCCCAAGAGCCAGCCGATAATGCTAGTCGAGAGCGCGCTCCCCAAGGGATAGAGCACCCCCACAAGATCCACATCTCCCCGCTCGAGACTTAGCAGGGCAGCAGCAAAACCGATCAGCGTGTGCAGGTAGCCTGCAGTTTGAACGCGCTCTCCGGCCCCTGCTTTGAGGGATCTCGGCAGAAAAAACAATCCCCAGACCACCAGCAGCAGCAGGTGAGCCAAACCCACCACCAGTAAAAATTCCCCTGGAAACAGATCGGTCAGGGCAATGGCAACGCCCATGACGATGCCAAAAACGTAAAAAAGCGAAAATCCAGCTAGCTGGTGCATGCTTTCTCCCCTTGCCCTCACAGCGCCTCCAGTCTAGCTCGAGCAGATCGAGAACCGCTCTGGTTTATGGTTGCAGGTTGCTTTGGGGTACACTAGCCTCCGAAAGCCTTTGCATAAGGCTCCTCTGGAGGGACTCCAGACAAAAGCCCAAATGCTTTCTTTTCCGGCACGGCAGTGCTGACAAAAATGGAGGCCGATCTCGTCGAGACATGAGTCCGAAAAGAATCCTTGCTGTCGCCATCAATAGCTTCATGGAGGTTATCCGCGAGCGCCTCCTATACCTTGTTGCTGCTTTTGCCCTGCTTCTATTAGGGGCCCTGCAGCTGATATCTAAGATTTCGCTGGGGCTAGACGAAAAGATCGCAATCGACCTGGGTCTCGGAGCAATCGGCCTACTGTCGACTTTGGTAGCCGTATTTGTCGGCACGGGCCTCCTCAACAAAGAAATCGAGAAGCGCACGATTTTGATCCTGGTCCCCAAGCCGGTCAGTCGCCCGGAACTCATCGTTGGCAAACATTTGGGTTTGTGGGCCGTGACGAGCGCGATGGTGGCCTTGATGGGTGCGGCCCATTTCGCCATATTGAGCCTCAGCAACTACAGCTTTCCGGCAGGTGCGATGTCTCTCGCACTGGTCTTTTTGTCGTTAGAGCTAGCCTTGCTGGTGGCCGCAGCCATGCTCTTCGGCAGTTTTACAAACTCGATTTTGGCGATGCTGCTTTCCTTTGGCGTTTATGTTATGGGTCATCTGTCGAGGGATTTACTCGAGTTGGGCGAATTGAGTGAGAACCCAGGCATCGAGCGTGCGACCCGCTGGCTCTACTACATCCTGCCGGATCTCGAGAGATTTAATTTCCGCAACGACGCTGCCTACGGTCTGCTGCCGACCTCACCAGAGCTACTCGGATCGGCACTTTACGGGGGCGTCTACATTATTTTGCTATTGGCTTTGGCCGCGGCTGTTTTCCAACGGCGTCAATTCTAGATAGTTATCGGACAACCTCGCGAGCTGAGCTGCTGCGATGGGCTTCTGTATGTGTCACAATTTGACTGCGTTGGTCTGTCATCTAGGGCCTAACTTCGCAGCTGGGCGACCCGGCGCAGAAATTATCTTGTAGGCAACTCCTGCGAAAGGCGGCATGGGAGATTCTGGCTCGAACCCCAATCCATTCCCCCTACAGTCGCAGATTGCTCGTCTTACAGTGCTGCTACTCGTTACCGACGAGGTAGCCTCAGCACCCTGGCAGCAAGCTCTAGAAGCAGTAGACTTCGAGTGTCGGCTGCAGTCGTCAGACTTTGTCGGGCAAGACAATGCCGGGCAGATTCTGCTAGGGATAACCACTGACATCGCTGCCATCATTTGGCTGCAGGCTCCCCAGCCTCCCAGCGAACCTCAGGCATCAGACGACGACGACCTCCCGGTCGCTCTGCTGGCACGCTTGCAAGTAATTGAGTGCGACCTGCCGGTTCTCTTGGTGGGCGATCGCATCGAGCCAGCCGCACTGGCAACTTGCTTCCGGGCGGGCCTGGCAGATTATCTACCTGCGGCGGTGGCACCAGAGCGCTTGCCCGAGGCACTCAGACAGGTTTTAGCAACTCGCGATTGGGGCCTAGCCGAGCTAGCCGCAGAAAATGCTCGCTTGCGAGGGCAACTCCGCCAGCAGCGCGCGCTCGAGCGCGCGAGCGTGCGGCTGCAAGAGCGCGCCATCAGCGCCGATGCGACCCATACTTTGCAAGAGACGCTCGACTGGTTGCAGGAAACCTTGCGTGCTGAGTGCTGCTGGCTGGCCGTTCCAGAATCGGGCAACGGCCCCTGGCGCATTCGCCACCTGGCAGCGTCGCGCGCGGGCAATCGCCTCTGGCTGGGCAAGTTCGACCCCTTCGTTCCTCATTACCAGCACCGCTTAAAGCGCGGACAACCCCTGAAGCTGGCTCGGACTCAATGGTCCGCTGCTATGCAAACTCTGGTTCCCCTGCAAGATATCGAAGCTGTTGTTCTGGTACCCCTGCGCTACGACAGCTGCTGTTGGGGTGCCCTTAGCCTACTATTGCGGGGCCGCCAGCATCCCGAACCTTGGAGCGCGACAGACTCACTTCTGGCACAGACTGCAGCCTTGCATTGTGCGATCGCCTTGTGTCAGAGCAAACTGCTCGCAACAGCGGCCTCTCGAACCGACACGCTCGAGCGAGAGCTGCAGAAAATTCAAGCCGAGAGCGACACGCAGCAAGAATTTTTCGCCATCATGAGCCACGAAATTCGCGGCCCACTCGCCAATATTCTCGGATTTGCCCGCATGTTGCGCGCCTGCCACTATGGGCCGCTCAACGACCGCCAGCTAAGCTACGCCAATGCTCTCTACAACTGCAGTGAATATTTGCTCTCGCTGCTCAACAACCTGCTCGATCTCTCCAAAATCGAAGCCAATCGCGAAGAGTTACACTTAGAAATAATCCCCATTGAGGGCATCTGCCGCGCCTCCCTGGAGTTGGTCGCCGGCAAGGCTCAGGAGCAGGGCATAGAGCTAGGGCTGACGATTGCGCCTGATTTACCGGCGTGCTGGGCCGACCGCATGCGCTTGCAGCAGATTCTGGTGAATTTGCTCTCCAATGCCGTGAAGTTCACTCGCGAGGGGTCGGTCAATCTCCAGGTCAGCTCTGACGAGCGCGAGATTCGGTTCTCCGTAGCGGACACGGGCGTCGGCATTGCCGATGCCGACCTGCCGAGCCTGTTCCAGCCCTTCCAGCAAATCCGAGCCACCCGCACCCTCGACGATCCGGGGACCGGCTTGGGCCTGACGCTGTCGCTGAAGCTCGCCCAGCTTCATGGTGGCGATATCACGGTTGTTTCCGAACCCCAGCAAGGTAGCTGTTTTACTTTCCATTTACCCCTCGTGACGCCAGCCTCCTCCTATGACGACTGCCCGGATCCCTAACTCTGCGGCTTTGCCCGCGCCAACTCGAGACAAGCTCGCGCGCCTGCGCGTCTTGCTGGCCGAACAATCTGCCGGGGTACTGGTGGCCTATTCTGGCGGTATCGACAGCACCCTGGTGGTGAAAGTGGCGGCGGATGTCTTGGGAGCGCGGGTGGTGGCGGTGACTGCCGTCTCGCCTTCACTATTGCCCGAAGACCTCGATGCGGCCAAAGACCAAGCAACCTGGCTGGGGGTGCGCCACGAGCTAGTTGCCACCCAAGAGTTAGACAACCCCAACTACGCCTCGAATCCAGCCAATCGTTGCTATTTCTGCAAAAGCGAGTTGCACGATACTCTCCGGCCGATGGCCCTCGAGCGCGGCTACCCCTACGTTATCGATGGCGTTAACGCCGATGACCTGCAAGACTACCGCCCCGGCATCCAGGCAGCCCAAGAGCGCGGCTCGCGATCGCCTCTGGCTGAAGTCGGCATCTCTAAGCTAGAGGTACGAGAAATTTCGCGCTTCTTGGGTCTGCCCTGGTGGGATAAGCCCGCACAGCCTTGCTTGAGTTCGCGGTTTCCCTATGGCGAGGCCATCGATGCTGCCAAGCTCCACCGTGTCGGTCGGGCGGAGGTTTATCTGCGGCAGCTCGGCTGGCAGACAGCACGGGTGCGATCGCACGGCGACACGGCCCGTATCGAAATTCCGGCCGCCGGGATCCCTGAGTTTGTTGCCCGCACGGACCTTCCCGCTCTGGTGGCAGCCTTCCAGGGCTATGGATTTGCCTTCGTATCGCTAGATCTAGAAGGCTACCGCAGTGGCAAACTCAATCGCACTCTCGATGCGGCGACACGAGCAACCTACACGGCAGCAGCAGAGTAACGCAGGTGGCAAGGCCCGAGATCGCTTCGTGGCGCGCGGCTTTGTTTTACAATTCTTAATAATCGACACTAGAGCTACGTGCGAGACACTCAAGGACTGGTAAATACTATGGATGCGATGACCTCAGTACGGTATTTTCTGCAGGCGGCAACGGAAGCGGCCGTCGCAGATGCTGACACGTTGGCAACTCTGAAAAAATACTCTCAGCTCTTTCACCCGGCCTTCATGTGGGTACTGGTCGTTATGGGTGGCTACGCGCTCTACACCGGCGTGAAGTGGAAAAAGACCCGCACGGCAGAAGACAAGGAAGTTAAGAAGGAGCTGATGGCCAAGCAGTTCCGCGACAAGCACTACCAAGTCGCCTCCTGGTTTTTGGCTTACATCATTTTGGGTACCCTCGGGGGTATGGCCGTTACTTACATCAACAATGGCAAGCTGTTTGTGGGTCCGCACCTGCTCGCCGGTCTGGGTATGATCGGCTTGCTGGGTTTAGCGGTCGCGATGGTTCCTTACATGCAAAAGGGCCAGCAGTGGGCGCGCACCGTTCATGTCAGCCTGAATATGTCGATGCTGGGGCTGTTTGGCTGGCAAGCGCTCTCCGGCATGCAAATTGCCTTCAAGATCCTCGGAGATTTCTAGAGCGCTCTCCGAGTTGACTGTCTACCTCAAGGAGCCCCCCACCAAACCGGTGATGAGGGGCTCTCTCTACTTCGACCGGTTGCGTCTTAGTACTTGTTGCCGCGATAGTTGCGCTGTTCGCCGCTGCCAGAACGATCGTCCGGGCTAGCATTTTTTTGAGCGCCCACGACCTTGGTAATCGTCCGGCCCCGGTAGCGAATTGTAATCGTCTGCGGCTCTTGCTGGGGCTTCGGGCCGGGCTCGGGTGCAGCGGCTGTCGCACCTCGGTAACGGATTGTGGAGCCAGTTGCGGGTTGTTGGGGTCGGGTCGCGACTGGCGGCTCTGAAGGAGCTTCAGGCTCTGCCGGCGGCGTCGCCGTGCCGACAGGTCCTTGCCAAACCGAGACGTTGCCATTTGCATGGACAACGAGCAAAGTCGCGCGCTCCTTGACCCGTAGCGATCGCGCCCGCTGCTCGATCTGTGTTTGCATGGCCTGCGGATAGGCCGTCAGCCAACTGTACTTAATGCCATCGAGTTCCAGAGATGCGACGGCCACGCACTGGATCCCCTTTGTTATTAGCTCGTTCTCCGAGACCTGCCGAGTTGTCATCTCCCTGCTCCGGTTTCCTAAATGTTAATGGGCTGCGTTAAATCACTTATTACGTAACCTCAGGATCGAGCAAAGCAAGCGATCGCACAATCCCCCAGAGAAGGATATTGGGTTTGCCCAACAACCGTCGGAACTCATTCGGGAGATAGCTCGGGAACACCGTAGCCGCCACCGCCAGGAGTCTCTATGGTAAGTGCGTCTCCAGGTTGCAGCGCGGTCGTCGCACAGCTTCCTAGCTCTTCGCGCGCTCCACTGGCCCGCTCGACCCAATTGCGCCCGGCTCGACCGGGCTGCCCCCCTGCCAAGCCGAAGGGCCGAACTGCCCGTCGCCCCGATAAGATTGCTGCTGTCGTCGGCTCGAGGAATCGCAAGCGTCGTACCGTCCCATCGCCACCCCGATGGCGGCCTGCGCCGCCACTGCCCGACCGGATTTGAAAGGACTCGACTCGCACGGGGAAGCGCCATTCGAGCACCTCCGGATCGGTGAGACGAGAATTAGTCATGTGGGTCTGGACGGCTGCGGTTCCATTAAAGTCCGGCCCGGCCCCCGAACCCCCACAAATCGTTTCGTAATACTGGTAGCAATCGCCACCGAAGGTCAGATTGTTCATCGTGCCCTGCGACGCCGCCATAACTCCCAAAGCTCCGTAGAGCGTATCGACAACGATCTGAGAGACCTCGACATTGCCTGCCACCACGGCCGCCGGATATTGGGGAGCGAGCAGGCACCCTGGCGGCACACATATTTCGATCGGGTCGAGGCAGCCAGAATTCAACGGAATCTCATCGGCTACCAGGGTGCGAAAAACATACAGCACGGCCGCTTGGCAGACGGCTTGCGGTGCGTTGAAGTTGCTTGCCTGTTGGGGGGAGGTGCCGGTGAAATCCACGCGCGCGCGACCGTTATCGCGATCGACTCTCACGGCAGCACAAATTTGTCCGCCACGGTCGAGGGGGCTCGTGAAGCGGCCGCCCGAGAGCGACGAAATCGCCCGCCGCACTGCTGCTGCTGCATTCTCGCGCACGTGGTGCATGTAAGCCAGCACCACATCGGTGCCGTAATGTTGAGTTTGGCGCAGCAGCTCGCGCGCGCCTTTGGCGTTGGCGGCGATTTGGGCTTTGAGGTCGGCAATATTTTGCTCGGGATTGCGGGCGGGGTAGGAACCGGAGTTTAGCTTTTCTCGCAGTGCGGCCTCCTGAAATTGGCCGCTCCGTACGACCGGGAAATCCTCAAACAGGATGCCTTCTTCGCCAATGTGGGTGCTGTCTGCTGGCATCGAACCGGGTGTTTTGCCGCCGAGGTCGGCGTGATGGCCGCGAGAAGCTACGTAAAATACCGGCCGGTCGCGCTCGGGGACGAACACGGGCGTAATGACCGTAATATCTGGCAGATGGGTGCCGCCATTGTAGGGATTGTTGGTGGCGATCGCCTCTCCCGGTTGAAACTCCCGCAGCGCGATCGCGCTCTGCACGCTGGCATCCATCGATCCCAGGTGCACGGGGATGTGCGGGGCATTGGCGATCAAACGGCCTTCGCCATCGAAGACCGCACAGGAGAAATCGAGGCGCTCTTTGATATTGACGGAGGAGCTGGTGTTTTTGAGGGTCGCGCCCATTTCCTCGGCAACTGCCCGAAACAAATGGTTAAAAACCTCCAACAAAACGGGGTCGGGTCGGCGAGCGTTCGTTATCGACGCGCGCTTGCGGGCTTCCCGCCGGGTCAGGATGGCGTGACCGTAGGCATTTATCTCAGCCTGCCAGCCAGGTTCGATGGCATTGGTCCCCGTGGCTTCGACAATCGATGCCGGGCCGACGATCGTATCTCCCGGTTGCAGGGCCTCCCGCCGGAAAACGGGTGTCGGCAGCCAGCGATCGCCCCAATAGACATTCACAGTGGCCTCTAGCGGAGGCGGGCCCGAGCGCGGGCAGGGGATTGGCACTTCGCGGGCATGTGCGGTTTGGCAGACCAGCTCGACTGCCAGGGTTTCGACCGTGACGGCCTTCTCGGGCATGACGAAGCCGTAGTGCTGCTGGTGCAGGGCTTCGAAGCGTGCTAGCACGAGAGCGCGATCGCCCAGGAGAACTGCTAAAGCCGAGTCGGTCCCGGTGTATTTGAGGTGAACTCGAGCGGTCAGCGTCATCTCTCCGGTCGCGTGCGGTCCTAGATCGGCTCGGAGCCGGTCGCTCAGCTCGGTAACAGCAGCCGGTAAAACCGTTTGCAGCAGGTCGTCTGTGAGTTCGGCCTCGATGGTCTGCTCCCGCAGCAGGCGAGTTTCAGCTAAGCCGATGCCATAGGCTGACAACACCCCGGCATAGGGATGAATGACGATGCGCTTGATGCCCAAGGCATCGGCCAGCAAGCAGGCGTGCTGGCCGCCAGCGCCGCCAAAGCAGCAGAGCGCATAATTGCTAACGTCGCGGCCTCGCTCTAGGGAGATTTTTTTGATGGCGGCGGCCATTTTTGCGATGGCAATGCGTAAAAATCCCGTGGCAATCGCCTCGAGGGATCGGCCGTCGCCACTGTTGGCTTGCAGCTCCTCGAAGCGCTGGCGCGCGGCGGCAAGGTCTAGGGGGCGATCGCCCTGGGGGCCGAAGGTGTGGGGAAAAAATGCTGGCTGGAGCTTGCCCACTAAGACATTGCAATCGGTGATAGTTGCCGGGCCGCCGTTGCCATAGGCTGCCGGGCCGGGATAAGCCCCAGCGGATTCGGGGCCGACACGGTAGCGCCCCCCAGCGACGCGCGCGATCGAGCCACCACCAGCCGCGACCGTGTGGATGGCTAGCATGGGGGCCCGCAGCCGCACCCCAGCAACGGTGGTTTCCCAGGTGCGCTCGTACTCACCTCCATAGTGAGCTACATCGGTAGAGGTGCCCCCCATATCAAAGCTAATAATCTTCTCAAAACCGGAAATCGCGCTGGTTTTAACCGCTCCGACGATGCCGCCTGCCGGTCCGGAGAGAATGCTGTTGCGCCCGTGAAAATTGGCCGCAGCAGTGAGGCCGCCGTTGGATTGCATGAATCTCAAATCGCTCGGGAGAGCCTTAGCAAGCCGGTCGGCGTAGCGGCGCAGAACCGGCGATAAGTAAGCATCGACAACGGTGGTATCGCCTCGGCTCACGAGCTTCATCAGCGGTGCGACCTCGTGGGAGACCGAAACCTGCAGGAATCCTACTTCGCGGGCGAGCGCGGCGGCTTGGCGCTCGTGCTCGGGGTAGCGATAGCCATGCATGAAGGCAATCGCACAGGCGCGCATCCCCGCTTGCCAAGCCGCTTGCAGGTCTTGTCGGAGCGCGTCGCCATCGAGTGCTACGAGAAGGTTACCCCGAGCGTCGATGCGCTCGCGCGCGCCGACCGTGCGCTCGTAGAGGGGTTCTGGCAATTCTATGTGCCGGGCAAAAATGTCGGGTCGATTTTGATAGCCGATGCGCAAGGCATCTTCAAACCCCCGCGTCACCACAAAAACTACGCGCTCTCCCTTGCGCTCGAGCAAGGCATTAGTCGCAACGGTCGTCCCCATTTTGACAGCAGCAATTGCCTCGGGCGGTAGTGGTTCTGTGGGTAGAACGCCTAAAATTTCCCGAATGCCATAAATGGCAGCATCGTCATAGCGATCGGGGTTTTCTGACAGGAACTTCCGCAGGATCGTGCGGCCGTCCGGAGCTCGGGCTACCACATCTGTGAAGGTGCCGCCGCGGTCGATCCAAAACTGCCAGCCATTTCTCAGGGTCATCTGTAGCGCCAAAAAATCGGTGCAAAACGCGCCGCCGCGCCTAGCAAAAATCCCCAGGCGAGAACGGCAGAGAATTTCAGATAGACTCGACAGTGCGATATTATCTCTTAGCAAAAATTATGTCTCAATCACCCGATAAAATTCGCTCGTCCGTTGCCAACCTCTACAACGCCTACCCTTTCCCGCCCGAGCCCCTCCATGACGAACCACCTTTAGGATTCAACTGGCGCTGGAGCTGGACGGCTGCTTATAGCTTTTGTACCGGGCGCAAGCCCGACCGTCAGGCGATTCGCATCCTCGATGCAGGCTGTGGCACCGGCTGCAGCACTGAATATTTGGTTCACCTTAACCCCGAAGCCGAAGTCTGCGCCATCGACATTAGTGCGGGCGCTCTAGAAGTTGCCCGCGATCGCTGCGAGCGCTCCGGCACCGGCCGCGCCCGATTTCAGCAGCTGCCCCTCGAGAATGCAGCCGAATTGCCCGGTCAGTTCGACTTTATCAACAGCGTGGGCGTGCTGCATCACTTGCCCGATCCGGTGGCAGGTCTCCAGGCCCTAGCTGCCAAACTCGCTCCTGGCGGAATTTTTCACATTTTTGTCTATGGCGAACTCGGTCGTTGGGAAATCTCCCTAATGCAAGAGGCCATTGCCCTGCTGCAGACCGATGGCGATCGCGGCGACTACGCTGCAGGCGTCGCCATTGGCCGCCAGCTCTTTGCCACTTTGCCTGCAGACAATCGCCTTGTCAAGCGCGAACGAGAGCGCTGGGCCCTCGACAATCAGCGAGATGCTGCCTTTGCCGACATGTACGTTCACCCCCAGGAAATCGACTACAACATCGAGAGTCTCTTCGCCCTCATCGAGGCATCGGGGTTGGAATTTGTCGGGTTCTCGAATCCCCAGCTCTGGCAAGTCGAGCGCCTGCTCGCCGCAGCCCCCCACCTCGTCGAGCGCGCCCGCAACCTCAGCGAGCGCCAGCGCTATCGCCTCATCGAGCTGCTCGACCCGGAGGCGGTGACTCACTACGAGTTTTTTCTGGCCAAGCCGCCCTTACAGAAAACAAACTGGCAGAATGACGAGGATTTGAGTGCGGCCATTCCCGAGCGCCATCCCTGCATCGACGGTTGGGAAGGTAGTTCGATCTTTAACTGTGACTTCGAGCTGGTTAACTTGAGCGAGGCGGAGTTTGCACTGCTTAAAGCTTGCGATGGCTCCCGCCCGCTACGGGCGCTGCTGCAGGCAACGGGTCTAGATCTTGCAGCGGCGCGATCGCTCCTGGCCAAGCGGCTTCTGGTGCTCTTGCCCGCAAGGTCGGCTTAGCTTGCTTACCGTACTAACTCTAAAGTAGAGATATTTAAGATCCGGCATCGGGCGCCACTCTGCCCACAACCGACCTGGTGGCGTTGGCCTCCTCGCTCCCGCCCATTTGTTACTCGCCAATCCCCTACTTTCCTCGGGTCGCTTCCCGTTCGATCGCTGCGAACATCTGGGATTGACACCCCTGCTAAACTCGGTAAGTCTCGACTAAAGCATGTCGGGGCTGCGGTTTTACATTGCCACGATCTTGCTGGCGACAGGTCTGGCGGCAGGTTGCTTGGCATAATTAGCTACTTTTTAACTAAAGGATTTTTTAAAAGTCCTCGAACTGCTGTTTCTGTAAATCGCTTTAAGCAATCAGTCACCTCGAGGATTTATTCACACGTTACACAGAAGGCTTGCTGTTGAAACAACAACCCATCTCCGAACTAAAAGCTATGTTTCTATCTCGGCCGAAGTCAGTATCCCATGGGTGGAAACCGCTTGGCAGTTCCCTTGCCGGGGCGATCGCCGCGAGCCTACTCTTTAGCCAGCAGCCGATCCGCGCGCAGCCGATCTCCCCGGACGGCACCCTCGGCGCCGAAAGCTCGGTGGTGGCTCCGAACGTAGAGATTCGCGGCACCGACAGCGACAGAATCGACGGGGGAGCCCGGCGCGGGACGAATCTTTTCCATAGCTTTCAGGAGTTCAATGTCGAGACCGGGCGGGGGGTATACTTCAGCAATCCTGCCGGGATTGACAACATTCTGACGCGGGTGACGGGGACAAATCTTTCTAATATTGATGGTGTTTTAGGCGTACTGGGGGAGGCAAACTTATTCCTACTCAACCCCAACGGCCTAGTCTTCGGGTCGGGAGCGCGGCTCGACATTAATGGCTCTTTTGTCGGCAGCACCGCAGAGAGCGCGCTGTTTGCAGAATATGAATTTAGCGCGATCGACCCGAGCGCGCCGCCGATGCTGACCCTCAACGTTCCGATTGGGCTCCAGGTCGGGGAAAATTCCGGCGAAATTGTCGTTCGCAGCCAGCCCCAGGAGATGACCGGTGGCGAGTTTGCCGAGCTTGCTGATATTGGTGGCTTGCGGGTGCCTGCTGGCGAAATGCTCGCTCTCGTCGGCGGCGGCATTCGTTTTGAGGCCGGTCAAATTCAAGCGCCGGGGGCCGAGGTATGGTTGGGGGGCTTGGCAGTGGCTGGGGTTGTAGACCTCGATGCTGGCATGGCTATAGGTTTCCCCGAGGGCGTTGCCCGTGCCAATCTTGCGTTGATTGATGGTGCGCAAATCAACGTCGAAGGGGATGGCGGCGGCAGTGTCGCGCTCGCAGCCGGGAATCTCAGCTTACAAGAGAGCCAAATTCTTGCTGGGATTGCAGTAGGCAGTACGGGCGGGAATGCGGCTGGAGATATTACGGTCGATGCGACAGGGGCAGTGGTCCTCGAAGCGAGCGAGATTATCTATGGTATCTTCGGTATCGGGGATGGCGGCGGGGTTCGGATTCGCGGCAACACCCTGGCACTCACCGCCGGAACGGAGGTCTCCACGGGTATCGAATCTGAGGGAGTTGGCGAAACCGGAGCTGTCCGAGTACGGGTTACCGAATCTATTACTCTGCAGGGGGCGTTGAGTTCGGGACAGCCGAGCTTTATTGGCAGTGTGGTGCTTCCTGGCGCCGAGGGAAGCCTGGGAGAAACTGTCATTACAGCCAACAGTCTTGCTCTGTTCGACGGTACTTCAATTGGATCTATCACCGCAGGGGCCGTTGATTCTGGTGCGGTTCGCATCCAGGTCACCGATTTTATCAGCTTGCAGGGGGAGTCGACCTTTGGCACTCCAGGTGGGATTATTAGCCTTGTGGGTCCGGGCTCGGAGGGAGATTCGGGCGGCATTTCAATCGCAACGGGCAGCCTCTTCCTAAGCGATGCTGCGATGGTGAATGCGAGTACCTTTGGATCTGGAGGTGCGGGCGCAATCGAGATTCGCGCGAGCGACTCTGTCGTTTTAGAGGGGGGAGCGCTGGGGCAAGTCTCGGATAGCCCCAGCAGTATTGTTAGCTCGGTATTTCCAGGAGCAGTTGGTAGCTCCCAAGGCATCTTCATCGAGGCAGGTAGTGTTTCCCTGACTGATGGGGCGATCGTCACCGCTTCCACCTTCGGGGAAGGCGATGCGGGGCCGATTCAAATCCAAGCTACTGACTCTGTAACCCTCCAAGGGCAGTCTAGTTTGGGATTTAGCAGTATCAGCAGCACGGTGGAATTGGGAGCCGAGGGAAATTCCCAAGGCATCATCCTTGAAACTGGGAGCCTTTCTCTAATCGATGGTGCTTTCATCAATACGACCACCCAGGGAATTGGCGATGCAGGAGCAATTCAAATCCAGGCCACCGATTTTGTTGTCCTGCAGGAGAACTCGGGCTTGGGAGAACCGAGTGGCATTCTCAGTAGCGTACTTCTAGGCGCTACGGGAGACTCCGGGGGGATTGCAATTGCGACTGCCAACCTCTCTCTAGAAGATGGCGCCGCATTGGTTGCGAGTACCTTTGGCAACGGCGATGCAGGGGCAATTCAGATCCAAGCGACCGACTCCATTACCCTCCAAGGAGGATCGAACTTTACCCCCAGTAGTAGTATTCTCAGCACGGTGGGAGTCGTCGGGGAGGGGGCCTCCCAAGGGATTGAAATTACAACGGGTCGCCTTGCTCTGATGGATGGTGGCACGATATCGGCCACGACTCTCGGAGACGGCGATGCGGGGGCGATCCAAATCCAGGCTACCGACTCTGTTGCCCTCCAGGGAGAATCGAGCCTCGGTCCGAGCAGTATCACCAGTGAAGTCCTTCCGGGCGCCACAGGCAATTCACAAGGCATCGCGATCGCAACCGGTAGCCTCTCTTTACAAGAGGGCGCTTCACTCTCAGCCAGCACCCTTGGAGCCGGTAGCTCCGGGGCAATCGCGATCCGGGCCGCAGATACCATCGTCTTACAAGGCGAGTCGAGCCAAGGGCTGCCAAGTTCTGTCTTGAGCATAGTCGGCATAGAAGCACTGGGGTCCTCGCAGGGCATCACAATTGAAACGAGCAGTCTTTCACTTAGCAGTGGCAACCTAATTTCTACTAGCACGCTTGGAACCGGAGATGCCGGTGCAATTCAAATCCAAGCCACTGACTCCATAACCCTCCAAGGAGAATCGAGTCCCGGGCTCTCGAGTAGTATCAGTAGCTCTGTTGGTCCGGAAGCAGTAGGCAATTCCCAGGGCATCGCAATCGCAACGCCGCTCCTCACCCTTTTGGATGGGTCCTTTATTTCTGCCAATACGTTGGGGTCCGGTAATGCGGGCCCGATTGCGGTCGCACCCCCCACAGCTAGTCCTAACCTCGAGATCGACTTCGGCACCGGGGGCTTCATTTCCACTCAGACTGCTGGTAGCGGCACCGGGGGTGAAATTGCTCTTTCTGCTCCCCAAGCCATAACCATTGGCGGGCAAGGCAATATCACCGCCTCCACTACCGCTGGCTCTACTGGGACCAGCGGCAATATTTTCCTCAATGCCGAGGCGATCGCGATTGACAATACGGCGATCGCCGTCAATAGCCAGGGGGCTTCCCCTGGAGGTAACCTTGCCATTACTGCGGGCGACCTGGACCTAGAGCGCAGCGAAATCACGGCAACTACTGCCAGCACCAATGGCGGCAACATCACGCTAGATCTAGAGGGTGTCCTCTTTCTGCGCGACGAAAGCCTCATCTCGACTACCGCCGGGACCGCTGCCGCCGGGGGTAATGGTGGCACGATCGAGATTGATAGCCTCTTTATCGTGGCTTTCCCCGCCGACGGTCCGGCAGGGAGCGATATTACCGCCAATGCCTTTGAAGGGGAAGGAGGCAGCATCAACATCGCATCCGAAGGTCTCTTTGGCATCGAATTCCAAGACGATCTAGCCCTGCCGAGCGAGAGCCCCAGCAATGACATCACGGTGACCTCCACGTTTGGCAACCCCGGCAACCTAACCGTCAACAGTCCCGAAGTCAACCCTGCGAGCGCGCTGGTGGACTTAGCCGAAACGGGCGCAGAGGTGGCCGTGCGAGATGGCTGCCAGGTCGGGGCGGCAGGCAGCCTTACCTTCTATCAAATTGGCCGGGGCGGCCTGCCCCTGAATGGCAGCGCCGCAGCTGAGACGAGCGCGGTCCTGGGTAGTTGGACGCCCATCGAAGCAGAGGCGGCGGCGGGCTTGCCC
>CAYTBI010000026.1:0-57959 GCA_964435975.1 uncultured bacterium
ACGTGCCGATGGACCAAATCGAGTTCAACGTCAAAAAGCAAATGGAAGAGTGCTCCGAAGCGCCCTTCTATGTTTTGGGGCCGCTGGTCACCGACATTGCCCCCGGCTACGACCACATCACCTCGGCCATTGGCGCGGCGATGGCTGGCTGGTACGGCACGGCGATGCTCTGCTACGTCACCCCCAAAGAGCACCTGGGCCTGCCAAACGCCGAAGACGTCCGTAACGGGCTGATTGCCTACAAAATTGCCGCCCACGCTGCCGATATCGCCCGCCAGCGCCCCGGCGCGCGCGACCGCGATGACGAACTCTCGGCCGCTCGCTACAACTTCGACTGGAACCGCCAATTCGAGCTTTCCCTCGACCCCGAGCGCGCCCGCGAATACCACGACGAAACCCTGCCTGCAGACATCTACAAGACGGCCGAGTTTTGTTCGATGTGCGGGCCAAAGTTCTGCCCGATGCAGACCAAAGTCGACGCCGACGCCCTCACCGAGCTAGAAAAATTCCTCGCCAAAGGAGAAACCGCGAAGGTAGGCTAGCCTCAACCCAAATCGTCACTCAAAAAACGCGGCCTGGCAAATCACTCCGGGCCGCGTTTTTGTTATTTCAAGCAGCGCACTCAGCAGACTTCCCGGAAATGGTGGTGCCATGCCCTTCGCGTCCGGCTCCCAACCCCCAATTCAACATCTCGGCTGGGTAAAGATTGATTTTATGGTAAGCTGCCAAGCGATCTGCTAACCCTCAGAGAGGCAACTCCCGTGAGCGAAGTTTATCCCGTCCTCGGCCTCAAAGAATCCATCGAGCAGCGCCGCGCCGCTCGCGCCTTCAATCGCGAACCCGTCCCCCCCGAAACCCTGCGCGAAGTCCTCCGCCTCGGAACGCAGGCCCCCTCCGGCTATAACCTGCAGCCTTGGCGCTTCATTGTGGCAAGCAAGCGAGCCAGCCGCCAGAAGCTGCAAGCCTGTGCCTTCGACCAGCGCCAGGTCGGCGAGGCCCCCATCGTTTTGATTTGCTGCGGCGATCGCCGCGCCCTCGAACCTGAAAATATCGAGGCCGTTATCGCCCTCGGCCAGGCCAACGGGAGCGTCAATGACGAATTTGCCGAGCACATGCGCTCGACCATTCCCGGTTTTGCGACCGATATGCCCTGCTGCGGCAGCCTCGAAGCCTGGACCAACCGTCACGTCATGCTCGCCGTGTCGCAAATTATGGTGGTTGCCAAAAGCTTCGACCTCGATAGCTGCCCGATGGAAGGCTTCGATACAGCCAAAGTCAAAGCAGCCTTCAATATCCCGGCAGAGGTCGATGTCTGCTGCTTGCTGGCCCTCGGCTATGCCGCCTCGCCCTACAAAAAATACGGCGGCCGCTTCGACCTCGACCGAGTTTGCTACAGCGAGAGCTACGGCGAAGCCTATTCGGGCTAGTAACCTCCAATCGTTCCCGATGCGTGCTGCTTACTTTCTGGGCATCGATTTTGGCACCTCCGGCGCCCGTGCCATCGCCCTCGATGGCAATCGAGCCATCTGCACCCGCGCTCGGTGCCCATTTCCCGAGTCGCGCCCGGATGCTAGGGCTTGGCAACAGGTGCTTTGGACCTTGCTGGCCGAGCTGCCCGCGCCCGTGCGAGCCCACACCGTCGCCATCGCCATCGATGGCACCTCCGGAACGGTAGTGCTCTGCAACGAGACGGGCGAGCCCCTCGAGCCACCGATTTATTACGACGACAAGCGCGCCGCCGCTTGTGCAGAGACAATCGCCACCGTTGCCCCACCCGGCCACGTCACCGGCAGCGCCACCTCTAGCTTGGCCAAGCTGCTCTGGTGGCAGCAACAAGGCGCCCTCGACCGGGCTCATTATTTTCTCCACCAAGCCGATTGGCTCGGGTTTTTGCTCCACGGCAACCTCGGCTACAGCGACTACCACAACGCCCTCAAGCTCGGCTGCGATCCGGCTACGATCGCTTACCCTGAGTGGCTCTTGGGGTTGCTGGGGCGGCCGCAATTGCTCCCCCGCGTGGGAGTCCCCGGCCGCACGATTGGCCCCGCGACCGCCGCCGTTGCCCGCGAGTTTGGGTTTCCTCCCGACTGCCAAGTGCGGGCGGGCACCACCGACAGCATTGCGGCTTTTCTGGCGAGCGGCGCGAGCACCCCTGGCGAGGCGGTTACCTCTCTAGGGTCGACGCTGGCAATCAAGCTGCTGAGCGATCGCCGGGTAGACGAGTCGCGCTACGGCATCTATAGCCACCGCTTGGGCGATCTTTGGCTTGCAGGCGGCGCTTCCAACACCGGCGGCGCGGTGTTGCGCCATTTCTTCAGCGACGACGAGCTGGCTGATTTGAGCGATCGCATCGACCCCAGCCGCGACAGTCCGCTCGATTACTATCCCTTGCTCGCACCGGGGGAGCGCTTCCCCAACTGCGATCCCGAGCTGCAGCCGCGCCTGACGCCCCGACCGGCGAGCCCCGGCGAGTTTTTGCACGGCCTGCTGGCGAGCATGGCCCGCATCGAAGCCGAAGGCTACCGGCGCTTGCAAGCGCTCGGAGCTACGCCCCTCACGCGCGCCTACACGGCCGGGGGGGGAGCAAAAAATGCCACCTGGGAGCGCATTCGCGCGCGACAGCTCGGCGTGCCCGTGAGTGCGTCTTTGCAAGTGGAGGCTGCCTACGGTGCGGCTCTGCTGGCGCGGGGCGATCGCCTCTAGCGGGCTGCAACGTCATTACTCGGCGGGTGTTTGGCCCGCTGCTTCGAGCTTGTCTTGGGTTCGCGTCTCGAAATCGCTGGCATCGTGGCGCTCGCGTAGCTGCTCTGAGAGAGGCCCCCAGGTGCGATTTACCATGCGCCCGCGCCGCACCGCCGGTCTGTCGGCAATTTCTTTTGCCCACCGCCCCAGATGGGAGTAGGACTGGGCATCTAAAAATTCAGCGGCGTCGTAGAGACCGTTCGACACCAGCAGGCCGTACCAAGGCCAAATGGCAATGTCAGCAATCGTATAGGCATCGCCGCAGATGTACTGCTGGTCTGCTAGCTGCCGGTCGAGTACGTCGAGCTGGCGCTTCGTCTCCATCGTGAAGCGATTGATACCGTACTCGATCTTGGTTGGGGCGTATTTGTAAAAGTGACCGAACCCACCCCCAACGTAGGGAGCCGAGCCCATCTGCCAGAACAACCAAGACAAGCATTCCGTCCGCTGCCGCCGATCGGCGGGCAGCAGCGCGCCAAATTTCTCTGCTAAGTAGAGCAAAATCGACCCCGATTCAAACACGCGAGTCGGTGGCGTCGTGCTGCAATCGACTAGAGCGGGAATCTTGGAGTTCGGATTGATTGCCACAAAGCCGCTCCCAAATTGGTCGCCCTCGTTGATTTTAATTAGGTGGGCGTCATATTCGGCTGCGCTGATGCCCAGAGCCAATAGCTCTTCGAGCATCACTGTAACTTTCTGGCCGTTCGGCGTTGCCAGCGAGTAGAGCTGGAGCGGGTGTTTCCCAACCGGTAGCTCTTTGTCGTGGGTGGGGCCAGCGATGGGGCGATTGGTACTCGCCCAGGTGCCCCCGCTTTCTCGATCCCATGTCCAGACCTTTGGGGGTACGTAGGATTCGTCCATATCTCTTGCAGGCTCCAGAAAATTGCGTGCGGCCGGGTGTTTGTCGCCAATATGCTAGGGCTTGCGCGGTCTTTTAGCAAGCCTATAAACACCACGACCTTTCAGTCGTCCCTGCTGTTGCCTCCGATTCATTTGGAGGATGACAGAATGACCGCAAGACGCAATACTACCGATGGCGTGGGTAGTAGCAAGCTTATCAAAAGGACGATCCGACGGTCGTGAAAAAACTCACTTATCCGCTGTTTTTGGGGCTAGCCCTTGCCAGCACCCAGCAACCTGGTCGCACTCAGACAACTCCAGCCAACGACGGGACGGGAACTGTCGTCGAGACACTCAGCCCGACACAAACCAACATCACTGGTGGCAGTCTCTCTGGAGACGGGCGCAATCTTTTTCAGAGCTTCGAGGAGTTCAACGTCCCGGCAAACACCACCACAAACTTCATCTCAGCACCAGGAATTGACAACATCGTCAACCGGGTAACTGGCGGCAATTTTAGCCTCATCGAGGGGACCATAAATGTCCTTGGCGGCAATAGCAATCTATTCCTAATTAACCCGGCGGGCATTTTTTTCAACGGGGCTACGATTAACGTCCCTGGCAATTTCTTTGCAACTACGGCCAATGGGCTCTTTTTTCAGGGCGGCCTGCTCGATGTTTCCGACCCGAGCCCCGATTTTGCCCAGATCGTCGGCGACCCCCTCGAGTTTCAGTTTGACGCCGATGCCGACGGATTTATTGCCGGTAGCGCGATCGTCAATGCTGAGAATGCCGGCTTGGCGACCAGTGCTTTTGTGGGCAGCGTGGACGCCAACAGTGGCCTCGGGCAGCTCGATATCGCGGCCGTGCCGGGGACTTCTCGCGTTCGCATTTCGCCACCCGGCGCGCTTCTCTCACTCGAGGTAGAAGCAGCAGATCTCGCTGGCGGCGTTACGCCGACGCGCTTGCCCGAGCTATTGACGGGGGGCGGTTACGGTTCGCCATTCCTCGAGCCTGGCCCCGAGCCCAACACTGCAATCGTCGCTATCACCAGCGAGAGCAACTCCCTCGGTGACAATAGCAATCGCATCGTATCTACCCTCTCCGGCTCGGTTGCGATTACCAGTCTGGATGGCTCCTTCGAGAGCGTTCGCCTCGAGTCGTTCCAAAGCGATATTGATTTTCAAGGCGTCCCGGCAGGCGATCGCATCCCTTCTATATTTATTACCGAGACATTTGGAGACGAGAACGGGCTGACCATCGATTCTCTAGAAATTCGAGCCCTCGGCGCGACCGATCTCATTGAGATTGCGTCTTTTAACTTCCTCGGCCAAGATTTCAGCGCCACCACCGCTGGGGGGCCGATTCGGATCGTCTCGACTCTCGAGATTGCCAATGACCTCGCTGCTGGCGGTGGTGTATCCATCGATTCAGTGTCAGCCTTCGGGCCGACCGCAGCCGGGACGGCTTCGTTTGCTACCAATGGCGGCGACCTCATCATCTCAAGCGAGGTTGGAGCCGAGCAGGGCTTCACGACCTCTGAGAATGTGGGGCTCTTCGGCATCGCCCTAGACATCAATACGGGAGGCGGCGACCTCGTTTTCGAGACTCAGGGGCTATTCGCTGGCGACACTTCTTTTGCTCGGAACGAAATCTTGGTCGATTTTTCCGAAGACTTTGCCGTAGCCCCCGGCCAGCCCGCGCTCTCAATTGCAGCCGCCAACGTCGTGCAGCGTTTCCCTGCAGGGGGGACATCCCAAGGCGGGGTCATTCGGGTTATCGGCGCGCCCGGCCTCGCTTCCACAATCGAGCTGAGCGGCAATTTAGGCGATCCTCTCAATATCGAGACCTTTAGCAATGTCAATCTCGATCTAGACGGGGCCTTTGAGATTGCGGCTGCGGGAGTTTTCCTGGAATCTCTCGAGCTAACTCCGCTTGACGGCAGCACGGTCGCTGCTACCGGGCCGGAGCGCACTCTAACCGCAACCGGGCCTGGAGGGATTTTCGTTCGCGACCTTTTTGATTTCGGAGCTGCCAATGACGCTCAGTTAAATCTCGTCTCCACCAACCCCGAAGGAAACCTCTTCATCGGAGGCGGTTTCCTCACAGGCGCGATCGCGCTGCAGTCGCAAGGTGGCGCCACCATTGCGGGGATTCCCAGTTCCGACAACCTCAGTCCGACAAGTGGCAGTCTTTTTGCTGATTCGATCTCGATCTCGACAGGGGCGAGTAGCGAACAACCCTTCAATTCCCAAATACTGGAGAGCCCTGCTTTTGGCAATCCCTCGCAGCTTGCAAGTTTGCTACTCGATAGCAATGGCCTTGAGATTAATGGCTCGACCGGCCAAATCTTTACACCGACGGATGCGCTTCCTCCCGGTCAATTTGTCTTCGATGCGGCCTTCGGCACGATTTCTCTAGTAGGTGCGGGCCCTGCTGCCCCCGATCCGCCAGTCGTTCCACCCACCCCGCCTGACTTGCCAATCGTTGTTCCCGATCCGCCAATCGTTCCGCCCGACTTGCCGATCGTTGCCGACCCACCCGTCGATGGCGGCGACGTTGTCACCCCACCACCTGACATTCTGCAAGGTATTGATGGGGTTCAGCTTGCCAGCGACCTCAACAACGAACTACAAGAAAATGAGGGGAGCATCCGAGCTGCTCTATCAGAAGCGAGTGACGACGGCTCTGAGACGACCGCTCGGATTGCCAGCTTGGCACAGGTGCAGGAAGACTTTCTCGTCGCGGCGCGAGAGACAGGCGTAGAGACAGCCGCTATCTACTATGGCTTTAGGCCCAAACGCATCTTTGCTCGCGCCTCGGAATCCTTCACCAGGCAAGAGACGCAGCAAACGAAAGATTTCGAGAACTACCTAAGACTAGAACCGAGCGGCCCGCCCTCGCTAGAAATCCTCCCCGAGGCGAGCGACGTTTTAGAAATCCTGATGGTCGCCAGTACGGGCGAGCCCGTCGCGCTGACGGTCGATGTCTCGCGTGCCGAACTGCTCGAGCTTGCAGCGAGCTTTGCTCGAGAAGCCAGCGACCCGCTCTCACAACGCTATCTTTCCCTCGGCCAAGAGCTGTACGATCGCCTGATTCGGCCTGTCGAAGCCGAGCTAGAGCGCCGGGGCATTGAGTCTTTGGTTTTCGTTCTCCCCGAAGGCCTCCGGTTAATTCCCATGGCCGCTCTCCACGATGGCGAGGGGTTCCTCGTTGAGACCTATTTGCCTTCGCTCGCACCCAGCATGAGCCTGACCGATCGGAATTATCGCAGCTATAAAAATCTTTCTTTGCTGGTGGGAGGCACCCAAGAGTTTGCCGACGAGCGCAGTCTCGGCCCGCTACCCGCAGCAAGGCTCGAAGTCGAACTCCTGCAGAAACTATGGCCGGGGGAGGCTCGCGCCCTCGCTGATGCCGAGTTTGAGTTCGATCGCCTGCGCCGAGCGCGTCGCAAGGATCCGACTGGTATCGTTCACCTGGCAACTCATGCTGATTTCACACCGGGCAATATCGAGCAAACCTACTTACAGTTTTTCAGTTCTCGTTTGAGCTTCGATGAGTTCGGGGCCCTCAACTTTGCCAACCCGATTGTCGAGCTGCTCGTGCTCAGTGCCTGCCGGACTGCCTTCGGTGACATCGAGAATGAGCTAGGCTTCGCGGGCAGTGCTGTGGCTAGTGGCTCCAAGTCGGTTATCGCCACGCTTTGGTTCGTCCAAGACCAGGCCGCCCTGGCTCTGCAAGCAGAGCTTTACTCTCAGCTTCCTGAGGCCCGCACGAAGGCGGAGGCTCTGGCCCTGGCTCAGCGTGCCCTGATTGCTGGGGATGTGGTTTTCGATCGCGAGGGGGGTCGCCTAGTGCTCGCTGACTTTGCTGTGGACCTGCCCGAGGACTTCCCTGTCCCCTTGGAGCGGCTCGACCACCCGGCCTTATGGGCCGCGCACGTCCTCGTGGGCAACCCCTGGTAAAGGCAGTCCGGCAGCCAGAAATGTCGGGGAACCCGCCCAAAGATTGAAGGCACCGGTTATGAATTGGTGTTAGGTAGCTGGCCCCAACGGTTGGGGCGGAGCAATGAGATATCCTTGCACGTAATCCACCCCGATGTCTTGCAGGCAACGCAGCGTGCGCTCATCTTCGACAAATTCTGCGATGGTTTCTAGACCCAAGACGCGGCCGATATTACAAATCGATTCGACGATAATCTTTGCTGCCGAATCGGTTTCGATATCTTTAATAAAGCGGCCATCGATTTTGATGTAGTTAACCGGTAATGTCTTAAGGTAGCCAAACGACGACATGCCGCTGCCAAAATCGTCGAGGGCGAAGCTGCAGCCAACATCTCGCAAGGCATTGATGAATTTCACAGCCTCAGAAAGGTTGGAAATAGCTGCAGTTTCGGTGATTTCGAAGCAGATTTTTGGGGCGAGTTCGGGGCGGGCGGCCAACTCTACTTTCAGAAAATCCAGAAGCTGCCGGTCGGTGAAGCTCGTCCCCGAGAGATTGATCGCATAATGGCCGCAGTCACGATCGCTGGGGTTGGCCTCGACGTAATTCAAAAAATATTCCACGACCCAGCGGTCGATGCGCGGCATGAGATTGTAGCGCTCCGCGGCTGGAATAAACGAAGACGGCGAAATTGTCGAGCCGTCATTGTCGAGCATCCGCACGAGCAGCTCGTAGCCTTCAACACGCTCGATTTGCTGGGTACGAACGATGGGCTGCTGGCAAAGGTAGAAGGCGTTGCGCTCCAGGGCCGCAGCGATGCGCGTGCTCCAGGCGCGATCGCTTTGCCTGCAATCTAGATCGGTATTCTCGGGAGAATACACGTGCAAGCAATTACGGCCGCGCTTCTTGGCAGAATAACAGGCTGCGTCGGCCAAGTTGATGATGCCCGGCTGCGAATGGACGGTGCTGGCATTGACGGCGACGAGCCCGATGCTCAGACCTACGGTGAAGGTGCGCTCTTCCCAGACAAAGCAAAATTCACTGACGGCCTGGCGCAGGAGCTCGATAATGGCTTCGCCGCGAGAAATCGGACAATCCTGTAGGATGATGCCAAATTCATCACCCCCCAGGCGGGCGACGCAGTCGGAGGCGCGGGTGTACTGTTCCATCAGCATTGCCACCTGCCGCAGGAGTGCGTCACCCGCAAGGTGACCGACGGTATCGTTGACGAGTTTAAACCGGTCGAGATCGGCAATGCAGAGGGTGTGCTCCCGGCGATCGTCGACTTGCACGCTGGCAACGGCATGGTCGAGCTCGCGCTCGAACTGGTGGCGATTGAGTAGCCCCGTCAGCGCGTCGTGGCATGCCTGCCAGGAGAGCTCGCGAGATTCGGTATTGTCGCGCAGCACCACGACGACGCCGAGGAAGCTGCCCTGAGCGTCGCACATTTGAGCCACTGATTTGCTCACCACATATTCGAGGCCGTCACTGGATACCAAAATCAGATGCTCGGCGTTATCCGTTGCGAGAAACTCCGCATCGGAGATCGGCTCGCGCGTATCCTCTGCCAGCAGGGTGATGACTTCGTGAATCGGTTGGCCTTTAACGGTTGTCGTCGAGCAGCCGGCCAACTTTTCAGCTACAGGATTGCAGTACTGAATCTGGGCGTCGGAATTGGTGGTGATGACGGCATCGCCAATAGAGTGCAGCGTCACCTGCGCGAGTTCCTTTTCGCGAATAAGCTCGCGCAGAATGCGTTGGTTTTCGATTTCTAACTGCGCCTGCTGGGTAATGTCTTGGATGACCGCAACAAAGTATCGGGGCTCATCGCTGTCGTCACGCACGAGCCCGACGGTCAGCTTGACCCAGACAATACTGCCATCTTTGTGGAAATAGCGTTTGTTCATCTCGTAACCCGAGATTTCACCAGCAAGGGTGCGACGAACGTTATCGAGATCGCCAGCGAGATCGTCGGGGTGGGTAATGTCTTGGAACGTTTTCTCAATAAGTTCTGCTTTGGTGTACCCAACAATATCGGCAAAGCGCTGGTTGATGCGCAGTAGCGTGCCATCAGGAGCGACATTGGCAATGCCCACGGCCGCTTGCTCGAAGGTATTCCGGAACCGATGCTCGTTGGCGCGTGCCTCCAGCATGGCGGCCTGCCGCCGGTCGGCTTCGCGGTGGAGATCTTGATTTGCCCGCTCGAGGTGCTGCTGGGCTCGCTTGAGAGGCGTGATATCGCGAGCTAGGCCGACTAAGCCCGTCGGATGCCCGTCCTCATCCCGTAAGACAACTTTGGTGGTGAGGTGAAAGACCATCTGGCCGTCAGGCCGGGCGAGGGCTTCTTCATAAGTGAGTGCTTCACCAGCAGTGAGAATTTCGCGGTCGGTCTTGATGTTTTGGCGCGCAACCTCTTCCGGGAAAAGCTCGCAATCGGTCTTGCCAATAATCTCTTCTAGGGGCTTACCCACCGCCCGCGCGACGGCAGCATTCGCCAATTGGTAGCGGCCGCTCAAATCCTTCAAGAAAACCGGATCGGGCATAGAATCGATCACCGTATTCAAGAGAATGTTGTTATTTCTAAGGGCTCTCTGAGCGGTCTGCATGGGAGTAATGTCGATAAAGGTCATTACTAAGCCCGTCACGCCCCCTTGCTCGAGGCAGTAGGGGTTGAGGCGTAGGAGCAGATAGCGCTCGGCGTCTGCAAACTTAACTTTTAACTCGGCAGGAACTTCGGTTTCTAGAACGGTTTGAATATGGTGGCCGAGATCCGAGAGATCGAGATTGTGGGCGAGCTGAACGATCGGACGCCCCAAATCGCCCGGTCGCAGTGCATAAACTTGGGTTGCCGCCGGGGTATACTTGCGCACGCACAGGTCTCGGTCGAGGAAAATCGTGCCAATTTCGGTGCTGCGCAGTAGATTGTTGACGTCGTTATTGAGTTCTGTTAGTTCTTGAATTTTTGATTGGTACTCGGCATTAACCGTGTAGAGTTCTTCATTGAGAGACTGCAATTCTTCATTGGTGCTCTGCAGCTCTTCGTTCGCCGCAATGAGCTCTTCGTTAGTGGCTTGTTGTTCTTCACTGGTGGTTTCGAGCTCTTCGATGGTGGCTTGCAAGCTCTCGCGATTTCTCTGCAGCTCGGACTCGAGATCGAAAATGTGTTGCGCGGTGGCTCGTTCGATATCTTCGTGGCTGAGGGCCCGGGAGGTACGCTCGGCTGCGGTGTCGGGGTAAATGAGGACCACGGCAAATTCATTAATTCCCTGGCCTCCTTTTTGCAGCGTGACTCGCAGGCCAACCCTGGGACTATCGGGGGCAGCGCCAAGGGCAACGGCTCCATAATCTGTGGCCTTACCGTAGTTTTTACGGGCGTGGTTGAGCGCCGTACTCAATGGCAGCTGCAGGGGCGCGGCTACCATTTCAATTGCCTTGTCGCTGACCGGGCCGTTGGGCGGCGGCAAAATCTCGGGAGTCGCGCCAAAGACCTGGAGGGTCCGTCCGTGGGCGTCGAGGATCAAACAACACCCTTTTTGGTCGTCGAGCAGCAGCCCAAAAGCCGCCTGGAGGCGACGATCGCTCCCATCATTGGGTAGGGGCGCCCGGCGCCCTCGGCCTTCAGCTACCGCAACGGCCGGCAAAGCAGAAGACACCCGGGACACCATCGGCATCAGGCGGACATTGCGGTGCTTCTCGTAGATCTTCAGGCGGCGATCGCGCGGGACGAACTCCTCCTCGAGATCGGCTAGGGTTTCCGACTCTCCCAGAAACAAAATGCCGTGCAGGTTGAGGGAGAAATGTAGGTTTCTCAGCACCTGCTGCTGTAGGGCAGGCTTCATGTAAATCAGCACGTTGCGGCAGCTTACGAGCTGCATGCGGCTAAAAACCGCATCATCCACGAGATTGTGGAAGGCAAAGACAATCATCTCCCGAATCGAGCGGACGATCTCGAAGGTGCCGTCTTCTCGCGGTGTAAAAAAGCGCTCTAGCCGCTCGGCGCTCATTTCTTCGGCAATAGCGGCCGGATAGATGCCTTGGGCCGCCTGCTCCAGACAGCGGCGATCGAGATCGGTGGCAAAAATCTTGGCACGGACGGGGACGGCGAGCGCCTCGGCTACCTCATGAATGGATATGGCCATGGAATAGGCTTCTTGGCCTGTCGAGCAGGCGGCAACCCAGACGCGCAGGGGCGCCTGCTCGGTGGCATCTTCCACCAGCGCGGGCATAATCTCCGACTTCAGGAACTCCCACGCTGGCGGATCGCGGAAAAACTGGGTCACCGAAATCAACAGATCTTCGCGCAGCAGGCGCCGTTCTTCACTGGAGACGGCGAGCATTTCTATGTAGTTGTCGAGATTTTGGTAACCCACGATCAAGCAGCGTCGTTGGACGCGGCGGTTGAGCGTGGTAGTTTTGTACTGCCGCAGATCGATGCCTTCGTGCTTGGCGAGCAGGTGCAGGATCTGGCGCAGGTGGTCTTCCTGCAAGCAAACAAAAGGGTCTGCCTCTGGAGTGGCGAGGTCTTCTCGGGGCGCGCGCGCCAGCGAGTAGACTAACTGCGCCAGTTCGGAGGGGGGCAAGCAGCGATGTGCCATGCCGGTCGCCAGAGCGCTTTTGGGCATGCCGTCGAACTCTGCCGTCGATGGCTCTTGTACGAGGACCGCTCCTCCTGATTGGTGGATTGCTTGGATGCCTCGGCTGCCGTCGCTTCCCGATCCCGACAGCACGATGGCGACCGCACTCTCGGAGGAATCCCGGGCCAAAGATTCAAAGAACGAATCGATCGGATAGTTGGGCAGGCGGTTAAGGCGATTTTGTTTGGTGAGATGGAGCTGCCCGTCGCAGACCTCGAGATCTTGCCCGGGCGGGATGAGGTACACCGAATTCGAGGCCAGGGGCATGCCCTCTTCCACACGGTGAATGGCCATGTGGGTGCAGCGGCCGAGCAGCTCTTTCATCAAGCTTTTGTAGTCGGGCGACAGGTGCTGAACTACCACAAACGCCGCTCCGCTATCTGGCGGCATGTGCGCGAAGAAGTCCTCTAAAGCCCGCAGGCCGCCAGCAGATGCGCCGATCCCCACTACAAACAGGGTGTCACTGCCAGCAGGAAGCGATTTATAAGGTCGTTCTGACATGGAATGGTCTAGGTTTGGTGGACAGTGAACTTGTTTGGGTACGCCAACGATCTGTCCCTTGCGGATTTAATTCGTGGTTTCGTACCCCCAGATCGTTCGTCTTCTACTCGATCTTTTGTCGAATCTTTCGCTCCACCTCAAAACATACCCTCGAAGAAATATCCAGATACTATCGCTACACTTCCACATCACGATCCGAACTGACGACAGGTGCGATCGGCCTGTAAGCCAGCAAATAAATACCCGGTTCGACCCATCGATCGAACTATCGGACATCAAAATAACCAAAAGTACTTGGTAAAAATTCAGAATTTTTCTGGTTCCCCGGAACTTTCTGCACGCTCTAGAAAACAACCGTTTTCTAGAGCATCACCGGACTTCATGGATAGCCACGGCGAAACGGGGTTTCAGCAGATCGCACCCGGCCGGTAACCCATCCAGCAATCGACTGTGTCGCATTCTTCTCTATGGATAGATTCGCCAGCAGGCCGCCCGAAAAACGGAATCGGCACCTGGAAGCGCCCGTCTACAGGGTCACGAGCGATGCGTTCGGCAGCGTTTTTGAGCTTTCCCCCAGCTTTGTAGGTTAGAGAAGTGCATTGACTCATTGGGCAGTCGGGGTTTCGCCCCCAACAGATTATCTCGATCGCCACGCCGCTCGGCTCCCAACAATATCCGCAAGCCTGGCCGAGCTATTTCGCCCACGCTGGGAGGGGGTAGAAGTCAATCTCAGGCACCTCAAAACCACCTCGTAGATTTTGCGAAGGAAAAAGCAACGCTGACACCACAAATTGATGCGTAGCCCCAATCTAGGAATTTGAGATTACCAATCCGCATCGCTGCCCAGCGACAGGCTGACGTACTTCTCGCGATCGCTGCGTACTTCGATTCCCATCAGAGTGCCATTCTGCACGAAAATAACGACATTACCGCACAGAGCGTAAACCCCGCCACGGCTGGCAATGCCCTGGGCAGCCTGGAATAAGGGTGTGGTTGCCTGAATCTCACCCGGCTTGACCGGCGCAGCCAGTAGCCAGCCACGCTTGGGAATGACTACTCCGAGTGAGGTTGACTGCAACAGGGTTTCTGCGGCGCGCATGGCTTTAGGATTCAATAAAACCTCAGTCGACATGTCATCCGAACCTTGTCCGGATCCGAGACGGATAGAATTCGTTAAATCGCCGTAGGCGCGAAGAAGACTGGGACGCTTGAACCACAGGAAGCCTTTCTGCCCTACGACATTCCACTGATAGGGAAGACTCTGGGTGTTGGCCTGGGCCTCCTCCAGCTGCGACTTGTCGCCGCTCAAGATAAATTGCCCGTTTTCCTGCCCTGTCGCTAACGCAAGCCAGGGGAGTGGATTATCATCGCGGCGAGGGCCGATGAGAGGACGTGCGACTGCCGCATTACTTGCTTGCGCTCGGTCGAGCAAAACCAGCCTGGGAAATTTCATTCAATCTCCTCTCTAGCCCAAATATTCAGTCGCAAGATGCGATGAATGTATGATAGCTCCCCGCGCCAAGCAAGTATCGCGAACTTACATCTTGCACCTAGCAAAAATGCAGGGTTTCGAAACGTCGGAGCTACCATCACAGAAGTCTCCGACCAAGAGATTTATTCCCGAGTCTCTTGCAAAGTTGACACTATGGTTAAGTGTCAGCATCGCTTCTAGTCAATCTGCTAGCAAGTGAATGGTCGAGTCCTCACGCTGCAACTGCGAGAGTTTCGCCGCCGTCGATAGCACCACCACTACAGGGTTAGGAATCAATGAGGAAACAAATGGTCCGGTATCTTTTGCTCGGATGCTTGCTTGCTGGGCTCTGGGGCTGGCTCGCACCCCCTCTAGCCGCTCACCAGGACGACCTCTCCGTTGCGACCATTACCCTGGAGCGCCGCGATGCTGATGTCACCCTCACCTTACCTACTTCACTACTGGCAAGCTTTGACGATAACCGCGACGGTCGCATCATTGCAGCAGAACTCCAGCGCCACCAAGAACAACTCATTCGGTTTCTGGCCCATCGCTTCACCCTGCGGGACGAAGGCGACCTCCCAGGCGAAGTTACGGCCCTCACCCTTAGTAATCCCGAAGTTGCCGACTTGCCCCCCGAAGCCCGACTGACCCGCGATACCCACACAACCTTGGCGATCGCCTATCGCTGGCCCGAGATGCCGCAGGCCCTCACGGTTCGTTACGCGCTGTTCCAGACTAGTCTGCAAGATTCCCTAAGTTTGCCCCAAGACCACTGCATTCTCACGGTCCGACAGGGCAGCCAAACCGAGAAAACCATTCTGAGTTCGCTGCGCCGGGAAGTGACAGTGCCCCTCCAAGCCACTGCCGGCATGCCCCTGCCCCGATCGGGGCAGAGTTGGGCGATCGCTCTCGGGGCTGCCTTTTTGTGGGGGGCCGCCCATGCCCTTTCCCCCGGCCATGGTAAGACGGCCCTCAGCGCATACCTTGTCGGGGCTAAAGCTACCCCCAGTCAAGCGCTTTTACTAGGCGTAACGACTGCTCTCACCCATACGGTCGGCGTGTTCGTTCTCGGAGCGCTCCTGTGGTCGGCCACAGCTTTCGTCGATCTCAACCGTCTGCTTCCCTGGTTGGGGGTTCTGTCCGGTGCCGCCATCGCCGCCATTGGCACAAATTTGTGCCGCGACCGCTGGCACCGTCTCACCGCCCACCGGGCCGGACATCCCCACCATCATCACCATCACCCCATCCCCGCTGCTGCTGCAACATGGCAACAGCTAGCTGCCCTGGGTATCTCCGGCGGCCTCGTACCCTGCCCGGCAGCCCTCGTCTTGCTCTTAGGAACGGTGGGGTTGGGCCAAACCGCGCGAGGTCTGCTGTTAGTTGCGGGCTTTAGTCTCGGTTTGGCCCTTACCCTTACCGGGTTAGGATTGTTGCTCGTTTGTGCTAGAAAATGGAGCGAACGCTTACCAGCCGACAATCGGTTTCTGCAAGAGCAATTACCCGTTGCTAGCGCGGCGGTCGTTGCCTTAGTTGGTTTTGCGATCGCGCTGCGGGCGCTGCAACAAATCTAATCGAATTAAATATAGTCATCAGAATCTTGCACCTAGCGAAAAAGCCAAGCCTCAGGGCATTGGAACCCCGATCGCGGCAGTCTTTACGGAAGAAGTCGGTGCTCGAGACTCTCAATCCACCAGCATCTCCAGCCACAGCCTCCGAGCGAGACCCGAGCCTCAAATGTAGATTTGGCCTGGGATGCAGGTTACCGTAAGGTCTGATACCACTAAATTCTTCAGCGCAAGCGACCCGATCGCAGAATGCTCACAATCAGCCATAGCCCTAACACCGTCGCAACGGCAAACAGCACATTACTGACAATCGTCAGTTGTACGGTTTGAGCGCTCGTCGAAATAATGGCCGCTCCCATAATCAGAGAGCCCACCACGATACTGAAGGACAAGCGGTTGGCCGAGTCATCCAGGCTGCGGCGCAGGGGCACCAGCTCGCGAATGCTGACGTTCCACAGCAGCGTTTCTGCCGTTATGCGATTGAGCAGTAGCTCCAACTGGCGCGGGGACTGGAAAGAGAGTCGCTTTAGATCCAGAGCCAAGCGCGTTACCGTCGGCAACAAATTCGAGCCGATGAGTTGGTTGCGCAGCAGATCCCCTGTCAAAGGGCGAATCTCATCGAGAAGATTGATCTCCGGATAAAAGCCGCGCGCTACGCCTTCTAGATTGGCCAGGCTCTTAGCATAAAGGCCCAAATTAGACGGCATTTTAATTTTGTTTTCCCGCGTTACGCCCAAAATCTCATAGAAGACCGCACTAAAGTTGAGCTGAGAGAGGCTCAAGTTAAAGTACTTACGCAGCATGCGATCGTATTCGTTTTCTAGGCGAATGAGATTGACTTTTTCCGAGGACTCGGCGAGTTCCACGGTTAGCTGCACGCACCGACGAGCGTCGAGTTCGACGATGGCAAACATCATCTCCGTCAGAATCTGCTGGGTGCGCGGATCGATGCGGCCGATCATGCCGCAGTCGAGCAGAGCGATGCGGCCATCGTTTAAGTAAAAGACATTTCCGGGGTGTGGGTCGGCGTGGAAAAAGCCGTCAACAAAAATTTGCTGTAGAAATACACGAAATAGAAGCCTTGCAGCTTTTTCTCGCTGCGGCGCCTCAGAAGTAAGATCGGCTTTGAGAATTGGGACGCCATCGAGCCATTCGAGAACCAATACCTTTTGGGTAGTTTGCTCCCAGTAGACTTGGGGCACGAGCAATTGCTTGGGATCGAACCACTCGCTTTTAGAGAGGTTCTTGCGCAGGCGGTCGGTGTAGCGCGCCTCTTGGCGAAAGTCGAGTTCGGCCCGCAATGCGCTCGTGAACTCTTCGGTGATGGCCACAATATCGTAGTCTTGGCCGAGGTCCGTGCGCGATAGCAGACCAGCAACCCACTTAATTAGAGAGATATCTTGCTCGACGACGCGCTCGATGCCCGGGCGCTGAATCTTGAGGGCTACAACTTTGCCGTCACTGAGAATGGCCCGGTGGGTTTGGGCAATCGAGCCGGCCGCTACGGGCTCCCGCTCGATGTCGCGAAAGAGGGTTTCTAGAGGCTGGCTGAGTTGCTGGCGCAGCAGTGACTCGATCTCTCCCCAAGCAACACCGGGAACATTGGCCTGCAGATCGGTTAGGGCATCGATGTAGCTGGCGGGTAGCAAGTCCGGCCGCGTGCTCAGCAACTGCCCGAACTTGACGTAGACTGGGCCTAAATCTACCAGAATGTTCCTGAGAACCGTTGGCGTCGGCAGCTGCTGGGGAGCATTGGTCTTCGACCCAGAAAACAGCTGCCCTAAGTAATCCAAGCCATTGCGAAAAACAACTTCAGCAATTTCTCGCTGGCGAGCGGTGTTTTGGGTCAGAGAAAGCACGAGAAGATCGCTCCTTAGGTCCGGTTTCTCACCTATTGTGGCGCGATCGCCCGAACTCAGCTCGTCGCTTCCTCACCAGACCTGGGTGCTTTTCGGCGGCGCTCGGTCTCGGCACGATAAGCTTTCTGGTGGCGCAAAAAGGTATCGTGCCACTCCTGGAAGCGCCGCTCGCCATCACGAACGAGCATCTGGCGGTAGCGCTCGGAATCGACGTATTGAGTAGAAGCCACAGTCGGTACCCTCAAACACAAGAATTGTCAGTCTCTCTAGATTCTGCCACAGTCCCGCGAAGAAACCGCCCGCGACCGAAGTCGAGGCGGTTTTTACCTATGGACTAGGACTGTTAGATAGCAGCGCGTCTAGCCGGCGTACACTTAGCCGTTACGGCGTACACTTAGCCGTCGTAGTACAAGGAGAACTCGTAGGGGTGCGGGCGCAGGCGCATCGGGTTCACTTCGTTATCGAGCTTGTACTCGATCCAGTTGGCGATGAAGTCTGCGGTAAAGACACCAGTGCTGGTGAGGAACTCGCTGTCTTTCTCGAGGGCTTCGAGGGCATCTTCGAGGGAGGCAGGCGTTGACGGAATCTTGCTCAGTTCTTCGGGGCTGAGGTCGTAGATGTCAACGTCGAGAGATGCGCCGGGGTCAATCTGATTTTTGATGCCATCGAGACCAGCCAAGAGCATTGCCGAGAAGGCCAGGTAAGGGTTGCTCATCGCATCGGGGCAGCGGAACTCCATGCGCTTGGCCTTGGGACTGGGGCCCGTCAGGGGGATGCGGATGGAGGCGGAGCGGTTGCCCTGGGAGTAAGCCAGGTTCACCGGTGCCTCGAAACCCGGGACCAACCGCTTGTAGGAGTTGGTGGTGGGATTGGAGAAAGCCAGGATTGCCGGCGCGTGCTTGAGTAGGCCGCCGATGTACCACAGGGCCGTCTGGCTCAGGTCGGCGTAGCCGTCACCAAAGAATAGAGGCTCGCCGCCTTTCCAAACGGATTGGTGGGTGTGCATGCCGGAACCGTTGTCGTTGAAGACGGGCTTGGGCATGAAAGTAGCCGTCTTGCCGTACTTCTTGGCAACGTTTTTGACAACGTACTTGTAGATCATGACGTTGTCGGCAGACTTAATCAGCGAATCGAAGCGTATGCCCAACTCACACTGACCGGAGGTCGCCACCTCGTGGTGGTGCTTCTCAACAGGAACGCCGCAAGCGGCCATCGTCAGGATCATTTCGGTGCGCAGATCCTGCAAGGTATCGGTGGGGCCGACGGGGAAGTAGCCTTCCTTGTAGCGAGGCTTGTAGGCCAAGTTGCCGCCTGCTTCCTCGCGACCGGAGTTCCAACGGCCCTCGATGCTATCGACGGAGTAGAATCCTTCGCTCTCGGACTGGTCGAAGCGGACGTCGTCGAAGATAAAAAACTCTGGCTCGGGGCCGAAGAAAGCCTCGTCGCCGATGCCGCTGGCTGCCAAGTAGTCTAGTGCCTTGCGGGCGATGGTGCGAGGGTCGCGGTCGTACCACTCTCCCGTCCGGGGCTCCTTAATGGAGCAGACCATGCTCAGGGTCTTTTCCTTCATGAAGGGGTCGATCCAAGCAGTGGTCGGATCGGGAACCATGCTCATATCTGATTCGTTGATGGCCTTCCAACCGCGGATGCTGGAGCCGTCGAAAGGAATGCCATCGACAAAGGAGCTTTCCTCGAGCTGGTTGTGGTAGAAGGAGCAGTGCTGCCAGACGCCGGGCAGGTCGACAAACTTCAGGTCGATGATTTTAATGTCTTGGTCCTGGACTAGCTTCAAGACCTCTTGAGCGGTTTCGGGCATCGGTTATTCCTTAAAAAAACGAGCGCTTAAATATAGCTAAGAGCATATGCTAGGGATAGGCTTCGGTAGTTTTTTGTATCGCGCGATACGGTTGCCTGCGATTCTGGCGCTAAGCTGGCGGGGAAACGGCCTAGCGACAGGGCTATTGAGAACTTGCAGGGGGCTTATGTATAGATCCTAAAGATCCTCACCAGAGCAGCTTGTCGCCGGGCCGGGGCAATGGCTCCGGATCGGAGATAATGGGAGAGCTTCAACTGCGATAAATAACTAGAGCGATATCTTGTTGGGAGTTAGACGAAACGAATCATGTTGGATGCAGTAACGAGTTTGATAAGAACCTACGACATCACCGGGCGCTATCTCGATCGCGATGCGATCGAGCGCCTGAAAGATTACTTCGCGTCCGGGACGGCTCGGCTCCAGGCAGCGACTGTTATCAACGCTAACGCGGCCGAGCTGGCGACCGAGGCGGGCAAAGCCCTCTTTGACGAAGTTCCCGAGCTCATTCGTCCCGGCGGCAATGCTTACACCACCCGTCGCTATTCGGCCTGCCTGCGGGACATGAGCTACTACTTGCGCTACGCTAGCTACGCGCTGGTTGCTGGCGACAACAAAGTTCTCGACGAGCGCGTGCTCCAGGGCTTGCGCGAAACTTACAACTCTCTGGGCGTGCCCATCGCTCCTACGGTCCGCGGCATCGAAATCATGCGCGACATGGTGAAAGAGAGAGTTGCCGAAACTGGGGTCGACCCGAGCGTTGTTGACGCACCCTTCGATCACATGAACCGCGAGCTGAGCGAAGTCGACATCTAAGTAAGACGCGCTATCTGCAAGACGCACCGAGATTGGCCCGGTAGGATTCGCTCCTGCCGGGCTTTTTGCAGTCGCACGATGCGTGCGATCGACTCTTCTAGGATTCTAAATGCGCTCGCAACGCCTCAAAGGCTGCCCCGATTTCTTGGGCTTTGGCAGTATCGCCCCCCGCATCGGGGTGACAAACGCGCAGGCGCTCTTTCCATGCCGTCTTGAGTTCGGCCACAGTCGCAGGCATGCTCTCAAGGCCCAACACCTGCAGCTCGCGCTCGAAAGGCGGTCGCCAGCGACCTCGTGCCTTGACCCGCTGCCAAAACCAATCGCGATTGGCCTCCTGGCGCGCGCCGGCCTCCCGCGCGCGTCGCTTGAAGTAAGCTCGCAGCGCATCGGTGCCAATCAACCAGGTGCGGCCCTCCACCGTCAGACCGCTCCCGCTGAATAGGTGGTAGCTGGCAATTGGAATCGAGAGAGAGTCGCCATTGCGCCGCGCCCAGGCCAGCAGATCGGCATTGAGGTAGTAGCCTGCCTCTCCACCCACCATGGTGGCAAACCCAACCGGCTCGACTGAGACCCGAAACCCTAAAGTGACCACCCCCATGTGGGAGTTGCGCTCTTGAATGGCGTGGACGTAAAGTCGTCCGGCGTCACTCTCGCTGTCGGACCGGCTAAAGGCAATCTCGTACTGGCTGTAGTTGCCGACCGGAAGTTGCGAGGGCAGCCTTGCTAGCGGCTGCCACTGCAGTTGGGGAAAGTCGGCAGGCGGCGGTGGGATGGGGGAGTCGTTCCGGAGTCTGTCGTCTTGCCTGTCAGACATGATTTTTAGAATGCCGGGCCAAGGTTAGGGTGCTGCAATGCTTGGCATGATAGCCCCAGAATGCGGTCCTCCGAGTGAATCGAGAATTCAGGTTTAGGAGCATGATATGAGTGGAGTCGTTCGGTCGGGAAAATTGGAGTTTTATTTCCCTTCGAGTACCTCATTCAAATTCCAGGCCGCACTAATCAAAGCAAAGGTGGGTAAAGGCTTGCGGGAAATTGCCTATTCTGCCGCGAGCTTTGACAAACTCCTCGGTTCTCCCGGTATCTCGATCGCCGTGCAGATAAATAATCGCAACGTCCGCGCCCTGACATAGCGCAGGCAATGGCTACGACTCGACCGGTGCCCGAATCACCATCCACAATCAGGATAACTTTATCGAGGAGTTTATTTGCAGGGCTGCAGTTTGAGAGATCGGAGTCGGGGCGAACCTCCATATCTGCCCGGCTGGATATTCTAATTACTCGCTTGCGCCGTCGAAGTATCGCTTTCTTTGGCATTCTCGGTCATATTTTCTAACTCGGTAACACGCCAAATCGAGCGGCAGCCAACCCGGCAGATGTGGATCGCAAACGTAACGGAGCCGTGCGTCGCGAGCCCGACATACCTACAGGGCATCCGGGCTAGTTGCGAAGCTCCGGCTCCATTCGGACTCAATCTATTTTCTTCTTCAGTTCGTCCTTGACATCCTCTTTGGCATGCTCGGCTCCAGCTTCGACCTGTTTGGCCTTCCCTTCAGCCTGGTCTTGGGGATCGCCCGTAATATTGCCAATCACTTCCTGCGCTTTGCCCTCGAGGTTTTTCATCGTGGCATCTGCTCTATCTTCGGTACTCATGGTTCGTGCCTCTTAATTATTGGAAACTAATGGAGCGGTCGTTCTGTTAGTAAACTGTAGCAAGCAAAAAGTAGGAAGTTTATGAACTTAAGACATCACTTACGATCGCATATATCTCCACGCAAACGTCTGAAGCTCGTTAACGGTGATAGGTAAACTAGCCGGGTATAGGGCGCGGGCTGGTACTGCAGCTTCAAGCTCCATCCGGTCATCAACCATGCCGGCCCATTCGAGATAGCCGAGATCGCGTCGGCGGCGAGCTTGGTTTGCAACTTGTAGGTGCTATCCCAAACGGCCACAGAAGTAGCGATCGAAATCCCATTATCGTATGCCAGAGCTGCGATGCAATGAATATATGCATTCAGCAAGGATAAATGGCTACCTCAATTCGCTTATCGCCAGAAACAGAGCGGCGTTTGGATAACCTAGCAGAGCGTACCGGACGCACTAAAGCGTATTACTTACGCGAGCTAATTGAATCCGGATTGGAGGATCTTGAAGATTACTACCTCGCCTCCGAGGTTATGGAGCGCGTGCGCAAGGGAGAAGAAGTATACACGGCAGAAGAGGTAAGACGAGAGCTTGGCTTGGACGGTTGAGTATACAAAAACGGCTCTAAAGCAGCTCAAAAAACTAGATCGAGAGGGGGCACGGCGCATTTTGGACCATATGACCGAGCGTATTGCCCCTAGCGATGACCCTCGCAGTCTTGGCACGGCTCTCAAAGGAGACTTGTCTATCTATTGGCGCTATCGGGTGGGCGATTACCGCATCATTTGTGATGTCCGAGATGGAAAACTGCGAATTTTGGTCATTAACCTCGGCGATCGCAAGGATATTTACGAATAAGGGTAGTGCTATACAGTAATGGAATGAGATCCCAACCACAAGCTAGTCTAATGCATTGCCCACAGTGTGGAAGTGAGGAATATACCCGGTACGGGCGAACTCATCATGGCAAACAGCGATTCAAGTGTAAGGCTTGCGGTCGCCAGTATATCGAGGGCTCCCAGTACCAACACATCTCTCAGGAAACTTGGGAGCTCATCGACAAACTTCTCTTGGAGAAGATACCGCTTGCCGGAATCGTGCGAGTTACAGGTATTTCTGAAAGTCACCTTCAGAATTATGTCAATCGCAAATTCGACCGTGTTTCTTAGAAGGTAGAGGTGATGCCAAAAAAGACGGGGAGGCCCATCTTAGAGATGGATGAGATGTGGTCGTTTGTCTGCAGCAAGAGCCAGAAGCAGTGAATATGGATAGCCTTGGACGCCGATACGCGAGAAGTTATTGGTTTGCAAGTGGGTGACCGAAGCAGGAAAACGGCGCAAAAATTATGAAATTCTCTACTAAAGGTTTATCGGCAATGTGCGACCTACTACACCGATTGCTGGGGATCCTATGAGATTGTTCTACCGGTGAAGCGGTACGAGGCAGTTAGGAAGGAATTAGGGAAAACTAATTATGTAGAGAGGTTTAACAATACACTCCGTCAACGCGTCTCTAGGTTGGTCCGTAAGACTCTATCCTTCTCCAAAAGATTAGAGAATCACATTAGGGCCATATGGCACTTTGTCCATCACTACACTGCCGAGGTCCGCTCTCGTTTCCATCACTGTGTATGAGTACCGCGGGTGCTAATGCACCAGGCTTCGTTGGAGTTCTCGACCGCGCCCCTAAGCTCAAAAACGTTGGGCTTTGCCCTGAAGAAAGCACGTCAAGCCAGGGATCGGGGACAATAGGGTCCAGGATGCACTGCTGAAGCTGCGGCCTCAGCCCACAGAGGACTTTCATCATGCAGACTCTAACCCTTGAGCTACCCAGAGACGTTGCTCTCCACGTCTCTAATGAGGAGTTCACCGCGCTCGCAACAGCTAACCGTGATTTACGATTGGAGCGGACAGCAGACGGAGAGCTGATTGTGAACCCTCCCACTGGCGACGACACCGGACGCCGCAATGCAAGCATCACTGCCGATCTAGTCATATGGTCTCGGCAGTACGGCGGTATTAGCTACGATTCGTCCACTGGTTTCAGGCTACCCAACGGTGCTACCAGATCGCCTGACGCTGCGTGGGTCGAGCAAGCTAGCTACGACGGTCTTGGCAGCCATGACGAATACGTTCCCCTGTGTCCAGATTTTGTAGTCGAGCTGCGCTCAAAGAGCGATAACCTCTCACCCTTACGAGACAAGATGCTTGAATACATGGAGAACGGCGCCCGTCTGGGCTGGCTCATCGACCCAAAAGATCGACAAGTGGAAATTTACCGCCTTGGCCAGGAGGTCGAAGTCCTACACAATCCCGACCAGCTTTCTGGTGAAGATGTCCTTCCCGGCTTTATTCTCAACCTCAGATATATTTGGTAGCGGTTCCTCTACTATTTCCAGAACGTTGCACCGGCGTAGTCTCCGCCTAACTGCTACCAATATCGATCCATTTTTACAGATCTATAGGTAGTGTCGGCATCCTCTCAAGCATACCGGTCTATTCGAGATAGCCAAGATCGCGGAGGCGGCGAATGACTTCCGGATCGTCGAGATTGTCGGCTCGCTCGGCGGCAGCTTTGGCATCGATGCCCTGCAAATGTGCCTGCAGGCGCTCGACTTCTTCAGGCAAAATGTCGCACAGGTTAAGGGTTTCGCTGGGGTCGCGAGCAATGTCGTAGAGCTCGAGGGTTTCTGCGAGAGGCTCGATGGCATCGGCGGCGAGCTTGGTTTGCAACTTGTAGGTGCCATCCCAAACGGCCACCGAAGTGCGATCGCAGGCGCGCGCGGCCACCAGCTCCGGCTGGCGCTGGCGCAGGAGGTTCACGACGTTTTGGGGCGGGATGCCCTGGGCAAAAATGGCCCCTTCGGAGGTCGGGGCGGCCAAGTCGAGGGCGGCTTCGGCAGGGGTTGCCAAGCCGGCAGCGTTGAGGATGGTGTGGAAGACCCGCCGCGTCGAAACCGCATCGGTGCGAACCGTGCCGACCGGAAAGCGGCCGTGGGGGTCGCGCACGAGGGTGGGGACGTGGGTGAGTTCGTTGTAGAGGGCGTTGGTATGGCCCAGGAGTTGCTTCTCGCCGAGGTGCTCGCCGTGGTCGGCACAGATCACGAGCAGCGTGTTGTCGAGGGCGCCGCTGGCGCGCAGGCGCGCGAAGAAGATGCCGAGTTGTTCGTCTTGGGCGGCCACCTCGGCATCGTACATGCCATCGAGGACGGCCTTATCGCGATCGCTCAGAGGCGCGGCCAAGGGCGCGAGCCAGCCGTAGATATCGCTATTGAACTGTCGCAGATAGCGGCGAGCGGCCCTGTCTTGCAAGACGTGGGGCGCGAACTGCTCCACAAAGCGCCGGGGCGGGTGGTAGGGCATGTGAGTGCCCATGAGATTGATGAAACAAAAAACCGGGCGATCTCTGCGAGTATCTAAAAGTTTGGCCGCATCGGCTAGGGATTTGGCCGTGTTGCCTTTAAAGCTCAGCGCCGTTTGCCACAGGGGCACCATCAACGGTGTAAACGAAAGCGACAGCAGCCATTCCGAGCGGGCAAAGATGTCTTGGGTTTTGCCCAAAATGTCCGCTAAGGAGCGCTTGAACCACTGCCGATAGCGATCGAGCCAGCTGGGAGTTGCCCCCGCCTGATTGGGGTGGGAGGTGAGCAGACCGCTGTAGTTGAGAAAGCTCTCGAAGCCCCGCCGCAGGCCATTATTGACGACACCGACTAGCGGATTATTGCAAAAGGCAGCGGTGTGGTAGCCACCGGCCTGCAGGCGCTCGGCTAAGGTCGCGAGCGCAGCCGGGAGCACCGAGTAAGACTGCACCGTGCCGTGGTCGGCAGGGTAGGTGCCCGTAAACAGAGAGGCGTGGGCCGGAATGGTCCACTGCGCCGGCGAAATGGCCCGGTCGAAGCGGGTGGCATCGGCTGCTAGAGCATCGAGGTGAGGTGAGGTCGGGCGCGGGTAGCCGTAACAGGAGAGGCGATCGACCCGTTGGGTGTCTAGAACCAGCAGGACGATATCGGGCTGCGGCATGGGGGGCCTTTGAAATCTATTGGCTTGGATCTAGAGTAGCGGAAGTGGCGGACCCGCGATCTTGTCCCCTGCGGCGTTCGAACCAGAAGCTCGCGCTCTTCCCAACTAAAGGCTGTCGACCCATCCCTCGAGCGCAACCGTGAATCAGTCGCAACAGCCCAACTTACTCAAGACGCTCGTACGAGGCGCGAGCATCGCTCTAGCGATTCAGGTTGCCAGCTCGGGCATCTTGTATGCCTCGCAAGTGCTGCTGGCACGCTGGATGGGGCTCGAAGAATATGGCATCTATGACTATGTCAGTGCCGTCAGTACTGCTTTGGCACTGCTGGCAGGCTTGGGATTGCCAGAAACCGTACTGCGCTTCATTCCGACCTACCAAGCCCAGAAGCATCGGTCTTATCTGCGGGGCATCGTTCGGGGGAGCTGGCTACAAACTCTAGCTACTAGTTTGCTTATCTCGGGCTGCGGCACTGCCATCTTGCTGGCAACGAACGATGCTGGAGAATATCTGCTGCCGCTGGCTGTAGGGCTGTGGACGACTCCGATTGCAACTGCGATAAACCTACAGCGGGAAGTCATCCGTGGCTTTCAGAAAATTGGGGTGGCCTACGTTCCTTCCTTGATTCTCCATCCCGTGCTTCTCACGGGCCTGGCTGGAATTTGGCAGCTCCAGCAGAACCTAACAAGTACGGTTACAGTTGCGTTTTTTCTTTTGTCTGGGATCTCGATCCTGGTATTGCAGTGGCTATTGTTTCAGCAAGATTTCAGAGACTCTGTCGATAAAGCCCGGCCCGCCTACGATATTGCGCGGTGGTGGCGCGTTGCTTTGCCGCTGACTCTGATGAGCGGCTCCCATGTCATACTCAGCAAAACCGATACCCTCATGCTCGGAGCCATCCTAGGTTCGAAACAGGTCGGAATCTACAGTGCGGCACTTAAAACTTCAGCTTGGGTTCCTTTCATTCTGATGGCTGTCAACTCAATTGCAGCTCCGTTGATCGCCTCCCTTTATGCCCGAGGCGATCTCCTCGGGCTCCAACAGATGATATCCACTATCGCCCGTTGGATGTTTTACCCGGCATTGGTTACCGCAATTGGCTTAGTTGGTTTTGCCGAACCAATTCTGCAGTTGTTTGGCAGTGAGTTTGTCGCGGCAAAAGGGGCGCTGGCTATCTTGGCTGTAGGGCAGCTCGTCAACGTAGGCTCTGGATCGGTTGGGTATTTGATGGTAATGACCGGGCATCAAAACCAGGCCGTAAAAGTCATGCTTGCGGCCGCTTCGAGCAACGTAATCCTGAACTGGATAGGGATTCAACTTCTAGGGATCGTCGGTGCCGCACTGGCAACTGCTTTTTCTATGAGCCTTTGGAATCTTTGGCTCTACAGGTTAGTCGTCAAAGAGCTGGGTGTCTTCCCCTCGATTCTGGACTCCTACCGCTCGTAAACTTCCCGACACTCCTTGCTTCGCAATACAGCGTGGGCTCGCGTCGGCCAGGGTAAAAAGCGATCGCCCTCCCCCACACTAGAGAAGGAGTCCGAGAATACATTGCCGCCAGTACTGCTACTTGTTGTCAGTGCCGTGTCCGGTCATCGCTGCCAGCAAATCCGCCTGCGAGCAAGGCTTCGTGATGTAGCAATCGGCACCGACCAAATAGCCGCGCATGCGGTCGACGAGACCATCTCGGGAGGTGAGCAGAAAAATTGGCAGATCCTTAAACTGCTGGCGTAGGGTCTTACAAAGCTCGAGACCATCAATGTCTGGCAAAGTCAGATCGAGCAACAAATAATCAATCGCCTCTTGACTCCGATCGAGGATATGAATGGCCTCGGCAGCGGTTTCACAGCTCACGATTTGGTAGTCCTGCCCCAGGTGACGGTTGAGGATGGTCTGAACGATCGGGCTATCATCAACGCTTAGAACGACCGGGCGAACGTCATCCTCCTCGTCCGGCGCATCGATCTTCTCTAGCAGCTCGTCAATCGCAAACCCCGGCAGATCGTTTTCGTAGCGCAGATCGAATGCAGTCATCTCGGAAACCAGACAAGCTCGGCCCGAAGCTTCCCGCAGCTCGGTCAAGATAGCGAGGATTTGCGAGCGAACGGCTCCGGCAACCTCAGACCAGCTAACGACTCCAACTTTTGCCAGCGCCAATACCACTCTCTGGACGGAGGAGCGCTTGGCTGCAAAATCGAGAGCTTCCGGTAAAAAATCTGTTTGTACGTGCTGTGAAATCTCTTGGAGAAACCGATCTGGCTTGGGAAGGGCCTGGCCGGCATAGATAACCCAACCCTCCTGAAACAGGAATACGCTCCTTTTGATGCCTTGCTCCCAGACTGTGTCGATACGAACGACGCCCGTCACGCCCTCTCTTTGGAACCTGATTAGCAGCTCGGAAATACGACCAAATTTGCTCTCACGCGCGGCTGCTTCTTCTGACGGTGCAAGCTGAGTGATAGGGTTGGTATCCATGGCGACGTTTTCCTTAGAGAATGAAGTGTTATCCGGTCAGAATCGATCCTGGGAAACGGAACTGGCAATTCCTTATGGCGGCTGCTAGATCGGCAAGGGGCGCTAAAGCTCGGCCGATCGAGAGACTCAGTCGCCAGCGTGCGCTCCACTGGAAGCAAAACTGCCCTGCGCGGGGGTCATCAGTGCCTCGCTCTGTTTCTCAAATGGGGCCAGAGCAAACCGCAGACAAGCGACAACCGCCAGGACCGGCAGCATCAAGAGCTTATACTGCACTTCGATCGCAAAGAGAAGAACCGAAACGACGTGGTAGCGCCAGGTGGTGTCGACACCGGGTAGCGCAGTCGGAGTAACGGTTGCAACTTGAGCCTGAACGGTCGGAGAAAGTCGAGCAGTCATGCATCTAAATCCAATTGCTTGTGACTTGAATCATGTAAACATCCTACTCAAATCAAAAAAAATAAACTTCCGTGCCGGCACTGAACTTTTCGACCGTACAACCCCCGACGCCATCCGTGAAATGCCCGAAGGCAAAGAGCGACAACATATTGGAGTAACGGTGCGGTCGATCTCTGCGGCGTTAACCGAGCAACTGTTGTCAGCGGGCTAAATACATTACCGACCAAGAAGTTAAGGTGTCGAGAGGAAAATTGATGACTCTCCAAAGCCATCACCGCGACCGCCGAATCAGAAGTCTTTTCAATCACCTAAGCATGCCTCCAATGCTCGAGCGGAGCTGTCAAGTGAAATTGCGTAGTTCTTTGAGTGTCTATCTTGCCCCAGCAGAAAAGCCTGCGTAATTTCAAGCAAATAGTGATAATTATTACCAGATAGAATGCTTGGCTTAACAGCTTTCTTTCTAAAATTTTGACAAAAATAATAATTATCGTTCGTGGCGAGCTCTCTCGAGCGAGCGTTCCTTTTCTCGGCTACCAAAAAAAGCGCAACTCAGTCGGAGTAAAAGAATGCTTGCTTCAACTGCAGGTGTATTGCTCGTTCGGGCCCTCAATTCCACTTGCAGCCGCGTTCTCCAGACTTGGAGATTCTCGGGAGTTGTCTCCAGGGTTTCTGTCGGTCGCAGCTCGAACAATGATGTCGTCATCAACAGTAACGTCATCTCGAGGCACCATGCTACCTTCGAAAAAATTAATGACATCTGGCACCTGCAGAGCTTCGGGAAAAATGGCTGCTTCATCAACGATAGACGGGTCGATCTCTATCCACTCTCGGGCGAAACCCTCATTCGCCTCGGCCAGACGGGGTCTCATTTGCTCGTTGCAATCGAAGATGAGATGCCCGCTTCTCGCTCCTCCCAAGCCACTCAAGACTTTACACTGACACAAAATATGTTCGATACAGGCGAGGGCACGACCACCGATACATTCGAGTCCGGGCAATTGCCAGTAGATTGGTAGAGGAGGCGATCTCCAAGCCAAACCGACGAGATGTCCCATATGGGACTCTGTCCTTCCCCAAAAAGAGAATCATATTGAGGTACTTCATCGCGATAGCGCCGAGATTCGCTCTCGGCTTCATCACTACCCATGGCCATCGAACGCGAGTCACTCGATTTTTATGCATCAGTCGGCGAAGCAATCTCGAATCACCTAGAAGAGATGGTCGATCCAGAATTTCTGAGCCCCCACGAAGCAATGCAACCGCTTTACCGAGTCTTTGGAATGGGGCTGACGCGGTTCGACATTGGCAGGCTCACGCCGGAGCAGTTATCTCAACTCGCGATAGAGTACAACGAGTATTTTGAAGTAGATGCGATCGCAGAAGAATTAGTCGCCCAGTTTCTCGGCGACGCACTACGTCAGTGGGACTTTGAATTTCAAATCGTCGAGGCTAGAACCTGAGCTGATGGCACGACTCGCGGGTCTCCCACCTCTGCTGGGTTTTTGATGCTGCCGGGGGCGCAGTAGCCACTCGGTACTGTGAAATCTCACTCGATCGCATGCCACCGAGGGAGGAGGTGAGATTAACTTCCCGGAAAATTCTGTATTTTCACTGGCTCAAGAATTAGACGCATGGCAACATGGCAGTCTCACACCGTAAGGAAGAGCACCAGCAAAAGCCAAGCATCATCTGGCTCCTGCCAGGACATCGCTACACTCTGGGATCGCCGTCGTCCGAGTAATTGGGATTTCATCGAGCCACCTTCAAAATCGTGTCGGCCGACATTAGTTAGATATAAAAGAAATGCTTGCTGCAACCGCAGGTACGCTAACCATTCAAGCCCTCAGCCCTACCCGCGGACGGGTCCTCCAAACTTGGAGCTTCTCGAGAGCTACCGCCAGAGTTTCCGTCGGTCGCGGCTCGAAAAATGATGTTGTCATCAACAGCAATGTCATTTCCCGACATCATGCCACCCTCGAAAAAGTCGGTGGCACCTGGCACCTGCAAAACTTGGGGAAAAATGGTTGCCTCATCGACGACAGGCGAGTCGATCGCTATCCTCTTATAGGTAAAACTCTCATCCGTCTCGGCCGAACGGGGTCCTATTTGCTCGTTTCGATCGAAAATGAACTGTCCGCCTCCCAAACCACCCAAGACTTCACCCTCGTGCAAAATAGGTTCGATACGAGCGAGAGCACGGTCACCGACACGTTCGAGCGCTTGCTAGAGCGGCAGCAGTAGGCGGTAAATTTTGCTGCCGCATCCGCGGCTAGCGCGGCACCGGCACCCGCTCCAAAAGTGCTGCCACCGAGTCATCCACCCGAATGCCGTCGAGCTGGGCCTCGGGGTTGAGAATCAACCGATGCCGCAACAGCGGTAGCGCGATCGCCCGAATGTCGTCGGGCGTAGCATAATCGCGACCGGCCAGCCAGGCATGGGCTTGGCTCGCCCGCAGCCAAGCCACCGCCGCTCGTGGTGAGGTGCCTAGCGCTAAGTCAGCATGTTGGCGCGTTTGGCGCACCAACTCGAGCAAATAATCCACCAATACATCCTTAACGGTGACGGCCCGTGCGGCTTGACGCGCGGCGAGGATTTGCGCCACTGTCGCGATGGGCTCGAGGCGCTCGAGGTCGGCCCGCGTGGTCCCAGAACCCGTGCGGGCATCCAGGAGCATCTGCTTTTCGGCATCGGCCTCGGGGTACTCCACCAGGACTTTGAATAAAAACCGGTCGAGTTGGGCTTCCGGCAATGGGTAGGTTCCTTCAAATTCGAGGGAATTTTGCGTGGCGATCGTCCAAAACAGATCCGGTAGTCTCAGGCTTTGGCCGTCGAGGGTCACCTGGCGCTCCTCCATCGCTTCGAGCAGAGCGGCCTGGGTCTTGGGTGGCGTGCGGTTAATCTCATCGGCCAGGAGCACCTCGCAAAAAACTGGCCCCTGCTTGAGGGTAAAGCTGCGGGTATTGAGATCGAAAACGTTGGTGCCCAAAATATCCGAGGGCAAAATATCGGGGGTGAGCTGGATGCGCCTGAATTCGGCTTGCATGAGCCGTGCTAGCACTTTTACTGTCAGCGTCTTGCCGACGCCTGGAACCCCCTCAAGAATGACGTGACCGCCGCTGAGGAGGGCAACGAGCAGCTGACGAATGACGACCTCTTGGCCGACAATCGTCTCGCCGATTGCTTGGCCGATGCGGTTAAAAACATCCTGAGATTGTGTCATGGGAAGTGCGATTGCAAGGTCGCAGGAAAACTAAAGATCCGGCCTTAGTATGCCACTCAAGGGCGGCGATCGGGGCGCAAACCCCGAATTTTGGCCAGCCAGGCTGCTAAATCTTTTTCTGAATGGGGCCAGTCTCGATTGTCAAACAGGGGCTCCAAATCCGAGGCAGGGCGCTTGGTCTGGTTCGTCCAGGCTTGGATCAAGGTGGCATCGTCGACAGCGAGGCTGCCGAGCCCTAAAGACCGCTGCAGGGACTCGCGCTCGGCCTTGCTCACCGTTTCCACAACAAATTCCGCGCTCCTGGCCTGTCGCAGCACGCTTGCCAGCGCGTTGATGTAGGCTTCGCTGTTGTTCTGTTCGGGCTCTTGCAAAACCACGGCTGCCCCCAACCGGCGGTGGCTCGCCCAGGCGATCGCACAGATCGCGACTGCTTGTACTGCGATTGGCAGCCAGGGGGTACGGGCCAAGTATGCCGGCCAGCCGTTCGGGCCGTCTGCTGCCGCGCTCTGTGCCGATTCTTTGTCCCGATACCCGTGCAAGTATTCATCGACCCATATCTCGCCCCCAGACTCGCGGACGAGGTGCTCTAAGAAAGCAAAGTTGCCCGGCTCATTCTGATAGGCATTGGCCGCCAGAAAAGGCGTCGTCGCCCGAATAATGCGACCCGAGCCCACCGGTGTCTCCCAGACGCTCGCGCCGTACCTGTCACCCAGACGCTCTCGGCCAGTGCTTCCAGACGCTAGCAATCGCCGGCGGCGGGTTTCAATCCGGACCCTGTAGTCCTCCTCGCTGCGCTGCAGCGTTGAGAAGTTCGCACCCGTTACCGGTTGTTCGACGCCCAACTCAATGAGAGTATTGCCGGCGGCGACCCAGTCAGACCAGCTAGCAGAGAAGAGCGCCCTTTCCTCCTGTCCGGCGGGAAAGACCCGCAACAGGACGCGGGGGCGATTTTCGGGGGCAGAACTCCAGAGCGTCCCTGGAGACTTTTGCCAGCGCTGGATGGGCACTTCTCGCTCCTGCATGTAGGCATACCAGGCGCCGTAACCATCGGGAGCGCGGTTGTAAGTCGAGCCTGAGAGCAAAGGACTTCTCAGAGGAGCCGCCGCCAGCGCGATCGACACGCCCACGATCGCCAACCCTGCCACCAGCCACAGCCATCGGTTGGATCGCTTCATCAATCTTCTTCTATTGCTTGGTAAGCTTGCTGGCACTGCTGCCACATCTCGTTCGAGATGGCTTCTTCCCCGAAGCAGAGCCGTTCGTGAGCGCTAATGAGCACCCGGTAGGGTTGGGGTTGCGGCAAGCGCTCGGTGCAGGTGCGGTACTCGCCGTCAGTACGGCTGGCGTTGTGGGGGACGCGGTCGCTGGCGTGCAAGCGCTCGAGCATCGCCATGTAGAGCGCCCGACAGGCCTCGCGGTACTCGCCCTGCTGCTGCCAATGGCGGGCGCGCTCGAGCCAAGCAGCCGCACTTAAAGCAGAGCCCCCCGTGCCACCTTGCGGGGTCGTGGGTCGCAGGCGGGTCCCGACTTCGGAGAGCCACCGCTGCAAATCCGGGAAAAAGAGCCGCGCGATCGCCCAACTCAACCAGATCGCACTCAGGGCGACCGCCAGATAAATAACGCCGCGCGCGAGCCAGTCTGGCAATCCGGGTACCGAGGGCAGATCGGGAGCATTACTCTCTCCCCAGTGCTCCATCCACTCGGAGAAGCGCCGCTGCAGCTGCTGCACCTGCCACGACACGCTATTTTCCGAAAACTCGCCTGCCATCAGGAATTGACCCTAAAACTTCGCGTGCTTGGCCCCTATTGTAGGCCCATCGCTCGCACGGCAGCGCCCGTCGCATCGCAATAAACCTTGGTTTAAGTTAAAGGGGACCGAGGTTGTCTTCGGGGCAGAAGCAAGCGCGATGTGCCCGGCTGCGCGTTCTCTGCGGTCATCCGTGCGGTAGGAGTTAGTTGAATGGCAATTGCAGCTCCAGAACCGAAGTCCGACATTAAACCCATTGGCGAGCAGCGAGTCCTGTTACGGGGTTTGTCCTGGGGAGACTATCTGCAGGTTCTCGACGCGCTGCCCCAATCGCGGGGTTCTCGCTTGACCTTTGATGGTGGCGTTTTGGAGATTGTGGTGCCGCTAGAAGCGCATGAGTTCGCAGGACGGTTAATCGAGCGGTTCGTCCTGACATTGGTCGAGCTCGCGGGCCTGCAGCTAAAAACAATGGGCTCTACGACAATGAACTACCCTAGCCTTCTAAAAGGTGCAGAGCCCGATAATGCCTATTACATCCAAAACCAGCCGCTGGTGAAGGGACGACATGTGGACTCGAGCCAAGACCCGCCGCCCGATCGGGTCATTGAAGTCGATATCACTCACACCGATATTGCTAAGAATCAGTTTTATGCCAGTCTGGGCGTCCCGGAATTTTGGCGATACGACGGCGAAGTCTGGCGAATTTATCAACTCCAAGAAGGCGTTTATATCGAGGCAACGGCAAGCCCAACGTTTCCCAAAGTGCCCAAGGCGTGGCTGTACCAATTTCTGGAGCGAGCCAAGGAAGATGAGATTGAGGCAGTCCGGACTTTGAGGGATTGGTGGCAGCAGCGCAAAATCGACTAACAGTTTTTAGGGTTGGTAAAACCTGCCAGCAAGGCCCAAACCTCAACTGCAGGCCCAGGCTGGGACGCAGTTTGTCTGCCGAATCTTGAGATAGTATCGGGGTCCGAGCGTGAGGAGCGGCGAGCAGCAGTGAAGGTATTGGTCTTGGGTGGTGGCGGGCGCGAGCATGCGATCGCTGCAGCACTTCTCGAGTCGCCCCAAGTTAAGGGCATCATCTGCGCGCCGGGTAACGGCGGGACTGCCGGGCTGCCAGGCTGCGAAAATGTACCGGTCGCCGTTGAAGATTTTGAGAGCATCGTGCGGCTAGCCTGCGATCGCGCGGTGGATCTCGTGGCTGTCGGGCCGGAGGTGCCCTTGGCTGCAGGCATCGCCGATCGCCTCCAGGCTGAGGGGTTCCTGGTCTTTGGGCCGACGCAAGCAGGCGCTCGCATCGAAGCGAGCAAAATCTGGGCCAAAGACCTCATGCAGGCAGCCCAAATTCCTACAGCGGCGGCCAGAGCCTTCGACGATGCCGCCAGCGCTTTGGCCTACGTTCGCGAGCGCGGCGCGCCCATCGTCGTCAAAGCCGACGGCTTGGCTGCCGGCAAAGGCGTCACCGTAGCAACAACTCTTGCCGAAGCCGAAGCGGCGATCGCGAGCCTGTTTGCCAGCGCGGGAGCCAAGGCGGCGATCGAAGACTTCATGGACGGCCGGGAAGTCTCGGTCTTGGCCCTCACCGACGGCAAGACCATCGCGCCGCTGCTCCCCGCCCAAGACCACAAGCGCATCGGTGAGGGGGATACCGGCCCCAATACCGGCGGTATGGGCGCTTACGCCCCCGTTCCCTGGGTCGGCCCCGAACTGATGGCCCGCATCGAAGCCGAAATCTTAGTCCCCACCCTTGCCGCCCTGCAGCAGCGCGGCATCGACTATCGCGGCGTGCTCTACGCGGGCTTGATGGTGACGCCAGCGGGCGATCCGAAGGTGGTGGAGTTTAACTGCCGCTTTGGCGACCCCGAAGCCCAGACAATTTTGCCCCTACTGGAGACGCCCCTGGCCGAGCTGTTGCTCGCCTGCTGCCAACAGCGCCTCGCCGAGCTGTTACCCCTGCGCTGGCGCCAGGCCAAATCACTGTGCGTGGTAGCAGCGGCGGCGGGCTATCCGGGAGCCTATGGCCGAGGCCAGCTCATCTCGGGGCTCGATCGCGCTGCTGCTACGGGTGCGGCGGTGTTTCACGCAGGGACCCAGCGCTCGGCAACGGGCGGGCTAGAGACCGCTGGCGGCCGGGTTTTGGCTGTCACTGCCTGCGCCTCAGATTTTGAGGCGGCGGCGGCTCTAGCTTACGAAGCGCTCTCTCAAATTGAGTTTGAGGGCATCTACTACCGACGCGACATCGGCCATCAGGTCCGGGGCGTCTAGTTGTTGTTCGCCGCCGCGCCGTCGGTGCTATCGCCGGTTACCAAAAGCTCCGGCTTGGCACTCACCGCAGCACTTTTGCGCTCGGCAGGAACCGGCAGCTCTTTGACATTGGGGAACTTCTCCAAGGTCAGGCGGCTGCTGAGGGCAGGTCTTTGCGCATCCGAACCGGACAGGCGCAGAAACAGGCGCGGCTTGGGCTCGTAGAGCAGGCAATAGAGGCGATCGCCCGGCTCCCAGGCCTGACCGGCCCGCACGACCGACAGGCGACCCTGACGCTCGAGCAGCAAGGGCAAGACCTCGCCCCCATCGATCAAGGCCTGTAGGTAGGTCTCCTGGTACAAAAAGCCATCGGGATCGAAGGCCGTCTCGATTAACTTGACCTCGCCTGCGTCGATGCGCTCGTTCCAGGCCTTGAGATCTAACTCGAAAATGAGCGCGGGCTGCACTTTGGCATTCACACTGGGCTGGCCGTGAATCTCGGTGGAGTAAATTGCCAAAATTCGCGGCGGGTCGAACTCTTCTGCGGCGCGCTGGGCCAGAACGTAATTGATTTCGCCGTTTTTGGTCATTGCCAAGAAAGTCCCCACCGAGTCGAGGCCAGCTTCTTCGAGGACCTCGGGGTTCATGGCGCTCTTAAAGAGCACTGTGAGGTTTTCTTCTTCGGCCGCTTTGACCTCTTCGGCTTTCGTATCGATGAGGGCGACGGGCTCATCACGCTCTTGGAACAGGCGTGCGATCAAGCGTGCGAGGGGATTGGAGCCGACAATTACCGCACCTTTGGCTGCCGTTGCCGTTACCTGCAAGGAGTTAGCCACCCACTGGGCGCTCAAGCCCTGAATCGTGACTGTCATCACGATTGTTAGGAATACCAGCGCCTTGATCGTATCTCCCCCTGCAATGCCCCGCTCGTTGAGGGCGATCGCAAACAACGAAGCCACCGACGCCGAGACAATCCCTTTGGGGCCAATCCAACTAATAAATAATTTCTGTCGCCAGTTAAACTCGCTGCCCCAGGTACACACCCAAATGTTCAGGGGGCGCACCACAAACATCAGCGCCAATATCGTCAGCAGGCTGCCCCAACCCAGGTCGAGCACCGTTCCCAATGAAAGATCCGCCGCCAGCAGAATAAACAGCACCGAAACGCCTAGCACCGTGAGCTGGCCCTGGAAGCGCTTGAGGGACCGCTGCTCGGGCACCTCCGAGGCACTTAGCACCAAACCGGCCACCACCGTCGCCATCAAGCCCGACTCATCGCGAATGGATTGGGAGAAAGCAAACAATCCCCAAACCCCCGCCAGTACCACCAGGCTTTTGAGATTCTCATCTAAAAAATGCGTGCGCTTGAGAAACCAACTCAGCCCCCAGCCAGCGCTCGCCCCCAGAGCCACGCCGATGGCCAGGCGGGTAATGAAGTTGCCCGCTAAGGTCGTCGGGTTGGGGACTTCGATGATGGCGTTGAGCACCAAGACGGCCACAAAAGCACCCACCGGATCGATGAGGACGCCTTCACCCTCGAGCAGGGTGGTAATTTGACGGTCGACGCGTACCTGCTGCAGGAGGGGGCCAATGACGGTGGGGCCAGTCACCACCACTAAAGAGGCATACAAAAACGCCAACTGCCAGGGGTAGCCTCCTAGATAATGAGCGGCTAGGCCGCCGCCGACGAGCGCGATCGCCGTCCCGATAGTGACGAGGTTGCGCAAGCTCGTGGAGAGTTTGGTGAGACTGCGCAGGTCCAGCGTCAGGCCGCCTTCGAACAAAATAATGGCAACTGCCAGGGAGATAAGTACCTCGAGCCCTTCTTCGCCGAGGCGATCGGGGTCGAGTAGCCCCGTCACGCTCGGCCCCAACAAGATACCGAAGAGCAACAGAAAAACGATGCTGGGAATCTGCCAGAGGCGCCCTAGAACTTGGGCCCCGATGCCAGCAGCTACGGTCGAGACCAGCAAGACCATGAGATTGAAAGATGCACTGAATTCGAGGGAGTCTTCCATGGTTCCGCAATCGCGCGATGTAACTTAAGAGACGAGCCAGAACTTGCCCTTCATATTAAGTGTCGTGTCAAGGGATCTGCGTCTCACCGGTCGCCCCAGAACCGCCACTGACAGGCGGAATGAGAGCAACCTCGTTCCCGTCGTGCAAGATTGTGTCGGGGCTGACGAACTTGTAGTCGATGCCAAAGCGGGTGACCTCGCGCCAGATCTCGAGTTCCGGGCGCTCGCACAGGAGCTTGTCGAGCACCGCTCGCACGGTCGTCCCGGCCGGGAACCGTCGCCGGATCTCGGGTGCGCCGAAGGCGTCTTGATAGGCCGCAAACAAGGCAATCGTGACGGAAACCTCAGACATGGCCGACAAAACGCTAAACGGCCAACAGCCGGTCCTGTCGCGCCAGAACCTGCAGGTCCTCTTCATCTAGCTCGGCCGGGATGCCGCGGCGAATTAGCTCGGCAAAGTCCTCATTGGGCACCATCACGCACAAAGCGTAGAGGCGCTCCGAGCTGCTGGTATTGCGAAGCTCGTGCAAGCTCGTTGGCGGCACCAGAATCGTGTCGCCAGCCTGGAAGGGGATGACCTTGCCATCGCAGGTGACTTGGCCGCGGCCCTTGAGGATAAAAAACAGCTCTACAGCTCGATGATGGTCGTGAAAGGGAGTCTTGCTCCCCGGCTCGAAGATCTCCACGCACATCGTCAGAGACGCATCGGCAATCGTCGGATCGACAACGATCGCCAGGCGATTGCGATCGCTCGGGCTGATGCGATAAACCTGGTAGGAGCGAGCGCCCCGGTGGACCGGAATCTGGCAGCAGGGGCGGGTTGCAAGGGCCATACGACAACAAACAGGACTCTTGTTACTCTAGGGATTCTAGCGATCGCCTCGGCGGCACCCGAGCTGGGATTAACATAGCTTCACGCTCGAGCGAGTGCCTGCAACAATCCGTCGCACACCCATCAGGCGGGAAATACAAAAAAATGGGCGGCCGAGTCTTGCTTTTCCAATAGCAAGGCTCGACCGCCCGTGAAATTTGCGGGCCTCGTATCGGCTGGGTGATGGTCCGCACCAGCCGAGGCTCGATCGCAATCGCTTCTTTTTAGCGACCGGCAGGAACGTCGGCATCTTGGAGGCTGACGGGGCTGCTGCCGCCGAGAACGTCAGCTTCTTTGACAAAGCCGCTGTAAGCTTCCATAGCGTGCTCGCTGATGTCGAGACCCTGGAGTTCCTCCTCCACAGAGACGCGGATACCCAGAACGACCTTTAAGAGCAACCAAACAATCGCGCTAAAGAGCACGGTAAAGCCGCCAATAGAAGCGATGCCCACCACCTGCGCGAGGATATCGCCGCCGCCAAAGAAAGCCACCGCCAAAGTGCCCCAAATGCCGCAGACTAAGTGAACCGAAACCGCGCCCACCGGGTCATCAATTTTGATGCTGTCGAAGAACGCAACGGAGAACACGACGATAACGCCAGCAATGGCACCCGTGAGAACCGCTAGCGGATAGGGAATCGCGTCGCAACCGGCTGTAATGCCCACCAGGCCTGCCAGAATGCCGTTGATAATCATCGACAAGTCGGGCTGACCGTCACGGACCCACGAAACAATAGTCGCTGCCACGCCGCCTGCAGCTGCAGCCAGGGTGGTGGTCATGGCGATGTAGGTGATGTTGGGCGTGGCCGCTAGCTCGGAGCCGGGGTTGAAGCCGTACCAGCCGATCCACAAAATCAGGCAGCCGAGAGTGGCGATCGCCATATTGTGGCCGGGAATCGCATTGATGCTGCCGTCGGATTGATACTTGCCGGTGCGCGGCCCCAGGAACGCCGCACCCATCAGCGCCGCCCAGCCTCCGACCGAATGTACCACCGTAGAACCGGCAAAATCGGCAAAGCCATACTGACTCAGCCAGCCGCCCGCCCACTGCCAGTGGCCGGTAATCGGGTAAGAAATCCCCGTCAGCAACGTGCTGAAAATCAAGAAGTCGATAAATTTAATGCGCTCGGCCACCGCCCCCGAAACAATCGTGGCAGCAGTCGCTGCAAAAGCCACCTGAAACAGGAAGTTCACCGAAATGGGCGAACTCTCCGGGAAGGGGCTCAGGCCATAGGTGGCGGGGTCTTCACTCGATAGGAAGAAGCCGCTCAGACCGATGAAATCGTTACCCGCGCCGTACATCAAGGCGAAACCAATCGCCCAATAAGCCAGCGCGGCCACGGCAAAGACAATCAGGTTCTTTGCCAGGATATTGACTGCATTCTTCTGGCGACAGAAACCGGCCTCGAGCATGCCGAAGCCCGCGTTCATGAAAATCACCAACACCGCACAAATAAACAGAAAAACGGTGTCGAGGGTGCCCTTGATAACTGCCGGGTCGGAAAAATCCAGAGTCTCAAGGTCGAGAGCGTGCTGGGCCGCCGCTGCGGAGTCCCACAGCACCACCAACACGGCCGCCAGGGGAATGCAGGCCAACCAATACGGAGACACCCGGCGCAGAAATCCTAAAGAGGGCTGCCGGTCGCGCTCGCTTTTTCTTAGGCTTGTTTTTGTCATCGTTAGTTAGTCTCTTTCGTCGCTCCAATGCGGTAGGAAGATTCGCTATCCGCATAAACCACAAAATTTTTGTTGTTCTTAGGTGGTTTTTCTGTATTTCAGAATACAAATTGTTGGTGAAGCCGCGATTTCCTAGCAATTTCACTTAGGACCCGCCGCGATCGCGATCGCGGTGAGTCACCCAATCCCGTAGGCCAGCCGGTAGGGGTTGGCGCTGCCGCTGCTGCGCATCGATACAGACATGTTCGGTGCACGCGATGGCTATGGGAGACTCGCTAGGCGGCAAAAAAATCTGGTAGTCGACCCGGTAGCTGCAGGGGTCGAGGGCCGCTGCAGCTACCGTGACAGTGGTGCGATCGCCGCAGCGCAGGGGGGCCAAAAAACGCCCCTCGACTCGAACGATCGGCAGTGCTACGGCAGCATTGGGAGCCAAGAAGCCGGCCAGCTCGAGGCCAGCTTCTGCCAGCGCCGCCTCGTAGGCACGATGACAAATCTCGAGCAAACGCGAAAAATAAACGACCCCCGCTGCATCGGTGTCGGCCAAACAAACGCGATAGTGAAACCGATCGCCCACAGCACCAGAATCCACCAATCGTCAGAGGGGGTCGGCCTCTTTAACGAGGCCGCTGTAGGCCTCCATGCCGTGCTCGCTGAGATCGAGGCCGCGAGCTTCTTCTTCGGCGCTGACGCGGATACCCAGAACGACTTTCAAAACCAACCAAACAATCGTGCTGAAGAGCACGGTAAAGCCACCAATAGAGGCGATACCTACCACCTGCGCGAGGATATCGCCGCCACCAAAGAAGGCCACCGCCAGGGTGCCCCAAATGCCGCAGACCAAGTGAACCGAGGTCGCACCCACCGGGTCATCAATTTTGATGCTCTCAAAAAAAGCAACGGAGAACACGACGATAACGCCGGCAATGGCACCCGTGAGGACCGCCAGCGGATAGGAAATCGCGTCGCAACCGGCTGTAATGCCCACCAGGCCCGCCAGAACGCCGTTGATAATCATCGACAAGTCGGGCTGACCGTCACGGACCCAAGAGGTGATGGTTGCCCCGAGACCGCCTGCAGCTGCAGCCAGGGTAGTGGTCATGGCGATGTAGGTGATGTTGGGCGTGGCCGCTAGCTCGGAGCCGGGGTTGAAGCCGTACCAGCCGATCCACAAAATCAGGCAGCCCAACATAGAAATAGACATATTGTGGCCGGGAATCGCGTTGATGCTGCCATCGGCTTGATACTTGCCGGTGCGAGGCCCCAGGAACGCCGCACCCATCAGTGCCGCCCAACCGCCGACCGAGTGCACCACCGTAGAACCGGCAAAATCGGCAAAGCCAAACTCGCTCAGCCAGCCGCCGCCAGCCCACTGCCAGTGACCGGTAATCGGGTAGGAAATCCCCGTCAGCAACGTGCTGAAAATCAAGAAGTCGATAAATTTGATGCGCTCGGCGACTGCTCCTGAAACAATCGTGGCAGCCGTCGCCGCAAAGGCCACCTGAAACAGGAAGTTCACCGAGACAGGCGAGCTCTCTGGAAAAGGACTGAAGCCATAGGTGGCGGGGTCTTCACTCAACAGGAAAAATCCTTTTAGGCCGATAAATGGCGTGCCCTGACCGTACATCAAGGCAAAGCCAATCGCCCAGTAGGAGAGCGCGGCCACGGCAAAGACAATCAGGTTCTTGGCTAGGATGTTGACCGCATTCTTTTGGCGGCAGAAGCCCGTTTCGAGCATGGCAAAGCCCGCGTTCATGAAAATCACCAGCACCGCACAGATAAACAGGAACACGGTGTCGAGGGTGCCCTTGACAACCGCCGGGTCGGAAAAGTCCAGCGTCTCAAGGTCGAGGGCGTGCTGGGCAGCCGCTGCAGAGTCCCACAGCACCACCAACACGGCCGCCAGGGGAACACACGCCAGCCAGTAGGGTAAGGTTCGAGGCAAATTCCGCCAGTGGAGCCAGCCATCGCGCTCCCAGCTCGTCATTTTCGTCATAAAGTTCATCTTTGATATCTGCTCTCCGGGAGCAGAAGACCTAGCAGGGTTTCGCAAAAATTGCCAAAGCACCCTGATTTTGGGCTGTCTCCCATTCAAAAATTGCAAGATTGACTACAGGCTGTCGAATACTGTCAGGATTTGGCGACCTTTGCGGCCCTACAACAGCATTGGCTTCAGGCAAACTCGGGAGTTTGGCCCCGCTCGGCTTGGAGAAAATCGACGAACTGCCGGGCACTGCGGCCGGAGCGGCCATTATGGCGAGTCGCCCACTGCTTGGCTCGAAACTCCAGATCGGCAGGGTCGAGAGCGAGGCCCGCGCGCTCGGCTAGATGGCGGACGACGTGCAAGTAGGTCTCCTGATTGGCCGGCTCGAAGGTCAGCCTCAGACCAAACCGATCGCTAAAAGAGAGCTTCTCCTGGTGGGTGTCCCAGGCATGCACTTCATCGCTTTCGCTCGGCCGGGGGCGATCGGCAAAAAACTCCCGGATTAAGTGGCGGCGGTTGGAGGTGGCATAGACAACGACGTTCGGCGCGCGCGCGGTGAGGCTGCCTTCGAGCACGACTTTGAGCGCTTTGAAGTCGTCGTCATCTTCTTCGAAGGAGAGATCGTCGACAAAAAGAACGAACTTCAGCAGCGACTGCCGCAGGCAATCGACAATCGCGGGCAGCTCCTGCAGCTCGGATTTGGCAACCTCAATGAGGCGCAGGCCCCGGTCGCCCCAGCGCGACAGCAGTGCCTTGACCAGCGACGATTTACCCGCACCCCGGCTGCCGTAGAGCAAGACATGTTGCGCGGGCAAGCCCGCCAGCAAAAATTCTGTATTTTGCACGAGCTGGGCTTTTTGCTCTGGGTAACCGGCGAGATCCTCGAGGCGTACCGGATCTGGATAGGGAATGCCGACCAACATGCCCTGCTGCCAGCGGAGGGCTCGGTAGCGATTGAAAATGCCGACACCATCGCGGCAGTAGGCGTCACCCAGCCGTTCGAGGGCATCGCCCCAGTCGGCACAGTCGTGCAACCAATGGTCTTGGCGCGGGGCAACCCAACAGACTGGCGTCTCGGGCAATTGGCAGGCCACTTGCACGCGCTCGGCCAAACGCTCGCCATCGCAGCAATAGAGCGTTTGCAGCGCCTGCAGGTCGTGCCGCGCGGCCGCAACTAGAGCGGGAGGGAGCGCGCCAAGCGACCCGGCGCGCTGGACTTGACGGGAAAACGGATTGTCGTCAGCCAAAATACGCCCAATTAGGCGGTCTCCCCAGCCTTGCGCGCGGTCGGCTAGCGCGCGAAACCAGCGCCCGTAGGCCACCAGGCAACTATGGCGGTCGCCATCACTGTTTCCCAGGGTTTGTAAGAGTTCTAGAAAGGCTTGGCCGGCAGAATCTTCTAAAACAGCCTGATAGAGCAACAGCGAGGCTGCTTGACTTTGCAGGGAACGACTCGAGGCGGGGGGCGAGGGAATAACCAGCATGAGTACCTCGGTGTTTTCGCGGCAGAATGTGACCCGCTCGTCCCCTCAATGCTACGTCCTCAGAATCGTTAGTGGGGAAGGCATGCCACCAAAATACCTGACTCACCCGATCTTGAGACTCCTTTCAGGAGCTGTTCATAAAGCTCTGGCTCAATGTATAAACAACGTAAATAGTTCAGTTAGGTAAAGCTGCCAGCCCAGCGGGGGGCAAGGAGGTGTTGTCGTGGCGGTTGATTACGATTTGGTGGTTATTGGCGGGGGATCCGGCGGCCTAGTGGTGGCCAGCGCGGCAGCCCAGCTCAAAGCCAAGGTCGCTCTGGTAGAAAAGCACCGCCTCGGTGGCGACTGTCTGTGGTATGGCTGCGTGCCGAGCAAGTCGCTCCTCCACGCGGGTCGCGTTGCTCACGAGGTCCGCACCGGCAGCCGCTTTGGCGTCTACGCTGGCGAGCCTGAGATTAAGTTCGCCGAGGCGATCGGTCACGTCCAGGGCGTCATCAAAAATATCGAGCCCCACGATTCGCCCGAGCGTTTTCGGGGGTTGGGCGTTGAGGTGATTTTTGGCACCGGTGGGTTCCGCGATGCCAAGACCTTCGTCGTCGACGGGCGCGAACTCAAGGCTCGCAACTTCGTTGTCTCCACCGGCTCGCGCCCGGCCGTGCCACCCATTACCGGCCTCAAAGAAGCTGGCTTCATTACCAATGAGCAGGTTTTCAGTCTGGAGCGCTGCCCGGCCTCTCTGGCGATTCTCGGGGGCGGTCCCATCGCTTGCGAGCTCGGCCAAGCCCTCTCGCGCTTGGGTGCAGACGTCACGATGATTGTCCGCAGCACCGTGATGTCTAAAGAAGAACCCGAGGCAGCGGCTGTCGTAGAGCAGCAGCTCCTTTCTGAGGGCATCAAGATCCTTAAAGAAACCCGCCTCGCCCGCGTCGAAAAAGACGGCGAGCTCAAGCGTCTGACAACCGAAGACGGTAAAGAAATCCTCGTTGAAGAAATTCTCCTGGCAGCAGGGCGCGCGCCCAATGTCGAGGGCCTCAACCTGGAAGCCGCTGGCGTCGAGTACGACACCAAGCGTGGCGTTAAAGTTAACGAGAAGTTGCAAACCACCAACCCTCGCATTTTTGGCTGCGGTGATGTCATTGGTGGCTATCAGTTCACCCATGTAGCGGGCTACGAAGCGGTAGTGGTGCTCACCAATGCCCTCTTCAAGTCGATAATTCCTTGGGGTCTGGCGATGGGGAAAGCTGATTATCGCGTCATTCCCTGGGCGACTTTTACAGAGCCAGAATTAGCCCGCGTCGGCCTTACCGAAGCGCAGGCTCGCGCCCGCTACGGTGATGATATTTACATTCTGAAGCAGGATTTTAACGATGTCGATCGCGCCCAGGCAGAGGGGGCTACTGAAGGCTTTGCCAAGGTGATCGTCGATCCTAAGGGGCAGATTCTGGGCGCCCACATGGTCGGCCCTCATGCGGGGGAAATCATTCACGAAATCGTCTTGGCAATGAAGAACAAGCTGCCGGTGAAATCCCTAACCCTCTCGGCAGGAATGATCCATATCTACCCTACCCTAGCAGAGATGAATATGAAGGTTTCATTGCAGCTGAGCAAGCAAACCTATAGCGAGAGCACCCAAAGCAAGTTGGAGAAATTCTTCAACTTCCGCCGTTCGATCGCCAGCTAGCAACAATCTATAAGTTTTCCTCGGTGAGTTTTCAGCCCCGGCCTGTTAGGCTGGGGCTTTTTTTGCGGGCACCTCGTTTGGACCCGAACGAGGCTGGGCAGGTTACGCGGTCGCTGCAACCCCGGAAATGCCTGGAGAGCCCGGCCGCGATGTTCGATTTTGAATAAAAATAAGGTTTTGCCGAGCCAGGCGCGAGATCGGCTGACATACTATATCGTTGAGTCGTTCGGAGTCACTCACCTTCCCGGACTCCTCGTTGATAGCTTCCGTGTCGCTCGACCGACAAAAATAGGCTCGTAGACCTTTTCCGAGCGTCCGCTTGGCAGACTGCCTATCGTCGATAAGCTCGAAGCAATTACCTGACAGATGCGAAATGCCATGAACGAGCAAAATTTGCCAGATCGCAAGCAACTTATCGATTCCGATCGCGAGCCAACCTCGAATAAGGCGAACGACGAGCCTCAACCAGAGCAGAATCAGAAAAATGACGGCAGCTCGGGATTTACAGCATCTGAGAGCCCGAAGCGCGAAGAAGACAGTAGCTCTCAAAATGTCGTCGGAGAGATGACCGAGAGAATCACTCGGATCGCAGGCATCGAGCCCATCCAGGGATTTAGCTTGTCGGCAATGTTCTCTGAAACCTTTAAGAAGCGCTCGGAAGGGGAAATCGAAGAGTACTTTACCGTCGGAACGGAGCTGACAACGCCAAGCATAGAGGATGTTTTCACGAGCTGGCCGCGGCCTTGGGTTTTTTTCCGCATGCTTGTGGGAACGCTGATTATTTTCTTTGGATTTGTCCAGGCTTGGCAAGCATTCGGAAATTCCAATCTCATCCCCGGTCTTATTATTGTCGGATCCTTCGCCGTTCCCATCTCTACGCTGGTTCTGTTTTTCGAAGTCAATGTTCGTAAGAATGTCTCTCTCTATCAGACAATTAGGTTGCTCTTTTTAGGGGGCATCCTGTCGCTGATCTTCACTCTTTTCCTTTTTGAGATTGCCACGCCATTTCGATGGATTGGAGCGTCACTCGCAGGTTTGGTCGAGGAGCCAGGTAAGTTGATGGCGCTTCTCTTGGTCGTCAATATTTCCAAATACCGCTACACCCTCAACGGTCTTCTGTTTGGTGCTGCTGTGGGTACGGGCTTTGCTGCGTTTGAATCCTCTGGCTATGCCTTGAACGTGCTCTTGGCGTTGAGCCCTGAAGCGATGCTCAACAACATCATGATTCGGGGCGTTTTATCCCCGTTCGGACACATTGCCTGGACCGCTATGTGTGCGGCGGCGCTGTGGAAGGTAAAAGGAACTAAGAAATTTGAAATTGATATGCTAAAAGACCCTCGCTTCTATAAGGTCTTCTGGATTGCAGTAGGGCTCCACATGCTCTGGAATACTCCGATTCGGCTACCTTTCTTTGGGAAGTTTATTATCCTTGGATTTGTCGCTTGGACGGTCGTTCTCGGCCTCATTCAAGATGGATTAAAACAATTGAGAGCCGAGAAGATAGAGGCTCTCGAGCCCGAACCGTCTAGCGAAGCAGACGAGATTACTGCTTAATGGACAAGAAAAAAGAGGCCCCTGCAGGAGGGGCCTCTAGCAATTTGCGATTAAAAGCCTAGCAGGCAATTAGTCGAGATCGGGCATCGAGAGTACGGGCTCGGTCTCGCGAGCGATACCCTTCTCAAAACCGGCTGCCGCCGCGCGAGCGCGACCGGCATGCCACAGGTGACCGATCAGCAAGAAGAAGCCGAGCACGAAGTGGGAAGTCGCCAACCACGCTCGGGGAGAAACGTAGTTGAAGGAGTTCACCTCGGTCACGATGCCGCCGACGGAGTTCAGAGAGCCCAGCGGTGCGTGGGTCATGTACTCAGCCGCACGACGAATCTGCCAGGGCTGAACGTCATTGCGGATCTTGTCTAGGTCGAGGCCGTTGGGGCCGCGCAGGGGATCGAGCCAGGGGCCGCGGAAATCCCAGAAGCGCATGGTCTCACCGCCGAAGATAATCTCGCCAGTTGGAGAGCGCATCAGGTACTTACCCAGGCCGGTAGGACCTTGGGCGGTACCGACGTTCGCACCCAAGCGCTGGTCGCGAATCAAGAAGGTCATCGCCTGAGACTGGGAAGCCTCAGCACCGGTCGGACCGAAGAATTCGCTGGGGTAAGCGGTGTTGTTGTACCAAACGAAGGTAGAGGCGATAAAGCCCATCATCGAGAGCGCGCCCAGGCTGTAGGAGAGGTAAGCCTCGCCAGACCAGATGAAGGCGCGGCGCACCCAACCAAAGGGCTTGGTCAGAATGTGCCAGATACCCCCGCTGATGCAGATCAAGCCGAGGTAAATGTGGCCGCCGATGATATCTTCCATGTTGTCAACGCCCACGATCCAGCCTTCGCCACCGAAGGGTGCGGCAATCAGATAGCCGAAGATGACGCGAGGGTCGAGGGTCGGGTTGTTGATGACGCGCACGTCACCGCCACCGGGCGCCCAGGTATCGTAGACGCCACCGAAGAACATGGCCTTGAAGACCAACAGCAGGCAACCGCCACCCAACAGCAGCAGGTGATAGCCGATGATATTGGTCATCTGGTTCTTGTCTTTCCAGTCGTAGCCAAAGAAGCTGGAGTACTCCTCCAGGGTCTCGGGGCCGCGAACGGCGTGGTAGATGCCGCCCAGGCCGAGGACTGCAGACGAGATCAGGTGTAGGACACCAACGACAAAATAAGGGAAGGTGTCGACGACGTCGCCACCAGGACCAACGCCGAAGCCGAGCGTTGCCAGGTGCGGCAGGAGAATCGCACCCTGCTCGTACATGGGCTTCTCAGGAACGAAGTGGGACAACTCAAACAAGGTCATCGCACCCGTCCAGAAGACGATCAGACCGGCGTGGGCGACGTGAGCGCCTAGCAGTCTGCCGGAAAGGTTGATCAGGCGAGCGTTACCGGACCACCACGCAAAACCGGTGGATTCTATGTCGCGGCCGCTGCCAGCGTAATTAGAGAGCGTTACCACGGGGCAGTACCTCCTCGGGGAATTCAAAACGTTCGTGGGGCTGGTCTTGCGGCGCCAGCCAAGCGCGCAGGCCTTCGTTGAGCAAGATGTTCTTGGTGTAGAACGTCTCAAACTCGGGGTCTTCGGCCGCCCGCAGCTCCTGGGACACGAAGTCGTAGGCCCGCAGGTTCAGACCCAGACCAACGATACCAATCGAACTCATCCACAGACCCGTGACCGGCACGAACAGCATGAAGAAGTGCAACCAGCGCTTGTTGGAGAAGGCAATACCGAAAATCTGGGACCAGAAACGGTTCGCCGTTACCATGGAGTAGGTCTCCTCGGCCTGGGTCGGGTTGAAAGCGCGGAAGGTGTTGGCCGCTTCGCCGTCTTGGAACAACGTGTTCTCAACCGTCGCACCGTGAATCGCGCACAGCAGCGCGCCACCCAGGATGCCCGCTACGCCCATCATGTGGAACGGGTTCAGGGTCCAGTTGTGGAAGCCCTGGAAGAACAAGATGAAGCGGAAGATACCGGCAACGCCGAAGCTGGGGGCAAAGAACCAGCTCGACTGGCCCAAGGGGTACATCAGGAAGACGCTGACGAACACCGCAATCGGGGCGCTAAAGGCAATGGCGTTGTAGGGACGGATGCCCACCAGACGCGCGATCTCGAACTGACGCAGCATGAAGCCAATCAGACCGAAGGCGCCGTGCAGGGCAACAAAGCTCCACAGGCCGCCGATTTGGCACCAGCGGGTGAAGTCCCAGTTAGCCTCGGGGCCCCACAGGAACAGCAGGGAGTGGCCGAAGGCATTGGCCGGGGTGGATACTGCCACGGTCAGGAAGTTGCAGCCCTCGAGATAGGAGCTAGCCAGACCGTGGGTATACCAGGAGGTAACAAAGGTGGTGCCAGTCAGCCAACCGCCCAGGGCCATGTAGGCGCAGGGGAACAGAAGCAGGCCGGACCAGCCGATGAAGACAAAGCGATCGCGTTTGAGCCAGTCGTCGATGAGGTCGAATACCCCACGCTCGTTGGCCGCGCGTCCTACTGCAATAGTCATTGTGTGAAAAACCTCTTGCTTAATCGATGAATAATTGCAAGATCGTTGGCTACTAGCGTGCCAGCAGGTGACCTAGGCCCGCACGAGCCGCCGCGCGGGCGGCCATGCCGACAATCGGCCCCGAACTGGCAGCTCGCAATCCGTACGCGAAGCTGGGAGTCGCAACTCTCCCATCACCACCCTGCAATTTATGAGGGGACGGTTAACTTTTTTTAAAACTATCACAAGTCGTACGAGATTGCTGCCAGTGCGGCCGCCGACAGCCGGAGCGCCCCAACTGAGAAGCCCCGGTTCTCTTAACCTGCAGGCACGCTGCAACCTAAGGATGTCAAGATAAAGTTTAGTGGATAAATACAACTCCAGAAGCTAAAGAAATTTGAGGTTCGCAAGATGGCGGCAACAACTGGTAACGATCGTTGTCTCGAGCAACCCGTTCTGGGGTCGCGACGCCCGAGCAACTATGTGTGGGCGATCGTGTGCTCTATTGGGGGTGTCGGTTTTCTGCTCGCCGGCCTGTCGAGCTTCTTCCAGGTCAACCTGCTGCTGGTAAGCGATCCGAGCATGTTGCAGTTCGTCCCCCAGGGCTTGGCCTTAACTTTTTATGGTCTGGTGGGATCGGCCATCGCTACCTACCAATGGCTGGTTGCATACTGGGATGTCGGTGGCGGCTATAACCGTTTCAACAAAGAAACTGGCGAAATCGAGGTATTCCGCTGGGGCTTTCCGGGCAAAAACCGCCGCATCGAGGTTCGCTGCCGCACCGAAGACGTCCAGGCAGTAAAAGCAGACATCAAGGATGGCCTCAACCCCAAGCGAGCGCTGTATCTTGCCCTGAGCGATCGCCGCCAGATTCCGCTGACGCGGGTGGGCGAGCCCATGGCCCTCTCAGAATTAGAGAACCAAGGGGCACAATTGGCACGATTCCTCGCGGTACCTCTAGAAGGTTTGTAAAATTCAGACGACGTTACCGAACGAGAAATGATGACGCACAAACAATTCCGGAGCTGGCTTGCCACCGCAATTACGGGAGTGTTTCTCTGCAGCAGTCTCTGGATGTTAGGTTGCAGCCAGCCTGAGAGTAGCTCGGATGTCGGCAGCACCGGCGCCCCGCCGGCAAGCGATCGCGCCACTCTCAGCCAGGCCAACACCAACGAAACCAATACCGACAATAAAATGAGCAATTTACCCAAACTTACCGGCCAAGCCACCATCGAAATCGCCGTCAATGGCAGCACCATCGTCGCCGAACTCGATGGCGAGCACGCTCCGATTACTGCAGGCAATTTCGTCGACCTGGTCGATCGCGGCTTCTACGACGGCCTGACTTTCCACCGCGTCGAAAAGAATTTTGTCGTTCAGGGTGGAGACCCACGCGGCAATGGAACTGGCGGCTTCATCGACCCGGAGACCAACCGAGAGCGTCGGATTCCGCTTGAAATTCAACCGGCAGCCGCCGCCGAGCCAATCTACGGAAAGACATTCCAGACTGCAGGCGTGAAAGGATTGCCCAAGCTGCCCCACACCCGGGGCGCACTGTCGATGGCCCGCACCAACGTCCCCGATACGGCTTCGTCGCAATTTTTTATGGTTCTCGAAGATACGCCCTTCCTAGACGGCAGCTACGCGGTCTTTGGCTACATCACCAGTGGCCTGGAGGTCATGGACGGGATTGCCATCGGCGACACCATCGAGTCAGCTAAAGTCACCAGCGGCATCGAAAACCTGCAGCGCTAAGCCGTGCCGGCGTGCGGACTGTCGTCGTCACAGGCATCGGGCTGGCGAGCGCTCTGGGGGAAAATCGCGAGGCAACCTGGCAAGCTCTCCTAGCAGGCCGGTCGGCCATTCGTTGCGGTCGTCCTTTTTTAGATTTGCCGCCTTTGCCGCTCGCCCGTTTCCCGGCACCCCCCCCAGGAACCTTGGCTGCCCTCGGCAGCACGCTTGCCCTCGCCGCCCTCGCAGACGCCAGACTCTCGGTACCGCAGCCCCAGTGTGGCATCGTCGTCGGGTCGAGTCGCAGCGACCAGCACCAGTGGGAAGTGTCGGCTCGCGAGGGGTTTGGCCGCAGCCACCCCACAAGCTGGCTCGCCTGCCTGCCCGGCGGGGCCGCACGCGGGGCTGCGGCTGCCCTACAGAGTGCCGGCCCGCTGCTCGCCCCAGCTGTAGCCTGTGCCACCGGGCTTCACGCCATCGCGCGGGGTGCCGCTCTCATTCGCGAGGGCACCTGCGATCGCGTCATTGCCGGTGCGGTGGAGCTGCCCATCACCCCTCTGACCCTGGCGGGGTTTCTGCGCATGGGCGCCTACGCCAAAACGGGCTGCTATCCCTTTTCTCGTCACCGAGAGGGGTTGGTTTTAGGAGAAGGCGGTGCCCTCTTCGCGCTCGAGGCCCTCGAGACTGCCCGGCAGCGGGGCGCGCGCGCCTACGGCGCAATTTTGGGTGAGGGCCTGACTTGCGACGCTCGCCACTACAGCGCTCCGGCTCCCGAGGGCGGCATGCGAGCCATCGAGCTTGCCCTCGCGAGATCGGGCTGCAGGCCAGATGAAATTGACTACATCCACGCCCATGGCACGAGCACGCCCCGCAACGATGCCAACGAAGCCGGACTCGTCCGAGCGATGGGGTTGGACCGAGTGGCGATAAGCTCGACAAAGGGTGCGACAGGGCACACTCTCGGCGCGTCGGGCGCGCTCGGGACTGCTTTTTGCTTGCTAGCCCAGCGCGATCGCTGCTTGCCACCTTGCACGGGTCTAGGCAACGCGCCGGCCTTCGATTTAGATTGGGTCGGGGCAGCACGGAGCGCCGCAGTCGACCGAGCCCTGTGTCTGAGTTTTGGCTTCGGCGGTCAAAATGCTGCGGTGGTAGTGGGAAGATTAACCTGAGTTCTCGCGATGGCCGTTTCTTTAGATGCCAGTTACGCGCACCTCAAGGGCGAGTTGGCCGCCCTTCTTGCGGCGTTTTTCTGGGCAATTGCCGCCACAATCTACGCTCGTACCGGCGCGCGGATTCCGGTTTTAGAGCTAAACGTCCTCAAGGGAATCGTTGCAATCGGTTTGCTCTTGCTGACATTGGCGATCGCGCCCATTCCCTTGGCACAACCGCCAATAATGTCAGTCGGTCTCCTGCTCGCCAGCGGCACGATCGGCATCGGCATCGGCGACACGGCCTTCTTGAGTGCCCTTAAGACCCTCGGTTCTCGGCGCACCTTGCTCTTTGAGACCCTGGCACCGCCGCTGACAGCCGTGTTGGGGACAATCTTTCTGGGCGAACGCCTGCCGGCAGGAGCCTGGGGCGCAATCGCTTTAACTTTGAGCGGCATTTTTTGGGTTATCGGCGAGCGAACCCCAGCAGAGGCATCGGTGCCGCGAGATCGCACCGTCTCTGGCTTAGGCTGGGCAGCTTTGGCAGCCGCGGCCCAAGCAGGCGGCGCGATTTTGTCGCGGGCGGCCCTGCGAGACTCGGACATCGACCCTCTGTGGAGCGCGCTGCTGCGGCTAGTGGCGGGTACGCTCTGTGCCCTGCTGCTGCTTGGGGCGCGCCGTCAATCTTTAACCCTCTTGGGTATTAGCTGCGAGGCCCGTCGCTGGCGCACCCTCGGCACGGTCGCCCTGGCTGCTCTGCTCGGAACTTATTTGGGCATCTGGCTGCAGCAAACCAGCTTCAAGTTCGCCTCGGCTGGCATCGCTCAAACTCTCAGCGCCACCAGTCCGCTGTTTGTCTTGCCGCTCGCGGCGGCGAGCGGCGAGCGCATTGGGTGGCGAGCCATTCTCGGTGCGGCAGTCGCCCTAACTGGGGTCGCTTGGCTATTTCTGGCAGCCTAACTGTTATCTTTTAGCGCAACCCGAGCCAGGCCAAGAACCCCTGGCCGGTAACAATTTCAATAACCAACAGCGCCGCAAAACCAATCATGGCAAAGCGGCCATTGAGGCGCTCGGCATAGGCATTCCAACCAAAAGATGGTGCGGTTTCCTGGGGAGTCTTGGGGGACTCGGATTGTGGAGATGGGCTCATGGGGATGGGTTGGGGGGAGTTCGATCTGAGTGAGACGTGCGGCGGACTGCTGCGATGAGCGAACTCACTTCGCGAACATTGTCTGCTGGCTCGAATATTAGCGGAAATTTACCTCTGGCTAAGAGTCTCAAGCCCAAAGGAATCAAACTGGCCAGCCCCCGCAAATCGCGAAAATGATGGCCCACCACTTCCAAACCAAAGCGGCGCTCGTCGATCCAACCTCCGCGCGCGACGAGGTCTACCAAAACTTTTCGATGGCGTACCGGGCGACTCGAATCAGCATCCTCGCGGGCAAGGATCTCTTGTTTGATATCGCCAATGCGATCCATCGGGGCCACATCCATCGGGCAGACATCATTACACCAATAGCAGCGAGTACACCCCCAGACGCCATCGATTCCGTTAGCTTTTTCTAAGCGCTCTGCAGCAGCATTATCTCGAGAATCCGTGAAGGTGCGCTGCACTTTCGCCAGTGCATGAGGCCCAGCGAATTCTTGATTGGCCGCGACGCCCTGACACTCGGAATAGCACGCGCCGCACAAGATACAATTGCCCGCGGCACCGAGGCGCTCGCGCTGAGCCGGGGACTGCAAAAATTCGCGCTCGGGGATCGCGCGGCCGCGCGTGCTGACATAAGGATCGACTGCTTCTAGATTCTGCCAAAATCGCCCCATATCCGTTACCAGATCCTTGATAACTGGCAGATTCCCCAGCGGAGCGATCCGAATTGGGGTGCGGCGATCGCCCCAATAGGCGCTCACTTTTTCGCGGCAGGCCAGGGCCGAGCGGCCATCAATCCGCATCGCACAACTGCCACAGATCGTATTGCGACAATTCTTCCGAAATGCCAGGGAGCCGTCTTGCTCCCACTTGATTTGGTTCAAGCAGTCGAGGATCGTTTGCTCCGGTTCCACCTCGAGGGTGTAGGTAACCGAGCGAGGCAGCGACGTACCGGACTGCTGGCGGAGAATTTCAAATGAAGTCTGCATGAAATACCTGTGGCCCTTGAGAAACTCGCGAAGCGACAGCCCGTTGTAGGGGCTTCTTCTTAAGTTTAGGGGAGAATCTCGAAGGCAGTCCGGATAATTGCAGTCTGTACCGCAAGGGTAATTTCTCTCTTGCCAGAGAAATATAGAAACTTTATTCGTGTTTCTGTGTCGCCAGAGGAGACATTGACGGTATAGTTTTTATAGAGAAAATTTGGGTAGGCACTGCCCGCTTCAATTATTAACCGTTTATCAACCGTTGCAAAGTCTCGGGCGAATTTCCAACATGAGCGAACTCTCACCAACCCCATTAACTGGCAAGGCACTGCTGCAAAAAGTCAAGGAGCTATCCAACCTTCCTCGTCGCGAAACTGCTAAGCGCTGTGGCTACTACACAGTCAGCAAAAACGATCAAGTCCGCGTTAATCTGACAGATTTCTACGATGCCCTTTTAGCTGCCAAGGGCGTTCCCCTCGACCCCGAGGGCAGCAAGGATGGGCGCGGCCGCGAGCCAACGTACCGCGTCAGCGTGCATCAAAACAATCAAATCGTAATTGGTTCGACTTACACCAAGGCTATGGGCTTGAAGCCTGGGGATGAATTTGAAATCAAGCTCGGCTACAAGCACATTCGCCTCGTGCAAATTGACACCGAAGAGCCAGAGCCCACAAAATCTAGCAGAAAGTAGGTCGCGCTACTACTACCCCGAGCCTTACACTGCCAACCTCTGTTTGAAGGGAGTATTTGGGAGGAGACGCGGCCAACCCAAACACTGTCATCTTGGCTGGATTTATCGAGCCGCCACTTCTCGTCGGCGGGAGATCGTCGGGCCTGCGCGCGGCGGCAGTCCGCCCGCACGATGAGGTTCTCTGCTAGCGCGACCGTCGATACAAGCGACTGACGCGCGCCCGATATTTTACATAAGTCGACCGATCTTTACATTTCTGTGAGGGAACGCTTTTCGCGCGATCGCCATGCTCTACGCCTCGATCTTGCTGCCGCGTCGTGCGATCTGAATTAGAATCCCTTGCCCTCAGGTGACACGCATTACAGCTCGGTACTCGAGTAGCGAGCTGTCGTCGGAAATTCCGTAAAATTGCCGGACATCACATACTCTGCCTAAAGGAGCTTTCCTTACAAAACCATCCGGGGCTAAAATCTCGGGTGAGTTTCTTTATCGATCTCAGACGGGCGCGGCCGAATGCTGCACGTTAGTTAAGTAGCAGCTATTTACCTGACAACAACTTACTTGAATGACGATCGACCCTGCCCGAAGCCCATCACGCTCGACTGGTCAGCCGAACTTGCCAACACAACGGTTAGCTGGGATCGTTGCTTTTTTGCAGCGCAAGCTCGGTAACTTTGGCATCGGACTGCGCGCGGGTTGCAAGCGCGGGCGATTATTGCTCTTGCTAGAAACAGAGGCAGAGGCGCCGCCCCGCGAGCGCATGACGGCCTTGGTTCGGCGACTGGCGAGCTACCTACAGCAGGAGCCCATAACCAGTATTGAGGTCTGCGCGCGCACTCGTGGCGACCGGATCCTGGCTTGGCACGCCCGGATTCCCTTGAATCCCGACGAGCGCGACCTAGACAGTTGGCTAGACTCAATTGCCGTTCCTGCCGCGGCCCGATCGTCTCGAGGCCGCCAGCAAGCTGTAGCTGCAGGCCAGCGATTTTTGCGCTTTCGCCTCAGCCAGCAGGAGGCCGCTCTGCTTCCGGTTGACTACATTCGGGAAGTTGTTGGCGTTGCTGCCGAAAAAATACTCCCCGTTCCTCACGTTCCGGCCAGCGTTCTGGGTATCCACAACTGGCGCGGTCAAATGCTTTGGCTGGTAGACCTACCTTACCTACTTGGGTACGAAGGGCTTGCCGCTCGTGCGACGGACGAGAGTCCAGATATTATGGTGCTCGAGGTAGAACGGCGTCTTCTCGGAGTAGCCGTCCGCCAAGTTGACACCATCGAAGAGCACGATTGGCAGAAGCTACAGCCGCCAACGGGGCTATTCCCAGATACCATGCTGGCTTACGTCGAAGGCTATCTCACCGAAGCCGATATCACGATTCTGAGCGCCCCAGCCCTGGTGCATTCCCCTCTTTGGAAACAACGCAACCCTTAAATCAAGGCAGCTAACTGATGAAAGCAGATTACCCGTCTCCCTTTGCCGGCAGTCCCGACGATCGTCCCGAGCGCAAGCCCGAGCCCAAGAACGGGGGTGGCAGCGCCGTCAACCTCTTCAGGGAAAATCTTGTCGAACTCAAGCGCGAACTCGGCCGGGTACGCGGCTTGGAGCGCACGGACATTCTCGAGCGCGTGCAGCAACTCGAGACCGTCGTTGAGGCTCTCGGAGATGACATGCCCATCTTGCCGAGCGCGGCAGCACCCATCGCACCCCAACAGTTGCAGGCCCTCGGAGAGCGGCTGGGTCGCGCGGGCACCCCTGACGAACTCATGCAGCAAGCCGTCAGTGCCGCTGCCAGCGTTGCCCGCACCGACCGGGTTGTTGTCTATCGCTTCAGCAGTAGCGACGGTGAGACCGGCACGGTCGTCGCCGAAGATATCGAGCGGGGCTGGACACCCATGAAGGGACGGCAGCTGCCCGCGACGACTTTCGGTCGAGATCGAGCCGCAGACTATCTCGGTGGCGGCCTGGCTGCCATTGACGATGCGGCGCGCGATCGCCTCACGCCCTACCAAATCCAGCTCCTCGAGCAGTATCAAGTTCGCAGCTCCCTGGCTCTGCCATTGCGGGCGGGCGAGCATCTTTGGGGGCTTCTGGTAGTCCAACGCTGCCAAGCACCTGCCCCCTGGGACGAAGCCACCGGCGCGCTCCTCTACCAACTGGCCGGAGAACTTTCGTTACAGCTGGCGCGCTTTGACTTCTCCGACCGGCTAGAGCAGCAGCGAGAGCGGGCCAAGACCGTAGCCACCGTTATCGATCGCATCCGTGGCAAGCAGCGCATTGAAGAAATTTTTGAGAGTGCCACCCAAGAAGTGCGCCGCGTGCTAGCTGCCGATCGCGTCGGCGTCTACAAGTTCAACGAAGACTGGAGCGGCGGCTTCGTCGCTGAAGCGGTCACGACCGGCTGGACGCCAGTGGTTATGCCCTCTGGCGAAGATCCCGCTGGCAAAGTTGCCAACGACTGCACCATCCGCCAGCTCGGGCCCAATGCTCGCGCCACCGACACCGATACCTACCTCAAAGACACCACCGGTGGCGGCTACGCCAAAGGCCAGCGCTACAGCGTCGTTAGCGACATCTACGAGATGGGCTTCTCCCGCTGCTAC
>CAYTBI010000027.1:0-55942 GCA_964435975.1 uncultured bacterium
CTGGCTAGATTGGCAGCTTTGAAGTAAACAAAATACTTGAATTCATGGAAGCTCGACTCGATTCAAACGCAGATGCCGTAAGGTCTCCTCAGGTTGAAAATACGGGAGGTTGGCGGCAGCTTACCTATTCTCAACTGGTTCTATGTGCCGCAGCGATTGGAATTTTTGGGGGTTTGGTTGCGACGCTCTACTATTTTGTTTTAGAGAATTTCATTCATGGCGTTTGGCATACCTTGCCAGAATCGATCGAGCCATATTTTCCCAGCTGGTTGCCGACGAATGGCTACATTCCGATCGCGACAACGGTTGGTGGCTTCTGTGTCGGGCTGGTCCTTTATTTTCTGGGTTTGCCTGGTGAGATGGCCCAAGTCGTCGATAAGATCCATCACCCCGGGCGCATTGACATTCGCAAGACGCCGGCGATGGTCGTTGCTTCTTTGGTGGCCATTACTTCTGGTGGTAGCGCGGGACCGGAAGCTCCCCTGGTTCAAGTTAATGGTAGCTTCGGTAGCTGGCTGGGAGACACCTTGAAGCTCGATATAACCACCGTTCGAGTGCTAACCTTCTGCGGGATGAGCGCAGCTTTGGGGGCGTTTTTTGGGGCTCCCATTGGAGCGGCTATCTTCGCGCTAGAAATTCCGCATCGACGCGGACTCCAATACTACGAAGCGATCGGGCCTGCTGTCATTTCCGCGATCCTCTCTTTTGCGGTGTTCCGCATCAGTACGGGCATGACCATTGGCGGCTTCTATCACTTCGAGTCGGTCCCACCGCTAACCCCAATGAATCTTTTCGAGGGCTTGGTCTTGGGTCTCGTTGGTGCGGGCGTGGCCGTGATGTTTATCTACGTCTTTCGCGCTGTAGGTCGCCTTCTGCAGCCTCTGGAGCATCGGCGAGTCGTACTGGCAACTTTGGGCGGTCTCTCGATTGGGTCGATCGCCCTGGCCTTCCCGCAGACGCTCTTTTTTAGTGAGGAGCAGATCCACACAGTGATCGAAGATGGTGCGACCCTCGGCGTGACGATGTTGCTGCTGATTGCAGTGGCAAAGATGTTTGCCATTGGCTTTACGCTACATTCGGGATTTCTGGGGGGTTTTATCTTTCCGCTCTTCTTTATTGGTGCCAATGCTGGGTTAGCCATTGCAATGGCAGTCCCGCAGGTGCATCCTACTATTGGTATGGTTTGCCTCATGGCAGCAGTGAACGTTGCGGTAACTAAGACCCCGATCAGCACGAGTATTATTCTGAGCGTCCTGTCGGGAACGGCGATGCTGCCCGTGATTGTCATTTCGAGCTATACCAGCTTCTTGCTCACGAGCAAAGTGGTTATGATTCGCACGCAGCGGTGTCGGAATATCGACGAGGATGGGGTGCCAGTTTGGTCTTCGAATGGCATCTTGTCGGGTTTGCAGCAGATGGCAGGCCGGCAGCCACGCGGCGATCTGAAGTTAGAGTAGCGTCGCCTTCGCAGCACACGGCCATTCCTGGAATGCGTATCTGCCCTCGCATCCCTGCTACGTCTGCCGAGCATTATCCTTCTTTGTCTGAATAACGATGCAGCTCTTGCATGAAGCTATCTCCCGCACTTAGCTGCGCGCGCGCGCCGGACATATAGTGTAAAAAACTACACTTTTGCTTTCTGCAAAGCCTTCACACGTTTGACGAGTAAGAAGAAGCTCATAGAACACCTCTTGCAAGACAGGGTGCAGTACTGGAATGAGTGGCGGCGTCGAAACCCGAGAGCGGTCGTGGACTGGCGAGGAAGCGATCTAAGCGGTGCGCGGTTGCCTGGAGTCAACTTTAGGGGTGTTATCTTATCTCTGTCTAACCTACGAAAGATCGACTTCACCCAGGCCGATCTCAGTGATTCGTACATCAATGCGGCATATCTCTCCGAGGCCAGATTGAGATACGCCCAGATCCAGAGATGCGTGCTTTCGGGCACCGATTTTAGGGGAGCCGATCTGTTTGGGGCCAACCTCACCAACGCCAATCTTTGCGGAGCTAACCTGTCGGGAGCCAACCTCGAAAGAGCGAGTTTGGAGGGAGCGAGCTTAAGGGGCACTTACTACGACAGCTCGACAAGGTTCCCAGACAAATTCGATCCCCAAACCCACACGGACTTGCGCAAACTCTAGGGAATGGGGCGCTGCTGCAAGCTTGGGCTAGCGGATTTCTCGCAAAGCGACGCGCAGGCCGTCGCGCGGGCGCGGTGTCGGCATGACCTCCAAGCTCAAGTCTTGCTCGGGTAGGAGCGTCCATTCGTATTTCCGCAGCAGCATTGTGGCAAAGATTTTCATCTCCAGGCGGGCAAATTCTTTGCCAATACACTCGCGCAGGCCACCCCCAAAAGGCACGTACCCAAGCTTGAGCGGATCTGCTAAAAAGCGCTCCGGATTAAAGCGCTCCGGCTCGGGAAACTCCTCTGCTTGTTGGTGGAGCTGGTTGATTTGATAGAGCGTGCCCCAGCCCGGTTGCAGTTGGTAGCCTTCTAGCTCGCAGGGCTCGAGAACTGTCCGGAAGCCCCCACCTACCGGTGGCGTGAAGCGCAAGACTTCTTTGAGGACGGCTTCGAGGTAGGTCATCGCCTTGAGCTGCTCCGGCGTTGGTGGCAGCTCGATCGCCAAGGCCTGCTGCTCGGTGCGGAGCTTGGCGAGCGCTGCCGGATGCCGAGCGACCAACAAACAAAAGGAAGCCAATGCCGAAGTGAGGGTTTCGTGGCCGGCAAACAGCAGCAGCAAAACCTGGTCTTTGAGTTCGTCGAGGCTTAGAGAATTACCCGCTTCGTCTTTGGCTGCGATCAGGAGTCCCAAGGCATCGCCGCCGGGGTCGGCCGCCCCTTGGCGCTGGCGAATGATGTCCTCGAGGAGAGCGAGCAGTTGGCGACGGGCGCGTTTGGCCTTGCCGAAGCGGCTCCAGGGCAGGGGCAGCGGCAGCGAAAATAAGCCGTCGCACCAGGTTTCAAAGAGATGGCCGAGTTCGGTGTTGGCCCCACCATCGAGGCCGACGAAAAGCTTGGCAGCGATATCGAACGTTAAGTCGCGCAGCTGGGGATACCAAACCAAATCCTCGCGACCGGCCCAGCGCTGCAGGTAGCTGGTAGTAATGGTTGCCACCGTCGGAATGTAGTCGCTGAGGGCGCGCGGGCTAAAAGCCTGAGCTAAGAGCTTGCGGCGGCCGACATGCTCCTGGCCCGATTGCAGGGCCAGAGAGAGCGGCCCGAGGAGGGCGCGCGTGCTCGGCGGCCAACTCACCCGAAAGTAGCGATTCTCATTGGCAAGAATGAAGCGATTGGCCGCAATCGATTGACACAGAATGGTTGTCTGGCCGAAGATGCGGGTTTTAAAGATCGAACCGTAGCGGTCGAAGCGCTTGCGGGCAAAATCGCGATCGCGCAGAAAATCAATCGTTTCGCCAATCAGGGGCAAGCCGAGCCGGCCGGGGGGAGTGCGATCGGAGGTTGCAGTCATGCGGTCGGTAGTGCCAAAACGATAAGTGCCAGCATTGGCCGTATGATATCGCGCCACCTGACAAAAAAGCGGCCCCCATGCTGCTAGGAGACCGCTGCTGTAATTTGCTCTGGAGCTTAAAAAGTTGCTAGTTGGCCTGTCGACCGACAATAGCCGGCACCTCGCCCATCCCCACAAATTGCTTTTGAGGCTGCAGGGCAACATCTCCAGCCGGCTCGACCAAAGAGGGCACTGAATTGCGCAGGCGCGCCACCAGCTCCGTCGTGGTCGAATCGTACACCTGGGTGAGAATCTTCGGGTAAAGCCCGATGCCAATGATTGGCACCAGCAAGCAAGCGATGATAAACACCTCGCGCGGCTCGGCGTCTACCAGCTCTTCGCGAGCAATAAGCTCGGCATTTTCTTGGCCGTAGAAAATTTCCCGCAACATCGAGAGCAGATATATCGGGGTCAAAATCACGCCGATCGCCGCCAAAATCACGACGATGAGCTTGAAAGTCGGATTGTAAGCATCGCTGTTTGAGAAACCCACAAACACCATCAGCTCGGCAACGAACCCGCTCATCCCTGGCAGGGCCAAAGAGGCCAGCGAGCAGGTACTAAACATGGCAAAAATTTTGCCCATCTTTTTGCCAACGCCGCCCATCTCATCGAGCATCAGCGTGTGGGTGCGATCGTAAGTTGCCCCCACCAAGAAGAACAAGCTAGCCCCAATCAGGCCGTGGGACACCATCTGTAAAACCGCACCACTCATGCCCAAGTTCGTAAAAGAGCCGATACCGATGAGCACGAATCCCATGTGGGAAATCGACGAGTAGGCAATCTTGCGCTTGAGATTGGGCTGCGCAAACGAGGTCAGTGCCGCATAAATGATGTTGACCACGCCCAAAATTACCAACAACGGCGCAAAGGTTGCATGGGCATCCGGCAGCATGCCCGCGTTCATGCGAATTAAGGCGTAGCCACCCATTTTTAAGAGAATGCCCGCCAGCAGCATGTGTACCGGGGCCGTTGCCTCCCCGTGGGCGTCTGGCAGCCAGGTATGCAGTGGGAAAATGGGCAGCTTCACCGCGTAGGCGATCGCGAAGGCACCGTACATAAAGAACTGGAAGCCAACTGCGTAATCTTTTGCTGCTAGGGCGCGCATGTCGAAGGTGACTGCATCTCCGTAGAAGGCCATCGCCAGCGCCGCCACCAAAATGAAAAGCGACCCACCCGCGGTGTAGAGAATAAACTTCGTCGCGGCGTAGAGGCGCTTCTTGCCACCCCAAATCGACAGGAGCAGATAAACCGGAATCAACTCCAGCTCCCACACCAGGAAAAATAGCAGCATATCCTGGACGGCAAAAACGGCAATCTGACCGCCGTACATGGCCAACATTAGGAAGTAGAAGAGGCGGGGCTTGAGGGAAACAGGCCAAGCCGCCAAAATGGCCAGGGTGGTGATGAAGCTCGTCAGCAAAATCAGCGGCATGGAGAGCCCATCGGCCCCCACCGACCAGTTCAGGTCCAGAGCGGGGATCCAGGCGTAGCTCTCGACGAGCTGCAAGTCGGGGCTGCTCGGGTCGTAGCCGATGCAAAACGCCGCGACCGTCAGCGCGAAGTTAACCAACCCCACGCTCAGGGCATACCAGCGGATGGTTTTACCGCCCTCATCTTTAAGGAAAGGGATAGCCGCCGAGGCGACCAGCGGCAGCAGAATAATTGTTGTCAGCCAGGGAAATTGAGTCATGGCGGTTTGGGTATCGACTGCGGGGTTTGCACGGAAGCTTCCCCCAACGATCGACAAGCCCAAGCCGCCAATCGAAGGGTGGAGTTAGCTCGCACTAAAGACGATGACAAAGCCCAGGACCGCACCGAAGACAATCAGCGCGTAGAACTGAGCGCGGCCATTCTCGAGGTACTTGAGGCCCTCACCACTGACAAGGGCAGCCAAGCCAGTTAGGTTGACCGCTCCATCAACAACGCGGAAGTCCACTTCCAGTACTTGCCGCGCCAGACGCCGACAGGGTCGGACGAAAAAGCGATCGTACAACTCGTCGAGGTACCACTTATTGAGGGAGAACAGATATAGCGGGCGCAGCCGCTCTGAGAGTGAGGCAGACAGTTGCTTGCCCTGCATGTGTACCAGGGAGGCAATCGTGATGCCGATAAGTGCGATGCCAACGGAGTTGCCGCCCATAATCGCGAACTCTTGCCACTCAAACTCGGCTGCCGCCTCGAGAATTTCCTCTAGCGTCTCGTTGGGTGCGTGGACGAACTCCTCGAAGAGGTTCTGCCACGGGAAACCCAGCCAACCAATCGCAATGGATGGAATGGCAAGGACCGCTAGCGGGAGCGTCATCGTCAGGGGGGATTCGTGGGGAGTCTCGGCGTGGTGGTGGCCATCATCGCCGTGCTCGAGCTCCTGCGGGTCCATCGCTCCCGGCCCGAAGGCCAATATGGAGTTGCGGATCTCCTCATCCTGACCTCGGAAGCCGCCTTCAAAGGTCATGAAGTACATCCGGAACATGTAGAAAGCTGTAATTCCGGCCGTGAGCCAACCGACCAGCCACAGTGCCGGATTGGCCGAGAAAGCCTGACCTAGAATTTCATCCTTCGACCAAAATCCAGCGAAGGGCGGGATGCCACAAATCGCCAGCGTTCCAATCAAGAAAGTAAAAGCCGTGGTCGGCATGTACTTGCGCAGGCCGCCCATCAGGCGCATATCCTGGGCCAAGACGGGATTGTGACCGACCACTTCCTCCATTCCGTGGATGACCGAGCCGGAACCGAGGAATAGCATTGCCTTGAAGAAGGCATGGGTCATTAGGTGGAACAGGCCAGCGGTATACGCCCCGACCCCCATAGCCATCACCATATAGCCCAGTTGTGAGATGGTTGAGTACGCTAAGCCTTTCTTAATGTCATTTTGAGTGACTGCTATCGAGGCCCCCAGAATCGCAGTAAATGCGCCCGTCCAGGCGATGACACTCATCGCCACCGGAATCTCTTCAAAGACCGGATAGAGGCGAGCCACCAAGAAGACACCAGCGGCAACCATCGTTGCCGCATGAATCAGCGCGGAGATGGGTGTCGGACCCTCCATAGCATCCGGGAGCCAGACATGCAGGGGAAACTGGGCCGACTTAGCCACCGGCCCCAGAAAGACCAGCACCCCAAAAAGCGTTGCTAGGCCCGCACCGAGAGTGCCGTTCGCCATCAGCTCGCCGAGGCGATCGCCCATCTCTTGAAACTCAAAGCTGCCGGTTGCCCAATAAAGGCCCAGCATGCCCAGCAACAAGCCAAAGTCACCAATGCGGTTGGTGATGAAGGCTTTTTGACAGGCGTCGGCAGCCGCCTTGCGGTCGTACCAGAACCCAATGAGCAAGTACGAGCACATCCCCACCAGCTCCCAGAAGACATAGATCTGGACGAGATTCGGGCTGATGACCAGGCCAAGCATCGAAGAGCCAAAGAGGCTTAGGTATGCATAAAAGCGAACGTAGCCCGGGTCGTGGGCCATGTAGCCATCGGTGTAGACCATCACCAGCAAAGCCACAGTCGTCACGATGACTAGCATGACAGCGGTGAGGTGGTCGATGGTGTAGCCCATCGTGAGGTGAAAGTCACCGGCAGCCGCCCACTCAAAGGTGCGAATGAAAGGGTCGTGGCCCTGAATTTGGCTCCAGAGGATGCCATAGGAATGCACCATAGCCGTCCCCATCAAAAAGACGATGAAGAAGGAAATTAGCTTGCGAAGACTGTTCGTGGACTGGTTGACCGAGATGAGGCCCGTTCCTACCACCATGGCGCCAAGCAGGGGTAAGACGGGGATCGACCATGCGTACTCGTAAAGAAAATCCATAGGGTGCGTGCCCGACAATCGCGCTCGAATAAACAAATGTGCTTCGCCTAAAGTGACCCGTGCGGGAGACGAAGCGATTGGCCGTGCGTCGCGACTCAGCAAGAATCTTGCCGAGCAACTGCAGAGAGCCGGTTGCCACCAGGCAAACCGCTTACAATTCTGACACAATCGGCTCCAGCAGGCAGAAGCAGCTAAGAGTCGCGCTGCCTGGGAATCCCATGGTTCTCGGCCCAACCACCCTTAACCCAAACTTTCGGATCGGGCCGTGTTTGCTGCCGAGGCTCCGGAACCGATCTGGCAATCCTTGCGAGAGACCGAGCCAAGACGGGTCCTGCGATCGCGGGGGCTGCGCGCGCTTCCCCGTAAAAGAAGATGTTCGCTCGACCGAATCTCGGGATCGCTAGATTTGCGGTCGCTGAGTGGAAATTTTAGAGTCCCAGGACCGCCGGTATGCCTGAGTGCGAGGGCGCTATGGCTGTAAGAGCGAGCGTACTTGTGGATTTCCTGACACACATTTTAAAATGTAGCTATTGATACAGAATCATGCTGTAGACTGTAACAGTCAAGGTTGCATGACATTTCCACAACCCTTTCTACAGAGGACGTTTGCCATGAAGCTTCACTTTCTGGGTGCAAATTACGAGATCGGCAACTCTGGTGTTGAATTCGACCTCGGACCCGTCGGTGGCACCTACCGGGGTGCTGCTTGGCGACAGCACCGACCCCATCCCGTGACCTACCGCCACCAACCCCGCCAACTGAAATATCGCGGCATCCGCTACAAGCACTAGCTACTCAACCCATGAGTGCGCCCAGCGCAAACTACTTTACTCAGGAGAGTCTATCGATGCAGCCTCACCAGCCAGAATGGAACATTTTTTCGGAGACTCCCCGCCAGTATATAGGGAGCCAACGCTACCCCCGTCATATGGAGATGACGCCGGGGCAGCGTTGCTGCCGCAGCCGTCTCGACCGGGCGACCTCGCCGCATCCGGTCGCGCATGGGCATGGCGATCGCGTACGCGCGCAACTGGCCGCACAACTCGCCACTCGACTGGACCCTTCCCCAGCTCTGGTGTGAAATTGCATCCTGCTTCATTCGCGTGCGGACGTGCTTAGATTGGAAGGACGCTTCTGAAGTACGAGTCATGACCACCCATTTCATCACCGCCGAGATCGACTTGCACGAGAACCCGGTTCGGCTGCAGCAGGAGATTGAGGCGGAGCTGGCCAAGCGCGGCGAGCCCCTGCGTTGGGCCATTTCTGCAGTCGATCGCCAAAAGCAAACGGTGGCTGTCGACGCGGTCGTGACCGATGCACTCGCGACCGATGCTGCCAGCGCCGAATAACTCCTCTCCCTACACGAGCGTTTTCATCGTCCCCACCGGTATTGGCGCTGCCATTGGCGGCTACGCTGGCGACGCTCTGCCCGTGGTGCGAGCCCTGGCCGGTATTTGCGATCGCGTCATCACACACCCCAATGTCCTCAATGGTGCCCAGCTCTACTGGCCGCTGCCGAACGTGCTTTACGTCGAAGGCTACGGCCTCGACCGTTTTGCTGCTGGCGAGTGGGGCCTACAGCCCGTGCGACAAAATCGCATCGGTTTGATTCTCGACCGAGCCATCGAAGCCGACCTGCGCCTGCGCCACCTCCAGGCAGCCGATGCGGCTCGCGCCACCCTCGGCCTTGAGATTGCCGATTGGATCTCGACCGACCGGCCCCTTGGGGTCGAGCTACAGCAGGCTGCTGCCGGGACGAGCTGGGGTACCATTCGCGAGCCGGGGAGCCTGCTGCGAGCGGCCGAAACTCTACGCGACAAGGTGGGCGCGACGGCGATTGCCGTGGTGGCGCGCTTTCCCGATGAAGATCCCGATGCCCCGGCCCTGCAGCAGTACCGCTCGGGTTGTGGTGTCGATCCGATTGCGGGGGCCGAAGCCGTGATTTCACATTTGGTGGTGCGGCGATTAAAGCTCCCTTGCGCCCATGCCCCGGCCCTGAAGCCGTTGCCGCCCGATCCGGAGGTTTCGCCGCGCGCGGCTGCCGAAGAATTAGGGTATACCTTTTTGCCCTGCATTCTGGTAGGCCTGGCTGGCGCACCTCAGTTTGTCACCAAACCTGACAACCGCCCGGAAGTTCTTTGGGCCAGGGATGTTAACGCCCTTGTCATTCCGGAGACGGCTTGTGGTGGCAGTGCTATGCTGAGCCTGGCCCAAGCGCGGATCGTAACCGTGGCTGAGAACGTCACGCGAGCGCGGGTGACGCCGGAGATGCTGAACCTGAAGGTCTGCCGTGCCCGCTCCTATGCTGAAGCCCTGGGCTTAGTCGCTGCAGATCGTGCTGGGGTCGCGCTCGAGGTGCTGCATCCCCATATTCCGTCACTGCAAGGCCGTGGAAGATAATTTCAACCCCCCCGAACTCTCTCGCTTCGAGATCCTAATGGTGATGGGGCTGACGGCAGCCTTACTCCTGAGCGTCGCTAAAATTTGGCAGCATTGGGGCCGCGTGACGCTGTTTCCGATCGCGCCGACGCCTGAGGCGATCGCGCTGGGATTGGCCGTGGCGCTGGGGATTGCTTTGGCGAGCCGGGCGGCCTACTGGCTGTGGCCGGGGTACCGCCAGAGTGCCGATGCTTACCTGCAGTTGGTGCTGCGGCCGCTGACGTTGGCCGATTTAGTGTGGCTGGGCCTGCTGCCTGGTTTGAGCGAGGAACTGCTTTTTCGCGGCGTGATGCTCCCGGCCTGGGGCTCGAACTGGCTGGCGGTGGTGTTGACGAGCTGTTTGTTCGGAGTGCTGCACCTCAATGGCTGGCAACAGTGGCCCTACGCGCTCTGGGCGGGAATCATTGGCGCTGTCTTGGGGACCACTGCTCTACTTGCGGGAAACTTACTCGTGCCGACGATCGCTCATGTGGGCACCAATGCGATCGCAGGGACGGCATGGAAGCTAAGCCATCGCCATAGGAGCGACTCTCAATAGAGAATTGAAGGTTTGTCAAGTCCGATGCCGTGCCCGCGCGGGCGCGGCTATACTTTGGGCCTTCTGACCCATTACTGATACCCACCCGCCTCAATGAGCCCCAACGAAACCCCCAAACCCCCCCTACCACCGTTCGACCTCGAAACCGCGACGCAGAAGGTCAGAATGGCCGAAAATGCCTGGAATACTCGCGATCCCGAGCGCGTTAGCTTGGCCTACACCATCGATAGCCAGTGGCGCAACCGCTCCGAATTTATCTCGGGGCGCCAAGAAATTGTCGAATTCCTAATCCGGAAATGGAATAACGAACTCGACTACCGTCTAGTTAAAGAGCCTTGGACCTTCGGAGGCAACCGCATTGCAGTTCGGTTTGCCTACGAATGGCACGACGATGGCGGCAACTGGTTTCGCTCCTATGGCAACGAAAACTGGGAATTCAACGAAAATGGTCTCATGCAGCGCCGCATTGCCAGCATCAACGATGTCGTCATTGCCGAGGGCGATCGCAAGTATCATTGGCCCCTCGGCCCCCGCCCCGAAGGGCATCCCGGTCTTTCCGAGCTAGGTTTGTAACTCCTCGGGCTGCCAGATCTGCCACGCTGAAGACGGAATTCTAAGACAGTCTGCCGGGCATTTCCCAGCCCACCACTGCGATCGAACATGAAAGAGCGCGTCCAAAAAATTCTGTCGCAGTGGGGCATTGCTTCCCGTCGCAAAGCGGAGGCGATGATTCTCGACGGGCGGGTTAGCCTCAATGGCAAGCCAGTGTCTCTGGGCGACAGGGCTGACCCCAAGATAGATCGCCTAGCCGTTGACGGGCGCGTCCTGAGACGGCTCGATCGCCCGAAACCCATTTACTTACTTATCAATAAGCCCTTGGGAGTTATCTCCACCTGCAGTGACCCCGAAGGAAGGGCCACAATCCTGGATTTACTGCCGCCGCCGCTGCGCCAAGGCATGGGCCTGCACCCTGTCGGTCGCCTCGATGCCGACTCGTCTGGGGCGCTGCTGGTCACCAACGATGGCGAACTCACGCTGCGCCTGACCCATCCGCGTTACGACCCGGTGAAAACTTATCGAGTCTGGGTAGCAGGCGACGTGCGGCCCGAGACAATCGCGCGTTGGAGCCGGGGCGTATACCTCGATGGCAAAAAAACTCGGGCGGCCGAAGTGCGATCCCTCGAGCGTCGCATTGAAAAAACCTTGCTCGAAGTCGTCTTGCAGGAGGGTCGCAACCGCCAGATTCGCCGCGTCGCCGAGCAACTAGGGCATCCCGTGCTGGCGCTGCATCGCAATGCCATCGGCCCGGTCCGTCTCAACACAGCCGAGGGCAAGCCCATGCAAAAGGGAGAGTACCGCAACCTGTCGGTAGCAGAAGTGGAGGTCTTGCAGCAGCCCCACAATACAGGAGCCCGCTCGCCTGCCAAACGGCAATCCGATTGAGCTTCGGGTTGTCAACCCGATTGAGCTTCGGGTTGTTGCTCTTCGGGCTCTGCAGTAGTAGTTTCTCCTTCGGCTGCTTCGGCTTGAGGCGCCTCATCAGTTGCCTCTTCGGCGGCGGGTTCTTCTTCTACAGGCTCGGGCTGCGGTTGGGGTTTGGGCGGGCGCTGGAGTGCGAGGGGCACGGCGGGCTTTTTCTCCTCGCGGTCGTCCCGGCGGCCGCCACCTTTGCGACGACCGTCGCGACCGCCCCGGCCCTCGCGACCGCCCCGGCCTTCACGCTCGCCGCCGCGGCCTTCGCGATCGCCGCCCCGGCCCTCTCGTTCACCTTCGCGCTCTTTGGGTTTATCCGGGTCCTCTCCCCGTGCGATACGCATCGCACGCGTAATCGGTTTTTCAGGCACGAATCCGTCTCCCTCTCAAATGCCTTGCCGATTGTAACCCAAAAGCACCGAGACCACGAGCGGGCTCCGGTGCTGCAATCGTGCTGTCTGAAGTGAGACTCGCTCGCCGCTTTAATGCTTGTCGTCCCACAAATAAATTGGCTTTGCCGATGCGCCGTTGGCCATTACCTCGGGCAAGGTACGCTGCCAGTCGATGCCATCGGTGATGCCCCGAATGAGGCGGCGCTCGCACAAGCGAGCGTCGATATCTAGCCAGCGAGTCAAAATACCTTGAGTCAGAGCGTCCCACCAAATGCGCTCGACAGCTTCGGCATCGGGGTCTCCCCAGACAATCAGAGCGGGGCGGCGGTTTTCTAGAGCGGCGAGGGCGATGGCCGTTTCGCGATCGCGCTCGTAGTCGGGCCAGTGGCAGGGTAGTGCCAGGCAGGTTTCGTCTATCAAGACCTCGCAGCCGCCGACGACGGCTTGCCGGGTGCGATCGACCCAGGAGATACGTTCGCAGAACTGCTGGATGACTTGGGTTGGCGTCACGATGATGCCTCCTCCCGCGAACCGGGACGTTGCCGCCAGCTTAGCGCGATCGCACCGGCCACAACAAGACCCTCTTTGCAGTCCCCCGAGACGGCAGCTTGCCAAGATTGTGCCCGGTATCCTGCAGGACGACAAACAGCCAGTCGGCAAATTCATTCGGACTCTTAGACCCTTTCTGCCAGTAATGCCTGCAATTGGTCTTCCGAGAGGCAAGCGACGCCCAGCTTCTCTGCTTTGGCGAGTTTCGAGCCCGCCTTTTCGCCGACGATGAGATAATCGGTCTTGGCGCTGATGCTACTGGTGACCTTGCCCCCCGCCGCCACAATTGCGGCACCGGCCTCCTCTCGCGATAGCGTTGGCAGCGTCCCAGTGATAACGAAGGTTTTTCCAGCCAAGGGCTGGGGTGCATTGGTGGTATTGCGCTCCGGGCCCGAGAACTGCAGCCCCGCTGCCTGCAGGCGCGCGACGAGGGCTTGATTGGCCTCGATACCAAACCACTGCCGCACCGCCCGAGCAATCTCGCCGCCGATACCGTAGACGGCTTCGAGATCGGCCTCGCTGGCTGCGACTAGGCCCTCGACGCTGGCAAACGCTGCGGCCAAGACTTCGGCATTGACGCGACCGATGTGGCGAATGCCCAAAGCATAGAGCGTCCGCGCCCAAGGCCGTGCTTTAGAGCCCGCGATCGCCGCCACGAGCTTCTGGGCGGATCTTTCTCCCATGCGCTCGAGCGCGGCAACGGCCTCGGGCTGCAAGTCGTAGAGATCGGCTACCGAACCAACCAGCCCGGCATTGACGAGTGCTTCGACGACTTTTTCTCCCAGACCGGCAATGTCCATCGCATCGCGGGAGGCCCAATGCACCAGCGTGCCGCGTACGATGGCCGGGCAAGAAGCGTTCGCGCACCGCACCACCGCCTCGCCTTCGGGGCGCACCAGAGCCGAGGCACACTCCGGACAATCCGTCGGCATCGCAAAAGGAATGGTCCCTTCCGGCCGCAGGTCGGGCAAAATCCGGACGATCTCGGGAATAATCTCCCCCGCTTTGCGCACGATTGCCGTATCTCCCAGACGCACGTCCAGCTCGGCAATGCGATCTTGGTTGTGGAGGGTGGCGCGGCTGACGGTAGTCCCGGCAAGCTGCACGGGCTCGAGTACGGCCAAGGGCGTAACCGCACCAGTACGGCCGACATTGGTTTCAATGGCCAGAACCTTGGTGGCTGCTTCTTCGGCTGGATACTTGAGGGCGATCGCCCAGCGCGGAAACTTTTGCGTGAACCCCAGCTCCCGTTGCAGGGCGACGGCGTTGAGTTTGACGACGACACCATCGGTCATGTAGGGCAACCGAGCCCGCTGTGTCTCCCATTGTTGGTAGTACGCTCCAACTTCAGTTAGGGTCGGGCAAGGCTGGCGGTTGGGATTGACGCGAAAGCCCAGGGTTTGAAGTAGCTCCAGGGCTTGCCCTTGAGACGCCAAGCGAGCAGCGAGCGGGTGCTCTGCGGGGCGAATGTAGAGAGCGTAGGCAAAAAAATCCAGGCGGCGGCGATCGACCACGCGCGGGTCGAGTTGGCGCAAGGTGCCAGCGGTGGCGTTGCGCGGGTTGGCAAAGGGAGTAGCACCGGTAGCGGCGCGCTCGCGGTTGATGCGCTCGAACTCTTCGAGGGGCATGAAGGCTTCGCCCCGAATTTCCAGGCGTGGCGGCGGCTCGGCGATTGCCAGGCGCAGCGGAATTGTCCGGATAGTCCGTACGTTGGGGGTGATATCTTCACCTGTGGTGCCATCGCCACGAGTTGCCCCCCGCACTAGCAGACCTGCCTCATAAGTTAGTGCTAGAGCAATGCCGTCAATCTTGAGCTCGCAGATGTAATCGGTGGCAGGAGAATCGGGATCGAGCCGCTGCCAGCGCTCTTGCCAGCGGGCCAGCTCGTCGAGATCGAAGGCATTCTCGAGGCTGTAGAGCGGGATATGGTGGCGAACGCTGGGAAATTCTTTGGCCGGGGCCCCACCCACGCGCTGGGTCGGGCTATCGGCGACGACTAGCTCGGGGTATTGGGTTTCGAGATCCTGAAGCTCCCGGTAGAGGCGATCGTAAACCGCGTCTTCCATCAGCGGCGCGTCGAGAACGTAGTAAGCATAGGCCGCTTTTTGCAGCTGCTGCCGCAAGCGGGCGGCGCGCTCGGAAAGTTCGGGGGCGATCGCGTCGGTCATTCCCGGTTTTGCACGTGGATTTGGAGGTTATCTTAGCGTAGTTTACTTGTACTATGAGCTAGAAGTCTAGATTTCCTAAGACTCAACTGCGGTCGGAGTGGCGCACGTTCATGCAGCACCAGTTGTCTCGCCGCCAGAGCGTTCCGACCTTCCAGCCATGTTCGGTGAGGACTTCGCGCACCGACTCGCCTTGCTCGAGGAGGATACCGCTGAGAATGCCCCAGCAATTGGGCTTGGCGATCGCCGTCATCTGTGGGATGAGCTTGACAATCGTCTCGGCCAAAATGTTGCATAAAATGCCATCCACCGGGCGATCGGCAACGAGGCTCAAGCGCTCGACACTTCCTTGCTCGGCGACCAAGCGCTCGGGGGCAATTTCATTGAGATCGCGGTTGGCACGGGTGGCACTGATGGCCAAAGAGTCCGTGTCAACGGCATAAACCTTCTCGGCTCCCATCAGCGCAGCAGCAATAGACAAAATCCCCGATCCGCAGCCGATGTCGGCAATGACGGGTTGGGTTTGGGCCGCTTTGGCTAATTTCATCTCCATTGACTCGAGGCAAAGCTGGGTGGTGGGGTGGATGCCCGAGCCGAAGGCAACCCCCGGATCGAGGCGGATGATGTGGCGATCGCTGTCTGTCGGTGGCGTCATCCAAGCAGGATAAATCCAAAACTTGTCGCCAATTTTTTGGGGCTGCCAGTGCTCTTTCCAGACACTAGCCCAGTCGCGGTCCTCGACGATGTCCCAGACGACCCGAGGGAGGGGTAACTCTTGTGCCAGAGCATCTTGGCGCAGCTGCAGGGCGAGGGCAGAAAGATCGAGAAATTTTATTTTAATTTGAGGTAAGTAGGCCGAGATGGCCAGCCCGCTCCCTTGGCGCTCGGTTGCCGTTCCACGGCAGCCAAACTCGCTCAATCGCCAGAAGACAAGTTCTTCCAACATGGGGCTGCACAGAACTCGTATTTCCCACCAACTATTGGCCATCTATTCCTTTAGTCGTCGTCGATTGTCAGCGACGGACCCGACGACCTGATGCTACAGCATTTTTCAGTGACATTAACACCAGAGCGTCGGCGCGACACGCACGTGCTGTTTTGAGGGTAGCTCTAGAGTTTTACCGTGTAGGCATCCCGAATGCCGGGCACCTTCAAAATCTCGTCGAGAACGCCTTCTGGCAAGGGATCGTCGAGGCTCAGAACCATGACAGCATCGCCTCGGACAATTTTGCGACCGACCTGCATGCTGGCGATGTTGACATTGAAATTGCCTAGAAGAGAACCAATTTGGCCGATGATACCGGGCATATCGCGATGCACGGTAAAAAGCATATATGCAGCCGGGGGCACGCTAATGGGAAAGCCATCAATATCGGTCACGCGCATCTCACTATCGCCAAAGGTGACGCCAGTAACGGCATGTTCGCCCAGGGTGCCGCGAGCCTCCAGGCGCAAGGAACTCGCATAGTTACCGGTCGTGGCGGCATCCTTGGTTTCGATGACGTGGATGCCCCGCTCTTCGGCTTCGATCGCAGCGTTGACGTAGTTGACGCGCTCCTGCAGAGCGGGAGAGAGCAAGCCTTTGAGGGCGGCGACGACGATAGGCTTGCCTTGGGCACCAGCGAGCTCGCCTTGCATGCGCACGGTAAACGTATCGATGCGCCCGCCCGCCAGCTGGCCGACGAGAGTGCCTAGCGTTTCTGCGAGCTGTAAAAGGGGCCGCAGCTCCTCGAGGGCATCTGGGTTGAGGCCGGGGATATTCACAGCCGAGCGGGCGGGTAGCCCGAGCAGCACATCGCGAATTTGTTCGGCAACATCGACGGCCACATTGACCTGAGCTTCGGTGGTTGAAGCACCCAGGTGTGGGGTGAGAATGACCTTGGGAGCCAGGTCTCGCAGTGGCGATTCTCCCAAAGGCTCGGTCTCGTAGACATCGAGCGCAGCACCAGCGAGCTGGCCGGTAGCAATGGCTTCGGCTAGGGCCGCTTCGTCGATAATGCCACCCCGCGAGCAATTAATAATACGGGTGGTCGGCTTCATTTTGGCAATGGCCGCCGTGTTAATAAGATTGGCCGTTTGTGGCGTTTTGGGGACGTGGAGGGTGATGTAGTCGGCCTCGGCAAAGAGAAAGTCCAGCTCCACCAAGCGACAACCAATTTCCTCGGCGCGCTCGGCTGTAATAAACGGGTCGAAGGCAATTAGTTTCATGCCCATCGCCCTCGCAACGCGGGCGACATGGGAGCCGATTTTGCCCAAGCCAACAATGCCGAGGGTCTTTTTTTGGACTTCCGAGCCCACGAAGCGCTTGCGATCCCATTCCTTGGCACGCACGGACGCGTTGGCATCGGGAATCATGCGCGACAAAGACAGCATCATAGCCAGGGTATGCTCCGCAGCAGCAATGGTGTTGCCTTCAGGAGAATTGACCACGACGATTCCCCGGCGGGTTGCTGCTGGGATATCGACGTTATCGACACCGACGCCCGCCCGTCCGACGATTTTGAGGTGCGTCCCGGCCTCGATAACCGCAGCGGTGACTTTGGTTCCCGAGCGCACCATCAAGGCATCGTACTCCGGAATGATGCGTACGAGTTCTTCTGGGGGCAACTTGACGCGCAGGTCAACTTGGGCGACTTGGGAGAGAATGTCGATCCCAGCTTGGTCGATCGGGTCGGAGACGAGAACCTTGGCCATGATTTCTACAGTTCGAAGAGGCGAGATCGCAAAAAAATGAGCTTGCGCTGGGTCAATCGGCTACCACCCCTCAAGTTAAGAGGGGTGGCCGGAGCGCGGCTATAGTCTAACGTCGCTGGTTCAGAGGGTGGGAGGGCCGTTAATAAGAATATTTGCTTGGCCCTCTCGTTGGCGGGTGCTGCGCCGTACGGATTCGGGCAACCGGAAGCAGCGCGCTATGCGCTCAGGTGCGCTTCCAAAAACCACAGGCGCTTGTCGATGGTGCGGGAGATTTCCGTATACAAGTCAGCAGTGTCGGCATCGCCTAGCTCGTCCGTTGCGTCGATCGCCTCGCGCGCGTGCTTGGCGTAAGCCGCGTAGCGCTCGGCGAGGGCCTCAACATGCTCGCGGCCGCCAGCAATCTCGAGTGGATACTCCGGCAGAATCGAACTAGCAGCAGCCACCCGAGCCGTGCCATAGGCAATTGCCCCGAGGGCCGTAACGCGCTCGGCCACCATATCGACGTACTCCTCTAGCTCGCCAGCCATCTCATCGAACAGCTCGTGCAACTGGTAAAAATCGAGTCCCTTGACATTCCAGTGAGCTTGCTTGGTCTGAGTCTTGAGGTCGAGGGTGGCCGCGAGGGTTTGATTGAGGAGCGTGCTGACCTTATCGCGCACTGCTTCAGTCAGGTCGATGCGAGAAGAATATAACTTGCCCATGACTCCTCCTTAAGATTCGAGTGAGTGTCAATACAAAGAATCGCAAGCTGGCAACCTGGGCCATTCCCCAGCCTGCCAGCCAAGCATGTGAGAGTTAGCGCTCCAGGGCTGCTAGCTCTAGGGTACTAGGCACCGTTACTAGGCGCCCTTCAGATAAGCGAGCATGGTGTCGGCGTCGGAGACCTCGAAGGGGTCAGTCGGGCAGTTGTCGCCGTAGTCGGGCTCGATAAACATCTTCTCGATGTTGCCATCGTTGACAAGCATCGAGTAGCGCCAGGAGCGCATGCCGAAGCCCAGGTTGCTCTTTTCGACCAGCATGCCCATCTTGCGAGTGAACTCACCGTTGCCATCGGGAAGCAGGAAGACCTTCTCGGCACCCTGAGCTTTGCCCCACTGGAACATCACGAAGGCATCGTTCACGGAGATGCAGATAACCTCATCAACGCCGAGAGTCTTGAACTCGTCGTAGAGCTCCTCGTAGCGGGGCAGGTGAGTTGAAGAGCAGGTGGGGGTGAATGCGCCGGGCAAGGAGAAAACAACAACCTTCTTGCCACCAAAGAGTTCTTGGGTGGTGCGGTCTTGCCAGCGGAAGGGATTGGGTCCTTCAACGGACTCGTCACGGACGCGAGTCTTGAACGTTACGTCAGGCACCTTGTTGAGAGCCAATACCATAATCTTTCTCCTGATCTTTGCTTGGGTTGCGGTGATGCGGGCGATTCCGGTTCGGCAAGATCTTGAAGTCCTTGCCTGTTTCTCAGAATAATTCTGACTTAGGAAAAAGTCAAGAAAAGTAAAACCTTGCCTTTTGAGATTCAGTCCGAACTCAGATGAGTACCAAAACAAGATGCGTTAGGATTTTTCCATACCACGGCGAACTTGGCAATACGGAATTGGAAGAGATGACGACTCCCGCTCGCAAGCGAATCACACAAGTCGTAAGCGCGCTCAAGGCTAAAGGCCTGCGAGTGACCCCCCAGCGCAGTGCAGTGTATGCCAACCTACTGAATCGTTGCGACCATCCGACGGTAGAAGAGATATTAGTCGACCTCAACCAGGAGCTGCCGATCTCCTCGCGGGCGACGGTCTACAGCTCCTTGCAGGCCCTGCGCGAAGCGGGCTTGGTGCGCGAGGTTCTCCTCGAAGAAGGCGTCGCTCGCTTCGATGCCAATGTAGAAGCCCACCATCACTTCCGCTGCGATCGCTGCGGGCGCATCGAAGATATCTCCTGGGAGGCTTTATCGGTAAATGGGCTAGATCGCCTGCCGCCAGGCCGCACGGTGGAAGCTTACGAGGTCACCGTGCGCGGCTGCTGCCAGCGCTGCAGCGGCGATCGCTAGCTCGGTAGCGCGCCTGCTGGTGGTAGGCTTGGTGCGTTTGCGCGAGTCTTTTCGCTGGCGGACTAGTTCTTCAAATAGCTTCTGAGAATATTCCCGCGCACACTGTGCTGAAAACACACCTTGGAGAGAGACTCAATCAATGATCCGCTTTTACTTTCACCACACCCCCAACCCAATGAAGGTCGCTCTTTTTCTGGAAGAATCTGGGCTGCCTTACGAAGTCGTTCCAGTCGATACCTTCAAAGGCGAGCAGCATACTCCCGAGTATCGTGCGATTAACCCCAACGGGAAAGCACCTGCAATCGAAGACGATGGTACGCGGGTATTCGACTCCAATGCCATTCTGCTCTACCTCGGTGATAAAACTCAGCGCTTTATTTCGACGCCCGAAAACCGAGGTGAATTGCTCTCCTGGTTGATGTTTGTGGCAACCGGCATTGGCCCTTACTCGGGTCAGGCGGTTCACTTCCAGCGCATGGCACCCGAACAAATCCCCTATGCCATCCAGCGATATCGCTACGAAGCGAAGCGGCACTACGGTGTTTTAGACGAGCACCTCGCGCAGCGCACCTATATGGTTGGCGAAGACTACAGCATCGTCGATATGGCTGCATGGGGTTGGATCGACCGCGCCGAGGTCGTTCTGGGGGCTGGCGAGCTGGAGAAGTTTGCAAACCTGCACCGTTGGTTCCAGGCGATCGACGCTCGGCCGGCTGTCGAGCGAGCCCGACTTGTCGGGAAAGACTGCACCTTCAAAACAACCTTTGACGAAGAAACCAAACAAAACTTCTTCCGCCATCTCTATGTCGAAGCGTAAGCAGATCCCGGTTGTTTGACCGATGGCATTGTCAAGGCTGCAGAATGTAACTCCTGCAGCCTTGATGAAGGTTCATTCTCCTCCGGCTAAGCACTGCCAAGTCGCGCGGGCGATCGCCCAATCTTCCTGCGCGCGGACGACCAAAATTCGCGCGCTCGAGTCGGGAGTCGCAACATCGGCATCTTGGGGCGAAGAGGCGTTGAGGGCTGCGTCGAGCTCGACACCCAGGGCCGCCAGCGCCTGGCAACCTGCCGCGCGCACGGTGGCCGCATGTTCGCCAATCCCAGCAGTAAAAGCAATCGCGTCGAGGCGCTCGAGGGACCCGAGCATGGCCCCGATGCCCGCGCGCAGGCGATGGAGATACACATCCAAGGCAACGCGCGCGCTGGGGTTGCCCTCGGCAATGGCGGCATTAATTTGGCGCATGTCGGCGCTGACCCCTGAGAGGCCCAGTAAGCCCGATTCTTTGTTGAGAAGGCGGTCGAGACCGTCGGCGTCGTAGCCTTCGCGCAGTAACTGAACCAGCAGGCCCGGATCTACCGACCCCGAGCGCGTGCCCATCATCAGGCCCTCGAGGGGAGTGTAGCCCATGGTCGTATCGACACTAAACCCATCGCGTATGGCTGCCAGCGAGCAACCATTGCCGAGATGGCAGGTAATCATCTGCAGCGACTCGGGCGATCTCTCTAGGAGCTGCGCCGCGCGCTGCAGGCAATATTCGTGAGAGATGCCGTGGAAGCCGTAGCGGCGCATGCCGCGCTCGAAGAACCCCTTGGGGAGCGGATAGGTTGCAGCCGCGCGCGGCATGCGGGCGTGAAAAGCCGTATCGAAGATGGCAACTTGTGGAATTTTCGGCAATAGCGCCGAAATTGCCTCAATTCCCTGAAGATTGACGGGATTGTGGACGGGAGCCAAGGCACAAAGATCGCGGATGGCTTCTTTGACCTCAGGCGTAATGCGCGCCGGTTCGCGGTAGCGAGCGCCCCCATGTACGACGCGATGGCCGACGGCATCAAGGTCTTCCAGGCCGGCAAGCACCTGGGTATCGCCTTGGCAGAGCGTCCCTAGCAAATATTCCGTAGCATGGGCGCGATCGGCGCCGGGAAGCTCGGTTTTAAGGCCGCCGTTGGGTGTTTCAACCTCCACGCAAGCAACGCCAGACTTCCCGGTCCAGTCGACGGTGCCTTCCCAAAGGGGTGTCGGGGGTTTGGTAGGAGGAGAGTTCCCAAGGTCGTAGAGGCAACTTTTTTGAGAACTCGATCCGGCATTGAGGGCAAGAATTTTCATGGGCTGCTAAAAAAACTCGCGTCGGTCGAAGAGCCACCTCAAATTATGGTGAGGCGGCTCTTTGCAGTCGTCACTCTGTCAGTTGCCTTTAGTAGGGCCACTTCCAGTTAACAATTTCGGGCTTATCGATGCCGTGCTCGAAGGCGTAGTTGGTGTGCTCGATAATTTGGTTTTTGAGCCACTCTTTGACATGCGCGCTCGAGGTTTGGAATTTGGGCACCCGGTCGATGGCATCGATCGCCAGGTTAAAGCGATCGATTTGGTTAGCCATAGCAAGCTGCAGGGGCGTGTTGATATTGCCAATTTCCTTGTAGCCGCGCACGTGCAGGTTGACGTGGTTGTGGCGGCGATAGGCCAGCTTGTGAATCAACCAGGGATAGCCGTGGAAATTGAAGACGATCGGCTTATCGATGGTAAAGAGAGAATCAAAATCCCGATCGGTCAGGCCGTGGGGGTGCTCGGTTTCCGGCTGGAGTTTGTAAAGATCCACCACGTTGATGAAGCGGATCTTCATTTCCGGGAGTTTTTCCCGGAGCAGGGCAACGGCGGCTAGGGCCTCTTGAGTGGCAATGTCGCCACAGCCTGCCATCACTAAATCAGGCTCGGTCCCTTGGTCGTTGCTCGCCCAGTCCCAGATCCCGATGCCCTTGGTGCAGTGGGCGATCGCCTCGTCCATTGTCAGATACTGCAGGTGCAACTGCTTGTCGGCCACGATGACATTGACGTAATTGCGGCTGCGCAGACAGTGGTCGGCCACTGAGAGCAAGCAATTCGCATCCGGGGGCAAGTAAATTCGCGTGACTGAGGGGCTTTTATTCGTCACTACATCCAAGAAGCCGGGATCTTGGTGGCTGAAGCCGTTGTGGTCTTGGCGCCAAACGGTAGAGGTGATTAGCAAATTCAGCGATGAAATCGGCGCGCGCCAGGGCAACTCTTCACAGACCTGCAACCACTTAGCATGCTGGTTGAACATCGAGTCGATGACGTGGACGAAGGCCTCGTAGGTCGAGAAGAAGCCGTGACGCCCGCTGAGCAAGTAGGCTTCGTACCAGCCTTCGAGGGTGTGCTCGCTGAGCATCTCCATCACTCGCCCATCCTGAGAGAGCTGGCTGCCGTCGGCGTCCTCGGGCAAGTAATCGGCCATCCAAACTTTCTTGGTGACTTCGTAAACCGCTTGCAGCCGATTAGAAGCAGTTTCGTCAGGGCCAAACAGTCGGAAATTGTGGGGATTTCTTTGAATAATGTCCCGCAAAAACTGTCCCAGGATGAAAGTATTGCCAGCATTGTCCGCACCGGGCCGGGTCATGTTGACGGCGTAGTTGCGGAAGTCGGGCATCACCAAGTCTCTGCGCAAGAGGCCGCCATTGGCAACGGGGTTGGCTCCCATGCGGCGCGGTCCTTGCGGCGAGAGTGCCTGTAGCTCTGGCAGTAGCGTTCCCTCGGCATCGAAGAGTTCCTCGGGTTTGTAGCTTCGCATCCAATCTACGAGCATCTGCAAGTGGGCGGGGTTGTCGTGCATGCCGCCCATGGGGACTTGGTGGGCGCGCCAGAAGTCTTCCACCTTGTGGCCGTCAACTTCTTGCGGGCCGGTCCAGCCTTTCGGAGAGCGCAAGACAATCATCGGCCAGCGCGGGCGACTCACCATGCTGCCGTTGGTATTGCGAGCCTCGGTTTGGGCGCTGTGGATGCGCTCGTAGCAGGCATCGAGGGTTGCGGCCATCTTCTGGTGCATCTCGGCGGGGTCGCAGCCTTCGACAAAGAAGGGCTCGTAGCCGTAGCCCCGGAAGAGGGCTTCGAGTTCGTCGTGGGAGATGCGCGAGAGCAGGGTGGGGTTGGCGATTTTGTAGCCGTTGAGGTGCAGTATGGGGAGCACGGCACCGTCGCGGGCGGGGTTGATAAATTTATTCGAGTGCCAGGCCGTGGCTAGGGGACCTGTTTCGGCCTCGCCATCGCCGACCACGCAAGCCACGACGAGATCGGGGTTATCGAGGACGGCACCATAAGCATGGGAGAGACTGTAGCCCAGCTCGCCCCCCTCGTGGATCGATCCGGGGGTCTCGGGGGTGCAGTGGCTGCCGATACCGCCGGGGAAGGAAAACTTCTTGAAAAGCTTCTTCATACCCTCGATATCGGTGCTGCAATCGGGATAAACCTCGGAGTAGGACTCCTCGAGGTATACCGGTGCCAGGATGCCGGGGGCGCCATGACCCGGACCGGCCATGTATATGGCGTTGAGGTTGCGCTCCTGGATGAGTCGGTTGAGGTGGACGTAGATAAAGCTCAACCCTGGAGAAGTACCCCAGTGCCCCAGGAGGCGGCGCTTGACGTGCTCGGGCTTGAGGGGCTCGCGCAGGAGGGGGTTGTCGCGCAGATAAATCATGCCGACGGCCAGGTAATTGCAGGCGCGCCAGTAGGCATCGATCTTGCGGAGCGCTTCAGCATCGAGAGGCTGGTTTGCTTGGAGCATCTCGATGCTGCTACTACCAGTCTCGCGGATGGGGGTCGCAGTCATACACTCACCTTCTATAGGTTTCGGCCATCGGGCTCCCCGAATCCCAGTTCCCTCTGGGGAACAGTCACAGGGATACCGATGCCTCAAGCCTAACGACCCCCAGCGCGATCGCCCGGGATGCTTGAGTAAGTTTTAATACTCACCCCATTGCGGTCCGAAGACCCTAACCAACAGACTGCAACTGTGGCAAGCCCTGCAGCTTGGGCATGACCAGGGTCTCGCCGCAATCATCTAGGTCGATCTCGACGGTTTGGCCGGGTCGGACCAGGCCGGCAAGAATGGCTTCGGCCAAACGATCTTCTAGTAGCCGCATGATGGTTCGGCGCAGTGGTCGCGCGCCATAGGTGCTGCTGTAGCCTTCATCGACTACCTTGGCTTTGAAGCGATCGCTAGCGACAAGCTCGATTTCGTGCTGTGCCTTGAGGCGCTCGGCCACATCGCGCAGGAGAATCTCGGCGATAGCGGTCGTTTCCGCGCGATTCAGGGGTCGGAAGACGACAGTCTCGTCTAGACGGTTGATAAACTCGGGTCGGAAGGTATTTTTGAGTTCGTCGCGGACGCGATCGCGAATGCGATTGTAGCGGCTTCCTTCGGTGTCGCCCTCAAGCTCGAAGCCGAGGCCGCCACCCCCTTTCTCGATGACTTTGGCCCCCAAGTTGGAAGTCATGATGACCAGGGTGTTGTTGAAGTTGACGACCCGACCGCGACTGTCGGTGAGGCGGCCATCCTCGAGCAGCTGCAGCAGCAAATTGAAGACATCCGGGTGTGCCTTTTCGATCTCGTCGAAGAGAACCACAGAATAAGGGCGGCGGCGGACCATTTCTGTGAGCTGGCCGCCTTCTTCGAAGCCGACAAAGCCTGGAGGCGCGCCAATGAGCTTTGAGACGCTCTGGGGCTCCATCAGCTCGGACATGTCCAGGCGCACCATGGCCGCCTCGTCTCCAAACAAGTAAGAAGCCAAGGCCTTAGCCAGCTCGGTTTTGCCAACGCCAGTAGGACCGCAGAACAAGAAGCTCGCAATCGGACGGCTGGGGGTCCCGATCCCGGCACGGACGCGACGAACGGCTTTGGCGACGGCGTTGACTGCCTCGTCCTGGCCGATAACTCGCTCGTGCAAGTGGGATTCGAGATCGAGCAGCTCCTCAGATTCGACTGCTGTAACCTTGCTTGCTGGAATGCCCGTCCAGTCGGCAACGGCCTCAGCGATGTCCTCGCGCCCGACAATCGGCTCGACAACTTCGATTTGGCCTTGCTTGCGAGCCAGAGAGACGCGCAGGTGCAAGCGAGAGCCCGCTTCGTCGATGAGATCGATTGCCTTGTCGGGCAAGAAGCGATCGCTCACGTAGCGCTCGGAGAGTTCGGCCGCCGCTTTCAAGGCCTCATCGGTAAAGCTGACTTGGTGATGGGCTTCGTAGGCCGCTCGCAGCCCATGCAGAATCTCGACCGTCTCGGCCACTGTCGGCTCGCCGACTCGCACTGGCTGGAAGCGGCGCTCGAGGGCGGGGTCTTTCTCGATGTACTTGCGGTACTCCTCGAGGGTCGTTGCGCCCAGGCACTGCAGCTCGCCCCGGGCCAGGGCCGGCTTGAGCAGGTTGGCCGCATCCATGCTGCCTTCCATCGAGCCGCCCCCGATCAGCGTGTGAATCTCATCAATGAATAGGATGATATCACCGGCTTCGCGGACTTCTTTGACAATGCCCTTGAGGCGCTCCTCGAACTCGCCCCGGAAACGCGTGCCTGCCACCAGTGCGGTCAGATCGAGAGCAAACAGGCGCTTGTCTCGCAGTAGCTCGGGCGCGTCGCCAGCAGTAATGCGCTGGGCCAAGCCCTCGGCGATCGCCGTTTTGCCAACGCCCGGCTCGCCTATCAAAATTGGATTGCTCTTGGTGCGGCGGCCGAGGATTTGCATGGCGCGCTCGATCTCGCGCTCGCGGCCGATAACCGGATCGAGCATGTCTCGGGCTGCTTTGTCGGTGAGGTCCATTCCAAAATCTGCCAGGGAGCCAGAAGAAGACTGACCCCGAAAGGTCCCCCGATCTGCAGCCGATCCAGCTCCAACAGTGGCCGCAATTTTTTCCTCGCCCAGGCGCTCGTCGAGAAGGCCGAGTAGGTCTTGGGGGCGGACGCCTAGATTCTCCAGGGCCTTGGCGGCAATGCCACGATCTTGCGTTTCTTTGAGCAAGGCAGCGAGCAGGTGCTCGGGGGCGATGGCGCGCTCGGCCCGCTGGCGCGACTCCTGGAAGGCGCGCTCGAAGATGCGCTTGACTTTAGGGGTGAAGGGAATTTCGGCTGGAGAGGCTCCGGCGCTCGGGCCCATCAGGCTCTCTAGCTGGGCTCGCAGGCTCTTGCGGGTGATGCCTACCTCCTCGAGCACGCGCGCGGCACTGCTCGAGCCCTCAGCAGCTACTCCCAACAGGAGAAATTCGCTGCCGACCAAGTTCTGCTTGAGACGGCGCGCTTCCTCCTGAGCGAGCATTACCGATCTGACTGCCTTGTCGTTAAAATACTCAAACATGGCCTGCAACCGAAGAAAGGTGTTCCTGACAGACGCTTTGCGCCTACCGCTAAGGTATCGTCCGGCCTCTATGGACCGCAGTGTAACGGACCGTAACTTTCGGTCGGATTCCGTCACATTTCTCAACTTAGCATCTTGTGGGGTCGGCCTCGACTACCAATGTAGGTATTCGCGCGAAGGATTTTTTAGTTTGGGCCTCGTCAGAGCGACTGCTGGACGTAAAGAATGACCGTCTGGACGAGACCCACGACGACACCCAGGACGCCGCCGATGTTGACGATCGCCTGCAGCTCATTTTTAACGATGCCCTGAATGGAGGCTTCGAGCTGCTCGGGTGAGGTTGCGCTGACGCGAGTAGCAATAGCCTCGTCTATGGCCAGAACCGGCAGGGCCCGGGCGACGATCGTCTCGAGATCTTTTTCGAGGTAGCGCTCGAGTATGGCGGCTAGCTCCGAGGCGATGGCCTCAAGGGAATTACCGGTGGTGCTCGAAGCCTGCACCCGCCGCACGATGAGCAGGGCGACTTCTTCCCAGCTGACGGATTTTCCCAGGTCTTGCAGGAGATTGCTGCCGCTCTCTTGGAAGTAGCTGCGGACATTCTCGCGAATCGTTCTGCGCAGCTGGCGGACGCTGGCAACGGGTAGGTTTTGCAGCGAGCGCGATTGAATCCATTCGCGCAGTTGCTTGCGAACTTCGAGACTGAGAATGAGCTCTTCAAGGCGGGCATTGGCGGCTTCGCGCTCATCCAAGCAGAAGGCGCGCAGTCGCGTCAGGGTGTTGCGCAAGCCGAACAAGTTGGCAACGACCCAGTAAGTACCGGTGGATTTCTCCCGGAACACCTCATCGATGACCTGAATGTTGCGATCGGTCAAGACATCTACGATTGCCTGGCGCAAGGTGTTGGGTGGCAAGGCGACCTGCAAGAGCCAATCGGTAATTTGCCGGGCCTGGGCCTCGCTGAGCTGGTACTCGAGCAGAACGCGATCGAAAATCTGGTTGACCTGGGTCTCGAGAAAATCTTCGCGGCGCGAGAGCACCTTGAGCAGGCGCGGCAGCGACTCGCCGGTTAGATCGCGCAGAATATTGGCCAGAATCTGGACGGTTCGACCTTCCTTATCGTTGCCAAACTGCAACAGAGAAGATTGCAGCAACCATAAAATAGCTTCTCTGATGCGCTCGGGCTGCAGGAGCCGGCGTGCTAAAGACTGCAACTCCTCCGGTGTGAGCAGCGACCCCATAATGGTGTCGGCAACGCGCCTGGCTAGGCGATCTTGGTTGCGAGGAATGAGGCCGGGGGTGAAGGGGAGCTGTCGTTTGCCAAGGTAAAGCGGTCGATAGGGACGAAACAGCATCTTGATGGCTAAGTCGTTGGTGAAGTAGCCAATAATGCCTCCTGCTAGCGGCGGCACCAAAAAGTACCAGTAGCGTTTAAAAAATTCTGGCAGCCAGCTTAGGGCGTCGGGAAAAGTCAAGATTGCTTGCGGTCAATTCAGCTTTCCCTATCTTATTTGGTCAGTTGCAGCACTCCCATCATGCCGGCGGCGAGCAGATAGTGGTTTGCTCGCGCAAAACCGGTCGATCGGGCCAAGCGCACCTGCTCGGAACCCACCGGAAAGCGTGCCAAACTCGGCGCAATGTAGGCATAGTCGTCGGTTAGTCCCAATTCTCGCGCGGCCGGAACGACAACATTGGCCAAGTACCATCTCTGAAACGCGAGCGCTCCAGAGGTTTCGGGGCGATGGAAATCGAGAATGGCCGCTCGGCCACCGGGCTTGAGAGTGCGATAAATCTCGGCCAAGCAGCCCGGGATATCGGTGACGTTGCGCAGCCCATAGCCGACGGTGGTGCAATCGAAGGTGGCATCGGGAAACGGCAGCCCCAGGGCGTCACCCACTTGCCAGCAAACTCGCCGGGCGCGATCGCGCCCTCTGGCTACAGCCAGCAGTTCGGGCGAAAAATCGACCCCCCAGACTCCTCCCGTCAGGCCGACGCGTGCGGCCATCAGCAGCGCCAGATCGCCGCTGCCACAGCACAAATCGAGGGCGAGCTCCCCTGGTTTGGGGGCGGCCCAGCCCACGGTCATTTGTTTCCAGAGACGGTGCAGGCCGAAGCTGAGGCGATCGTTGAGCCGGTCGTAAACCGGGGCAATGCGGTCGAAGCGCGCGCGAATTTCAGAGGCGGTCGGCATCAGTATCGGGAGTAGCGGGTAAGGGTTCCTCGCCGAGCGAGAGAATGCTGGCAATGGCGCGCTCGAGGGCCTGCAGGGCAACTTCTAGGTCGTCGTTAACCACCTGGAGATCGAATTCGGCGCTGGCGGCAATTTCGGTACGGGCGCGCTCCAGGCGACGGGCAATCGCGGCTTCGTCGTCTTTGCCACGCCCGCGCAGGCGAGCCTCGAGCACCTCTAGCGATGGTGGCAGCAAAATAATCTGATAGGCCTCGGGAAAGGTTGCGCGCACCAGGCGCGCGCCGACAAGCTCGATTTCGAGCAAGACGGATTGCCCGCTCGCGAGCTTCGCGATGAGGGCACCTTTGGGGGTGCCGTAGTAGTTACCGGCATATTCGGCCCATTCGACAAAGCCGTCAGTGGCGATGGCCGCCTCAAACTGCTCCCGCGACCAAAACAGATAATCTCGGCCGCCAACTTCGCCCGCTCGCGGGGGCCGCGTCGTTGCCGAAACCGATAGGTGCAGCTCGGGGTGCCGCTCGAGCAAGACGGCCACAAGCGTCCCCTTGCCCACGCCACTCGGCCCCGAGATAACAATGAGTTTCCCCGACTGCTGCTGCATAGTCCGCTGCAAGAGTAAAGCATCGCTATCCTAGCGTGGGACTTGCCACCGTGCTTGATGTATGGTTGAGGCGCGGGTTTTTTAGCGGCAGTCAAACATCAAGACGAGGACGGCGGCAATGGCACCGATAGCAGCAGGATCCCTAGCGAGTGCGGGCGCGATCTCGGCGATCGCCTATTTGCTCGGCTCGACCCCGACGGGCTATCTCATTGCTCGCCAGCTCAAGGGAATCGACATTCGCCAGTGTGGCTCCGGCTCGACGGGCGCGACCAATGTCCTGCGCGAGGTTGGCAAGGGCCCGGCTTTGGCCGTACTGGTTATCGACGCTCTCAAAGGTGCAGCTGCCGTGGGCCTGGCGCTTTGGCTGCCCGTCGAGTTGCTGCCCCTGCCAGCAGCTTGGCAAGCCTGGGTGGTCGTCGGGGCAGCCCTAGCCGCAATCGTCGGTCACAGCAGGTCTGTGTGGTTGGGCTTCGCTGGCGGTAAGTCCGTGGCCACGAGCTTGGGGGTGCTCTTAACCCTGAATCCTTGGCTCGGCCTGGGGGCGCTGGGAACCTTTGGCGCGTCCTTGGCCCTTACTCGCATCGTGTCGATTAGTTCGATTTTGGGGGCTGTGGCCGTTACTCCCGTTGCCTTGGTGTTGGGGCTGCCTCTGCCCTACATCCTGTTTTGCTTGTTGGCAGGGGGTTACGTCATTTTGCGGCACCGTGCCAATATCGGTCGCCTCTTTGCCGGCACCGAGCCCAAAATCGGCCAAAAGCTCGAAGGGCAATCTTCTTGAGCGATCGCTCCGATTTTGTCAGACCCCTCAGTCGCGGCGGTATGTCCCGACGAGTCGATTCATCCCAATAATGTGGGGTTCGGCTCGGCTGAGGAATTGCCAAAGTGTCAGGCCTGCCTCGAGATTTAGCTCGGCATCCAAAGCCAGAATCCAGAAATAGTAACGGTGCTCGCCGTGGCCCTCTGGGGGCATGGGTCCGCCGTAGCCGAGATTGCCGAAGTCGTTGATGCCAGTGGTGCCGAGCTGGGTTGCCTCTTCGAGGGCACTCAGGGTTGCGGGTAAGTTGTAGAGGACCCAATGCACGAAGCCGTAGCTGCCGTTGGGCGACACCAGCGGGGCGTCGGGGTCGTGGCAGATAGCAGCCAGACTCTTGGCGCCGGCAGGAGCGTGCTGCCAATTCAGTGCTGGCGAGACGTCTTCTCCTTCGCCGGTGTAACGGGTCGGGATGGGCCCCATCGGGGCAAATGCGGGGCTAGACAAGTGCAAGTCAGAGAGGGCGAAGGGCATGGTGAGTAGTGCGATTGGGCTTTGACGGATTCATCCTATCGAAGGAAACCCGCTGCCGATGCAATCGAGATTGCGCTCTTGTACCGAGCTTAGGTTGTTTTCCAAGTTTTGTAGGGATGCCGGATCAAATAAGAATTGAAATAGCGGCGATCGCCCGATACCTCTTGGCCCACCCACTCGGGCAAGACAATTTCGCGGTCGGCGCTCTCCAACTCGACTTCGACTAGGATGAGTCCGGCATTCTCGCCAAAGAATTCATCAACCTCCCAGGTCAAACCGGCCACTTCTACGCAGTAGCGCTTTTTCTCGACGAGCGGGCGCAAGCAGAGGGTGTCGAGCAATTCGCTCGCTTCGGCTGCCGGGATCTTATATTCGTACTCCGCTCGGGAAATTCCGCTAGATTTCCCCTTAATTGTCAAAAAACCCATCCGATCCCTCAGGCGCACTCGCACGGTTCGCTCGGCATCGACACACAGATAACCTTGCCGAATAATAGATTCGCTGGCAACCTGCGATCGCCAAGCTGAAGTGCGCGTTAAGAATTTACGCTCGATTTCTTGGGGCATGGGTGTTGAAGTCTCACCAATTCACACAACTTAAAACGGTAGATCCTTGTCGGAGCGTCAAGCAATCGGTAACCATAGCCAGAGAGACAATCGCGTCATCCTTACTTTGGGTTCATTCGGTTTAGGAGATTAGAGATCCTCTATGATTACCGTCGCACAGGCACGCCCGAGTCAGCGGGCCGAGTTTATCCGCCAGACTTACATGCACCTGGCCGGAGCCGTCCTGGCCTTTATCGTGCTCGAGACTATCCTCATTCAGTCTCCCATCGGCCCGGCTTTTGCTACGTTCGTTCTTACCAGCCGCTTTGCTTGGCTGGGCATTTTGGGAGGATTTTCCCTCCTGGGTTGGCTGGCCCGCAGCCTGGCTGCCAATGCCCGCAGCCGCGATCGGCAATACCTCGGCCTCGGGATCTATGTCGTTCTCGAAGCCATTATTTTCGTGCCGATTATCTTCCTGGCCATCAACTACGCTGGTCCAGAAGTGCTGCCGACTGCCGCTATCCTGACGGGTCTGATGTTTGCTGGCTTGAGCGCCGTCGCGTTAATCACGCGCAAAGACTTTTCTTTCTTGGGTAGCATCCTGACCATTGGTGGGTTTGTCGCCCTAGGTCTCATCGTCTGCAGTGCTATTTTCGGCTTCTCTTTGGGGCTGTTCTTCTCGGTAGCGATGGTGGCCTTCGCTAGTGGCGCAATTCTTTACACCACCTCCAACATCATCCATTACTACTCGACAGATGGCTACGTTGGCGCGGCTCTGGAGCTATTTGCTGCCGTTGCTGTCTTGTTCTACTACGTTCTGCGCATTCTGCTGAGCCTCTCGTCTCGCCGCTAGAACATTAGCCCGGGATTTCCTGCACGAGTTGCCCGATGTAGCCCAATTATTAGAGGCTGCATCGGGCAACTTTTGCGACGAGCTTATCGGGAGTTTAGCCCTTTGCCGAGCTTTCTGTAGCGTTGATGCGCTCGCACGCCCGCTCGAGGGCCAGCCACTGCTGTCGGAGATAGACCAAGTTGGGGGGGAGGCCGCCGTAGTGCCAGCTTGCGTAGGCACGGCAGATTTCTGCGATCGCCTCAGCGATAGGGCCTTCGAGGGCCGCGCGGCTGTCGTCGGCGTATTCATGGGGGGTCTGGGCCGGATGTTTGGGATAGCCTTTGGTTGCCAGAAGGTTTAGCATTTGGCGATAGAGCCGCTCCATTGGGGCCAGCTGGCGCAGGCGCCGCTCGCGCCCCCACCCCTGCAGCCAGCGTCCGAGCGCCCAAGCCGCAAACCCCAGTAGCGTCAGGCAGAAAACCAACGCGAGTGTGCCAAACCAGCTGCGGGTAAACCACGCCCACAAACTAACCATAAAGCCCAGCACTTTGGCGGTCAAAAAGCTCCACACGCCGGCCAAAAAGCCTTTAACAGGAGAGGGAAGCCAGCCTGCAACCCAGCTCCATGCCTGCTGCAGGACGCCAAAAGCATTGGAGTCTTCGATGGAGGGAGGCAACAAGTCATAGCCGGGAATGGGATTGAAGGCGACCCAACCAAAGTCAGGGAAATAGACCTCTGTCAGGGCATAGGCATCGGTGTTTTGAATGATGTAAAACCCCGTGAAGGGATTGAACTGCCCCGGCCCAAAACCAGTTGCCAAGCGAGCGGGGATGCCAATAGAGCGCAACATCACCGTCAGCACGGTCGAGAAATGGTCTGGGTAGCCCCCGCCATACTTAAAAAGGAAAGCTTCTGTTAGGTCTTCGCCTTCTGCTAGAAAGGGCAAATCGGGCTTGATGCGGTAGCCCTGCTTGAGAGCCTGCGCGAGATAGAGTGCCTTTTCATATGGAGACTCCAGAGGCTTCTCCGATCGGGCCAAAAGCGCTTCGGCTTGAGTGCGGACTCGCTCGGCAATCTCGGGTGGGATCTCGAGGTGATAGCGCTCGATTGTCTCAGGATAGTCAGCCGGTGCCGAGCGTAGAGCCTCTCGATCGCGAAAGACCACTTTCGAAATTGCCGTGTAGGTTAAGTCGGGAAGCAAGATGCCCGTTGCCTTTAGGTTGCCGTCGAGGTCGATCCCGATTTGGGCAGCAGGAAAATACAGGTCTGTAGGTGTTGCCTGGGCGGGAATGATATTCGGCAGCGTCGAGAGTAACGTAAAAGTCTGGATGACCTCGCGGCTCGGAGCAGAAGGAACATTCTGTGCCGTCAAGCGGAAGCGGAAAGAGAAAGGCGCGCGGCGCATCTCGAAGAGGGGCTCCTGGCGGCTTATTTCCCACCCTTGGCCGGTGTAGCGATCGAAAGCTAGCACCCGGTACCAGCCTTTGGCTTGCGATCGCACTCGCAAGATAGGCGTGGGGGTTAATCCCTCACCCCGCAGGTTTTGATTGATGCGATCTCCAAAACCGTAGTAAAACGTACTATCGAGCGTGCCCGGTCCCTCCACCGGGCTGCCATTGCCGCCCGCTTCGCCACTCCCTGCCCCCTCGCTGCCTTCTTCGCCAACCTCGTTCTCAAGCTGGTAGCCCGGATTGACGACGCCACGGTTGCTGGCATCAAATTGCGGTAAGAAGACGCCATCGGGGGCCGTCACGGGAAAACTGCGGATTTGGTAGCCAGGAAGCCGGGGAAATGCGGCAAAAATAACCAGGCCCAGGGAGACAACGGCAATGGAGAGAACGGCCAGCTGCGACCAGTTAACAGCCCGACGAGAGGTACTGCCAGTCGGCACGCTAGCAGAGGAACGGGGCGCGCGCGGCGACAGGCCCAGGCGCGAGCGGTAGTCCAGGGTCAGAGTCGGCAGCGATGCGACCGTAAAAACTAACAATACCGGCCCGAAGAGCAGGTTTTCCGAAAGGGTCGCAGCCACTCCCATCAAAATGAGACCGATGAGGGTCGAATACCCCAGGTCGCGGCGGCGGGGTAGATCGAAGCTGTGCAAGACCTGCAGGTGAATGAGCAGTTCTGCCAAAATCAAGCGCGTATCGCCCAAATTCGGCAGTAAGCGACCGAAAAAGACCAACAGCGCCACCAGAATGCCCAGAGCAATACCAAACTTGGTTGCGACGCTGTTCTTGCGCCGCTGCCGCCAGCTCCAGTAGGCACCGACAAAGCTTAGGGGCACCGCCCAGACACTCGTCAGCGTGCCAGCGGCTAAGTCGGTAGCAACGATACCCACGGCAACAAGAATCTGCACGGCGATCCGCAGCGACAGAGATTCTTCGGTGGCATCGGGCTTGACGTGCGACTCAGGCGATCGCGGCAATCGCAGGCGCGCAAAAATTCTCTCGGCCATGGCAAGCAAGATGAGTGGTAATCGCTAGAATGGCGACCATACGTCGTGCGTTCGCCGCCCATGACCCTCGACCAGCAGATCGCCACTCTTACAAAGGACGCACCTTCGGACCCCCGGTTGCGCGCCGCAATCGAGCGGGCCGTGGCTCCCGTGTTGCGGGAGACAATCGCCAGTCAACTTCAGCACCTAGAGTATCAGATTCTTCAGAGTAGCGATCGCGGCGATTGGGTCGTCACGACGCTTGCCCACCGCCAGCACCCCGACCGACAAAAAAAAGTTATCTACGCATTTGCCACCCTCGAGAGCGCGCGAACGTTCCTGCAGGAGCCGCATCCGCAGGCGATCGCAGTGGCCATGCCGGTGGTGCAGTTACTATTTCGCCTTCTGTCGCTCGAAGTCGACAGCATTATTTTTTTTGAAACCCCCGGTGAATTCGAGCGCGGCATCGAGGTCGAGCGCTCGGCTCTGCAGGCTCGAATTCACCAGCAACTCCATCTGCTGGCCCGGTCGCGTACCGAGCTGGCCTGAGGGGGTTTCGCATTCATTCTCAACACAACTGCCACCAGGGAGAACTCCTTAGATGCCTGCCGCCGCCGATTCCGGTCTTCCTTGTCCTGTTTGCCGTCACGGTACGATTCGCTCGCTGCCGTTGATGGACGAAACTTGGGCGTGCTTCTCGTGCCAGCACTTGTTCGCGGTCAAAGGTGATGCCGCCATGGTGCGGTTGCTTGACGCTCAAGGCAGCCTGACCTGGTCTTGGCAGGCTCGTTTGGGAGCCTGGCGACGCTGGCAGCCGCAGGCGACGGCTCTGGGGTGGGGTTATGCCATTGCAGGGGTGTTGTTTGCCTTGCTGCCTCCCCTATTGGTAGAGATGCCTGCGTACTGGTTTCCGCCGCGCACGGGCGGCTGGCTGCCCCATTTTTGGGCACTGCTAACCCTGCTGGTGCATGGCGGCATACTCGCTTGGCTGGTGCTGGGATACCTACAATTACCGGTGGGGCTTTACCTGCAAGCACTCTGGCGGCAGCGGTCTACGGGGTTGCGCCGCCAGAGCCAGTAGCAAATTGGCAACGACTCCTGAAACATCTCTCGGTTCGGGACCCTCACTAGATGCCAGCAAGCCGATAATTATTGAATAGCAAGATTGCGGGTAGCGGGCGGGTGACGAACACTTCGGAGCGACCGATTCGAGTTTTTTGCATTGATGACGATCTCGTGTTCCGCCTCGGTCTGGGGGCAGCCCTCGAGCCATTTTCCGACCTCGAGTTGGTCGGACAATCCTCCGTAGCCAGCGCGATCGCCCAGATGAACTTGGCTCTGGCCTCCGAGCGCCTGCCTGGTGTTGTCACACTCGATCCGGGAACCCGCGATGGCTCCGAGACCTGCCGGATGCTGCGGCAAGCTTATCCGGCCTTGCCCATTTTGCTGCTCGTCGGGGGCGAGCCTCCTAGCTGGCTGGTCGCAGCACGGGAACTGGGAATCGCGGGTTATTGCCCGAAGGGCACGTCCTTGCCCGAGCTAGCGGCTACTCTGCGCCGTTTGGCCACGGGCGAGCGCGGTTGGCCGACCCTGGCTCTGTCGGGAGAAGCCGTCGGTGGCAATTGGCTGCAGCGCCAGCGGCAGGGGGCCCTGGCAACCATCTCGGCAAACCTGCTGGAACTCGACTTAGGGGCGAAGGCGATCGCCCAGATGACCCTTTGGGATTGGTTGGTTTGGAGCGGACGGCGGCGAGAATTGCAAGCGGCGCGGTGGCTGGTACGGCAGTTGCTGCCCGTCGAGACGGTCGTAACCCGCGACCTAGCAGGCGCCTCCGAGCGACGCCTCGCAAGTTTGGTGCCAACTGCAGGCCCCGTTCCTACTCCAACTGATGCTGCTGCGGTGGTGTCTCCCTCTTTGGCTCGGGCTACTATTGCCCGGGTACGGCTGCATCTGCAGCTCGGCGCTCTCAATCAGACGGGCTGGCCGTTGGCCTTTGATATTTTGCAAGGGCAACCCCGGCAAGAGCTGCTTTATGCCGCAATTGCCGAATTTGAAACCCTGCTGGCGGAGCTGGAATTTTTGCAAATCTCCCTAGAGCAGCTGCCCGAGCAGCGCCCTCAGGTGCTGCGGCAGCTCTGGCAACAAACGCTGCTGCGATTTTTTGGTAGATACTACAGCCCCGCCTCAACAGCAGACCTGCTCGACAGAATCGTCACAGAGGCCACTATCACGCAAACCGCGCTGCTGGCGCGCATTCCTCTGGCAACGGAGCTCTTGGCTTACTGCCTTTACGAGGAGCCCCTCGAAATTGAAAATGTCCCCTACCGCGCCGAGTCACCGGAGGCACGCGAGCGAGCCGTGCTGCTCTTGGAGAACCTAATCCTCAAGATTGCCGATGCCACCATGCAGGGGCTGCTGAATGTCTTCAGCGATGCGCCGAGCTTTCGCAGTGGGCTGCTGCTGCAACCGCGCTATCTATCCACGCGAGAACTCGACCGCTTCCGCAACAGTTTGTCGTTCCGCTACATCCAAGATGACCTGTTTGCCGAACCTAAGGCCATCTACGAAGACCGCTACCGCTTGCTGTGCGCGCGGGAGGGGCGAATCGGGCGAGTCTCTATCTACGCACCGCGTCGCCTGGAGCGATCGCGACTGCGAGGCATCAGAGCCGGAGTGCGCCTGTCCCTCGAGATTTTTGACGCCGTTTCGCCGCGCCTCCAGGCAGCCATCTCCTGGCTGGGAGCAGGGGTCGTCTATGTCTTGAAGGAAGTCATCGGTCGCGGTTTGGGACTGATTGGCAGCGGTGTCGTCAAAGGCATCAGCAGTGCCCTGCAAGAAACTCGCTATGGCAAGAGCAGCGACCGGCGGGAGTGAAAAGAGCTAAGAAAAAGGCCGACCCCTGGGGCCGACCTCATGAGCTTGCTGCGTTGGGAGGAGAAAACCCGACCTTACCAAGAACCAATGCTGTAGCACTGCAGCTCCAAGGTTTGTCTGTCTTCCACTAACGGTAATGGTAATAAAAATTCACCATCTCTGCAACATTTAGTTACATCTGTATCTATGCCCCCAACAAAAGCGCGGTACCGCCCAAAGCACTAGCCAGGGCCAAGATCGTGACCCACCAGGGATAGCCACCCCGGAGCGATCGACCGCTGGCAGGAACGAGGCGATCGACGTCGATCCAAGCCGTTGCCCCCCGCCGAAACCAGCCATAAATCGTCACAGATTGGCCGCAAAAGTCGCAGGGCCGCCTGCGGGCCAGTAAATAACCCAAGGGACCCAAAACGGAAGAAAAATTGAGTTCGACAGCCCCATTCTCCGTTTGCAGAATCGCATCGCGCGCGAGCCAATTGGCCGTACCCTCCCGTCCGATGAGCGTGCCACTGAGGCGGACGGCGCGCCCGTAGTGGGGTGTGGATTTTTGTTTGGCAAGCAGGTTTGGAAGGCGGCCTTCGGAAGTCGTGCGAGGAATATCCGGGAAATAATCGTTAATCCAGACGATCGCACAGAGGCTAAAGCAGAATAGCAAACAGGCCGCAATGATAGAATCAGCGGCGGCAGCTCGCAACCAGGCTAGCGCCCGCAGATCCAACCAAAGACCCAGCGTGCCCACAATCCAAAATAGGCCCCACAGCGCCAGTCCCAGGAAGCCTCCTGTCAAAACGCCGCTTTGCAAAATAGGCAGAGCCGTGTAGCTGTTGGCGAGTTTTTTGAGGCGTGCTGCGAGAGTTTTGGGTGATGGTGCAACTGTCGGCAGATCCAACTCCGCCGGCAGCTGCCAGCGAGCGGCGTAGCGTCCGAGCAAGAAGAGTCGGTCCCCCAACAGCGCGTGGGAATCAAAGACTTTGAGCCAGTGGCGATAGGGATTGGTGCACTCCCAAGCCAGCACGCTCTCAAAAGGTGTGTAAGGCGGAATGCTGCCGGTGCTGAGGCTTTGGCGGGGTGCGAGCGGCAGCAAGAGATCGAAGCTCTCGAGAAAGGCGTGGGTTTCTTGGCGTGCGAGGGTAGCGCTGGCCGTTCCCAAAGCGACCTTGAGCAGGGCGCGGCTCAGGGCATTGGGGTCGCCTGTGACCTCAGCCGCAAAGCGATCGCCGTAGTACAGGCGGCGGCGCGAGAACCAAAGCGCGGGCAGCCGCCAGAGCCAGTAGAGTCCGTAGCAAGCAGCCGCAGCGATGCCACAGGGGATTTTGAGCCACGAGCGGCGGCAGCGATTGCCCAAGCGAGCCAGCTCCCAGTAGGCCAGGTAGGGCACCTGCAGTAGGCCGACGATTGCCGACATTAGGATGCAGTCGCGGCGTACGGCCTGCCCCAGCAAGCTAGCGATTAGGGCCTCGATTTCTGCATCCTGAAGGCGATCGAGGAGGCCGGTGCTAATGGCAAAGTAAGTCGAACCTGGGACCGGACCGCCGTAGGCAATCGCAATGGGTTCTTCGAGGGGCAAGCAGCGCAATGGCGGACGGCGGATCTGGTGTTTGCGGCAGTAGCGCTGTAGGAATTTAGTGGTGTTGGGGGCGCGAGCGGCAAGGTCGAGCGGGCTCAAAACTTTTGCACCATAGTAGGCGCGTAACAGCCAGTCTAGCCACCACGGCGAGATGATAAGCAGCCCCACTAGCGCGATCGCGCTGCCCCAGGAAATTTGTGGGGCTAGAGAAAAGCTTTGAAACCAACTCAGGGGGATGATTCGATGGACATAAAGGTATGCGAACGCCTGGTTGGTGCCCTGCATGACGAGGATGCCGCACCAGCGCAGCAAGCCAAAAAGCGCAACGAGCGATCCGATTTGCAGAGCCCAAAAGCGCCAGGCCGCCAGTGGCTTGAGGGGTTGCCAACGTTTGGCGCGCTCTGCTTGGCGCCAGCGGCGACCCCCCTCGTAGATACCCGCATCCGGTCCTGCGATGGGTGCGGGCAGCCGGGATGCCTGTGGGCGCTGCGACGGTGCAAGGAGGCCTTCTTCAGCTTCTCCCCGTGCGAGGCGCTCGCGCTCTTGGCGCTCCTGGAGGTCAGCCAGCGTTCTGGGAGCCCACGGGTTGATGGCAACATCTTCAGCCAGCCACGCACAAAGGTCGATGGCCTCCTGCAGGCGATCGCTCTGAGCGTAGGCAACCACCAGCCCCTGCTGGGCGCGAGCAATCGCATCGGGGTCGATTTCTTCGCTGCGAATTTTTTCTAGATGGGCGATCGCCTCACCGTAGTCGCCGCGCTCGATGGCGGCTTGGGCGGTCTCCAAAGAAGCCTCTTCGAATAATTCCATATTGGCGCGCGCCTGCTGTGCTGGGTCTTAATAAAGACCACTGGCGGCGGGGCTGTCATCTATCTCAAACCAGAACCTACTGTTTGGGGTCTTGCTTGGGGCTAGTTCGAGATTGCTATAACTGTGATGCTGCCGAAGAGCCAAGCTCGGCTAGCGTCCAGTCCGGCCGCAGGCGGCGGGCATTGCGCAAATACGAGTGAGCGATCGCGTGCTGGGTCAGAGGCGTGTTGACATGCAGCAGAATGCGGATGCAGCGCTCGATGGCACCTGGGACGTGCATTTGCTGGACATCGAGAAGCGGCACGTCGTTCCAGCACGGGCGCGCTCGCGCGATGCTCGCTGGAAAAACGGCATCGAGGTCCCGGGTTGCGGTAAACACGACACTGACAATTTCGGCGGGATCGAGCTGGTTGCGAGCCTCCAAATCGTCGAGGAGTTCGGCAACGGCCTCGCGAATGGCCTCGGGGGTGTTGGCAGCTGCCGTTGTTGCGCCTCGAATGGCTCGAACTCTCCACTCCACGCGTTCTCCCCTCCAAATGCTCTCAAGGACGGTACAGCCACAGGGGCTGGCCGCTGGTTGCCAGTTCAAATTCTACCCAATCCCAAGCTGCAGCGAGGCGCGACTCCGTCCGCGCGCCACCCCCCGGGATGAGTCGTCGTATGCCGCTAGGCCGCTCCCCGACCTCCACGGTGCGAGCTTTCTGGGGGTCGAGACCGGCCAGCTCGGCTGCCCAGCAGCGTGCGTCTTCTTCGGCTCCCAAGCGATCGACGATGCCCAACTCGAGAGCCTGCTGGCCGGTAAAGATGCGCCCGTCGGCGAAGCTCCTGACCGTTTCGGTCGCGAGTTCGCGAGCCCCCGCCACCGTGGCGACAAATTGCTCGTAGCTGATGTCAATCAACTGCTGCAGCAGGCTTTCTTCGGCTGGGGTCATGGCGCGATCGAACGCCAAGATGTCTTTGTAGGGTCCGGATTTGACAGCTTTGAAAGAAACGCCAATGCGATCGAGCAGGCGGCCCAGGTTATTTTGCTGCAGAATGACGCCGATGCTGCCCGTGATGGTGCCGGGGTTGGCGACAATTTTTTCGGCACCCATGCCAATATAGACACCCCCCGAAGCAGAGATATTGCCAAAGCTCGCCACAATTTTGGTTTTCGCTTGCAGGCGCTTGAGGGCAGCAAAGATTTCTTGAGAGTCGCCCACAGTGCCACCAGGCGAGTCAACGCGCAACAGCAGGGCCGGAAACTTAGCCTCTTCGACGGTCTTGAGGGCTTTGAGTACTCGCCGGCGCGTGGCAGCGGCGATCGCACCGGTAATTTCTAGACGAGCAATTTGTTGGCGGGAGCGAGAGAATGGCCAGACCATAAGCAGCGAAGTTGCTAAAAATCTTGAAAAAATCTAAAGATGTTAGTTACGTGTCGATTCCAACCATCATAAACGTCCCCAATCGCCAGCGGTGCCTCAAATGACGTCCTCACAATCTCCAACGCCTCTGTCGGCGCTGCCCAGAAGACCCTGGCCCCTTGCCCTCGCTGCGATCTCGCCATTTTTTTTCTGGGGTAGTGCGATGGTTGCCATCAAAGGCGTCTTACCGGCGACGGGGCCCTTTTTCATTGCCGGGCTGCGCATCCTGCCAGCGGGGATGCTGGTGCTGCTCGTAGCCTGGCTGCAAGGGCGATCGCACCCGCAGGGCTGGCGCGGCTGGCTCTGGGTGGGGGGATTTGCTTTAGTAGATGGCACGCTCTTTCAAGGATTTTTGGCCCAGGGGCTGGTCCGTACGGGCGCGGGGTTGGGTTCGGTGTTAATTGATTCTCAACCGCTAGCGGTGGCCCTGCTGTCGCGGTGGCTGTTCGGGGAGATTGTCGGGGTTTGGGGGTGGTTGGGCCTAGGTCTGGGGGTAGCGGGGATTGCTTGTATTGGCATTCCAATCGATGCATTGGCCGCCTTCGACGACATTGCCACCTCGCCCGGGCACTGGGCTGTCGGGCTCTTCGATAGTGGCACGGGTTTGATGTTGCTCGCCGCCGTGTCGATGGCCTTGGGAACGGTTGCCATTCGCTATGTCGCGCGCTACTGCGATGTGGTGAGTGCTTCGGGCTGGCACATGCTCCTAGGGGGGGTGCCGCTGCTGCTGCTCTCCGGACTGACAGAAACCGAGCCCTGGCAGCACTTGAGCGCGCCCGATTGGTTGGCGATTGCCTACACGAGCGTCTTCGGGGGCGCGGTGGCCTATGGGCTTTTCTTTTACTTCGCATCCACTCGAAATTTAACGAGTTTCAGCGCTCTGACGTTCCTGACGCCCGTATTCGCCCTGGTACTAGGCTATATCTCCTTGGGAGAAACCCTGACGGGCCAGCAATGGGTGGGCGTTGCCGTCACGCTGGCGAGCGTTTACCTGATTAACCAGCGTCGGGAGCTGCAGTCGCGCTCGGAGCGATCGCCAGGAGCCAGCCAGGTTTTGTCGGAGCCCACTAGGATAGAAAGCAGCTCGAGTGGGAGATCCCAGCCTTGATTCTGGTTATCGATAATTACGATAGTTTTACCTATAACTTAGTTCAATACCTGGGCGAGTTAGCCAACGATCCGGCCAATACCTCCGGCGAGAGCCCGTGGGAGGTTAGTGTTTTTCGCAACGACAAGATCGACCTCGAGACAATCGCGCGCCTGCAACCGGCGGGTGTGGTTATCTCCCCCGGGCCGGGGCGCCCCGATGATGCCGGGATTTCCCTGGCCCTCATCGAGCGCTTCGCACCGACGCTGCCGATTCTGGGGGTTTGCTTGGGCCATCAGAGTATCGGTCAAGTCTTCGGCGGCCGCATCGTCGCCGCGCCAGAGCTGATGCACGGCAAGACTTCACCCGTCCACCACAATGGCGCTGGAGTCTTCGCAGGCCTCGACAACCCGTTTGCGGCCACCCGCTACCACAGCCTGGCGGTCGATCGCGTGAGTTTGCCCGATGTCTTGGAGGTGACGGCCTGGGTTGCCGATGGCACAATTATGGGCCTGCGCCACCGTCAGTACCCTCACGTTCAGGGCGTGCAGTTTCATCCCGAGAGCATTCTGACTGCGGCTGGTAAACTACTGCTGCGGAACTTTTTGCGATCGCTGGCTGCTCCGATGGCAACATCGGCATCGCCAGCTTGAAACTTGTCGCTATTGTCTGAGTCTTTTGGCTATTGGGTGAGGCCGCGAGGCTACAGCCAGTGCGACGGCAAGTAACACTCGTGCGAGAAATAACAATCGATACCTTCTATAAACAAGACCAATGATGCATCATTCCAATCGGCGACAGCTCCTGCGCTACCTAGGCCTCGGAGCACTCGCAGCAATGGGTAGTGCGGCAGGCAGTGCGATGGGCAGCAATCGCCTTCTCGCCCAAGACACCCCCGCCCCCGTTGCGGCCCCCTCGGGAGAGGTTATCGTCCGCTGGCTGGGGCACACCTGCTTTTGGGTTGCAGGTGATGGCGCGCGCTTTTTAATCAACCCGTTCCGGCGCATTGGCTGCACTGCTGGCTACCGAAAACCGGAGGTTCCCTCAGATTTGGTGTTAATCAGCAGCCAGCTCTTCGATGAAGGTGGTGGCGTCAAAACCATTTCCGATCTCCCCGAAATCCTCTTCGAGCCCGGGGCCTACCGCTTCCAAGGCCTTGAATTACAGGGCCTCGTCGTCGATCACGATCGCGAAGGCGGCCGTCGCTTCGGCAGAAACATTATCTGGCGCTGGGATATGAGTGGCATGCGGTTCGTCCACTTGGGTGGCGCTGCCGCACCCCTCGATTTTGAAGACAAAATTGTCATCGGCCGCGCCGATGTTGTTTTTCTGCCGGTGGGTGGTGGCCCCAAGGCTTACTCACCCGTAGAAGCCAAAGAGGCCGTCGCCCGCTTGAATCCTCGCCTGATCGTACCCACGCACTACCGCACCCAAGCAGCAGACGAGCGCTGCGATATTGCTGGCCTCGATGACTTTTTAATTCTGTTTCCCGATGCCGACATTCGACGCATCGGTGGCGATGCGGTGCGCCTCACGCAGGAGATTCTGCCTCCTGTGGGCAGTCAGGCGATTGCGGTCTTCGACTACCCCTTCGCCTCAGAAGAAAGCACGGAAGAAAGCACGGAGAGTTAGGTACGCTGGAGAAACCAACCGATTTGTAACGAGCTCCAGCCATGCTTAAGATCGAGCCTGCCGAGTATCGCCAGCGCCGCGAATCCATCGCCGAAAAAATTGGCAACGGCACGCTCGTGTTGCGCAGCGCCCCCTCGGCCGTCATGCACAACGATGTCGAGTATCCCTTTCGCCAAGACAGCGATTTTTACTATTTGACTGGTTTTGACGAAGCTGAAGCTGTTGTCGTGCTCGCGCCCCACCATCCCGAGCATCGCTTCGTACTATTCGTCCGGGAAAAAGACCTCGAAAAAGAGACCTGGACCGGCACCCGCGTGGGTGTCGAGGCTGCCCAAGCGCGGTTTGCCGCTGATATGGTCTACCCCATCGGCGAACTCGACGAGAAGCTGCCCCAGTACCTGGAGAAAGCCGATCGCCTGTTTTATCGCCTGGGGCGCGATCGCGATTTTAATGCCCGGATCTTGGCCCTCTGGCAGCGCCTGCTGGCAACCTACCCCAAGCGAGGGACCGGCCCGGTCGCCATCGAAGATAGCCGCTTTATTCTGCAGTCGCTACGGGCGATCAAGAGCCCCAACGAACTCGCCCTGATGCGCCACGCCGCTGCGATCGCAGCCGAAGCCCACAACCGCGCTCGCGAGTTTGCCCGGCCCGGCCGCTTTGAATACGAAGTCCAAGCCGAGATGGAATACATTTTCCGCAAATGCGGGGCGATCGGCCCGGCATACCCGTCGATTGTCGCCTCGGGCGAGAATGCCTGCATCCTGCACTATACCGAAAACACCCGCCAGATGGCTGCGGGCGACTTACTCCTCATCGATGCGGGATGCTGCTACGACTATTACAACTCCGATATCACCCGGACCTTCCCAATTGATGGAGAGTTCTCCGGCGAGCAGCGAACGCTCTACGAGCTGGTGTTGGCCGCTCAAGCTGCCGCGATCGCCACAGTCAAACCAGGCAAGACCTTCGATCGAGTCCACAATGCCGCCGTCGAGGTCTTAGTTGAAGGCCTGCTCGAGCTGGGCTTGCTATCAGGAGATGCCGCCGAGATCGTCAAGGCAGAAAAATACAAGCCCTTCTATATGCATAAAACCAGCCACTGGCTGGGCCTCGACGTTCACGATGCCGGGCCCTACAAAATCGCTGAAGACCGCTGGCAGACCTTGCAGACCGGCCAAGTGCTCACCGTCGAGCCGGGTCTTTACATCTCGCCGCGCATCCAGCCCGCTGAAGGTCAGCCGGAGACCCCCGAGCGCTGGCACGGCATCGGTATCCGCATCGAAGATGATGTCCTCGTCACCGACTCTGGTTGCGAAATTTTGACAGCGGCCGTGCCCAAGTCCGTCGAGGCGATGCAGGCGTCCTAGTAGCTTTCCTGCTACTTCCCATTAAAAAAAGGCCACCGCTTTGGTGGCCTTTTTTGTGAGGATCTCGAGCAATTAAGACGAAACGCTTGCCGTAGAGCGGCGGCGGCTGCGACGGCCGGGGCGGACGGTTGCCGGGGCAGCAGTAGCATTTCCTTCCAGGGGGGGCTGCAGGAGCACCACCACCAGGGGCTGGCAGCGAAGCTCGCGCTGGAGCAACCGACGCAGGGCACTCTCGACATCGACGCGCAGGCCGCTCCAGTCAACCTCTGGGCCATTGCCGTTGGTGTGAGAAAATTCACTCCAGCGATTGGCGATGGTTTGCTCGACAGTGCGCACGATCGCGCGCTCGAGCGCTGCTGGCTCCATTTGGGTGACGACCCCCCGCAGATGCACGGTGGGTTGGGCGAGCAGCTTGCCGCCCCAATTGAGGGCGGCGGCAACGGTAACGATGCCATCCTCGGCGAGCTGCTGGCGGTCGCGCAGCACGTGCTTGTGAACGACACCAGTGCGATCGACAGGTTCGATACCGGATGGAACTTGGCCGACGATGCCAATGTTTTCGGCGGTTACCTCGATAATGTCGCCGTTATTGACCACCAGCGTGTTGTCTTGGGGAATGCCCATGCTGTGGGCGAGTTGGGCGTGCTTGACCAGCATGCGGTGCTCGCCGTGGAAGGGGACGAAGAACTTGGGTCGCGTCAGCGCCAGCATGAGCTTGTGGTCCTCTTGGCAGCCATGCCCGGAGACATGAATGCCCTGGTGGCGTCCGTAGACGACGTGGGCTCCCTGCATCATCAGGCGGTCGATAGTGTTGACCACAGCAATGGTATTACCCGGAATCGGGTTGGCCGAGAACACGACCGTATCGCCCGAACGGATTTTGACGTTGGGATGCTCGCCGCGCGAGATGCGAGTCATAGCAGCCAGGGTTTCCCCTTGCGAGCCCGTTGTCAGAATCAAGACTTTGCTATCGGGCAGGCGGTTAGCCGATTTAATTGGCTCGAACACGCTATCGGGGCACTTAATGTAGCCCAGATTGCGGGCGTGGGCGATGACATTGAGCATCGAGCGCCCGATCACCGACACGACGCGCCCGTGCTTTTGAGCGAGCTGCAAAATGATGTTGACGCGATGGACGGACGAAGCGAAGGTCGTGACCATCAAGCGTCCCTCGGCTTGGGCAAAAATGCGATCGAGGTTGGGCTTGACAGATGCTTCTGAGGGGGTGTGGCCCGGCACCTCGGCATTGGTCGAGTCGCTGAGCAGACACAGCACCCCTTTGCTGCCGTGCTCGGCCAAGCGATGGAGGTCAAAATGCTGGCCATCGACGGGGGTATGGTCGATTTTGAAATCTCCCGTGTGGATGACCAAACCAAGGGGGGTGTGGATGGCTACACAGAAACTATCGGCAATGGAGTGGGTGTTGCGAATGAACTCGACGAAAAACGACCCCCCGACTCGGACTACCTCGCGCGGCCCAACGCTGTGGAGTGTCGTGCGGTCGGCAACGCCCGCTTCTTCGAGCTTGTCTTGCAGGAGGGCCATTGCCAAACGGGGCCCATGAATGATGGGAATATCGATTTGCTTGAGGTGGTGGGCGATCCCACCAATGTGGTCTTCGTGCCCGTGGGTTACGATCGCGCCTTTGATTTTGTGCTGGTTTTCGCGCAGATAAGTCATGTCTGGCAAAACCACATTGACGCCGTGCATATCGTCACTTGGAAACCCGATGCCCGCGTCTAGCAAGAGCATTTCGTCTCCGTATTCGAAAACACAAGTGTTCTTGCCAATCTCATGCAATCCTCCAAGCGGGAGAATTCTCAGTGCGGGTTTAGTTTTCCGGTCGGTCATATAGCTATCCTTCACTACAGTTAAAAGCTTCTAAACGCAATCGAGCTTGTCTCTCAGCTCATCCGAGTCGTGCTAGGGAAAAAGTAGCACCCAAGACCTCGATCGGGAACTCGCCGATGGGCTGCGCTCCTAGCCCCCCGAGCGCGACATCTCGGCCAGTCGCTCTCGACCGCTCGAGCCGCGGCTAATGCTCGCGCCATTGTGGGCCCATTTTAATGAGACCGGGCCGAGACAGTCATCTTCAGGAGGTGACAACAATTCTGGGGTGCCCATACTCAGAGCGGCCGGTTTCTTTCTCTTCTCGATCTTTTTTTCCCATAACAAATGCGTAACGCAAATCGATCGCTCGGTAAAGACTTTCAACACCTTGACGACTTGGAGAGGTGGCTACAACAGGTTCAACCTGTGGAGAATTTCCTGCATTTCTAGCTCTAAATCTGCCGCAAGGGGAATCAGCGGTAAGCGCGGCTCTCCCATATCCCATCCCAACAACGCAAGTGCCGACCGCACGGGAATAGGGTTTGTGTCTGCAAACAGTGCGGTAAAAAGCGGCAGAAGAGTGCCGTTGATCGCTCGTGCCTTGGCTACCTCACCGGACTCGAAGGCGCGAACGACCCCCTGCAGGTGCTGGGCGACGAGGTGACCGGCAACACTGACCGTGCCAACACCGCCGACGGCGAGCAGGGGTAGGGTCAAGCTGTCATCTCCAGCATACACGCTAAAGCCCGGGGGGACAGCCTGACAGATCTGGCTAGCTTTATTGAGATCGCCACTGGCGTCCTTGAGGGCAATGATGTTATCGACTTCTGCAAGCTTCAGAATCGTTTCGAGAGTCAGGGTGCTCGCGGTGCGTCCGGGAACGTCGTACAACATGACCGGTAGCTCGGGGGCTGCCGCTGCGATCGCGCAGAAATGCTCGTAGAGACCAGCTTGAGGTGGTCTGTTGTAATAGGGCACAACTTGTAGGGTCGCCGCGACTCCGGCTTTGGCGGCCAGTTGAGTCAGAGCAATGGCACCAGCTGTCGAATTGGATCCAGCCCCGGCAATGACCGTTCCTCGCGCGCCCACCGCCTCCACTACCGCGCGAAACAAGCTTTCTTTTTCTGAAACGCTCAGCGTTGGCGACTCTCCCGTCGTGCCGCACACCACGATACCATCGTTGCCATCGCTTATCAGACGATCGGCAAGTCGCGCGGCAACCTCGAGGTTGACACTCCCGTCGGCTGCAAACGGCGTCGCCATTGCCGTCAACACTCGCCCTAGAACTACCTCTTCTTCGCCCATCAGAACTGCTCGCTTGCTGGCGCTCGTTGTGCCTGGTTTACGTTCTAGTGCCATGCGTGCTGTGCTCTGGCGCCCGCTGTGGGGTAAGCCAGCGCTCGCCCGCGAGTAGCTCGGCAATCTGGATGGCATTGAGGGCGGCGCCCTTACGGATTTGGTCGCCACTGAGCCACAGCTCCAGGCCGCAGGAATGAGAAAGGTCGGCGCGAATGCGACCGACGAGGACCTCGTCGCGACCGCTGGCCTCGATGGGCATGGGAAAATAGTTGGCTTGCCAGTCCTCGACGAGGGCCACTCCCGGGGCTGCAGCTAGCACCTCGCGAGCGCGCTGCACCGGAAAAGGCTCCGCGAACTCCAGATTAATCGCCTCTGAGTGGGCGCGTAAAACCGGAACGCGGGCGCAAGTGGCCGTAACTCTAAGTTCGGGGCACGCGAAGATCTTGCGTGCCTCGTTGACCATTTTCATCTCTTCCTCGCAGTAGCCCAATTCGTTGAGGGCGGAGTTGTGAGGAAACACATTGAAGGCCAGCGGATAGGGGAAGATCTCGGCATGGGGAACATCTCCGGCGAGAACGGCTCGAGCCTGGTTCTGAAGCTCCACCATGGCCTGGGCGCCCGCGCCACTCGCAGATTGGTAAGTCGCGACGACAATACGTCTGACGGGCTGCACGCAGTGTAATGGGTAAACGGCAACAGCCATCAAAATCGTCGAGCAGTTGGGGTTGGCAATAATCCCGCGATGCGCTGCAGCGGCCTGGGGATTAATCTCAGGAACGACCAGGGGCACCGTCGGATCCATACGAAATGCGCTGGAGTTATCAATAATCGTCGCCCCAGCTGCAACGATGCAATCTGCCCAATACTTCGTTGTTTTCGAGCCCGCCGAGGCTAGAACCAGATCGACGTCTCGAAAGGAGTCATTGTCGACGGCTTCGACCGTCAGCGCCTCGCCACGGAAGGTCTGGGTCTGTCCGGCAGAGCGCTCTGAAGCCAGAAGCTTTAAATCTGCCAGTGGAAAGTGCCTGCTCTCTAGCAGCTGTAGGAGTTCTACTCCCACGGCTCCGGTAGACCCCAAAATTGCAACCCGAACCCCAGACTCTGACACCCAACCCTCCTCGTCAGCCCCAACAATCTCTGACCCGCAATCCACATAACCCATGATGGCGGCGCGCGACCGTGGGTCGGCCTTTCTTGAATGTATACTAAGCCAGCAGTGACCTGATAGGTATCATTAGTAGTAGTTCGTGCCAGCGGCCGGCTCCGATCGCTGTCGAACCGGACTGAGGCAACAGGTGTAGAGCAGCGACAGCTGCTTTTCCGGCCCCGGGGGTTGCCACCCGATTTTTACCGCAGGCGCTAAGATAAGCGAGCCCCATTACGGCCGGGCTGTCAAAGAGCAGCTTGAGGGGTCGGCGAGCCTTCAGCAGGAGCCGGATGGCCGGGCGATCTGCTGCCTGCAGTCGGCGTTGAGGACTCAAGCTTCGTCGAGGTCTAGCATTGCAGGTATGCGGATACGAAGTCGGTAAGTGCAGTCGGGACTATGAAAGTTACTTTAGAGAAGCTATCGGGCAGCAAGGTGAGCTTGGGGATCGAGATATCACCCGAAGCCTCCAAGAGTGCCTACGAGAAAATGATTCGCGAGGCTGCCAAGACGGTTAACGTCCCTGGGTTTCGCCGCGGCAAGGCTCCCCGCCAACTTTTGGTACAGCGCCTGGGAGAGCGCCGCATTAAAGAATTTGCCCTACAGGAGTTGCTGCAGAACAGCCTCGAGGAGGCACTCGAGCAGGAGAAAATTGAGCCCCTCGGGAACTACGATCTCTCCCCCAACATAGAGGAGCTGGTCGATCGCTATCAACCTGGCGAAGCGCTGCAGTTTGCTGCCCTCGTTGATGTGCCACCAGAGGTGCCCCTCGATGCGGCCGACTACAAGAGCCTGGAGGCAAAAGCCGAGAAAGTCGAAGCCACTCAACAGCAGCTCGACGATTACTTGGAGCAGCTGCGCGCCCAGCGGGCAACGTTGGTTCCGGTAGAAGATCGGCCCGCGCAGCTTGGCGATGCAACCATAGTTGACTATCAGGGATTTTTCGAGGGTGAAGGAGGCCGAGAACCCATCGAGGGCGCCTTCGCTCAAGATTTTGAGTTAGAGCTAGCCGAAGGCAAGTTTCTGCCCGAGATCGTAGCCGGTCTTGTCGGCATGGAATCGGGAGCTCAAAAAGAGGTCGGCTTGACTTTCCCTGTGGACTATCCGCGCGAGGATCTTGCCGGCAAGGCTGCTGTGTTTGCAGTCACCCTCAAAGAAATAAAAGAGAAAGAGCTGCCCGAACTCGACGACGATCTTGCCGGCGAGATTAGCGACTTTGAGACCCTCGCAGATCTAAGAGCCGATCTCCAAAAGCAGTTTGAGGATCGTGCCGAGGAGCAGACTAAGAGCAACATCCAGGCTGCTCTAACTGCAGCCTTGGTTGCAACTGTTGAATTCGATTTGCCCGAGAGCCTCATCGACCGCGAGGCCCGAACTCTCGTGAGCCAAACCGCCATGCAGGTGAGCCAATATGGCGTAGACGTTCGTAAGATGCTCACCGAAGAGGTCGTTGCCAAGATGCGCGCGGAGGCGCGCCCCGAGGCGATCGCTCGTTTGCAAGAGTCCTTAACACTCCAAGAGCTGGCCAAAAGAGAGGGGCTCGAGCCAGATGAAGAAGCCATTGCCGAGCGCGTCGGGGAGGTCGAAGCAGAGCTATCCGGTCGCGATTACGACCCGGCACGCTTGCAGGAGGTTGTTTGCGAGGATCTGCGCCGCGAAAAAGCACTGCAGTGGCTCGAGGAGAACGCCAAGGTCGAACTCGTACCCGAGGGTACTCTCACCGAGACGGAAGCCGAGGCGGCATCAACCGATGCCAGCGACAGCACTTCTTTGCAAGCTGGGCCAGAAACCCAAGCACCCACGGCAGCGTCACCCGAGGAAAGTTCGGCAGAAACCTCGGTCGAACCTGCCGCCGACCCCGTCTAACACGAGGGGGTGTCGGTTTACGAAGCCGTTTGCGGTTGCGGCATAATGTTGTCAGGATAAAAGGGGCAGCCGAGATATCGGAGCTATCGTATGATTCATTCTCAACTGAGCGATCCGGGACGATTGGGGCAAACGCGAGCCTATGGAGTTCGTTCTCGAGTAGAGGGCGCGGTTCCAATGGTCGTCGAGCAGTCTGGGATGGGCGAAAGGGCCTTTGATATCTACTCTTGCCTTCTAAGAGAGCGAATCGTGTTTTTAGGAACGCCGATCGACGATACTGTGGCCGACTCTGTTGTTGCCCAACTGCTGTATTTAGAAGCAGAAGATTCCGAGAAGGAAATTCAGCTGTACGTCAACTCTCCTGGTGGGTCTGTCTACGCAGGCATGGCCATCTACGACACGATGCAGCAGATTCGCCCGGATGTTGCCACGATTTGCTATGGGTTGGCTGCCAGCATGGGAGCGTTTTTGTTGGCTTCGGGAGCAAAGGGGAAGCGCATGGCGCTGCCGAATGCCCGCATCATGATTCACCAGCCCCTTGGCGGCGCGCAGGGGCAGGCAACCGACATTGCCATCCAGGCACGAGAAATTCTCTACATCAAGCAAAGTCTGAATGAAAAGCTGGCCGCACGAACCGGCCAGCCACTGGAGCGAATTGCTGCGGACACCGAGCGGGACTTTTACATGTCTGCTCTCGAGGCGCGGGAGTACGGGTTGATCGACCGGGCTATCGTACCGTCGTCTGCCCGTGCCGGCACTGCCAGCGATTCGGCGTCTGCTGCCGTTGCCAATTAGGGGGTCGATATGCCGTCATCTCACTTAAAATGCTCTTTCTGTGGTAAGCCTCAAGAGCAAGTCCGCAAGCTCATCGCCGGACCGGGGGTCTACATCTGTGATGAGTGTGTCGAGCTCTGTAATGAAATCCTAGACGACGAACTTGTCGATGCGGCTGCTCCCGCGCGCGCGCCCCATCCGGTCCCGGCAGCTGACGAAAGCCGCACGGGCAAGACCCGCAATCGACCCGACCGCTTGCCCTTCCACAAGATTCCGAAGCCACGGGAAATCAAGCAGTACCTCGACGAATATGTCGTCGGTCAAGATGAAGCCAAAAAAGTCCTTTCGGTGGCGGTTTACAACCATTACAAGCGGTTGAGCCTCCTCGAGGAGGGGGCTCATTGCGATGCTGAGAGTCGTATCGAGCTGCAGAAGTCGAATATCTTGCTCATCGGTCCGACCGGGTGTGGCAAGACCCTCCTAGCCCAGACTCTCGCTCAGATGCTGGATGTGCCCTTCGCGGTGGCTGATGCGACGACCCTCACCGAAGCAGGCTATGTCGGCGAGGACGTTGAGAACATTCTGCTGCGGTTGCTGCAGGTGGCCGACCTCGATGTCGAACAGGCTCAGCGAGGAATTATCTACATCGATGAAATCGACAAGGTCGCTCGCAAGAGTGAGAATCCATCGATTACTCGCGATGTCTCGGGCGAAGGCGTCCAGCAGGCGCTGCTAAAAATGCTCGAAGGCACGGTAGCCAACGTGCCTCCGCAAGGCGGCCGCAAGCATCCCTACCAAGACTGCATCCAAATCGATACGACGAACATCTTGTTTATCTGTGGTGGTGCGTTTGTCGGGCTCGATAAAGTTGTCGAGCGGCGGGTTGGCAAAAAGGCTATGGGCTTCGTGCGCGCTAGCGACTCTTTCAACAAAGAAAAGCGCACGGCAGACATTCTCCAGGACCTCGAGCCGGACGACTTCGTTAAGTTTGGGATGATTCCTGAATTTGTCGGACGCCTACCGGTAGCCGCAACCATCGAGCCGCTCGACGAAGAGGCCTTGATGGCTATTTTGACCCAACCGCGCAATGCCATTGTCAAGCAATACCAGGCACTCCTGCGGATGGACAGTATCGAACTGGAGTTTAGCTCTGAGGCCATCCGCGCGATCGCTCGGGAAGCCTATCGCCGTAAGACGGGAGCGCGGGCTCTGCGGGGCATCATTGAAGAACTCATGCTGGATGTAATGTACGATCTGCCCTCCCGCAGCGACGTGCGCCACTGCCAAATCACCGAAGATATGGTGGAGAAGCGCTCTACCGCCGAGTTATTACTCCATCCATCTTCTCTACCTACTCCAGAATCGGCTTGATCGATGGTGCTTCGGGCAGATGTGCGCGGTATCCCGCACTACTACGAATGGATCGCGCGCGATCCCAGCAAGCGCAAACCGACATTGGTTTTCTTGCATGGTTGGGGAGGATCGGGGCGCTACTGGCGGACTACGGCAGAGGCACTAGCCGACCGCTTTGATTGTTTGATCTACGATTTGCGCGGCTTTGGTCGCTCGCTTGAAGGCGATCGGCCCACGGGAAACTACGCTATGGAGGCGTATGTTGACGATTTGGCTGCCTTGCTCGACGAGCTGAGCCTAGAGCGCGCGTATCTTAACGCCCACTCTATGGGCGCATCGATAGCGACGCTCTTTGCCAGTCGCTACCCTCGGCGCGTCGAGCGCTTGGTTTTGACCTGCAGCGGCATCTTTTCCTACGATCCGATTGCATTTCCACTCTTTCATCGGGTCGGGACCTATGTAGTCAAGTTCCGGTATGGTTGGTTCAAGCTCGTACCAGCGGTCGATCGCATGTTTATGGCTCGGTTTCTGCACCGACCGATTGCAGCGGCAGAGCGGTGGGCGTTTCTAGAAGATTTTCTCCAAGCAGATTATGCAGCGGCGACGGGGACCATTTATACCTCGGTGAGCGAACGGGCAGCGGTGGAGATGCCCCAGGCATTTGCCGATTTGCGGGTGCCGACGCTGCTCGTTGCTGGCGAGAAAGACATCATCATCCCAGCAGAGCTCGGCCGACGGGCTGCTGCGTTGAATTCAACTTGGATCGAATATTACGAAATCCCGCGCACGGCTCACTTTCCGATGCTTGAAGATCGGGAAGATTACTTGCAGAAAGTTCGCGAGTTTCTAAGCGCTTGATATTCGAAAGTTAGGCTTTGCCTTCATTTTTAGTTGTCTCCAGATACGAAACTATGCAGGATGCTAACCGTACTGGTGAAGAAGATTGGTGGATAGACTGGCCCATAGACGATCTGCGTCTTATCCGTTCAGAGCAAATCGATGCGGAAGACTTGGAAGAAGATAATGCGCAAACCATTTACTGCATTTACAGCTTCAAGCTTGACTCGGTAACCTTCATCGAGGGAGATGCCCACCACTCCCTACTCCGGCGCGGAATCATCGAGCTAGATGAGATGCCCAGATCTACTTCCCAATGATGCGATCGCGAGTTCTCCGACCCTGCTACATTTAGAGTGCTGCGTTTCGGTGCGGCTCTGCCTAACACCTCGCCGCAGAGGACGCGGGCGGCTTGTGCACCCGGCTTCGTTCTGTATTTTCGACCGCGCCCCTAGGCTCAAGAACGTTATCCAAGTACTCATCTGTAGCTGCTGTAACTTACGACAAAAGACACTCTCGCTGACCCAGATTTGATAGTGCTCGTGAAAGTGCTCCTGGTATTGCTTTAACGTCCAGTCAGGATAGTCAGCGACTAGTTGGGCGAGGGTGCCATCGTGACCCTCAAGTTTTCCTGGAGGACCTCCGCCCAGCTTTTTGGGAGCGAGGCTTCCTGTGTCCCGCTTGCGCTTAAGCCACTGTTGCACGGTATCTGGGCTGACACGAAATCTTCGAGCTACCTTCCGAATCGAGGTATTTCCCTCCTCATAGGTGAGATGACTTTTTGGCGGAAGTCCAATGAGTACAGACTAATAGCTTGGCCCTCAAATTCTCATGCCGTATTGTACTGGGTTGTCCCACAAAGGGCTGTAGCATGGCCCAGCACTTACTAACAGCTTACGAGCCAAAGCAACGATCGCCTGTCTCTTTCGCCCCTGGTGGTTTTTGCAGAGACGTTTGTAAACTTCAGCTGCCCAAGGGTTGTAACGCAGTAGCAGCCAAGCTACTTCTACCAGTGCCGCTCGCAACCATCTTGGACCGCGCCGGTTGATTCGGCCTAAACGATTGGTTTGCCCCGATTGATATTGCTTGGGTATCAAACCGGCATAGGCAGAAACTACACCCGCATTGGCAAAGCGGTTGGGGTCATCCAAGACGGTGGCAATGATTTCAGCAGTTCGTCTTCCCACACCGGGTATCGTCTCTAGCAGCTGAATGCGGCGGTCTTGTTTGGCTAACTCGTTAAGCTGCCGTTCGACAACGGTCAAATGCTTCTCGAACTCCTCAAGTTGCTGCAGTTCCAGGTGTAACTCCCCCCTCCACAGCTCATCAATTGTGCAGTCTGCCAATGGTTTGGCATGGCTTTGGAGAGTCGTAATACCTTCTGCCGTTCAGGCTTTGTGACCGCTAGGAGCTTTATGACCCCGGCCATTCAAGACGGCTCTGAGATGATTTTTGACTTGGGTGATGCGACCGACTAA
>CAYTBI010000028.1:0-28617 GCA_964435975.1 uncultured bacterium
TCAAGAGCTGATTTTATGGAAAATTACAGGGATAGGCTATTAATCGAAGTACCCAATAATTTGAAGGTAACAATAGTCTGGCTGGTCAAAGCTGCAGAAACTTCTACACTTGCGAAGCTTGCAAGTTCTTTAGTATCCATGCCAAAGGTTCCACTAGAGAATGAGTTGACCGAACTGAGCGTTGCAGGAGGTTCCTCTCCTCTCGATCTGGTCGGCTCGATTCAATTTCTGCCGCAACCTACCCTGGAGTCGCTCCCCACCCAGGAATTCTGCGTGACCCTCGAGACGCATGCTGAGTTTTTGCTGCAGACTTTTGAGGGGAATGCCCAACTGCCGGGGGCGATCGTGCTTGAGGATAACCGCATCGTCGGGGTTATCTCCAGGCAGAGTTTCCTGCTGCAGATGAGCCAGCCCTACAGCATCGAGCTTTATCTAGGGCGTCCGATCCGGCGGTTTTGGGAGATGTATGCAGGTGACATCCTGGAGCTGCCATCCTGTTGTCACATTGATGCGGCTATCCACCACGCCCTCGAGAGGCCCCACAGGTCTTTGCAGGAGCCAATCGTCGTCCGCCACAGTGATGGCTCTTACAAGCTTCTCGGCGTCCATCTGTTGTTGCTGGCTCAGGCCGAACTCTTGCGCCAAACTCAGAAACTGCAGCAAAAAACGGAGATGGCGCTGCGACAGGCCAACAAGAAGCTCAAAGTGCAGGCCACTCGTGATGGCTTGACAGGGGTAGCGAATCGTCGCAAGTTTGAGAGCGAGTTGAAGCGAGAATGGCAGCGCCTGCAGCGAGAGCGTCAGCCTCTCTCGCTGATTCTTTGCGATGTGGATCATTTCAAGAAGTACAACGATACCTACGGCCATCAAGCGGGCGATAAGTGCCTCAGCTACGTGGCAGCAGCCTTGCAGCGCGCGGTCAAGCGCCCAGCCGATCTCGTAGCACGCTACGGTGGCGAAGAGTTTGCCGTGCTCCTGTCCGACACATCCCTAGCAGGAGCAGAACGGATTGCTGGCGACCTGCGGCGAGCCGTCGAGAACCTTGGCATTCCCCATGCGGGCTCCCCAATTGGAACGGGCGTGACCATCAGTCTGGGTGTTTGTACCCTCGTGCCATCACCCCAATCTTCGGTAGAAGCGCTGCTGCGCAAAGCCGACGAAGCCCTCTACAACGCCAAGAACGCCGGCCGCAATCGCGCGATCGCCATCGGATCGACAGCCCCATGTGCCGAGGAGGCCAGGAGACCGGGCGAGGGTGCTTAGGGGGTGGTGGGGGAAATATTAAAAAATATTGAAGATTTATTTTTTGTTACAGAATGGGCCAAGCCCTTGTATGGTAAGACTTTTGAAGATTCCTGCTCTTGGTAAGGAGAGTAATGGCCTGTTGCGATTTTTATCTCGAATCGGTAGACTGAATCCGAAATTTTGTAACTAGCGTTACACTCGCACCCGCACTAGGGGAGGGAATTCAGTTGGCAAGAAAACGCAAACGGAAAAGTCGCCGCCGTCAGGAAGGCCGGAAAGTCCTCACTCTCGTGCCCCAGTACAGCCTTGACAGTGGCGAAGACAAGCCCGTCACTGCCGCACGTCGGTACATTGCTTCTCAGGGAATAACGCCGCCCGCTCTGCTGGTGGTCAAGCGTAACGAGCACACCACCGATCGCTACTTCTGGGCAGAGAAAGGATTATTTGGTGCCCAATACGTCGAGGAAAATCACTTCCTATTCCCGAGCTTGCAGAAGCTCCGGGAAGATGATGAAGAAGATAGAGAAACGGTCATGGTAACTCAGGCCAAGACCCCTGTGAGTGTTGCCTGAGCGGTCTCTCGGCTGGTAACCCGCACTTCTGTTTTTGGGCTGCTTACTCTTGTCTCAAGGGCTGCAGGGGCAGCGTTGGTTCGGCTAGCAACTGAATCAGCTCGTCACGGTGCGCGCAGACCGTTGCAACACTGGTAGTGGCCGTTTGCGGTTCGACGCTCAGCACGACGCGCTCGAGACGGCCAGCTTTTCGCCAGTAAAAGAGCCCAGCCACCGGCGCAATTGCGACGACCGACCCAAAGGGCCAAGGGCCAATCTCTGGGTATGCCAGCACCCAGACGAGTGCCAGGCAGCCGGCTCCGCAGGCCGCAAGCAGCGACAGAAAGACCGCTAAGCCAATGCTGGGGCGGACGAACCCTTCGAGAGTTAGGGTCGAACCCTCCCCAGCAACGGGCCGGTAGGCCCGCTTGGCAAAGTAAGCCTGTAGCTGTGCTGCGATCGCATCGGCAGGTGCAGCTGCCAAGAGTTCGATCTCGGTGGTGCGGTCCTTGACTGACGCCCGGATAAAGAAAAAAAGACCGATCGCCAGCAAGGCACCAATAAATAAAGTAGACGAGAGAACGGGTAGGCCACTACTGGCATTAAATTGGGATTCCATAAGCTTCGAGCGGATCTCAAGCAACGAACATCGTCGTGCCACCCATGAGTGTAGAAGGTTTTGCAGGGCGACAGCAGCATCAAGTTCCGACTGCATCGTCGTCCTTGGCAATTCTGGGTGCGGGAGCCTGGGGGATGACGCTGGCGATGTTGGCTCGCAATCGCGGACACGAGGTGCGGTTGTGGTCGCGGCGCGGTTTGGGCTCTCTCGAGGCTGCCGTCAGCGGCGCAGATTTAGTAGTGGCAGCGATCGCCATGTCCGGGGTCCGGGCGGTGGCCGAGGCCCTGCAGCAGACCGCGCTTCCTTTAGAGGTTCCCATTGCCAGCGCCACCAAAGGCCTCGACGCGCGCAGCTGGCAAACGCCCGGACAGTTGTGGCAGGCGTCGCGCCCGGGGGGACCCGTCGTGGTTATCTCAGGACCGAATCTTGCCAAAGAGATCCAGCAGGGCTTACCGGCAGCCACGGTAGCGGCTAGTGCCGACCTGGCTGCGGCGCGGTTGGTACAAGAAATTTTTTCGTCGCAGCAGTTTCGCGTGTACGTCAATTGCGATCCTCTCGGCACCGAGTTGGGGGGTGCCCTCAAAAACGTGGTGGCGATCGCCGCAGGCGTTTGCGATGGCCTCAAACTCGGAACCAATGCTAAAGCAGCACTGGTGGCACGGGGATTGCCGGAGATCGTACGCATCGGAACGGCTTTGGGAGCTAAAACTGATACCTTTTACGGACTCTCGGGATTGGGAGATCTTCTGGCAACTTGCGATAGCCCCTTGTCGCGCAACTATCAAGTGGGCTATCGCCTGGCAGAGGGCCAAACTCTCGATGCAGCCCTAGCAGAGATTGCAGGCACCGCCGAAGGGGTTAATACGGCCCGCGTTCTGGTGCAGCTGGCCGCTCGGGAAAAGATTGCCGTGCCCATTGCTATCCAAGTAGCGCGCCTGCTAGCGGGTGCTATTTCTCCCCAGCAGGCCGTGCGAGACCTCATGGAGAGACAACTCAAGCCCGAGTTCGGGCAGGTTTAGCTGCCGGTCTAGCTGCCGATCTAGCTGCCGGGCGCGCGCCCGATTTGCCCCCCACTACCGCAGAGCAGCTGCGTGGTGGCGCAAGTGGGACTCTATGAAGCTGGCGATGAAAAAGTAGCTGTGGTCGTAGCCCGGCTGGTAGCGCAGCTCTAAGGGCTGGCCGGCTTCTTCACAGGCTTTGGCAAAGACCTCCGGCAACAGTTGGTGTTGCGCCAAGAACGGATCGGCACCGCCTTGATCGATCCAGATGGTGCCCGGAAAACGGGCTCGGCGCACTAGCTCGCTGGCATCGTAGGCCTGCCAAGCCTCGCGATCGCAGCCCAAATAATTCTCGAACGCTTTGCGCCCCCAAGGGCACTGACTCGGAGCGGCAATCGGGGCAAAAGCCGAAACCGACCGGTAGCGATCGGGATTTTTGAGGGCGCAGACGAGCGCGCCATGCCCTCCCATAGAGTGGCCGCAGATACCGCTTTTTTCCGGCGCGACCGGAAAATGAGCCGCAATCAGGGCAGGCAATTCTGCGGTGACGTAAGCGTACATCTGGTAGTGGGGCCGCCAGGGCTCGCGGGTGGCATCAATGTAAAACCCCGCTCCCGAGCCCAAATCGTAGTCTTTATCTTCATCGGGGATGCCCGTCTGACGGGGGCTGGTGTCGGGTGCTACCAGCATCAGCCCCAGTTCGGCTGCCCAGCGCTGGGCACCTGCTTTGACGGTGAAATTCTCCTCAGTACAGGTCAGCCCCGAGAGGAAGTAGACCACCGGCACCGGCTCCGTTGCTGCTTGGGGAGGCAAAAACGTCGCAAAATGCATCTCGCTCTGGCAGCAATCGCTGGTGTGGCTGTAGTAGCCGACCTTGCCTCCAAAGCAGGCACGCTCGACTTTTAAGTGGAGATCGTTCACGAGCTTGTTATAAGTGTTACGAGAAAGTCAGCACGGTCCGGATCGACTCGCCCCGATGCATGAGGTCGAAGGCCTCGTTAATTCGCTCGACGGGCAGAACGTGGGTAATCAAGCTGTCGATATCGATTTTCCCATCCATGTACCAGTCCACAATTTTGGGGACATCGGTTCGTCCCCTCGCCCCGCCAAAGGCGGTCCCCTGCCAAACGCGCCCGGTCACCAACTGAAACGGCCGCGTGCGAATTTCTTCTCCTGCCCCAGCAACGCCGATAATCGTGCAAACACCCCAGCCCTTGTGGCAGCACTCGAGGGCTTGGCGCATGACATTGACATTGCCAATGCACTCAAAGGCGTAATCGGCACCCCCGCCGGTCAGCTCCACCAGGTGCCCCACCAAATCCCCCGCGACCTCGTGGGGATTGACAAAGTCAGTCATGCCAAATTTGCGGGCGATCGCCGCTTTGTCTGGGTTGATGTCAACGCCGACGATGCGCCCGGCCCCAACCATCTTGGCCCCCTGCATGACATTCAAGCCAATCCCCCCCAGGCCAAAAACTACTACCGTCGAGCCGGGTTCGACTTTTGCCGTGAAGAGCACCGCACCAATGCCCGTGGTGACGCCGCAGCCAACGTAGCAAACTTTTTCGAAGGGGGCGTCGGCGCGAATTTTTGCCAGGGAAATCTCTGGAAGCACGGTGTAGTTAGCAAACGTGGAGGTGCCCATGTAATGGTAGAGAGGCTTGCCTCGGTAGGAAAAGCGACTCGTCCCGTCGGGCATCACGCCTCTGCCTTGGGTCGAGCGGACGGCCTGGCAAAGGTTCGTTTTGGGATTGAGGCAATATTCGCACTCCCGACATTCAGGCACGTAGAGCGGAACCACGCAATCTCCTGGCTGCAAACTTTTGACCCCCGCGCCAATCTCTCGGACGATTCCCGCGCCCTCGTGGCCCAAAATCGCTGGGAACAACCCCTCAGGATCTCGACCTGAGAGCGTGTAGGCATCGGTGTGACAGACTCCCGTTGCCTTGATTTCGACGAGAACTTCGCCCGGGCGCGGACCCTCAAGCTGGACGGTCTCGATTTGCAGGGGTTCTCCAGCAGCAAAGGCAACGGCAGCTTTAACGTCCACGGTCTGTATAGGCCCACATAATCCAACGGCAAGGCTAGCGACGGGACAGACAGGCCGCACTCTAACTCGGTTTCAGTCCGGTTGGCTGGCGATCGCTGCCCGCAAATTCTACATCCGGGGGCTCGAGAAGCCGATTAAAGAAGTATTAAGTGATACGGGTTTTTTGTACTTAGATCTAAATCACAGTGCAGCTGACATGAAAATTCGTCCGAAGTAACGATCTTTCTCCGCACTTATATTAATTTGTGAGTATAAAGTGTTACAATCAAACGGAACACAATATTCCTACATTCATATTTATGAAAGGGTTTGCTGCATCCGTATACGAGTCGTCCTTGTTGCTGCAGCAGTCGAGCAGGTTGTGCTTTGCCTCATTTACAGGCAGGATCGAAATCGAGATCTCCGAGCACCAATGTTGGCATGTCTACACCATCCTGGGGCGCATTGCTTGGGTCGAAGGGTCCCAGAGTAGCGATTGCTTCGAGCGACAGCTTGCCGCCGTCGCTGGCCGCCAGTTCCTCTCTCGGTTCGGTCGCAAACTCAGGCGTGCAGCAGAGCGCCCCTGCGGCCACTACGGTTTCGTACTCACACTGGTCCAACAGCGCGAGATTCCGGCAAGCCAAGTCTGCCAAGCGATTACTAGCATGGCAACAGACCTCTTCTTCGATGCTTTCCAAGCCGAGTCTGGATCTGCAGGAGCAGTCGTTCTCGTTCCTTATGCTGGCATGCACCCCGGTGGGGTCAGGGGGTTCCCTCATATGTGGCTGCCGGAACCAGATACGGTTCTGTTGCCTGCATGGCAAGCCTGGGACTGCTGGAAACGGGCGGGCTTCGCCCATCTGAGCCCGAATGCCGCGCTCGTCAGCGCGCACCCTAAAGCCTTAGAAGCAGATCTCGCCCGTAAAGGTTGCGGTGAGTTGCTCTGTTGCCTGAATGGGCAAAAATCCCTGCGAGATGCGGCATTCCTATGGGGAGGGTCTCCTCTGGAATTACTGCGGTTTCTGCACCCGTATCGCTCTTTGGGGTGGATCGACTTGCGGCCACCGCAAAAAGCGATCGCAGCCTGCGATCTTCAGGAGAAAAAGCAGCCAGCCTTGGCCGCTCGCTCGAGCCCCTAGATGGCAGCAACAGTGGCATGCTTTTAGGGAGACCAGCCGTCATTGTCAAAGTCGACTGTGGCAGGCCAGACGCCGGCGTAAGCTGTCATAATTGATGCGTCTGGTAGCCGGCCGCTCCGGACTTTTGCTGGAGCGTCTGGTGCCAGCGACAACTCTGCTGCGATGCATCGCACGTTGCCTAAGTGTCTATGTCCTCCACATTTCCGCCACCGATCGACATTCTTGTCCTGCCACCGCAGCAGCCCCTTTTGGTGCAGGCATCCCCAGCACCGGGCGAACCGGCGTTTCCGTCTGCAGCAGGCAAATCCTGGACGAGCAGTCCGTTGTGGTTTGGCAGCAGCGTCCTACTAGCGCTGCTTTTGGCCGCAGGTGCCCTCTACTATCGCTATCAAATCCACGATCGCGATAAAAAGCTGAAGTTCCAGGAATACAAGAGCAATAACCTGAGCGAGCGCTTGAAACTGGCTCTCGAAACCATTCAGAAGATGGAGCGCAACCCCGACTTGGTCTACTCTCGGGAGTTTAACCTCGACTACCTGCGCCTCCGAATGGAAGAGAAGCTCTTCAGCAATATCATCACCAACCAAATCAAGGTTTGCGTGAAGCAACTCGTCACCCAAGCCCTGCGGGAGAATACCGCCGAGTACACATCCGTTGGCATTGGTAGTACGAGCGGCCGCCGCATCGACCGGACCTTCGACATCATTTACGAAACCAACAGTCGGGGTCGGCGCTCCAAGGGTGTCTTGTTCCGCATTCGCATCCAGCTCACCAAGCTGCCAACCCAAACCAGCTCGGCCACAATTGAGGGCATCATCACGTGTATCGTGCGCTTTCTGCACCCCGATCGGGCCATGCAGCAGAACTGGCAGCCCGCCCTGATGGGCAAGCTCGTTAACATTCATTGGGACCAGACAGCGCGCCCGACCCCCATGCTAGTTTTCGAGCAGACACCTGAAGGTGTTAGTAGCAATCAAGGCAAAGACACCCCCGTTCGCACGGCGCACTCCAATCTGCGTGCGTAGCCCGCTTGCCAACGGGATGGCAACTCGTGTCATACTCGCGATCGAAAGCACCCGGACGACGACCCCTTCTGGAGCTGATTCCCCATGCGCCCTCCACTCTCTATCACTGCTATTGCTGCCTTCGCGATCGTTAGCTGTTCCGGAAATCGCCTGCCGTCAGCCGATAGCGCGGCCCCTGCCGATAGTGCCACGGCCACTCCGGCTGCAACGCCAACCCAGACAGCGGACGAGGCCGCCGCGCGCGAGTCGCTCTTGGCTGGAGAAGAAAAGCTCCTGGCTGGAGACTACCAAGGCGCCGTTGCCGATCTAAGCACAGCCATAGAACTCGCTCCGAAGCAGGCAACGGCCTACAGCAAGCGAGGAGTTGCTTTGGCGAAGCTTGCAGACCTCGATGGGGCTCTCGCCGACTACACCCGCGCTCTGGAGCTAGATGACAGCCTGTTTACAACCTATTACAACCGGGGGCGCATTTACGCCCAGCGTCAAGACTACCAGCTTGCAGTCGAAGACTTTTCAGAAGCATTGGCCATCGAGCCTGACTTCGGCCGCGCCCTGGCCAACCGGGGACTTGCCCGTGCGCAGCTGAAAGATTACGAGGAAGCAATCAGGGATCTACAGGCGGCAAGCGATATCTTTCTAGAAGAAGGAGACTCCGAGGCCTACCACCGCTCTCGGAATGCCATTCGTTACATGCTGCCCTAGAAGGCTTCCTCGCAAGGATGCGAGCGGCACGCATCGGCCATATAGGGCTCGTCGGCAGTAACCTAGCTCACACTAGCGCCTTTTAAATCTAAGAACATCGAGGCTAGCGCCTCGACCCAGTCGTTTGCGCTGGGGTCTCGGAAGTCAAAGGCCGAGACGTTTTAAAGAATCGCGCAGCAAATGTTTAATCTTTTCCGAGCCCGCGCCAACCAGAGCTAGCATGGGCGATCGAATGCTACCGGGACGCCATGGCCGCACTTCTGCTTGTTATCGCTTGTCCTATATTGGGGGGGCTGCCCACCATCAACTGGATTGCCTCGGTCTTTGCGGGGCATCGCCTCAGCCAGATGGGAACGGGTAACGTCTCAGTCTCGGCCGCATTCTACCATGCAGGAACGACTGCAGGCGTGCTTGCGGTCTTCTCCGAAGCTGCTAAGGGCATTGCTGCCGTATTGCTCGCTCGGGTTCTCTTTCCCGGCGTGCCCGCTTGGGAGCTCGTTGCCCTGCTGCTTCTGGTCTTGGGGCGCTATTTTTGGGGTCGTGGGGCAGGCATCACCAACGCTGCTTGGGGCTGTGTCGTTCACGACTGGCGAGTTGCGTTTTTGACGCTTTTAATTGGTGGCATTGGCTTCACCGTGTTGCGAGAGCGTCACCTCGGCCGAACCGCCATTTTGATTCTCTACCCTACGCTTTTAGGGTTGCTTGCCCCGCAAGCTGTCGAGCGGGTCCTAGCCGCGATGGCCCTAGCCGTTACTCTGGGATTGATTTACAAAGCCATGCCCGACGATTTAACCTTGTCTGCCGCAGGTGCGCGCGCCCAGTCGCGGGGGACCTTCCGCTTCTTTCAAGGCGATCGCGCCTTGCTTACCCTCGATAGCCGTCTCGACCCGCAGCGTGCTGGGGATAAGGCGGCCGTGCTGGCCCAACTGCGAGCGGCGGGCTATCCAGTCCCCCCCGGTTGGGTGCTCCCGGCCGGAGACGATCCCGCACTTTTGCTAGCGGCAATCGAGCCCTCGGCAGAGCGGCCTTTTATCGTTCGCTCCACTGCTCCAGGCGAAGATAGCGCCGGAGCATCAGCAGCTGGGATTTACCAAAGTATTGCCAATCTCACCGATCGCGAATCTCTTGCGATCGCCATCGCGCGCTGCCAGCAGTCCTACGATAGCCCAACTGCTATCGAGTATCGACGCGGTCGCGGCCTGGCCGACACCGCGATGGCCGTGCTGGTCCAGCCACAAATTCGCGGCGTCTACTCTGGAGTAGCCTTCAGTCGCGATCCGGTCGACCCCCTCAGCGAGGCGGTTGCGATCGAAGCCTTGCCAGGGGGAGCCGATCGCGTGGTCTCGGGACGAGAAACTCCCCAGCAATACCGTGCGAGCCTCAGTCCGGATGGAGAGCCCGAAGTCGATGGCCCGGAGACGATTCCGGCAAGTCTGCTCGCTCGCGTGGCAACATTGGCCCGCGATATCGAAAAGCACTATCACGGCATCCCGCAAGACATCGAGTGGACCTTCGATGGCGAACGGCTCTGGCTGCTGCAGGCGCGCCCGATCTCGACGCTGCAGCCCATTTGGACCCGCAAAATTGCTGCCGAGGTAATTCCGGGGTTCATTCGACCGCTGACCTGGTCGCTGAATCGACCGCTGACCTGCGGCGTTTGGGGCGATATCTTCACCCTCGTCCTTGGCAATCGGCGGTCGGCCGATCTCGACTTTAGTGAGACGGCAACCTTGCACTACAGCCGTGCTTATTTCAATGCCTCACTGCTCGGAGAGATTTTTCAGCGCATGGGATTGCCACCCGAGAGCTTGGAATTTCTGACGCGTGGGGCCAAGTTCAGCAAGCCACCGCTGGCGTCTACGTTGCGCAATGTTCCGGGTTTGCTCCGGTTGCTCGCGCGCGAGATTTCCCTCGAGGCCGATTTCGAGCGCGACGAGCGAGAATATTTCCAACCGCTTCTGGAGCGCTTGGGCGATCGGCCCCCTGCTCTGGTTGCGTCGCCAAGTGTCGAGACAACGCGAGCCACCCTTGCCGAGATCGATCTCCTGCGCGAGCGCCTGCGACAAGCAACGTACCACAGCATCTTGGCACCCCTGAGCTTTGCCTTGCGGCAGGCTCTCCTAAAAGTCGGCGATCGGGAACTCGACTCAACTGTCGCTCCCGAGGTGCGGGCACTGCGAGAACTCTCAGCCCTGGCTGTCGAAGCTCGCAATCTGCTGCCGCGAGATGCGATCGCCTTTCAAAGCTGCCCGTCGCTATTCGCAACGATTGCCGAGGCTGCCGATGGTGAGAGTATCTTGGCTCAGTTCGACGCCTGGCTCGCTCGGTACGGCTACCTGAGTGAGGCAGCAACTGACATCGCCGCACCCCGCTGGATCGAACATCCCGGGCCTGCCCGCGAAGCATTCACGGGCTATCTATTCGATGCCAAGCTCGACAGCAGCATCACGCGGGCTCAGCCTGCCAACCCCAGCGACCGCTGGCAGGCTCGCTGCGTGCAGAACCGCCTGGCTCTCAAGGCTCGGGTGGCCGAGGTCTACAATCGTCTGCTGGCGCACCTGCGCTGGCAGTTGCTGGCGCTGGCCCAACAATGGTGCGATCGCGGCTGGCTGCAAGAACCCGACGAGATTTTCTTCCTCGAGTGGGATGAAATCTCCCACTTGGCAGGAACGGACGCGCCCGAGCGCCTCATTTTGACGCTGCAGCAGCGCCTGCGAGACCGGCGGCTGCGGTTTGGCGAGGACCGCGCCATCTCCCGCGTGCCCGATGTTCTTTACGGCGACTCCCCCAACCCGACAACGCTTCTGAGCCTGAGTACCCCCCGGTCGCAGCGGACTTTGCGGGGCATTGCCGCAAGTCCGGGAGAAGTAGTGGGTTCGATCCGAATCTTGCAGCGCCTGCAGCCCGGCCTCAGTCTTGGCGAAGGGACGATCCTGGTGGTTCCGTATACCGATGCCGGGTGGGCGCCACTGCTGGCCCGTAGTATCGGCATCATTTCGGAAGTTGGCGGCCGCCTCTCCCACGGCGCGATCGTCGCTCGCGAGTGCGGTATCCCGGCTGTTATGGATGTAGCGGCTGCCACCCAGCTACTGCGAGACGGCCAGACCGTGCGCCTCGATGGGCGGCGCGGGCTCATCGAGGTTATCGATTGAGACCGAAATTAAAAACCGAGATTAAAAATTGTTGCTCTGCAAGCCTTCAGCCTCGGAAGTAGTTCTGGCTTTCGAGGCTAGCGTTTGTAATTTCTTGGTACACTAGAGGGCCTTTGGCTCGCAACGCATTTTGAGAGTCTGTCGTGTAGACTGCATTAGACATACAGCAACGAGTCTTATGAATTCTCCCGTCGAGCGGCCTGCTGCTGATGAGGCAGCAACAGCGTCTCCAGTCGGTGGCGACGAAGCAGCGAAGGCCGCGCGTGCTTGCCCGATCCCCGCTCCGAGCCATCCCTTGCAGTTCCGGGCGATCGGCCTGGTGCGCGGCCGCTACGAGCGATCCGATGATAAGCTCAACCAAGGCATGCTGGTTCTCGAAGGCGCGGCCCAGACGGCCATTGATGCGGTCTTACTCGGGCGCACCATCGGCGTCATCAAAAACCACGTCGATCTGGACGTTCCGCACCTTTGGGTAGTTTATCCCCGCACCCACCCCAAAGAACACAAGCTACAGCTACAGGTCGTCGGAATTTGGGAGCCGGAGACCCTCAAGCCCGACACGATATCCCAGGAGGCGGCCACCGCTGCGGCTGAAACTGCAGAAGTTTCGGCAGTCGATGATGGTGGCGATATCGTCGCTGCCGATCCCGAGGCGCCAGCCAGCAATGAGGCGGCGACAGCCTCAAACGAGGCGGCGACAGCCTCAGAAGTCCTAGCGGTGGAATTGGCTCCCAAGCCGCCTCCCCGAAGACCTACCCCACCCGTGCCTCGCCCGGCTCCGGCTCGCACGAATGGGGCCTCCAACGACGACGATCCGAGCGTGCCCCAGAAGCTCGTGCGAGCCGTCCCGTTGCCCCAGTCTGGTAGCGAGTTCTCGGTTCGTGGCGAGGTCGTTTTTTACTCGGAAGAATCAGAAAAGATAGTCGTCAAGATCAAGCAGTCTCCGCGCCAAGAGGGCGATCGCCCCAAATTCTTCAAGTTGGAGATGCAAGGTAAGCTGCCAACCAACCGCGCGCTCCGGCAGTTCTGGGATCTGCTGGTGCAGCTTGAAGGCGAGACCCTCATCGTGCGGGACGCCGTCAGCGTCGGGCCGGTCAAACCCAAGAAAAAGCCTCGCCCTCAAAAACCCATTCGCAAAAGACTCTCCTCGCCCGCCTACGATGAGGCATCTGCTGCTCCCATTCGCAAGGAGAGTCGCGAGGCAAGGACCGAAGAGCGCCCGCGCCCGCGGCGCGTTGTCGAAAAACCGCGTCGGCGCAATTCCGAAAGTTGATGCGGCCGCGTGGCTCGAGCCAAAGTGTGCTTAGATGCTTACCAGGTACGGGGGCCCAAAATTATGGAAGTTGAGTTTCGCGAAATCAACCCCTTTGATTTTTGGATCTGGCTGCAGTTTGCCCACGTTCCGGCTCAGCAGGAAAAAGCACTCGTCGAAGAATTGTTCGATTCGTGGTTCTACTTGGGAAAGCTTGGCGGATTTAACGCTGAGAATCTTCAGATCAACGACACGGGCGTAGAACTGAGCTATCTGTCCTACGATCTCGATCTCGCCGAGCGCGCCCTCATGGCTCCCATGCACAATATGGGAGACTTTGAGTACCGGGGCCATTGGGGGCGCTGCTGGTTCGATCTCGGCACCAGCGACGCGATCGCCTTAGATATTTTGGTCAACGCGCTCGTGCAGCTCAGCCGCGACTACCTCAACATCGAGCGGGCCGTTTTTGGGGGCGAGCTAGCCGATTGGCCCGTTTCCGACTCCGAAGACGAGCGCTTCTACGGCGATGACGATCTTGACGATATTGGCGAGCCCGAATACAACTAAGGCTCCCTGGCCCGTTCCGAGCGGATACGCTGGGCTCCCGGTACAATCGAACTGCAGTTTGATTTCCTTGGTTGTTGGTGATGCCTACTTCTTGCGCCCCGACTGTCAGCTTGCTGGCCGCCCGCTCCTACAGCGAAACTCCCCTGGTAGCGGCTTTGCAGGAGCTGATCGCCCCCTTGGGTGGCATGGCTGCGTTTGTAGAACCGGCAGATCGCGTTCTGCTCAAGCCTAACTTGCTCACCGGGTCTCGCCCCGGCAAGGAATGTATCACCCGCCCGGAAATTGTCGCGGCCGTCGCCGCCCTGGTGCGCGAGGTTGGGGGGAGGCCTTTTTTTGGAGATAGCCCGGCGTTTGGCACTGCTGCTGGGGTCGCTCGCAGCAATGGCTATTTGCCCCTTCTTGCCGACCTCGATATTCCGGTGGTGGAATTTTCCGGGCAGCGTTACGCCATTGCGAATGAAGATCTGAGTCACCTGCGCCTCTCGAAAGAGGCCATGGAGGCCGATGTCGTCATTAATTTGCCCAAGGTTAAGTCGCACTCTCAACTAACGCTAACAATGGGCGTCAAGAACCTATTTGGCTGCGTGCCTGGGAAAATGAAAGCCTGGTGGCACATGGAGGCAGGCAAAGATGTCGCGCGCTTTGGCACCATGCTAGTCGAGACAGCGCGGGCGATCGCGCCGGAGCTGACAATTGTCGATGGCATCATCGGCCACCAAGGTAACGGACCCAGCCAAGGCGAGCCTCGAGAGCTGGGCATTCTGGGTGCTTCGGCCGATGTCTTTGCCCTCGATCGCGCCCTGGTGGCTCTGCTCGGGGTCGATCCGGAGCGGGTTCCCACACTAAAAGCCGCTCGCGCTCTCGGTTGCGATCCGGATCTCGATGAGGTGGTTTTTCCCCTGCGGCGCCCGGAGGAACTCGCCGTTGCTGACTGGCAGTTGCCCGCAACCCTGATGCCCATTGACTTTGGCCTGCCGCGGGTCGTGCGCTCGACTTTCAGGCACCTCTACATCCGCTGGTTGCAGGAGCCCCTGGGGGGCTACACTAGATCGCCACGTTAGGGCGATTGTCGCCAGCAGGTATCTTCGCGGGCTAGGAAGCGGCTATCATAGAATGTAAGCGCCCTAGCTGGCGCGGTCTCTCAATATTTTTCTAGATTTCTGTGGAATCAGGTAGTAGTTTGCCCGGCAGTTCTGCCGAACCTCCTCAAGTCCAGCAGTTGACCCAACATAAGTGGGCGGGCTTCTTCGGGACGATCGTTGCCCTCCTGGCACTGGCTATTCCCACCGCTGCAATTTTGTATTACTCCGCGCCTGCAGGCAGCGATCCTGCAGATGTCTCGCCCTCCGGGTTCAAGCGTTAGGCCGAGCGCTAGGATGCGTTACTTTGAGTGCGAGCCCCGCACTTGAGAAAGCGACTCGCGCCAGGATGCCAGCTCCCGAGTGCGGTATTCTTCAATCTCCAGGGAAATACAGCTTCCTTAAGCATTCCCTCACAGATGCCCTCTAGAATGCAGGACGGGATATGTTTCCCGCGTCCTTTAGTATTTTGGGAGTCAGATTTTGGATTTATCGCGCATTCCGCCGCAGCCCGAACCCGGCCTGCTCAACGTTCTCATTGAAATTCCGGGCGGCAGTAAGAACAAGTATGAGTTTGACAAGGACCTCAATGCCTTCATCCTCGATCGCGTCTTGTTTGCCTCCGTGCGCTATCCCTTCGATTACGGCTTCGTTCCCAATACCCTGGCTGACGATGGCGATCCCCTCGACGGCATGGTGATTATGGACGAGCCTACTTTCCCCGGTTGCGTCATTGCCGCGCGACCCATCGGCATGTTGGAGATGATCGATGGCGGCGATCGCGATGAGAAAATTCTCTGCGTGCCGACCGAAGATCCGCGCTACGCCCAGGTGAAGTCCCTAGCAGACGTCGCTCCCCATCGCTTGGAAGAAATCGCTGAGTTTTTCCGCACCTATAAAAACCTGGAAAAGAAGGTCACCGAAATTCAGGGGTGGAAGGATGTCGGCGAAGTCATGCCCCTAGTCGAAAAGTGCGTGCAGGCCGGATCTAAGTAACGCGCCATTTCTCTAGAATCGCGCCAGTCGGTAGCGGGCGAGGTAACATGGTTTGCCCGCCCGCTTTTTGAAATTTTACGGCTCTTGTTCGACCGCGTTATCGGCCACGCCAGTATCAAAGCGCTGCTTGCAGCTGCCCTAGAGAAGCAGCGCATCGCTCCGGCGTACCTGCTGGTGGGCCCGGAAGGAGTCGGCCGGGGCCTCTTGGCCGAAGACTTTGCCCTGCAACTGCTGGCTGCAGGGCGCTCGGATGTTTCCCAAGTCGAGCGGCGGCTGCAGGCAGGCAATCATCCCGATTTTTTGCGCGTCGAGCCTACTTACGCCGATCGCGGCCGGTACCTGACGGTGGCGCAAGCGCGCGAGCGCGGCCTGCAGCGCAAAGCTCCCCCGCAAATTCGGATCGAGCAGGTCCGCGAGATCGCGCGCCACCTAAGCCGACCGCCCCTCGAGTCTGAACGGGCGGTCGTTGCTATCGCCGAGGCGCAAACCATGCCAGAGCCAGCTGCCAATGCCCTGCTCAAAACCCTCGAAGAGCCCGGCCGAGCGACGATCGTGCTCGTCGCACCTGCGGCAGCGTCGCTGCTGCCAACGTTGGTATCGCGCTGCCAACTGCTGCGTTGCGGCCCGCTCTCGGCTGCTGAGGTCGCAGCCGTGCTGCGCCGCTGCCAGCGCCCCGAAATCCTCGATTGCCCGGAAATCTTGTGCCAGGCCCAGGGGTCTCCCGGCGCAGCGATTGCTGCCTGGGAGCACCTACAACAGGTGCCGCCACCATTGCTGGCGGCCTTGCGATCGCTGCCAGCCCAGACCGATACTCCCAGAGGCCTGCGGGCCAAGCAAGCCTTCGATCTCGCTCGCGAGGTCGATCGCACCTTAGCGCCAGCCACGCAGTTGTGGCTGCTGGCTTACCTACAGCAGTGTTACTGGCATGACTGCGGGCATGCCCGGCTGCTGGTGCCTCTCGAGCGCGCGCGCGAATGGTTGCTGGCCTACGCGCAGCCACGCCTGGCCTGGGAGGTGGCCCTGATGGCGATTGCGGAGATTATCACGCAGCCTCTGCCTGTTGTGAGTTGATGCTAGCCCCGAGCCAGTGCCTCTGCTAGTCCTGAACGTATTCGGATCCATCGAGGAGCGATCGCTCGGCCCGCTGGAATTCTCGCCCCAAGTAAGCCGCGTGATCGAGCTGGGTCACCGGGCAAGGAGTCGTTTGCTCGAAAAGCTTGATGCAAAGCTCCTTGGCTGTGCGCCCGCGAAAGAGAGTTTCTGCCGTCCGCTGGGTCGCTCCTTTGGCAGGAATCACCTCACCGGTCTCCGGATCGACGGCCAAGCCACGCTCGTCAACAACGTTGGTGAAATGCTTCGCACAAATGTCCTGCGCCTCGCGATCGACATAAACAATGAAGTAGCCCCCAGGGTCGAGGGCTAGCGGGCGTTGGGAGAGCTCGCGGTCGATCGCCGCAATTACCGCTTCGGAAACGGGCATTGTTTTTAAATCTTGCTGGTACTGGTGCGGGCGTGCTGCCACACTAGACCAGTGTAAAGGCACCAGTGTCTCAAGGGCTGGGCTTTGAGGGGAGGGGCCAGCCCAGGCGCGTTGGCTGCTGGTAAAGCCGAATCAGCGTATTGATGTCTCGCGCCGAGAGCGGGGGCGGCTCGCGGACCTGTTGGGGGTAGAGGGCGTCTGTCGGTTCGTTGGAGTGCCCCCAAAGCCCGAGGGCGTGACCCAGCTCGTGCCGAATGGTGGCACGCAGATAAAGCGAGCTGGTCTTAGCCCCTAGATAAATCGTCATGCGGTGGGCCAAAATCATCGTGCCCTCTGGGGTGCGCGCCGAGTAAAATTCGTAGCGCGCCTCTCCCGAGCGCGCCCGCGACTCTACGCGACCGGTTTCGGGGTCGCGCCACACTTTTAGAGGCGGTGCCTGCTGCCAGATGAGAATATCTGCCGCCTCGGGTCGCTCCGCGCGCTCTAGCGGCAGATACGCGCCCCACTCGGCTAGGGCATCGCCGACCGCTGCTTGCCACAGGGCCGATTTCTGGCGATCGAACTCGGTACCCGATCCCGAGCCATCGGGGCCGGGATCGACAAACACCCGAATCGGAAACCGAGACCACAGTAAGTACCCCAAAAGCGTCGGCTCGATGCGATCGAGATAGTCACCAGCAGCCGGGTGGATGTCAATAGCAGACAGGGGGCTTGGCAGCGGCCGAGCCTGCAGGGATGGCGCTTGGGACGAGCCTAAAGGCAGCCGCCCGACGCCGGGAGCCCCCCAAGCGGGTGACAGCTTGCCCGAGATCGCCCAGAAAAGCCCCAATAACAGAGTAAAAACAATCTTTTGCTTGCCAGCGCTCACGCTCGGGATGCCTCCAGCGGGCCTACTGCTCGGGGCCGAGATCGCTCGGGATCGGCGCAGCCGAGGGCCCAGGCAAATCGGGGGCGCTGGGTGCGGGTTGTTGTTGACTGCTTGCCGGCAAGCTGGGGGCGCTGCTGCCCGACGATGGCCCGAGCCAGTCAGCGCTCAAAACCACGCTAGATGCTAAAAATATCAAGCCCAGCGCCCAGGTAATGCGATTCAGGGTTTTCTCGGCGCTCTTGGCACTCGTAAACATCTGCGACTGACCGCTCAGGCCGATCCCCTCATTTTTCGGACTGTGCAGCAGCACGAAAACGACAAGAAACGCCGCCGATAGAATCCAGATAACTTCGATAATTTGTTCGAGCTTCATCAATCGATATTGGCCGATATTGGCAACTGAGACATCCCTTCAGCATACCTAAAGTGCTGCCAAGGCGCCTCTAGACCGGGAACTTTAGGACTGCAGCCCAGCCGGCACCTTAGCTGGAGTGGTTAGCAGCAGCGATCGCCCGGTCATCTCGGGAGGCTGGGGTATCTCCAGAATGTGCAAAATCGTCGGGGCGATGTCGGCGAGGCTGCCCCCAGACCGCAGAGAGACCGACGCAGCGGAGCCCCGAATCTTGCGGCGCTCGCCTTCAATCAAAATGAGCGGCACGGGATTGGTGGTGTGGGCGGTCCAGGGCTTGCCTTCGGCATCATGCATATACTCGGCATTGCCATGATCCGCCGTGATGATGGTCGTGCCGCCCGCGCGGCCTACCGCATCGATCAGCCGGCCGACATTGGCATCGACGCACTCGATGGCGGCGATTGTGGCTTCCAAGTTGCCCGTGTGGCCGACCATATCGGGGTTTGCGTAGTTGATCGCAACTAAAGAATAGATACCCTTTTCAATAGCTTGAATGGCAGCATCGGTCACGGCTGTCGCTGCCATTTCGGGGGCGCTATCGTAGGTTGCTACCCGCGGGCTCGGGATTAGCTCGCGATCTTCACCAGGGAAGGGTTTTTCGATGCCGCCGTTGAAAAAGTAGGTGACGTGGGGATATTTTTCGGTTTCTGCGGTTCGGAACTGACGCAGGCCCCTCTCGGCAATCACCTCTCCTAAAATACGGGTCAAGTTTTGGGGCTCGAACGCCACATCAACTGGCAGCTGTCGGTCGTATTGAGTGAAGGTGACAAACTTCAGATCCGGAATTGGCTGACGCTCGAAGCCATCAAAGTTCGGATCGACGAATGCCGCGCAAAGCTGCCGGGCGCGGTCTGGCCGGAAGTTAAAGAAGATAATGCCATCTCCAGGAGAAATAGCCCCAGGAGCCACACGCGTCGGCGGGATAAATTCGTCAGTCTTGCCATCATCATAGAAGGCTCGCACGATCGCCTCGACCGGGCGCTCGTCAATCTGGGTGTCGTCGGCCAGAATCTCGTAGGCCTGCCGGGTGCGATCCCAGCGCTTGTCGCGATCCATGGCGTAATAGCGCCCCGAGATCGTAGCCAAGGTGCCAACTCCAATGCGGTCGATCTCGGCGAGCAGGCTCTGCAAGGTAGAGAGGCCTTCTTGGGGGTCGCGATCGCGCCCGTCGGTAAAAGCATGGATGCAAACCTTTGTCAGCGACTGGGCTTTGAGTGCCGCCAGCAGTCCAAAAAGATGATTGATGTGGGAATGGACGCCGCCGCTCGAACAAAGACCCAGCAAGTGGAGTGTCGTGCCGCGATCGCAAACGGCCCGGCAGACTTCCACAATCGCTCGGTTCGTGGCAATCGCGCCCGTTTCGCAGGCATCGCTGATACGGACGAGTTCTTGGGGAACGACGCGCCCGGTGCCGATGCTGATGTGCCCCACCTCAGAGTTGCCCATCTGGCCGTCGGGCAAGCCAACAGCCCGACCGGAGGTCTGGATGGTAGTACTGGGATAGGCCGCTCTGAGGCTACTGATATGTGGAGTGTCAGCTGCCGCAATCGCGTTGCCGTCAATCCTATCTCCTTCCCCCCAGCCATCAAGGATGACTAGAACCACGGGAGACACTGACACTTGCACCATAACGCCTTAACCTAATTCCCACACTCGAGCGGTTTTTTGCTTAAAGATAATAGCACCAACTCTTGTGAGAGGTGACGGGACTTTAGAACATTTTCAAGCATGGTCGGGCGGCATACCCCTGAGAATTCCCTGGAGAAGAGGAGATGCAACGCCAGCGGCAAGAGCGTTCTTATGGGTTGCCGGAGCTTGCAACTGGGGAGTGCGATTGGGGAGTGCGATGCGAGCGAATGAAAGCGATCGCCTTACTGGGGATAGCGATTATTGAGGGACATCTGCCGGGAGGCCAGCTTCTCAACGAGCGCTTGAGTTTCTTGCAGCATGCGCTCGCGCCCGTCGCGGGCTTGACCGATGGTCGGGACGAGCTTGCGCGCGTGCAGGGCCATGTGCAGGTGCATCTCAGCAACGTAGCCACTCACGGCTTCGGGGCGGTCGTTGGGGGAGCTAAAGGGATTCACGCGATTCTCCTGCACGGGTAGTGCGAGCTGCGACTGGTAACTGTGAATGATGGCGGGGACATATCCCCTAAAACACTCTACAGAAGCTAGCATGCTCGTGTCTGCAAATTCTTTACGATTAGTCAAGACAAGCGAATCTTTGTAAAGTGTCCCATCGTCACGTTGTCGAAATTCTCTGCCGAGGCGCGCGCTGCCAGGCTGCCTATCTCGATTGGGGGTGCGGGCCGCCCCTGCTTTTTCTACATGGCTTCGGGGGCAATAAGGCCAACTGGCTGGCAACCATGAAGCCGCTCGCGCCCCATTACCGCTGCCTCAGCCTGGACTTGTTAGGATTTGGCGAGTCGAGCCAGCCAGCGGTGGAATACGGCATTGCCCTAGAGGTCGAATTTGTCAGTGCGGTCGCTCGCGCCCTCGACTTGGGGTCCTATGGGATCGTCGGTCATTCTTTCGGGGCCTGGGTTGCCGCGGCTTGCGCTCTACAAAGTGCAGTGGTAACCGCTTGCATGCTGGTGGCACCGATTGGTTTGCGCGGTGACGGGTTTGGCGATTGCCCCGGAGCGCTATGGCCCGTTCTGCGGCGATCGCCGGTCGCTCGGGGCCTCTCGGGAGATTTATCGCGCTGGGAATCCGAGAAACTCGACGGGCAGCTTGGCAGGCTGCAGGTGCCTGTGGCGGTCGTGGTTGCCCGAGACGACGCGCTCGTCCCGGCAAGTTGCCCCCAAACCTATGCCAGAGCCATCTCCAACGCGCAGCTCCAAGAGATTAATGGTGCCGGACACGCGATCCCTTTAGAGCGGCCTCGAGATCTCGCCGCCGCAATCGCGGCATTTTTCGCCGTTGCTTGAGATGCCCTAGGGGCGATCGCCGGCTCGGGCGTTTCTCTCGGCGAGAGTTCCATTGTTGTAATTAGTCCAAGCCGAGAGCGCAGCACGCATGCCAACGAGGACGCCGCGAGTGCCCCGTCTGACGCCAGCCGCACGATCGCGGACGGTATCGACACTGCGATTGACCTGCCGAGCGACATCGGTAGCGTTTTTGATCCCCTCATTCATGTCGTCCGTGAGTTCGTTGACCTCCAAGCTGGCCAGGCGCAGGGCTTCTAGGGTGGGAGGAAACTCCTGACGGAGCGTGTCGCAGAGCTTCTCGGTGCTGCGGGCGGCGCGAGCAACCTCTTGTAAAACCGGCAGCAAGCTGACAAGAACGGCCGTCAGACTGAGGGCAACGAGCATGCCCGAGACAGCCAGCCAGAAAAGCGGGTCGATCGCAGCTTGGAGTTCGGTGAGGGCGGCGGGCGATCGCATGTGCGGGTGATACCTCGGTTGTGTGTTTATTGTGTCAGGTTCTGCAAGGATTTTTGCGAGGGCTCGCAGGCTCCCCGGATGATGCGATGGCGATAGGCAAACATGTCCCGCAAGCGAGCGTGCGTCCAACGTGCCAGCACGCCTTCTGCTGCCGCTCCTCCTAAGAGTCGGTAGGCGATCGTTTCGCTCAAGCGGGTTTCTTCCCTACCGGCGGGCGCGAGCTCGTGGCGCAGCACCCAAGACCGAACGGGGCCTTCAATCGTCTCTTCCACGAATAGCCGCTGGGGCAAGCACGCTGTTTGTCGGGTGACCCAGCGCAGGGGGGCGGGGCCAATCTGCAAGCAGTACTCAGTTGTGGCACCGACGGCAAGGCCGCCCTGGTGACCGACGACAGTAACGGGTTGCCAGGGTGGTGTGAGTAGCTTTGGAGCGTCGGGGCGGGCGTAGAAGCCCCAGACTGCCTCGATTGGAGCGGCGATGTGGCTAGAGCAGGCAAATTCGAGCATGGGGTAGGCATCGATACTCTAGGCCGACAGCTTACCAAATCTCGTTTTATGCTTGCTACCGTGCCAGAAAATGTAGGCTGGCTAATCGAGTAGCAATCGTGCCCGCAAGTGCCTTAGGTACGGATTTCAAAGCCCGTCAAAGATTCGGTGACAACTACAGAGGTGACTGCCGCCGCGGGCGGCCCCTCCCAACACCAAGCCAGCATGCGATCGACGGCGGTCGCCTCTCCAACCAAGAGGGCTTCGACGCGGCCGTCAGGCAAGTTGCGCGCCCAACCCACGAGTCCGAACTCTCGGGCCTGATGCTGGGTGGCCGCGCGGTAGCCCACCCCCTGCACTCGGCCGGCAATCAGAACGTGGCAATAGCGCAGGGTCGCTGCCATGCCCTTACACCGCCAACAGTAAGCCCAGAGCTATAGCTACCAGGGCACCAATTGTCGTATTGATGAAATTTACGACCTCGTTGGTAAGCCAGACAAACTGGCCCTGAAGCGTAGCGCCGATCAGGCTCTCGACGGTCGTGGCCGCGAAGGCCGCAACCGCGCAAATGAGAATACCCCAGAGGCCGATACTGCCAACACCCCAGCCGACAACGGCAACTGCCAGCGAAGCTACAATCCCCGCTAGCGTGCCCTCCAGACTGACCGCACCTTCGGTTCCGCGCGGAACGGGCTTCAACGTGACAATTGAATAGGTTCGCCTGCCGTAAGCTTTACCGATCTCGCTGGCAACCGTGTCGGAGAGCTTCGTGCTGAAGCTCGCCACATAGCCAAGGAGCAGAAGCGAGGCTGCAGGACTTCCATCGCCGGCATCGCCAACAAAAAGTAGACCCAGCGCGCAAAAGGCGCCAGTCAAAGCCGATCCCCAGACGTTTTCTGGACCTCGCGCTCCCGAGCGTTTCTCAGCAATACCGGCTGCCTCTTTTGCTGCCAGGCCCACGCGCGTAACCCCAGAGCCAACTAAGAAATAAAAGCCAACGACAGCGTAACCGGGCCAGCCTAATATGCCCCAGATCGAGACCCCCAAGATCCAGGCATTGACGATTCCCCAGGGAGTGAGCAGCTTCTTCGGCAGCAGCGCGACGAGCGCCAGCAGCAGGCTATTGAGCACGGCAGCAACAAGCCAAGGGTTGCCAAAGAAACGTTCCATGAGGCCCTTCCTCAATCAGCCACGCTGGCGTAGCGCTTGAGAAAGGCTTCGACCGATTCGAGCTGGAAACCGTAGGTCGTCTCGAGGGTCGAAATTTGCTCCGGCGTGCAGTAAAACTCATTGGCCAGTAGCGTCCGAAACGTGCCGAGGTCATCACTGAGGTCGGAATTCAAAGCATCGATAACCCCACGCGCACCATCAAAAATTGGCAAGGGAATGTTGATGAGTATGGGTTCTTTTTTATACAGACGCCCAAAGAGGCGCGGGATGTCTTCTCGCTTGAAAACGTCCGGGCCGCCGACTGGAAAGGTTTGATTTCTGGCTGCCTCGCAGCTACCGGAGAGCGCAGCTATTTTGGCTAGATCGTCGGTGCTCACAATCGAGGTGCGATTCTGGGGCTCCCCAATGAGCAAATAAATCCCCGTTTGCTTGAATCGCTTCGCCAGGGGAATGAGGCTGCTTGCCAGGCCAGAAGGCTGCAAGATAGTGTGGCTTATATCCTTACTTCGCAAATACTTTTCGACTTCTCGCTTGGCCTTGAACGTTGGGGCATCCTCGTAGCTACGGTCTGCTCCCAACACGGAGACAAAGGTAAAATGCTCCGCACCATTTTCGCAAGCGCCGTCAATGAGGTCGATGTTGGCGCGATAGTCTATTGATTGTGCGTCGCGGCCGCCACCATGGGTACTGATGATAAAGCGAGCGCCCTGGCAAGCCTTGCGAATATCTCGCTCGCTTGCCAGATCGCCAACAAAAATCTCGGCCCCGGCAGCCTCCAGCTCGCTGTAGCGAGCGCTCAGCCGGACAAAGGCCCGAACGGACTCGCCGCGCTCGCAGAGTTGCTTCACAACGCGGCGTCCGAGGGACCCCGCCGCACCAGTCACCAAGTACATCGCCAGATCTCCAGTATTTCATCCGAGATCGTAACAGGAAACCCGAAACAAAGTACCCCCGAACCGGGGGTCGGGGGCCTCACTCTCAGATTGCGTCAATCCCTAGGGTTAGTTGCCGGGGGCTCAGCTTTTCCCTCGGCTGCGACGCCAGCGGCGCTCCTTGTGGCGGGCGGCCTCTTTGCGCTTGCGCTTTTCTGTGGGGGTCTCAAAAAATCGATTCTTCTTCATGTCTGCAAAGACGCCGGCCTTGACGACCTTGCGCTTGAAGCGGCGCAGGGCCGACTCGAGCTGCTCGTTTTCACCTAATACTACTGTTGCCATGCAATCCTCTCCTGCTACGAAATATGTGGTTACAGACTAGCACAGCCAAAATGGGGAGGGTCTTCTCCTCCCCTGGGTGCTAACTGCCTGCGAATGGAAGCTTCAGGTCTTCAGTAGCGATCGCCGCCGCCAAAGTCGCTGCGACGGGGGCGACTGAAGCCACCGCCACCGCCACCGCGGTCCTCTCGGGGCTTGGCCTTGTTCACCTTTAAGGTGCGACCCATCCACTCCGCCCCGTCAAGATCGGCGATGGCTGCGTTCTCCTCGGCTTCGCTATCCATGTCTACAAACGCAAAGCCTCGCGGCCGGCCAGTCTCGCGGTCGGTCGGCAGCGTCACGCGCCTCACCGTCCCATACTCCGCAAAGACGGATCTGACGTCCTCTTGAGTGGCGTCGTATGAAAGATTACCAACGTAAATCGACATCCAGCGTGTCTCCAAAAACCTAGGAAAAACAATCGAGAATGTTTCGGAGACAAGCTTGTTGCGACGAACCCGGAAAACCTGGCGACCTGAACACAAACACTGCTACCGAAAACGCACCCCTACAACACGTTAGCACAGCTAACCCCATTTTAAACAGCCTATATCAATCGGCAAAAATTACCATCGAGCTGAAGATTTCCCTGACCGTCACCGTTTGCCAAACCACCGCTAAGTAGCGGCAAATATTCGACGACCGAACGCGATTTGATTCGTTCGCAGTTAAGAATCTCTATACTTTTTCTGCACTCTTTAAGGTATCCAAAATAACCTCACGCAATGGCAGTCACCTACTTGTGAGTTGAAAAGTTTGACCGGCCATTGACCTCAGCCAACCTCAGCTATTGGTGCGACTTCTACCCGGACCCTCCCCCACCGAACGCTGGCCGAGTGCTGGCAGCGGCTTGAGTAGAAGCCACTACTACCGCGATGCCCTACTCCTCGTCATCGCCATCCTCTTCAGCGGCTGGGTAGTAGAATGTCGAACGCCCGGTCAAAATTGACTTACCTAATGAGAGCGCGCGCTCGGCTTGGGACTTGGCCTTGCGCGCCCAGACGGCCTTGCGCTGGCGTTTTTTGGCTTTCGAGGTTTTCTTCTTCGGTACGGCCATGGCCCCCCGCTCCTAATTTTGACAACCTTTCTATTCTATTAGAAAATTTTTGTGGTGCGGGCGAGCTTACTCAGAAGTTGCGATCTAGGGCAGCTTCGCAGCGATCGCACAGCAGGGGATGTTCGGCAGATTGCCCGACGGCACTCGAGTAATTCCAGCAGCGCTCGCATTTCTCGCCGCCAGCACGCTGGATCCCAACAGCTCCCCAACCATATCGACTGACAAACTGGGCGGCCTGCAACTCTTCTGGAGCAGCCAGTAGCTCGACCTGAGATGCCAAAAACAGATAGCGCAACTCGTCGACACGATTGCCGTCTCCGAGTCCGCATGGTGGGTTCATGGCTGTCAACTTATCTCGGAAACCCCCATCTGCAACGTAAAGCAAGACCTTAGCCTCGAGAGACGCTCCGATCGCTTTCTCGGCCCGAGCCAATTCCATCACCTTATTGACCTCGGCCCGCAGCTCGCGCAGTTGCGTCCACCTCTGGGCCAGTTCCGGATCGCGCCACGACGCTTCGATCCGGATCCAGCCTGCCTCGAAAACCGATCGGTAGCCCGTTTCGTAAGGGATGTGCTGCCAGATATCTTCGGCCATGTGACAGAGAACTGGCGCGATCGCGCGAGCCAGGTTCTCAACGATTTTGGCGAGTACGGTCTGGCAGCTACGGCGTCGGGGGGAGTCCAAGTGAGAAATGTAAAGGCGGTCTTTGGCAATATCGAGATAAAAATTTGATAGCTCGATCGCACAGAAGTTTTGAACGGCTTGAAAGAAGCGGTAAAACTGGAATGTCTCGAAGGCATTGGTAATCTCGTCAAAGACCTCGGCGCTGCGGTGGAGCATGTAGCGATCGAGTTCGGGCAACTGCTCTACGGCGTGTTGCTGTGGATCGAAACCATGCAGGCTGCCAAGCAAAAAGCGAGCGGTATTGCGGATTTTTCGATAGATATCGGAGAGTTGTTTGAGAATATTGGCTCCAACGGCAACGTCAGAGGAATAATCGACAGACGACACCCACAAGCGCAGAAGATCGGCACCGTAGGGCGGCTCTTTTTTCTGGTTTTTGCCGCCATTGATAATAACGAGCGGATCGACGACATTACCCAGGGACTTACTCATTTTTTGTCCCTTTTCATCTAGAACGAAGCCGTGGGTTAGAACGCTCTTGTAGGGGGCCCCGCCTTGGGTGGCAACGCTTGTAAGCAGGCTCGATTGGAACCAACCTCGGTGCTGATCGCTGCCTTCGAGATAAATATCGGCAGGATAACCCAGGGCAGCCCGTTGTTTTGTCACGGCCGCCCAAGAGGAGCCCGAATCGAACCAGACATCCATCGTATCGGTGCCTTTGCGATAGGTGCGGCCATTGCTGCGGTAGGGTTCGGGTAAAAAGTCTTCGACGGGTAGCTCCCACCAGACATCGGAGCCGCGCTCGGCAGTAATTTCGCGCACGCGCTCTACCGTTTCTGCTGCAAGGAGCGGTTCGTTGGTTTCTGCATCGTAAAAAACCGGAATGGGAACCCCCCAGGTTCGCTGGCGCGAGATACACCAATCCGAGCGCTCGGCAACCATCGGGCGAATGCGATTTTCACCCTGAGGGGGAATCCAATCGACTGCAGAAATAGCCTGCAGGGCGGCATCTCGAAAGCCCGTGACGGAGGCAAACCACTGCTCGGTGGCTCGGAAGATTGTCGGCTTCTTCGTGCGCCAATCGTAGGGATATTTGTGGACGTAATCTTCTTGCTTGAGGAGCGCGCGCGCTGCTGCAAGCGCTTCGATAATAGCCGGATTGGCATCTTTGAGGACATTGAGGCCCTCAAAAGGACCGGCCTCAGCGGTAAAGTTGCCCTTGGCATCGACTGGCGACAGAATGGGCAGCCCGTAGCGCATGCCAACAAGGTAATCGTCTTGGCCGTGGCCGGGGGCAGTATGCACCAAGCCGGTACCGGATTCGGTCGTGATGTAGTCGCCACCGACGACCACGGGGCTCTCGCGCTCGAATAGGGGGTGGCGGTAGGTGCAGTGCTCGAGAGCCCGGCCGGGGAGAGTCGTCTTGATGGTGAGATCGGCTGCAAACTTTTCTGCGAGGCGCTCGACTAAATCTGCAGCAACGACAGCGTATTTGCACCCACAGAGATCCGCTGCCAGCTCGACGACAGCATAGGTGAGGTCCGGATTGACGGCCACCGCCAAGTTGGCCGGAATCGTCCAAGGGGTCGTGGTCCAAATGGCAAACCCCAACTCGGGCAAGTAGTCTGCTAGGAGTTCTTGGGCCCCTTCGCCAAGGCCGGTGGCTGGGAAGACGGCGTAGATGCTTGGCGAGGTGTGGCCTTCGGGGTATTCTAATTCTGCTTCTGCTAGGGCCGTGCGGGAGCTGGGGCTCCAATGCACGGGCTTGAGACCGCGATAGATGTAGCCCTTGAGCGCCATTTCGCCAAAAACCGCAATCTGAGCCGCTTCGTACTCGGGCTTGAGGGTCAGATAGGGATTTTTCCAATCGCCCCAAACTCCGAAGCGCTGGAATCCAGCACTCTGGCTCCGAACGGTTTCGAGCGCAAAATCTCGGGCTTTGTGGCGCAGGGCCAAGGGCGTGAGGCCTTCTCGCTCCTGGGGTTTGAGAGTCTGTAAGACTTTTAGCTCGATGGGGAGACCGTGGCAGTCCCAACCTGGAACGTAGCGAACCTTGTAGCCGCGCAGGAGCTTGTACTTATTAATGATGTCTTTGAGCACCTTGTTGAGGGCGTGGCCCATGTGCAAGGCACCATTGGCGTAGGGAGGCCCATCGTGAAGGATGAAGCGATCGCCGGGGTTGGCGTGCGAGAGGTGCTCGTAGATCTGGTTATCCGCCCAGAATTTCTGCAGTTCCGGCTCGCGGCTGACGGCATTGGCCCGCATCGAAAATTCGGTTTGAGGCAGATTGACGGTATCTTTGTAGCTTTTTTGCTCGCTCACGGCCGATCGCTAGCGGCGTCAGTCGCAACGCCGAAGAATTGTCTTGCCCCATTCTGCCACAGCCCCAGCAGGGCAGCTCGAGCGCGGCGCGGTTTTTCTAGCCGCCGCTGCGCGCGCCATTGCAGTCTCGAACGCTAGGATCCAGGCTCTCGGTCCCGACAAGATTCGGGCGCAGCCATCTCGATTGCTATTTGGCCATAGCAAAAGTG
>CAYTBI010000028.1:28717-54374 GCA_964435975.1 uncultured bacterium
TGTCCAAATCCACTGTCCAAATCCACAGAGCAGCTCGATCGTAGTGGGCACCGAGATCTACTAAGAATCGCCCGCGCAGATTGTCAGGCTACGGTAGCCGTTTTGTCAAATTAATCGAGCGAATTCATTTATTTTTCTTTTTAGTGGTTTTAAGGCTTCTCGGGCGATAGCAGCACTGACAACAAGGAGATTGAAACGATGTCTGCAAGTGTAGGAAATGATGGGTCGCAGGTTAAGCTTTTGCGAGAAAGCTTTGCAAAGATAAAGCCTAAAGGCAGGGAATTCATTCTTAGTTTCTATGACAACTTGTTTGAAGACTACAGTGCGGTAACGCCTCTCTTTAAGAAATCTAATATGCAAGGGCAGGCAGAAAAACTGCTTGAGGCTCTAGATTTTGTTGTTAGCAATGCCGACAACCCCGAAGCATTAGCCGGACCCCTGCGAGGGCTGGGCGCTCGCCATGTCAAATATGGTGCTCTGCCCGAGCATTACCCTTTGGTTGGCAACTCTCTCATCAAGACCTTCGGGCAATACCTCGGGACTGATTGGACCCCGGCTACTCAACAGGCTTGGATCGATGCTTACGGCACGGTCGTCACACTCGTTCTAGAAGGTGCCGATTATTCAGAAGCGGAGGTAGACCTCAAGTCCGCACCGGCAACAGCCTCCAGCGCTAAAAGCACCCTCGAACCAATCGATGAGGATGGAGTCAACTGGCCGATTCTAGTTGGAATTGGCGGGCTCGGTATCGGTGGCATTATTTTGCTGTTGATTTTGCTCTAGAGCCGTGGCTCCGGTAAAGCAGCAGGCAATCGCTTCTACTTTTTAGGAGTTGGGAAGAACAAAACGGGATGCCAACTCGATCGCAGGAGCGCCTTGCCAAGGGTTGGGGAGGTCCACTTCAAGAAGGCGTTGCGTTCCTCTTCAACGACGGCAACTGCAGTGATGTCATAAACCATTGCTGCACTCAGAAGCTCCTGCAGCAGGTCTCCCGTGCGAACTTCGCAATGCACCTCGAAGCCGACTGCCTCGAGTTCCTGCTTGACGCCTTCGAGGGTTTCTCGAGCTGCCCGCACTTGGGGCTCGATTGGGACATCGTGCCGACCGGCATCGTCTACAACCCAACAGAGCAAGCAAGCCTCGACACAGCAACTTTTATCGTTCTTGCGGGCAGCCGCCTGCAGGCGCTCTACCAGAAGCTTCGCAGAAGCGCTGCCATCATAGGGCAGCAGTAGATAGCTCCAAAGCTTGCGCAAGCGCAAATCCAGCTCTGCTTGAGTATAGGTCGAGATGAGTTGGGGCCGCAGGATCGTCAGAGGTGCGACCGCTGCTTGGGTCAGCGAAACACTCGTGCTGCCAAAAATCTTTTCTTCTAGGAGACTGCGGATCGGCGTTCCGACCAAGATGGTGTCGATCCCCTTGTCGCGAACGATCCGAGGGACCGTATCCTGCGGGCGACCGGAGGCGATCTCAACCTCTACGACAAACCCGTCCGGCAAAGATGACATCCTCTCGAAATCTCGAGTCAGCTGCGCTCGCGCTGCGCTGATTGCTTCCTCATCAGCCCGGGGAACGCCCCCATCTTCCCAGGTCAAAGGCGTGCTGTGAAAGAAAACTACGTGCTTGAGACCGGTCGCGGCCAAACTAGGAACGAAGTCGACCAGGCGTTGCAAGCCATCGGTTAGATCCGTGCAAATCAAGCAGCGTTCGAACATTTTTCTGCAGCTCAGTTCTGGCTCATCATAGCAACAAACCTCGGCCCCAAGATCGGCTCTTGCCGAGTAACTGCTGGGGGAACTGCCAATCTCTACTGGCCTTTGCTGGTAGGACCCGCAACCCCCGGCTCGATCGCCACCTTGCGATCGCTCCAGAGAAAGAGGCCTTTCCAGGGCCGCACTCGCCACTAGGGTGTGGCGGGCTAACTGGCGCTGGGGCCCGGTTCGAGGCCCCATTCGTACTTGATGAACTCCTTGTACATGTTTTCACGAGCCATCATCTGGCCGTAGAGTTTGACGAGAAACTCTTGGGCTTGCTCGCGGCTCATCCCGCGAACTTGAGTCTCGAAGGAGCGCAGACTGAACTGCTGCTCGAGAGATAGATCCATATTGAAGGACTCCTCCTAATTTGTATGGGATTGTGACAACGAACCTGACGACCCTGAGGCAAACGAGCTGCACCAGGTGCCATGGTGTAACAAACTGTATCATCTCATTGACTTTGGAGGCAATATCCGCTGAGTAGATACCTCGCCAGACAGATATGCCGTCAGGCAGGTGGGTGAGAAGACATATGGAGTATAGGTAAGCCCCCATCCAGGAAATGCTCGGAGCGAACAGAGCCGGGGAACCTCAGGTATCGCGCTCTAGCACGACTTCTAGGGAGCGTGGTATCTTGGGAGACGGTGCAAATACTCCGTAACATATCAGTGGAGGGCGGAGCTGCAGCCGCTCGCATCCCCCGTATCAAGCAGCACTTCAAACGGCGCTTGAGGATATGCTTTGGAGCGCCCGATGCTTTGTGGGCTGCGGGGACATAACGTGCCGAGGTCGGCCCGCTAATAATGGGCGTAACTAGTGAGATTAAGCAAGAGATAAAAGTTATTTGATAAAGAGGCGCTGAGGTTCGGAGTTGTTGAAGGCTGTTTGCGGACTGGATAAATTCTCGCGAAATGTAAGGGTTTAATAGGAGACTTTTTTGGTTATGTCCACTCGTTTGTATGTCGGAAACTTGCCCAAAGAAAATGTAGAGCGTCAGGATTTGCAGGAGGTGTTTGCAGATGCTGGTGATGCTGTATCTATTAAGGTCATCAAGGACCGCAAAACAGGGAAGTGCCGGGGTTTTGCTTTCGTGACTGTAGAGTCTGACGAGCTTGCAGACGAGTTGATTGAGAAGCACAACGGCCAATCTTTTATGGAAGCTCCTCTCAAGATCGAAAAGGCGCTGCCTCGGGAGGCGGGTGCGAAAGACAAACCCGAAGGAGATCGCGATGCAGCCAGCGAGGGTGGTATCGACTCTGGGGCGGCCGCCCCGAAGCGACGCAGCCCGGCCAAGAAGTCCAAGCGCGGCGGCAGTAATAACAACAGTTCTGGCACTGCTTCAGAAGCCGCCAACGCCCAGCCGGACCCTCGCTGGGCAGATCAATTGGCGCAGCTAAAAGAGAAGTTGGCTGCTGCAGAGAATTAAGTCGGGCATTTTTTCGAGCGCGGGTTGTAGCGCGTCAAAAAATACGAGCGTCTCCACCGCGGAAGCCCATAGGATTGTTGAATTTAATAACTCAGTGAGAAGCAATATCCGCCATGTCAGAAGCGCAAGACCCGGTCAAGTTGATGAAGCAGGAAGTTGGCCGCGCGGCTGCCAACCGCGTCAAGTCTGACAGCATCGTCGGACTCGGGACCGGCTCGACAACGGCTTACGCCATCGAGTTCATCGGCGATCGCCTCCAAAAAGGCGAGATAGAAAATATTCAGGGCATTCCCACTTCTTTTCAGGCTGAGGTGCTCGCCAAACAGTACGGCATTCCCCTAACGACCCTGGATGCAGCCGAGCGCATTGACATTGCCATTGATGGTGCTGACGAAGTCGACCCCCACAAAAATCTAATCAAAGGTGGTGGTGCCGCTCATACCCGCGAGAAAATTGTCGATGCTTTGGCTAAAGAGTTTGTCGTGGTTGTTGATAGTGGCAAGCTCGTCGACAAGTTGGGGGCTAAATTTTTGTTGCCGGTGGAGGTCATTCCGATGGCTGTGACCCCAGCCATGCGGGCCTTAGAAGCCCTGGGAGGCAAGCCAGAGCTGCGCATGGGCATCAAGAAGGCGGGTCCGGTCGTGACCGACCAGGGCAACTTGGTGGTGGATGTGAAGTTTGCCGATATTCCCCACCCTGCAGACCTAGAGCGCCAGATCAACAACATTCCAGGCGTCCTGGAGAATGGCCTCTTTGTCGGCGTCGCCGACATCATCTTGGTTGGCGAGGTCGTCGATGGCCGGCCGCAGGTACGGGAGATTGTCTAGAGTCCCGAGCAAAGAGCATTTTTGAGGCTGCCGCACTTATGGAGTATCGCCGTTTCGGTCGCACCGAATTGCAGATGCCCGTTTTCTCCTGCGGGGGCATGCGCTACCAACACAAGTGGCAGGACTTGCCGCTGCGGCAAATCCCGGCGGCGGGCCAGCGCAACCTCGAGCGTACGATCGCGCGGGCTCTCGAGCTAGGCATCAACCATATCGAGACGGCACGAGGCTATGGCACCTCCGAAATGCAACTGGGTTTGGTGCTCCCAAAGCTGCCGCGCGAGCGCTCGATCGTCCAGACCAAGATCTCGCCCAAAGCCGACCCCAGGGAGTTTCGCCGCCAGTTCGAGCAATCGATGGCGTTTTTAAAGCTCGACACGATCGATTTGCTCGGCTTGCATGGCATTAATACTCCCGAGATCCTCGATTGGTCTTTGCGACCGGGGGGCTGCCTCGATGAGGCGCGCCGCTTCCAGGCCCAAGGACGGGTCCGCTTTATTGGTTTTTCGACCCACGGTCCGACCGATGTCATCGTCGAAGCCATCGAGTCGGGGCAATTCGATTATGTCAACCTGCACTGGTACTACATCAATCAGCTCAATTGGCCTGCCATCGAAGCCGCTCGGCGGCACGATATGGGCGTCTTCATCATCAGCCCTTCCGATAAGGGCGGCCACCTGTACGCACCGCCGCCCAAGCTCGCCCGCCTGTGCGCGCCCCTATCACCGATGGTCTTCAACGATCTCTTTTGCTTGTCCCATCCCGAGGTCCACACGCTTTCTTTAGGAGCGGCAAGACCGACAGACTTTGACGAGCACCTCAAAGTGCTGCCCCTGCTCGAGCGCGCGGGCGAGTTGCTGCCGCCAATTTTGGCTCGCTTGGAAGAAGCGGCGATCGCCGCGCTGGGCGAAGAATGGTACCGCACCTGGGATAGCGGCTTGCCCGCGCCGGAGCAAACTCCCGGCAAGATGAATATCCGGACCATTCTCTGGCTGCGGAACCTGGCTCTGGCGTTCGACTTGGTCGACTATGCCAAGGCTCGCTACAACATGCTCGGCCGCGCCAGCCATTGGTTTCCGGGCGAGCGGGCCGAGCGCGCGCTCGATCTAGACCTCTCGAGTTGCCTGGCGGCAAGCCCCCATGCCGACAAGATTCCAGCACTCCTGGCCGATGCTCACGCCCGCCTGCAGGGAGAAGAGGTCAAACGCCTCTCCCAGCAGTAGTCGCGCCTGTGTCACAATCGGAGCAATCCCCACGCGTTTCCAACGACCACAAACAGATCGACCGCAACACCATGGCAGCTACTATCAAGCGCAATTCCCTCGTTCGTGCCGTTCGCGAAAAGCTGGAGGGCAGCCTGGAGGCTCAAGCGAGCGACGGGCGCTTCCCGCCTTACCTGTTTAAGAGTAAAGGCGAGGTCCAAGAAGTCGATGGCGATTACGCGCTGGTGAAGTTTTACGTTGCAACGCCCAATATCTGGCTGCGCCTCGACCAACTCGAGCTAGCGGAATGACCGCTGCGGTTTGGCGCGTTTTGGGTAAGATCCCGCCAAATCTAGCCACAGAGCCTTGACTACGCCTTCGGAATGAGGATCGCGTCTTCTTTGGGGCGCTAATCTATTCGTCATTCACGGTACATTCACGGAGGTCTTAGGCGTGGCCGACAGTAGTGCTACGGAAGTTTGCCCGATTTGCGGCGTGGAGATTATTGGCGGCCGCGTCGTTAAATTTTCTTCAGGGCCGCCAGGAAACCGCGCGCGCCTGTACGCTCGAGTCTGTAGATTTATCCAAGACGAGCGCAAAACCCAGTGCATCAACCAAGACAGCGCTCTCATCGGCGAGGTGACAACGCGCGATTCCTATGGCGATGGGGAGGACATTCAGTTTCCCGACTTTGGGAAATCGGCTGGTCCTTCTTAATACGTAGAGGCAAATAGGCCGAGAGCCCCCGAAGGGTTATTTCGGGGGCTCTCGGGCCCGACCCATTGGTCGGGGCTCAAGCGTTAGCGATGATGGTGGTGGTGGCCGTCCGTGCCATGGTGGTGGTGATGGCGGCTCGCTGCGGCGATCGCCCGCTGGGGGTTAACGGCAACGCCTTCTTCTTCTAGGAGCGCTGCAATGTGAGGCGAGGCCCACTCAGCGGCCATTTCTAGAAATTCGGGGCGATCGTTAACGCAGCTCATCTGCACGCAGCGAACATCTTTGTACTTGCGCTGCACGGCATGAATGATGTGATCGACATCCAGGAGCGTCTCGTGATTTTCGGTAGCAAAGCCGATGGGCATCATGACGATGGCCTTGGCCCCCTGAGCGATCAGATTGCGGGCGGCGAGGTCGGCATTGGGCTGGGTCCACTCGATTAGAGGCGTGTCGTGGTTGAGCCAGCCGACAGAAATGAGCGGGTAGCGGTCGATGAGTTGAAGACGGACGCTCTCATAGAGGGCTTCGCTCTCGACAATTCCGGAGGTGAAGCCTTTCGCCTTGTGGGGGCAGCCGTGGTTCATGAGCACAATGCCAATTTGCGAGGGCAAGTAAGCGCCCGCTAGCTCGGTGGCGATTTTCTCCTCGACCATCTGCGCCATCAAGTCGATGTATTCGGCGCGATTGTAAAAAGACGGAATATAGCGCGTGCTCTTGAGCCAGTGGTCTTCATTGGGGTCGGCCAACTGCGAGAGGGCCGCATTTACCTGCTCGACGGCAATGCCGCTGGTGAAGATCGAATCGACCACCAACAGCGGATAGATCAAAATCTTCTCGTAGCCTTGGGCTTTGATTTCGGCCAAAACCTGATGGGGGAGGTGGGGCGCGCAGAAGTTGAAGGCCTTGAAGACGGCAACGCGATCGCCCCAGGTCGCTTGCAGGGCCCCCTCGATGCCCGCGCGCTGGGCTTCGAAGATGCGGTTGTGGGGAGAAATAAAGTTGCCATGCTGGTGCTGCCACTCGTGCAGGTCAAAAATAGCCAGCAGCTTCGCAATGGCTGGATAGATCCAAGTGGGAACCGGCGCAAACTTGGCTGTGAGCAAGCCGAGCGCCTGTTCGTTGTAATTGGCAAAGTCGTCGTAGCTTTCGACTTCTCCGTACCCCATCAGTAAGACCGCGACGCGATCGCTCTGGTTGGGGGCAGGGCTTTGGTGGACGATCTCTTGGGAAATTGCAACCACGGCGTTCTGTAGCTCCTCGCGTGCTGAAAGGTAATGTGCGGATCTGCGGGGCATGCGCCCCAAGACTAAGCTACGACTAGCTTAACAATCCATCCCCGCACTGGGGGTAATTTGCAGAAAATCTTGGCACAGCTTCGAGATTTGCCAGGACTTGCCAACAACAGGAGTGTGAATTTTGTATTAAAAACTAAGATTATCTGCTTCCTCTGGGCTGAGAATCCCTTGAATTTTGCCAAGTTGAGACCTCTACCGCACGACTCAAGCCGCTGCAACTTAACGATTCGAAGCGCGAGTCGCCACTTTAGCCGTGTGACGCCGGCATTGCTATCGAGCCAACGATACCGCCATCAAAAATAAAGTTGTTCTGTAGAATTCTGGTGAGTCAATCGCAATACAAGAACGCGTTGTCGAAATTCTTAGGATAGAGGGGATTTTCAGCTCCGAGGCAGTCCCGCGATTCGGATAATTCAGATGGTCAACTCGCTCTACATCAGTACGACTGAGGCCCATAGCGGTAAAGCGGCCGTTGCCTTGGGCATCCTGGAGTTCGTTCTACGCAAAACCCCCCATGTTGGATTTTTTCGGCCGCTAATCGCGACCGTCGGTCCCGGTCAGCGCGATAGCGATATTGCTTTAATCGTCGATCGCTTTAACCTTCCTCAAACCGAGCGAGAGTCTTACGGGTTGCTCGCCTCAGAAGCGGTCGACCTCATCGCCCGCGACCGCCGTGACGAAGTGTTCGGGCAAATTATTGCCCGCTACAAGGCACTCGAGAAGCGCTGTGATTTTATCCTTTGCGAGGGTTCGGATTATGTCCGAACCGAATCAGCATTCGAGTTCGATCTCAATCTTGAGATTGCTGAAAACTTAGGCTGCCTGGTGTTGATTTTAGGCAATGCCGATCGCCGCCACCTTGAGGACGCGCTCAATCCTGTCGAAATTGCAGTCGATTCGTATCTAGAGCGCAGCTGCTCCGTCATTGGCGCAATTATCAATAAAGCCCGCGAGAGTCAAACTGAGGCGCTGCAAGCCGCACTCGAGCGCAAGTATGCAGATCGAGATTTCCTGCTGGCAACACTCCCTTACGAGCATCGCTTGAGCAGTCCTTCTGTTGGTGAGATTGCCCGGCAGCTCGATGCCGAGATTCTGTACGGCAAGGCCTATCTCGACCGTCTGGTCGCTCAAACTTTGGTCGCCGCAATGCAGATTCATAACGCCCTCGCGTGGCTCGAAGCGGGAAGCCTAGTTGTAACGCCGGGCGATCGCGGCGACATTATTGTCAGCATGTTGCAAGCCCATCGCTCGCGCAACTATCCCAACTTGGCTGGGATACTCCTGACAGGTGGATTGCAACCCGAGCCCGCGATCGTGCGGCTTATCGAAGGTCTATCTGATGTGGTTCCCATACTTTCAGTCGAGACCGACACCTACACCACTGCCGCCCGTGTCGAGCGCGTCCGTGCGGTCCTGCGCCCGCATGACCGACTCAAAATTGACTTGGCCGTTCGCCTTTTCGATCGCCGTGTGGACTTGCCCGCGCTCGAGCGTCACCTCAGCGCCGTTCGTACTAGAGGCATGACCGCCAAGATGTTTGCCTACACGCTCGAAGAGCGCGCTAAAGCTCGGCCCCAACGAATTGTCCTGCCAGAAGGGACCGACCCGCGCATCCTCAAAGCCGCCGCTTTGCTTCTCGCCCGGTCTGCCCTCAAAAAGCTCACCCTCTTGGGCAAAGTGGAAGATATCGAGCGCGCGATCGCCCGGTACGACATTCCCATCGCATCGCTCGATAGCGACTGTCTCGAGATTATCGATCCGGCCCACAGCCTGCAGCTCGAGGCTTATACCCAAACCTTGTTTGAGTTGCGCCAGCACAAAGGCATGACTCTCGAAGCCGCTCGCGATTATCTTCTTGATGTTTCTTACTTTGGCACCATGATGGTCTACGCAGGCGATGCTGACGGCATGGTATCGGGGGCAACCCATACGACCCAGCAAACAATCCGGCCCGCCTTGCAAATTATCAAAACGCGCCCGGAATTTAACATTGTTTCTTCAGTATTTTTTATGTGCGTTGCCAATCGGGTGCTCGTTTACGGCGACTGCGCCATCAACCCCAATCCCGAAGCCGAGCAACTGGCCGATATCGCGATCGCCTCAGCCGAGACAGCTCGAGCGTTCGGTATCGAGCCTCGCATGGCGCTGCTATCTTACTCGTCTGGAACCTCCGGCCAGGGTAGAGATGTCGAGAAAGTCCGCCGCGCGACCTCAGTCGCGCGCGCGCGCCGTCCGGACTTACTCTTAGAAGGACCGTTGCAATACGATGCTGCTGTCGATCCGGGCGTGGCCGCCCAGAAGCTACCCAACTCTGCCGTGGCGGGTCGAGCAACCGTATTTATTTTTCCCGATCTCAACACCGGCAACAACACTTATAAGGCCGTGCAACGCGAGACGGGCGCAGTCGCGATCGGCCCCATTCTGCAAGGCCTCAAGAAACCCGTCAACGACCTCAGTCGCGGCTGCACGGTCGAGGATGTTGGTAACACCATCCTCATCACGGCTATCCAAGCCGGTCTCGGCCGGTCAGAAGCAGAAATCGGCAAGTCGCGGCATGCCTAGGACTGAATCTATCAACTGCTGTACGGGAAACTACCACCGGCGAGCAATTTTGAGTTCGTTCTCTGAATTTTTAGCTCGTGTCAGTGCTGCAGATCGGTGCCATATCGGAGTGGTATTTCTCCTAACTTAGCCACTTGTTAGCCATTCGATGTAGCACCACCCATGCTACTCTCGGGGTCTAAATTCGACTAGCTAAATAATTAACCCACTACACTAGCGAAATTTCGATCTCGAAATGCAAGTATTTCTTGTAAAGATCGAATTCTTAAAAACTTGTAAAATTGCTTGAAGCTAGAGCCTGCAGGCGTTTCGCACAATTCTTGTACGACCGATAACCTTTCCTTAAAGCCACCTTTCTAACTTTTTAAGATCTCCGTGACATTCTGATGCGGGAGAAATTACGTATGTCTCTTGCGGCCGGTCTGGGGCCTCCCCGAGCGCAGCAATCGCTGCAACTCCCAGCTATCTATTAGCCCGCAATAGAGTACTCGAGCAATGGCCCAGTGCGTCATTTCGTACAGCAATCTAAGGAGCTTCAGAATTTAGATGAACATCAGCGAATTCCAGCCCAATCCACCCGGCGGCGATCCCGGCATGCAGTCCATCGAGCTGAGCGGCACGCCTGGCGAAGCCTTTTCGGGGGTAATCGTCAACATTGATGCCGATGGGGTCGACAACTCGGGGGAAGTCAATCCGAATGATGCACCAGGGCCTATCCCCGTCTCCGGAACGTTCGATGAGAACGGCCTACTGGTAGTAGAAATTCCCGATTTTGAGAATCCTTCTTTCACGATCGTGCTCTCGTCCGAGTTCCCAGCAGATCTCGCCGACATCGACGTTGAAAACGATGGGGTCATCGATGACATCACGGTGTTCGGCGAAGTCTTCGATGCGATCGGCGTGCTTGATGAGGACGCTGCAGACGAAGCATTCTTGATTGGCGAACTCCTCGGTGGTACGGACTTTGCGTTCACAGACGATGAGCCCGAGATTATCTTCCGCGACGCTAGCGTTGGGGATTTCTTTGCAGTGAATGCCATCGGCGACTCGGCAACCATCTTTGACGCGGCTGGCAACACTGTGAGCGCGGACTCATTTGATGCAGATCCTTCTGTAGGCACGACCTTTGGTGCAATTAACCCCAGCATCAGCGCTGCTGCTGCCCCCGCTCTGCCGTTCCAAGAGTCCTTCGAGACCGCACCGGGCACCACTTACACCTTGTCGGCAGAGATTGACGATGGCGGCTTCGTCTTCTTCGGGCAATTCTCCGCCCCCGACAACGACAACGCCGCTCGCGACGACTTCCAGATTGGCTTCGATGGGGACTTCGCCATTTTCGGCCAAGACCACGACGGTCAAGGTGACGACGCGACCCAGATCGTGACAATTCCAGACATTGCTCTTGGCGGCTTGTCCGACATTGCAGTCACCATTGCTCTGGGTGCCCTCGATAGCGAGCCTGATTTCTTCAATTTTGAGTCTTCCGATGGCGACGGCATCGAAATCTTTGCCACCATCGATGGCGGCGATCGCGAACTCATCGGTGCCTTTGTCCCCACCAACAACGATGAAGATGGCGACGGGGGCGACCTAATCGAAGACACCGATTTCGATGGTGTCGGTGACGGCCAGTTGCTGACCGACGCGCTGACGGATTTTACCTTTCCATTGGCGACCGTGGGTGACTCTCTCGATCTTGAAATCGAGCTGACAACCACCGGTGGCTTCGAGCCCATCGCAGTCGATAACGTCCGCGTCGCGCGCCAAATTGATTTCCAAGAGTCTTTCGAGACCGCGCCGGGGACGACTTTCACTTTGTCGTCAGAGATTGACGATGGCGGCTTCGTCTTCTTCGGGCAATTCTCCGCCCCCGACAACGATAATGCCGCTCGCGACGACTTCCAGGTTGGCTTCGATGGGGACTTCGCCATCTTCGGCCAAGACCACGACGGGCAAGGCGACGACGCGACCCAAACCATTACAATCTCGGGCATCGACATCGATGCAGCCGACGGCCTCAATGTGTTCGTGGCTCTCGGTGCTCTCGATAGCGAGCCTGATTTCTTCAACTTTGAGTCTTCCGATGGCGACGGCATTGAAATCTTTGCCACCATCGATGGCGGCACGCGCGAACTCATCGGTGCTTTTGTTCCCACCAACAATGACGACGATGGTGACGGGGGCGACCTAGTCCAAGACACCGATTTCGATGGCGTCGGTGACGGCCAAGCCCTTTCTGCTGCACTGACGGATTTTGCCTTCCCACTTCCGGGCACCGGTAGTCTGCTAGACCTTGAAATCGAGCTAACCTCGACCGATGGCTTCGAGCCCATCGCAGTCGATAACGTCCGCGTCTCCAATGTGGCTCCTCCTCCCCCACCAGCTGCCCTCGAGGCCGCTATTTTCGAGATTCAAGGCAGCGATTTGACCTCGCCACTCGAAGGAGAGAACGTCACGACTGTCGGTATCGTCACGGCAGTAGATACCAACGGCTTCTATTTCCAAGATGCTGATGGCGATGGCGATGAGGCCACCTCCGACGGTCTGTTTGTCTTCACTGGTGGCGCACCGACCGTTAGCGTTGGCGATGAGGCCCAGGTTACCGGTGTTGTTAGCGAGTTTGGTGGCGGCGACGAGCTAACGCTGACCCAAATTGGCAACCCCTTCGAGGTGACGGTTCTCTCCAGCGAGAATGAAGTGCCCGCTCCCGTGATTTTGGGCAATGGCGGTCGGGCTCTTCCGATCGACTCTGTCGCTTCCGGTATCACCTTCTATGAGTCTCTCGAAGGTCTGCTGGTGACCGTTGAAGATGCTGCTGCTGTCAGCGCCACCGATGGCGTTGAGATTTATGCCCTGGCCAATCAAGGCGAGAATTCCGATAGCCTCAGCGATCGCGGCACGGTCAACATTGGTCCGGAAGATTTCAACCCCGAGCGCGTGCTACTCCAAGCCGATAGCGGCGTTTTGCCGGACTTCGACATTCCTGATGTCAATGTGGGCGACACCCTCGGCGACGTTACGGGCGTCCTCAACTACGACAACGGCGAGTACGAAATCGAACTCACCCAAGCCTTCACGGCAACTTCTGCTGGCCTAGAGCTAGAGACAACGGAGCTAGTCGGAACGGACACCCAACTGACCGTCGCTACCTTCAACGTTCTCAACCTCGACCCCGGCGATAGCGCCGATCGCTTCGCCGCTCTCGGCGCGCAGATTGCCGACAACCTCGGCGCTCCCGACATCATCGGCTTGCAAGAGATTCAGGACAATAACGGGGCCTCGGACGCGTTGATCGACCCCAACGAGGACGGTATCTCCGATGCCGATGAAACCCTGCAAGCTCTCGTCGATGCGATCGCCGCTGCCGGCGGTCCGACCTATGAATTTATCGATCATACCTTCTTTGTAGAAGATGGAGTTGGCGGTCAGCCCGGTGGCAATATTCGCCCGGCCTATCTCTTTAACCCCGAGCGCGTCACCCTCGACGAAGCGTCTGTTGGTGCGGTTAGCGAGTCTGGCGAATTCGTCCAAGAGCAGGTTCCCTTCTTTGCCAGCCGCGTGCCCTTGGTTGCGACGTTCGACTTCAACGGTGACGAGGTAACTGTTGTTAGCAATCACTTCTCTTCCAAAGGTGGCAGCGTGCCTCTGTTCGGATCGGTTCAGCCCACGGACCTCGGCCAAGAAGATCCCAACATCAACGGCAGCCTGAACGAACGCCGCCAGCAAGCCCAGGCAGTCAATACCTTCGTCGATGGCGTCCTGGCAGAAGAGCCGAGCGCTAATGTTGTCGTTCTCGGCGATTTCAACGAATTCGAGTTCATCTCTCCCCTGCAGATTCTCGAAGGTACCGTTGAGAGCACCGATGATGGCTTCGGCATTGCCGAGATTGGCGGGCCTCAGGTTCTCGACAATCTCATCGACAACTTGCCCGAAAACGAGAGCTACACCTTCATCTTTCAGGGCAACTCGCAGACCCTCGACCACATCTTGGTCAGCAACAGCCTCGCCAATAGCTCTGAGGTGGACATCGTTCACACCAACATCGAGTTTGTTGAAGAGACCAGCGACCACGACCCGATTGTCGCTCGCATCAGCTTGGTCGATGACGGCGTGACTTCGATTTCCGAAATCCAAGGCGCGGGCCACGTTTCTCCCCTCGCAGGCGAAATCGTGACCACCACGGGTGTCGTGACGGCTGTCGATACCAACGGCTTCTATCTCCAGGATGCCGTTGGCGACGGCAATGATGCGACCTCCGACGGCATCTTCGTCTCCACCGGCGAGGAGGCCCCCACCGTCGTTCCGGGCAACGAGCTAGAGGTAACGGGTACCGTTGCCGAGGTTATCCCGCTCGGTGCTGGCGGCCTCTCGACGACGCAGCTGAGCGACATCGAGTTTACCGTAGTCTCCGAAGAGAGCCCCATCCCCGCTCCGGTCGTTCTTGGCGAAGGTGGCCTGGCTATTCCGAATGCCGTTGTCATCAGCGCGGACGAGCTACCCGAAGATGGCTCCATTCAGCCGCCCACCGACACCATCAATTTGCTCGATGCAGCAGACGATGCCGCCAATCCCTTCAATCCGGAAGTCGATGGCATTGACTTCTACGAGTCCCTCGAAGGCTTGCTGGTTACCATCAATGACCCTGCAGCGGTCTCGGCAACCGACGGCTTCGCTCAAACCTTCGTCGTTGCCGACGATGGTGCCAACATCACCTCCGGCTCCCCCGATGGCGGCCTCAACGATCGCGGCGGCATCAATATCAACGCCGACGAAGATGGCCTCGGCGACCTCAACCCCGAGCGCATTCAGGTCCAATTCGATGACGGCTTGCTGCCCGAGGGCTTCGAGCCACCGAGCATTACCGCTGGCGACAATCTCTCCGATATCACGGGCGTGGTGAGCTACTCCTTTGGCAATTTTGAAGTCCTCGTGACAGAAGAATTCGAGATCGAAGAGACCATCAACACCCCCGAGGTGACGGAGCTGACGGTAGGAGAAGACGAGCTGACGGTCGCGACCTATAACGTTCTGAACCTGACGAGCTCTGCGGCCATCGAGAACGGCATCACCGACCCCGATGCCCAGCAGCGCCTCGACCTTGCCGACCAAATCGTCAATAACCTGGGCTCGCCGGACATCATTGCCCTGCAAGAAATTCAGGACAATGACGGCGTCGAAGGTGGCGATAATGCTCTCGTGAGCGACGCAACCCAAACTCTGCAAGAGTTCGTCGATGCGATTGCCGCAGCAGGCGGTCCCGAGTACGAATTCTTCGATGTCTTTGCTGCTGCGCCAGCAGAAGAGTTCGTCAACACCCAAGGTGGCGTTCCCAGCGGTAATATCCGCAATGCTTTCCTGTTCAACCCCGAGCGGGTCACTCTTGAGGGCACGGAAGCCCTGACGCCAACCGAACTGGCGGCTGCAGGTATTGCCAATGCCGACACGGCCTTCGTCAACGACGCCCGCGTTCCTTTGGTGGGCACCTTCGGGTTTGAAGGTGAGCAAATCACCCTGATTAACAACCACCTCACCTCCCGCTTCGGCTCGACGCCGATTTTCGGCGCTCAACAGCCCTTTACCCAGGCTGGCGAGATCGATCGCGAGCTACAAACCCAGGCCCTCAATGATTACGTTGACTTCCTGCTCGGGACGACCGCACTCACCTCTAGCCTCAGTAGCGATCAAGAGGTGATGACGATCGACGCCGAGGCCGGGCTCTTCGAGCAGATCGATACGGGCTCGCCGGCAACTGGCGCCGCCGAGATATCGCTCAACGAAGCTGGTGATGCCCTCAGCTACACCCTGACCATCTCCAGCGAGCTAGACTTCAGCACTGCGATCGCCTCTGCCGAGGGTGCCCAAGATCTTGCCCCTGGCAACTTCCCAGCGGATTCTGCTGACAACATCGTTACGGGCTTACACTTCCACGTCGGCACGGCCGAGGAAAATGGTCCGGTTGTCTTCGGTATCGTCGGCCCCTTCCATGATGATGACGACCTCGAAATCATCGTCAGCGAGGACGGGACTACGACGATTTCTGGCGTTTGGGAAACAACTGACACCGAAGGCGAGCCCCTCGGCGACTTTGTGGATGTCTTCCAAAGCGCAGAAGCTGGCGAAGACATTCCGCTCTACTTCAACCTGCACACGGCAGGCTTCCCCGGTGGTGAAATTCGCGGCCAGATTCAAGGCGCGGCGATTGAGACCGAAAATATCGTCGTTCTCGGCGACCTCAATACCTTTGAGTTCACCAACGACCTAGCAGAAATCCTGCCCGGCGAAGGCGACGAGCAGGTCTTGACCAACCTGATTACGGACGTGCTGCCCGGTGATGAGGCGTCTACCTTCATCTTCGAGGGCAACAGCCAAGTTCTCGACCACATCTTCGTCACCGACGAGCTGCTCGAGATCTCCGAAACTGACATCGTCCACATCAACAATGACTTCCCCGAGTCTGCCAGCGACCACGAGCCCGTTGTCGCTCGCTTCAACTTTGTGATTGAGATAGGTGATAGCACATCCACAGAGGATCAGATTCTGGAAAGTGGCGATCCGGATGTTGAATTGGCGGAGGTCTTCAATGGTGGTTTGGGAGACGATACGATCGATGCCGGCGCTGGCGATGACACGGTCAATGGTGGCGAAGGCAATGACTCTATCAATCCCGGACCAGGCAACGATACGATCGACGCTGGCCCGGGAGACGATACGATCGTCGGCTTCGGGATGCCAGGTGAAGATAACTTCATCGATGGTGGCGAAGGCTTCGACACGGTCGAATTTGATGGCAATCAAGCTGATTTTGAGATCGCTGCCTCTGCTGATGGCACCGTCACCGTGGGTAGCAGCACCGACACTCTGATTAATGTCGAACAGCTGACCTTCGACGATGGGTCGCTTTTAACCGCAGACTTGGTCGCAGATGATGACGGAGACCTCGTTATTGGCACTGCCGGAGCCGACACCCTAGATGGCGGCATTGACTTTGCGCCTGGCGACACCGTTATCACCGGTGCTGGAGACGACGAAATTGACTCCAACCTGGCTTCCGAGCTGCCCGATGCCGTGGGTAACGGCATCATCCTCTCCGGTAGCGGCGAAGATACTATCTTCACCAGCGACGAAGACCTCATCTTCGGCGGCACTGGCGCTGATGTCATCGCCGTTCTAGGCGAAGGCGCTCGCGTCTCTGGCGGTGCAGATGCCGATAGCTTCATTGTCGAAGAAGAAGCGTCTAACAACCGCATTCTCGGCGGCGACGGCGACGACGAATTCGTCGTCACCAGCGGCAGTGACAACATCTTCTCGGGTGGTGAGGGCATAGACTCCTTCGAGTTCGTCGCCGATCAAACCGTGGCTGACAACGTCATCGTTGACTTCGACGCTCTCGAGGACTCCCTCACGATTGTCGACCTAGGCCTAGGCGAAGGCGGCCTGACGACTGACGGTTCGGATGTCTTCTTCGATGGCACCCTCATCGCGACCTTGATAGGCGTTGATGCGGGCGCTGTCGACATTGCTGTCGGGCCCACAATCTAACTGACTCGTGCCCGCACGATGCACTCGACCCGTCGTGCAAACCCCGAGGGAGATGTTATCTTCCTCGGGGTTTTTAATGGCTAGGTATAGTGATGAAATTGGGAGCGGATCTCGGGGTGCTGTCGATCCGACGACCGTAGCATCATCTCTTCGGCGTCACGGTAGTAGAGGGCGGCCGGGAACCAAAAATCAGGGGTGCCCGGAGGTCGAATAGCTATTGTTTCCCACAAAGAAAAGTCATCGAGAGTTTGGGTCCGGCTCCTCAGCTTGTTTTTTGAAAAGCTCGGACAAGCCGAAGGCACCAACGAAGAAAGTGTAGATGCCATAGCCCCAGGGAGAATGACCTCTAGATCCTGCGTAGGCTGCGGCGATCGCGCCTTCAACGGCGTGGATGGCGAGTACTACCCGCTCTACGGAGAAGACAGAGTCGAGTCCTTGCATGGGAAAGCCCAGAAATATCCTAGTGCCCAGATTTCCCAACTCCAACCCCAAAGCAGCGGTGATGAGGACTGTCGAGACACTTTTGAGTGGGCTGCTGAAGTTTCTATTGAGGCTAGGTGTCATTTTCTTGGGGAACCTCCCAGGCTGGCCAGTTTAGTGTTGCTCGTGCGGCGCGTCTCATCATTATTATTGCGAAAATCTCAGGCAGCAACTCCGGTAACGATGGAACTCCCTGAAGAAAGTGGGATTGAGCCGGACTATTGCTTCTACATTGACTGGTGGGAAGCGGTTTCGGGCAAGGAGCGAATTGACTGGCGTCGCGATCCACCGCCGGATCTAGTCCTGGAAATTGATGTCACCAGTTATTCCGACACACAAGATTATCTTCCCTATCGAGTGCCGGAAGTCTGGTTGTTTCGCAAACAACAGCGACTGATTCACCAGTTTCAGGGCAATGCGTACTGCAACTCGTTCGAGAAATAATGGCAGCTTGTGGTTAAAGCCATTTCCTCACCAAGATTTCAGCCCTATCCGGGGATGTGATAATGGCCTTTTTCGAACCCTTACGACGAGCTAGACCTCGTTTGGGTCGATGCCGAGAGCACGGAGGCGTTCGGCTAGGCGTTCGGCTCTCTCACTTTCGAAGATGGCAACCTCTTCAGTTGTTGGAACCAATGCGCCATCGGGGCTAAAAAAACGCAGTTTTTTCTCGCGAATGCCCACGAAGAGCTGTAACTGCCCACTCCATAGCCAACCCTCAGCATTCGGGTTTAAGGGTGCATACTTGCCGTTTACCAAATGGAAGCCTGAGAATTCCTGGGTATCGGGGTCGAACCAGAAATAATCTGGCGTGCGAAAAATGTTTTGGTAAATGTCCTTTTTCAGATTGCGGTCCGTTTTTGCCGTGCTGTCTGAGAGGATTTCGATGATGACATTAGGATACTTGCCGCCTTCTTCCCAGACTGTCCAGCTCCGACGCGATCGCTGCTCGGTTCCCAGGACGACAAAGAAGTCGGGTCCGCGCACGTCCTCGGATTTTCGCTGCTGGGAGCTGTAATAGATGGAGAGATTGCCGCCCGCGAAGTAGTCATCGCGATCGCGCCACAACCACTTCAGGCAGTTCAAGAGCAGAATCATCTGCTGCAGGTGGAGCTCGGTTTCCAAGGGCGGTTCGTCACTGTAAGGTTGACCGCTTGGAAAGATAGCATCTACGGTCGCTGTCGAAGACGGGGATTTAGTCTCTCTGGTGACGGTCATGGGCTCTTCTTGGCCGGGGTGTCTCCATCATAAAGGGTGCTTGCCAGTGCGGGGCTATTGCTCGCACACCCATCCCAAGCCTTTTCGAAACGGTCCGACTGAGCTAAAGGATTGGTAATCTAATGCGTCCTATCGAGTTCGGCACAGAGCGCTTCATGGCCTCATCGGCCGTACCGATGCTGCGCGCGAAATGATAAAGAGTAGCGACGTAAGAGATGCGTCGTACCACTCCGTAGTTGCGATGCTCGATCTTGCTTAAGTAAATCCGATCCATCGCCCGGCGTAGAGAACGCCAATCCACGTAATGAGAGAAATTATTGCTGAGACCTTCTGAAAGCCGTATTTTTTCACGAATTGAAAAGCTGAGGCATTAGCTAGGCCCAGAGCCAGAAGCCCGCCTTTGATCGCAAAGGCTATATTTCCGATATAGTGCGTGGCGCGAGTGGCGAACAGTAAAAAGCCCGTGATAAGAGCGATTGCAAATCCAATTCTGGCCACAGATAAAGCACCCTCCATTTTCCCCTGAAACAGGCCAAGCAGTTTTAAGTCATAGCTGGCAATCGCGCCAAGCAGCAAAGCAAAACCCAAAATGTGGGTGCCATTTAGAAGTGGGTAATAAGTGGTCGATGTCCGGATTGCGCGCACCATCTCTAAATCCTGCAGAGCTTGCAGCAGTTCTATCATTGGCAACGGCTCACTTCGTTCTGCACGCGGCCCGATTGTACGGTGCTTTCATCGCCTGTCACGACCCACCGGCCGCGTAGTTGGTGTGGCGGTTCGCAGTTCCTCAGAACAATAAGCTTGACAGTATCGCCTCGTTCGATCTTACTTTCGAGATTGAAGAAGCGATTGAGGGGCGGAAGCTCTACCTCTACGGTCGTGCCAAGCCCTTCATGCCAGAACGTTAGGCCGTCTTCAAACTCCTTTGCACTCTCTGGCAAATTAGCACTTTGTACGTCTCGATCGATCTCCAATGTCAATTCTGCGTGAGGCAGGCCGAAGAAGGCTTCCGTGACGACGCCTTCTAGGTAAATTGGGCTGGAGCGATCGTATTCTCCATCAAAGCCATGATGGGCATAGCCGCTTTGTCGCAGCCCTAAAATGCCGATCGCAACGCCAAAAGATAACATCAGCATATGGTTCATAGCACATCTCCTTTAAAGGAAGGGAAGCATTGAGTCTTTAGAAGCGCGGATAACTCCACCGAGCAAAATCTGCCGTCAATTCCAAGCGTTCGCCTTCAAGGGTGTACTTTGACAACATGGGCACCGCGCATTACCGGCAGCTGAATATCCATTTTCACCAATGAGGTAGGCTCGCCAACAAGGCGCCAAAAATCTACGGTGGTCTCTTCGATAGGTCGACGCGGGTTGGAATGGGCAAAGTTGGCGACGGCCAAAAACTGACCCGAGAGATCGAAGGCAATCCCTTCTGGCAAGATTCCTTCAAAGGGGTAAGTGCCGCGAGCCATTAACTGCTCGCGATTGGTATCCCAGGTCATCACCGTCAAGGAGGAGGAGTAAGTTAGCTGAGGATCGCTTGGTGCGAGGAAAGAATTCTCCATATTAAGCGTTACGACCGTGCGACCATCAGGCGCGATCGCAAACTCCTCAGCCGAAGCACCCGCCGAGGCTGCCGATACGGCCACATGTGCTGCCGCCGGGGAGCGATCGACGCGAATGGCTTTGATGGTCGAAATATTCGAGCCGAAGAAATTATCCTCCGCGCCGCCAAACCAGTACAGATTCGTGACAAAGAAGTAACGTCCATCCGGCGACCAGTGGCCGACGCCGGGAAACTTGCCAGTGATGATGGCGTTGCCGAGCTGTTCGACGCTCGCGCTCCCTCGGTCGAATCTTACGCGATAAAACCGAGCGGCATCATCTCCCGGAAAGGTTGCCCCTAAAATCTCGCCGTCTGGGCTCCATTTAATGTCCCCCGGCGGCATCGCGACATCTGGCAGATCGGCCAAGATAAAATCGCTCAAGTGCCCGGTTTTGCTAACTTGCAAGAAGCCAATTTGCGGGCGGTCTGTATTGGCGACATTGACAGCGAGCAGGTCGCCCTGAGGGCGAAGTGACAGTCCCTGGACTCGGCCAGCAGTTTCAACTGTCTGTACGACCTCGCCTGCAAGCGAGTCATCTAGGCGAATCGCCCGCACAATTGGGCTAGGGGCAAGGTCGCTGAATTGGGTTGCACCCTCGGTGCAGGTCCATCTGTCTCGGCGACGTAGGCAAAGCGACCGTCTTCTGAGAGGACTAGCAGGGACGGCCATGCCGTCACCGCATTTGAGACGGGAATGCGCCGGATCTCGCCAGGTAACCCACTATCGAGAGGAACGATCGCCAGTTCGTCTCTCATGTTGGGGGTGCGGGGCCCCAAGTCGCCGTCGACATAGGCCGATGCCACCATATCCGCATCGGATAATACCGCTAAATAGCGACCTTGGAAATTCATGTCGCCAGGAAAAGTCTGGGCCGCTGCGTTGCTGGCTAGCTCACCGGCTAACAGCGTTTGATTTGCTGGAAGTTCGCGGGTGGCAGGGGTGAAATGAAGGTTGCTGGCGGCAGCGCCAAGCGCGATCGCCCCCACGATGAAAATTCCTCCCAGGAACAGTGCCATACGTTGTTTCATGAAGCGTTCTGCTACCTCACTCGAATTTTTTAAAGCAGCCCTCGGGTCGAGCGTGACAATGGCAAAGTGGGATACTAGTGTCGGCGATCGATCGCCTGCTTAAGGCACTAAAACGATTGAATGCGCGCCCCGCGTCACGGGGACCGAATACTGAGTTTTAACGAGCATTGGCTGTGGATTCAACGGATCGGTGGCGATGCGCCAGAAGTCAATAGAGCCACCCGGGATACGGTCGTCAAAGAAGTCGTAGTTAACAACGGCCAAAAACTCGCCCGAAGCGTCAAATGCTGCCGCCTCGGGCAAGATGCCATCAAAGGGGTAATCGCCCACGCGCTCGAGTTGGCCGGTTTCGGGGTTGAGGGTGACTAGCGTTAGCGACGAAAACCAAGTAATGCGCTCGTCATCGTAGGGCAGATAACTGCGCTCCAAGTTTGTGGTCACCACGTAGCGACCGTCGGGGCTAATTGCCAAACCTTCCGGGCTGACGCCAGTCTCCGCCCGGGAGACCAAGGCATGGCGCGGCGAGCCGTCGGCCTGAGTGCCAGCTTCTAGCCGGATGCTCACGAGACTTCCACGTGGGGCCTCGCTCCAGCGTCCTTCTACGTCGGCTCCCCAGTAAAGGGCATTGGCGATCGCGTAGCGACCATCTGGCGTGAAGCGCACCATAAATGGCGCCTTCTCAGCCTGCACCACGTTTCCCCAAGCGCGTAGCTCCCGACCGACAACCTCAACAAAAGCAATTTCGCCGGTGGTTTCGTTTGCCAGCGCCAAGGCGCTTCGGCTCGGATGCCACTCGGCATGAATCAACCGCTCGCCGAGGGTAAAGCCCGGAACGGTGGGATAAACTGGCTCTCCCAATCGACCATCGCTAAAGGGAATCAGCGCCAGGGGAGTTTCGCTGCCAGCACCGTTGGGATGAAAGGTCACCGCAACGAGGGAGCCGTCTGCGTTGATGCTCACGGAGTCCGGGCGTTCGGCAATAGACAAGTCTTGGACGCGGGTGGGCTGAGTGGGATCGGATAAATCGAAGACCTGCAGGCGATTGCCAGGGCTCAGATCCGCAAAGGTCTGTGCCTCTGCTGCCCCCTCTGGGCGCGGCTGAAATGTCTCGATTGTCAGGGCGTAGCGCCCGTCGGGAGTCACCGCAACTGCGACCGGCGGTCCGGCCACCGAGTTGCTGGCTTCTACTTCATGGGCCTGAAGATCTCTGACATGCCCGCCGAGGGGGATGACGCTCAGAGCATCTTGGCCCTCGCGGGGTCCTAGCCGCCCATTAACGTAAGCAGAAGCCAGCATATCCGCATCTGAAATGGAGACCAGATAGCGCCCCTGAAACTGCATTGGTGCCGCTCTATCCTGAGCCCGAGCGGAGTTGAAGCGAGAGGCAGCCAGCAGCAGCAACGACAGGCCGAGCGCCAGCGTGCGAAAAGCAGTTTTTAATGACATGACAGACACATTCAAATGAAACGCTTAAAGCCTGTGGGTCGAACCCCTATACTGGGGTAGACCCAACACTTAAGACTTAATGTAGAGAGAGGACAGTCATTTGTCCAATAGACTTTTATCTCTTTTTTAATAGTCTGAGACTATTAAAACTCCTCGAAAAGACCCAGCATCTCTCCTCATGTCCTGTGAAAGCATGGCAGACCGTTCCGGGAGAAGCGCGGCCGAGGCCAATGCACGACAACAGCCATTACCTAGCCAACGATAATACCAAAGACAAAACTGCCTATGGCCACAAAGAAACCAAAGCCCCAGACAAAACTGCGAAAGGGCGTAAGACCTGAGGCGTAGAAAATAAAATGCAGGAGCCGGGTTATGAAAAAAGCGATCGCAGCTCCCTGTGTCCAGATGTTTGAAACACCGGCCACAGAAGCGATGACAACTAGCGGGGTAAATAATGCCAAGCCTTCAACATGATTGCGGACATTGCGAGTCAGGCGGCCGGTGAGGGGCGTTGCGCCTTTGAAGCGATGCCCCTCTTCACGGTTAGACAAGGCATAGTTTGTGCCTCCAGCTTTGTCGATTTGTATTTGTTGTGAAAATATGGACAGCCATAAGATGGCGGCTACACCTAGCAAAGCCCAAAGCTCGATAATCATACTGTCTGGATTCCTCTATGAAGGCATGATGACATTCTGCTGATGAAGAGACGGCAAAGCAGTTAGGATCTTGTCTCTTCATAACTCAAATTTCGACGAAAACAAGTCGAGCAGGAAACGCTCTGACTCGATCGCCTTTGCAATTAGTCGCTGAATCGGTGCGGCTTTGAAGTGTGGTGGTGATGGTGACTAGGTAGCGATCGCGGCCACAGGAAACTGAATCTCGACGACCATTTCGGCCTCGCGATCTGGTTGCGGCGGCACGACAAACACCTCTCGGCCCGGACCCACCAGCGCGTACTGATATTTTTCGGCCCAGGTGCCGACCGCGCTGTAGGCCAAGTGCCCCTTCTCAGGGCCTCCGTACCGTATTGCCGTCACTGCCGTCTGGATCGCCGGCAGTTCTCGAACCTTCATCACTGCGCCACTCGGTAACGTCACCGCGAGATCCTGGGGTTGCGCCAGCAAGAAGCCAAACTCCAAATCCCAGTCACGCTCTTCAAAGAGCGGGCTATGGATGACCGCTGCGAAGCGGCCCAAGGTCTTGGCTTCGAGCTGCTTGGGGACGATTTGATTTATTTGGGCGATTGCTCCGAGCGTATCGCCGAGCCCCCGGTATCTCTGCCGCAGTGATAAAAAGGCATAGGCAGGGAGACTCTTAAGGACGACATCATCGTCTTTGAATCCACCTCCGCGCTCTAGCAGTTGCAGCCGCGACTCCACCGCTCGAAGGCGAGCAGTTTCAGCCTCTAGCGTTTGCTCGATCTGTGCCTTGCGAAGCACGAGCATTCCCCGAATTTCTTCAGGTTCGATTTCTGTTTCCAAAAGGCGCTCGATCTGCCCTAACGAGAGACCCAGGTCCTTGAGTGCCAGAATGCGGTTGAGCTGGGCGAGCTGTTCGACGCTGTAGAAGCGATAGCCCGTCTCACTATTAATGCTTGCCGGTACGAACAAACCAATTTCGTCGTAGTAACGAAGCTGGCTAGCTGGCACCTGAGCGATCTTAGAGAACTCACCAATCCCGAACATTCCTGGACTCACCGTGCTGACGGCATCAGTCTAAACTTTCAAGTCGCTTGAAGGTCAAGCCTTTGGTCTCTGCGCGCTCTGGCTCTTTAATGTGGCTCGCCAGCGGCGGATTTCAGCGGACGCTCGACCAAAGATCTACCACATGCAGAAAGTTTTGCAGTGTGGATGATTCTTCGGTAAACGCTTTGCGATCGCGTTCTTGTTTTTTCCAGGCGACTGCGAGTTTCAGAACGGGAGCTACTTCTCGCAGGGAGCGATAGATGACTCCCGGACGGCCAACTTGTTGTAAGGATTCGGACACGAAGGCAATGCCGATACCCGCTGCAACGAGTCCAATCATAGTAGGCTGGGGTGTGGCTTCCTGGACGACTCTGGGACTAAACCCCGCCTGGGTGCAGAGCGCCATAATCTGACCGTACAGAACGGGGCCGACGGTACGTGGAAAGAGAATAAAGGACTCTCGAGCCAGATCGCGAATGGATACGCTGGGTTGGCACGCGAGTGGATGATTTTCAGGTAAGGCAACAACCATTGATTCGCAAAGCACTTCTTTTAACTGCAATGGCGCATCGATCGGTGGATGCAAAAAACCAACTTGGATTTCGTTGGCGATGAGGGCAGTTTCTTGATCGGGCGTGCACGACTCGTGTAGGGTAAGCTCGACATCAGGATAGCGTTCGCGGAATGCCCGCACGATTTGTGGCAGCACGGAGTAGAGGGCAGGCCCGGTGTAGCCAACGGCAAGTTTTCCTAATTGCCCGCGAGCGGCTCGCCGCACGGTAGAAATAGCTGCTTCGGCCTGCTCCAGGAGCCGCAGAGCATCGTTTAGAAAAATGCGTCCTGGCTCCGTGAGCTGCACGACCCGCTTAGTA